>JBCAXE010000011.1:0-87432 GCA_038534195.1 Pseudomonadota bacterium
GGGTCAGTATACGGGGGGCGCCAAGGGGGGAAGATAAGTTTCCCACAAATTGTCCAGTATCTCATCGAAACCCGCGCACGGCGCAGGTTTCAGGATTTCCGATTCTCGAGAAAAACGGTTGAGCGGGAAACTTTTTTCTCCACCTGCGGATGAAATGTCTTGATGCCCCGCTCCGTCATCCCGGACTTGATCCGGGATGTGAGGGTTAGGAACGGTGATGGTGCAACCATCACATTTGTTGAACGCACCGTTCGCAACGCGCCGCCCTGGATCCTGACTTTCGTCAGGATGACGGTGGAATGAGCCGTGAACGGGTATTCCGCGGGAGGGCGGGATAAATCCCGCCCTGCACGGAGTAATTAAAAGTCGCCTGTGGGGAGCCGCGAAACCAAAATTTCGCCGGCTCATCCAAACAAACCGCCTCAATCCGACACTTTCTCGAACACCAAGGAGAAACCGCCCTTCTCGCCATTTTCCAGGAGCACGACATCGACCGTCATCCGGCCGTCATCGTCGAGCCCGTATGTGATGGCGCGCACGTCGCCATCAGACGTCGGCGCGGAGAAGACCGCATGGTTCTCGTCAATTTCTGTGAGTTGCAAAACGATTGCTTGCTCTTCTTCGCCTTCCCATACGGAATAATCAGCGTTGAAATGTTTAAAGCGCATGATTGGCGCGCCCTCGGTCTCTTCAATCACGATATATTCGAGGACCACGAGCGCGCCGTCGCGCACGCCGCGCGCCATGGCGGTCATCACGCCGCCGTCGGCGCTCGACCAAACCTCTTCGAACACAAAATTGTCGTCGCCGCCGCGCCAGCCGCCTTCCAGAAAGCTGAGTTTTTCAAGGCTTTGAGCGTTCGCGCCGGCGGTCAGCGCGCAGATCGCCGCGAGCAGAATGGTCATGCGTTTCATCGAAAGTCCCCTTTTGTCGACAACCTAACATACCAAAGACGTCCAGCGCGCCGCGATTTCGACACCGCTGTGTGCAAATCAGCCTCTCGAATTTTCAGCCGGCGCGCGGTAAGGCGCTTTTTATGCCTGTGATCGCCTTCGCCACTTGCAACGACCTGCCCGAAATCCAGATCAGCGACGCGCTCGTCGCCGATGGTCTGGAGGCGGCGGGCGTGCGCGTCGTCGCGGCGCCCTGGAATGGCGATCAGGCCGCTTTTGAGACCGCCGATATGATTGTGGTGCGCTCCACCTGGGACTATCCGGCGGATCCGGAAGCTTTCCGCCGATGGCTGATCGGGCTTGGCCACCGTCAACGCGTCGTCAATGAGCCTTCGCTCATGCACTGGAATTTCACCAAGCGCTATCTGATGCGCCTCGGCGTCGCCGGTGCGCCGCTGCCGCCGACGCGGTTCGTGGCGCCGGACGCCGGGGATTTGGCGCGCGCGATGGATGAGCTCGGTCTTGCGCAGGCCGTCGTCAAACCGGTGATCGGGGCGACGGCGAGCGGTCTTTCGATCATTGAACGAGACGACAAGGCGGGGCTCGAGACGGCGGCGGGGGCGCTCGGCCACGCCGGGCTTGTCCAGCCGCTCATCGACGACATCATAACCCGCGGCGAAACCTCGCTCATCTACATCGATGGCGCCTTCACCCATGCGGTGGTTAAACGGCCGAAGGAGGGCGACATTCGGGTGCAGGAGGAACATGGGGGCGTCACGGCGCTGACCGACGCGCCGGCCTGGGCGATCGCCGAGGGCGCGCGCATTCTGGAAATGCTGCCCGCGCCGCCCACATACGCCCGCGTCGATGCTGTAATTCTTGACGAACGCCTCCAGCTTATGGAAGTCGAATTGATCGAGCCGGAATTGTTCTTTACCCATCGCCCGGAAGCTGCGGACCGGTTCGCCGCAGCGCTATTGAAGAAGTTGTAAGTCCCATGGTCGCCATTACTTTGCCTGACGGTTCCGTTCGCCAGTTTGACGGCGCGGTGACGGGCACGGACATCGCAGAAAGCATTTCGAAGTCGCTGGCGAAAAAAGCGGTGGCGGTGAAAGTCGACGGCGCGGTCGCCGATCTGTTCGCGCCGATCACGGACGATGCGGCGGTCGAAATCCTGACGCGCGACACGCCGGAAGGGCTTGAGCTGATCCGTCACGACGCGGCGCATCTTCTGGCGCAGGCGGTGCAGGATTTGTTTCCAGGCACGCAGGTGACGATCGGTCCGGTGATCGATGACGGCTTTTATTACGACTTTGCGCGCGACGAGCCTTTTTCGTCGGAGGATTTTGAAAAGATCGAAAAGCGTATGGCGGAGTTGGTGGACGCCGACTTGCCAACACGGATGGAGGTGATGGAACGCGATGCGGCTGTCGCTCATTTCCGCGATCTGGGCGAGAAATACAAAGCGGAATTGATCGAAGCGCTGCCCGACGGCGAAGAGATTCGCGTCTACCATCATGGGGAATGGCATGACCTCTGTAAAGGGCCGCATCTTCCGTCTACGAAACATATCGGTAAGGCCTTCAAGCTGATGAAGCTCGCCGGCGCCTATTGGCGCGGCGACAGCCGCAATGAGATGCTGCAGCGGATTTATGGGACGGCCTGGGCGAGCGACAAGGACCTGAAGGCGCATCTCACCCGCCTTGAAGAGGCGGAAAAGCGCGACCATCGCAAGCTTGGCCGCGAGATGGATTTGTTTCATTTTCAGGCCGAGGCCCAGGGCTCGGTGTTCTGGCATCCGAAGGGCTATCTTGTCTGGCGGGCGCTTGAGGCTTATATCCGCCGTCGCCTTGACGATGACGGCTATGTGGAGGTGAAAACCCCGCAGCTTCTGGATTCTGTTTTTTGGGAGCAATCCGGTCACTGGGCGAAGTTCCGCGAGAATATGTTCGTGGTGCCGGATGAAATTCCGTCAACGGAAGAAGGCGCGCCAGTGGTATCCCATGACGCCAGTTTGATGGCGATCAAGCCCATGAACTGCCCGGCGCATGTGCAGATCTTCAAGCAGGGGATCAAATCCTACCGCGACCTGCCGATCCGGATGGCGGAGTTTGGGTGCTGTCACCGCAACGAGGCCCACGGCGCGCTCCATGGCCTCTTACGCGTGCGTCAGATGACGCAGGACGATGCGCATATTTTTTGCCGCGAAGATCAGATCAAGGATGAAACCGAGCGTTTTCTGAAATTGTTTGCGCGCGTTTACGCGGACATGGGCATGACCGACATCGCCTACAAGCTGGCGACCCGCCCGGAAGTGCGCGCCGGCGACGACGCCACCTGGGATCGCGCGGAGGCGGCGCTTGCCGATGCGTTGACGGCGGCGGGCCTTGAATTCGATTACGCTGAAGGCGAGGGCGCATTTTATGGGCCGAAACTCGAGTTTCACCTGACGGACGCCATTGGGCGCACCTGGCAGGCGGGCACCTATCAACTGGACTATGTGCTGCCGGAGCGCCTCGACGCCACTTATGTGGCCGAGACCGGCGGTAAGGAACGGCCTGTTATGCTCCATCGCGCTGTCTTCGGCACGTTCGAGCGGTTTATCGGCCTTCTGATCGAGCATTACGCCGGCAAGATGCCGCTGTGGATGGCGCCGGTGCAGGCGGTGGTGGCGACAATTACGTCGGAGGCGGACGGTTACGCGGAAGGCGTGGCGGCAAAGCTTCGCGCCGCCGGATTGCGCGTCGATTTGGATACACGCAACGAAAAGATAAATTACAAAGTGCGCGAACATTCGCTGGCGAAAGTGTCCGCGCTTCTGGTCGTCGGGGCAAAGGAAGCGGAAATGGGGAGCGTTTCGATCCGACGTCTTGGCGAGAAGCATCAGAAGGTCATGCCGCTCGACGATGCGCTCGAGATGTTGCGGCTTGAGGCGACGCCGCCGGATCTGAAAGCCGGAGCGTAGCGTTGGCGCGCGAGGCGGCGCGGCCCGGCGCAACAGCGATGGCGTTTGCGGCGATCCTGTCTTTGACGCCCGTTGTTGCAGTGTTCGCTCATCGCGGCGCCGGGGTCATCGCAGTGGCGATGGGGCTCGCCGCGGCGGCGCATGTGCAAGTGTGGCGGACGGGCGTGCGCACCTTTCTGTTGAAGCCCGATTTCACGAAGCCGCTCGTGTTAGGCGCCGCGGCGTTTTTGCTCTTGTGCGCCTGGATCGCCTTGAGCGGCGCGTGGTCGCCGCAAGGGAACGCCCTTCGCCTCGCTCTCGTGGTTCTGACGCCGGCGCTCGCCGCCGGAACGGTGATTTGGCGGATCGGGCGGCTTACGCCTGAAAGCTTGCGTCTCGTCGCCGGCGCCTACGTAATCGTTGCGGCGGTCGCGGCGGCGGCGCTTATCTTCGAAAGCCAGTCGGGGGCGTTTCTGCGTGCGATCACGCCGCCGGTCGACGCCTCGCCTTTACGGTTCAAGGACTTAACGGCCGTATCGCGCGGCGTCACATTGGTCACGCCCTTGCTGTTTCCGGCGCTCGCGATCGTCGCCGCGCAAGCGCCCAGCCGGCGCGGCGGCGCTCTGGCCGGATTTGCGGCATTGGCGGCGTTGCTGGCGCTCGGCGCGGTCAAACTTGGCGTCGTCTCCAACGCGGTCGCGCTCGGCTTTGGGACGGCGGCGGCGGCGGCGGCGTTTTTCTGGCCGCGGGCAACATTAAATTTCGTTTTGTTTTCTTATGTGACTTTTTTGCTGGTCAGCCCCTTCGCTGCGGCGTGGCTGCCGGTGGAGGCGATCGTCGGCGCTCTCGGCGAGTCGTTTCCCGCGTCCTGGGGCCAGCGGCTTTTCGCGTGGCGTGAGGCGGCGCAGGCGGCCTTTCACTGTCTGCCCTTCGGCTGCGGCGCCGACGCCGCGCGCGCTCTCCATGCAGCCGGGGAAACAGTTTCTTTTCAAGGCTCTATCTTGCCGCTCGCGATCATGCCCACGCATCCGCACAGCGTCTTTTTGCAAGTTTGGATGGAGCTTGGCGCCGCCGGCGCGCTTCTTTTCGGTCTTGTAATTATGATGGGCGGAATCGCGCTGATAAGAGTTGATTTGCCCAAAGAGGTCGCGTCCGCTACAGCCGGAGCGGGCATCGCCCTTCTTGTTTTTTTCGCTGTTGAAATGAGTATCTGGCAGTTTTGGCGTCTTGGCGGACTGGCGCTGGCCGCGATTGGCGTCGCCCTGTCATATTACGTTAACCATTTCAGTGTGTATAAGCGAAAAGAGAGGGATTAGGGCGTTTTGTGTGTGGTTACGCCTGAAGAAGAAGGGGTCTGAGTAAGTGCCGAGCGTAAAGCCGAACAGCATCTCCGCTGTGATTGTCAGCTATTTTACAGGGCCGCTGCTCTCCCGGGCGATCGCTTCGTTGAAGGCGCAACCGGAAATCACCGAAATTCTTGTGGTCGATAACGGCAATTGGGACGGCGCCGTCGCCGCCGCCGCTGACGCCACGCCGGGCGGCGCGCCGGTGCATGTCATCCAGGGACAAGGCAATGTCGGTTTCGCCAAGGCCTGTAACATGGGCGCGGAACAGGCGATCGGCGAAGCGCTTTTGTTTTTGAACCCCGACGCCGTAATGCCTGCGGGCGGCGTCAGACAATTGCTGGCGGACGTGGAAACGCTGGACCAGCCCTGGCTTGTGGGCGCAAAGCTCGTCGATCCGGACGGACCTGAGCAACAAGGCTCACGGCGCGCGACGCTAACGCCGTGGCGCGCGTTCGTGGAGGCGACGAAACTTTACAAGTTCGCCCCGCGCCATCCTTATTTCCGCCGGTTCAATCTTCATGCGGACCTTTGCCCGCCGACGCTCTCTAAGGTGCCGACGATTTCCGGCGCATGTTTCTTTGTCATGCGCAAAGACTATTTCGCCATCGACGGCATGGATGAGCAATATTTCCTTCATGTGGAAGATGTCGATTTCTGCCTGCGCTTCGGTAAGGCGGGCGGCGACGTCTACTTCGATCCGAATGTGAGCGTGACGCATTTCAAGAGTTCAAGCCGCGTCAATCCGATGCGTGTTGAGCGCCGCAAGACGATCAGCATGCTTCGCTATTTCCGCACGCACTTTAACAGGGAATATCCGCAGCCGTTCCACTGGCTGGTCTGGGCGGCCCTTTGGTCGTCCTTTTACGCCAAATATGTGAACCGCACGGCGGCGCGCACGGTGGCGATGATCAGTTTCGGCGCCAATGGCGGCGCGCGTTTCCGGCGCGCCCGCGAAATGGCCGGCCGGCGCCTTTCGCGCTAGGCCGCAGCCCTAGAGCGGGTCTGCTTCTTCCAAGAGATTGCCGGAAACGGTTCTGTATCCCGATAATTCGAACAGGTAGAGACGGCGGTAGCGCCCGTCTTCCAGATCCGCTGTGGTCTCGCCCAGATGTTTGATGACCTCGAAACGGTACTTGACGCCGATTGCGTCGGCGTGAGGGGTCACATAGAGAATTTTTTGATCCCGTCCGGCGGTGAACGGTTCGAACGCCTCGTAATGGTCGTCGATGCGGTGATTTGAGTTCCACGCGACAACACGCGTGTCGCTGGCGCGAGCGTAGTAAAGAATACCGCCCATCACTTCGCGGTCGTCCGTCATGACGGCGTCATAGTCCGCACTGAGACGAACAATATCGGCGCCTTGCCCCTCCCAACCGCGCAATCGCTTCACAATGTCAGACAGGCCAAGCTGGTCGACGATCGAGAAATTCGTGACGGCGACGGTCAGAGCGATCGCCGCGGCGGCGTTTAGAATGACGCCGCCCTTCAGGATACGGGTGACGCCGGCGCGATGGGCCCATGCTGCGATCAGGATCGCCGCCGCCGGAAACGCTGCGGCGCCCCAATTGGCGTGGGCTCTGGAAATGAACGCCTGGATACAGATGATCGCAAGCGGGGGGACGACGAAGCCCATAAGCGCGATGTCCACCCATTTGTCATCGCGGGCGGCGGCCAGCCGCGGCCAGACGGTCGCGAGCCCCGCCAATAAAAGGGCGAAGGTGACGGGTCCAAAAACCCCGAATTGGGCGATGACAAATTCAAGGAGCGCGATTGGGTGGAACAGGGACCCTTCCCAATTTGCGTTCGCGGCAGTGTGCGACACGGTCTGAAAGCCGTTCTGAGCATTCCAGATGATATTCGGCGCAGCGACCGCAGCCGCAATAAGACAGGCAAGCGCCAGGTCCTTCCAGCGCCGGCGGCCGGCCGCGAACAAAAGCGCGACCGCCGCGCCCGGCGCGAAGTATATCAGCGCATATTTCGATAAGAGCCCGAGGCCAAGCGCGAGACCGAGCAACGCCGGAAAAGGCGACGTTCGCTCGATCTCCGGATCCAGAAGGTGAAAAAACGCAAAGAGCGCCGCCGACCAGAAAAACAACATCAACGCGTCGGTGGAGATCAGCATCGACGACAAGGAAACGCCCGGCAATGTCAGCCAGATAACGCCGGCCCAAAGACCCACTTGATCATTGTAGAAACGTTTTCCAAATCGGAAGAGAATATACGCCGTTCCCAAATGCAGAAACGGCGCCGATAATCGCACAGCCCATTCCGCATCGCCGAACACGCTTGTTGTCGCGCCGATTATCCAGGCGATCATTGGCGGTTTTGAGAAATAGCCAAAGCTTGGGCTTTGCGCCCAGAACCAATACTGGGTTTCGTCCGGACCAAGATCAAGGTCGCTCAAAAATAATGCGATAATCCGCGCCAGCGTGATCGCCGCAGCAATGATCCAGAATGTCCGCGCGGCGGCGCTCGGCGCTGGAAGTTTCAGCGATGGCGACACAGCGGCGGGGTCTCCGGAAGCAGACGTCATGGTATGGTGTTCGCGTAGAGGGTTAGCGTGACTTTATCACCCTTTGAGTAATTGAGACCCGTCACGACCGCAACGGCTTCGACCGCGAATTCATTTTCCGCCGCCGCCGCCAGAAAGGCGTCTTCGCGCCGCTGTTCCACAAAAGCGGCGTGGTCTTGCGCTGCAGCGAGGTGCTTGGCGGCGCCGTCGGCGTCGGTGAGCACGGTTTGCGTCCCAAGCAGGAAGACTGCCGAGGGCTCATGATAGCCGACGAGAGCGACCGGCGGCGCGCCTTGCGCGCGCGGATGACGCTCGGCCGCCTCAAGGGCGTGCGAAAGGTTTCGGGACACCTGCAGAGCATCGAGCCCGGGGAGGGTCGCGGTCAGCAAAATTACGCCGACGAGGCTCCCGGCGCTCGCCGCGATGACGGCGCTATTAACCGGAACGGCGCGCCAGAGGTGCAAGGCGGCGAGGGCGGCCAGCGCAAAAATCGCGGCGGCGCCGATGAGGGAGACAAAGCTTGGCCCCTCTGCATAGAGAAACGGGAGCGCGGCAACGATACCCGCGGCCAATCCGCCGATCGCCAGATAAAGGGCGGCGCCAATTTTACGCAGGGCGCCGTATTTGTGCTGAAGGGCCACCGCGCCGCGCGCCGCCATGATCGCGAGCGCCGGATAAAGCGGCAGTGTGTAATGCGGGAGTTTCGTGATCGACAATTCGAAGACAATCCAGCTCGGCGCGAGCCACGCCAACAGGAAGAAGCTTGGCCAGGCGCGGCGCGTGCGCCAGCTATGAAAAAGGCCGGTGATCATCAACCCCGCTGCCGGCCAGAACAAGAGCGGCGTCAGCAAGAGATGGACGCCCGGCGGCGCGGCGTGACTTTCCTGACCGGCGCCGACCTTGCCGAGCATGTCTCCGCCGATGGCGTCGGTGAAAAAAGCGCCGCCGGTCTCAAGGCCGATCAGGATCGCCCATGGCGCCACAATAAACGCAAGGATCGCGGCGCCAATAATTGGCCGGAGCACGCGTGTCCATGCGAGGCTGCGTTCGCGTGCGCTCAGGGCGGCGATCGTCAGGAAGCTCACCATCGGCGCAATCGGTCCTTTGATCAGTATACCGACGCCGAGACCGATCCAGAACAGAACGGACCAACGCCATCCGCGAAGATGGTCGCGGTTTCCGTGAACGGTCGCTGCGTAAAGATGGATCAAGGCGGTCTGCGCGGCGCAGACGCAGGCGAGCAACATTGCGTCCGTTTTGGCGATGGCGGCCTCGCCGATGGCGACCGGCGCCGCCGCCAACAAAAGCGCCGCCAGCAATCCGACCTCCTCGCCGTAAAGGCGCCTGCCGGCGGCGTAGGTCAACATCACGGCGAGGACAACGCCCAGCGCGGAAGGCAAGCGATAGGCCCAGATCTCACGCGCCTCGACGCTGGAGAAAGCCGAGACGCTCGCCGCCTGCATCCAGTGAATGCCCACCGGTTTTTTATTGCGGGCCGCGTCCTGAAAACGAATATTGACGAAGTCGCCTGTCTCCAGCATCTGAGCCGTCGCCTGCGCAAAGCGCGCCTCGTCGCGATCAAGCGGCGGTAATGTCCAGACGCCGGCGAAGGCGGTTACGAGCGCAAACGCCAGAACAACGAGACGGCGGCGCTGTAACGGCAGAGAGAGCAACTTTTCCAGCACGTCAGCACGCCTTTGCGGAGATCGGTCAGGGGAGGGTTCTCCACCATTCTGCGCATTGAATAGCAAGGCAATCCCCTGTCGGCGCCTTCCTTTGTCTTTTGCAGCGGTTTCTGCGATCAAGCGGCGACACGGAAGGAATTGCGCCGCCATGACGGACGATCTTCAGGAAAAGAACGCAGCGCCGCTCTTCGCAGCGCAGGAGGCGCACCCGCCGGGCCCGCTGCGCCTGAGCGTCGTGACGCCGATGTTCAATGAGGCGGGCGGCGCAGGCGCTCTTGTGCGCGAGATCGCGGCCGCGCTGGGCGATACTGACGACGTAGAGATTATCGCCGTCGACGATTGCTCGACCGACGCGACGCGCGACGAATTGCTGTCGGCGAAAAAGGCGATCCCAACCTTACGCGTCTTGCGCCACCATGCGAATGCGGGGCAGAGCCGGTCATTGCGCACCGGGGTTCTGGCGGCGCGCGCGCCGGTGATCGCAACGCTCGATGGGGACGGTCAGAACGATCCCGCTGATATCGCGGCATTGTGGGATGCGCTGACCCGCGCCGGCGCGCCCGCCCTCTTGGCGATGGTGGCGGGCGAACGCCAAAAGCGTCAGGACAGCGCGGCGAAACGATGGGCGTCGCGGGCGGCCAACGGCATTCGCGCGCGAGCCTTGAATGACGGCGCCGCGGACACGGGCTGCGGGCTTAAGCTCTTTCACCGCGCCGCTTATCTGCGTCTGCCTTATTTTGACCACATGCACCGCTACTTGCCGGCGCTGATGCGGCGCGAGGGCTTCCTTGTGGAGTATCAACCGGTCGGCCATCGCGCGCGCCTTCACGGAGCGTCAAAATACACCAATCTGGGGCGTCTTGCGGTGGCTTTTCGCGATATGCTGGGCGTTATGTGGCTAAATGACCGCGCCCGCTCGCCAATTGATATTTCAGAGCTTTAGCTCCCGACGCGTTGTGATATGTTAGATATTGTGGGGCGCGCCGACGGATCAGTTTCCTCCGCGACGCCAGGGGATCAAAAAGGAGCGCTTGCTCATGTTTCAGATGTTTCCATTATTGACGATCAGCCTGATCGTATACGCCGCTCTGACGTTCCTCGGCTTGACCTCGCCGGAAGGCTTGCCGTGGCATGAAGGTCTCGTCGTCCAACTGCCGATGTATTCCGGCGACACCTGGGGCGTCACCTGGGGCGACGCGTTCCTCGTGGGCAGCATGGGCCTCTTGTTCGTGGAACTCATCCGCGCCACTAAAACAGGCACGGCGTCGATTACTAATCACCTGTTGTCCTTTCTTTTGTTCATCGTGGCGCTCTTGATGTTCATTCTCGCGCCTGGCTTCGGCAACTCGCTGTTTTTCATCTTCATGACGATGACGTTCCTTGACCCGATGGCGGGTTTTGTCGTGACGACAGTCACCGCGCGGCGTGATCTTTCTGTGGCGGAAGGCGCGCTTGGCGCCGGTTAATTGTTACGCTGACAAATCAATCACGCGCACGGGCGCTGGCGTCATAAGGCGTTGAGCCCTGCCGTATGCTTGCTCGGCGGCGCGCGCTGCGATGCGGCGATCATTGCAGTAAAAAACCTTCGGTCGTCTGATCGGCGTAAGCCTTATGGCTTTCGCGAGCGCAGGCGCAGTTTTCTGGACCGCGCCTGTCTTCGCCGGCGTTATTGCGCGCCTGTCGCATTTTCGCACAGCGGGAAGGTTAACAATTGGTTTCACACGAAGGTCCGCGCAAGATTCTTGCCGTAATAATCCCGCACAAGCTTCGATCAAATTAGCTGTCGTTTTAATTTTATTTACGGCTAAGCGCCTAATGTGGGCGGGTAATCACAGTTGAGTATCGATATGGCGGAACACGCCGACACGTTGTTTCAAAAGCCCTCTGGAAACGCCGATATGCGCCCTACGCAGAACGAGGAAGCCGCCGCGCCCATGGGCGTCGATATGGGCCGCGAGACGCCGGCCGTTGGCGCGGCTGCGGAGCCGCAAGCGGAAGGCGTTTTGCAGACGCTGTTTGAATATAATCCGTCAACCGATGAATTTAGCTGGTCGGATATCGCCTCCGCCCGCCGGTTGATCGGCGCCGCCTACACGGGCGCGACCATGGAGCGGTGCGTCTTTGAAAAACGTATTGTCAGCTCGGTGGGCGAAGATCGCGGGCGCGCGCTCAACGGCGAGTTGGAAAGCTATGTCTGCGAATATCAGCTACAGCGCGACAATGGCGTCGCGCATTGGGTTGAAGAACGCGGCGGCTGGATCGGCGGCGGCGAGGACCGGCGTTTGATCAGCGTCATCCGGTCGATTGAAAACCAGAAGCAGCGCGAGGAACGCCTTTCCTGGCTCGCCAGCAATGACGAACTCACCGGCCTCCTCAATCGGACGACGTTGCGCGCTAATGTCGACGCTTGGATGGAAAAGCAACGCCAGAACGGTCGCCGCGGCGCTTACCTCCTGGCGGGCATTGACGATCTCGGCGCCATCAACGCCGATTTCGGATTTGATGTTGCGGATGTGGTCATCATCGAAATCGCCGAGCGTTTGAAACGCGTCCTTGGACCGGACGATCTCATTGGGCGCGTCGCCGGCACCAAATTCGGCATTCTTATCACAGATGCTGATGCGGCTGACGTGCGCGAGACATGTATCCAGCTTCTCAATGCGGTGCGTGAAAGCGTCGTTGAGACGAAGCGCGGCGGCGTCGCCTGTTCGATTTGTCTCGGCGCGGTCGATCTGCCTGACGATGCGGACGCATCCCAGAAAGCCATGACCCGCGCAGAGGCCGCGCTCGATCAGGCCAAGCGTCTCGGCGCTTCAAGCTGGTCGCGCTTCAGCGAAAAGACCGATCAGGTGAGCCTGCGCCGCCGTAACAGCCATATGTCGGATGTTATTCTAACAGCGCTTAACGAACGCCGGGTGCGCATGGCGTTCCAGCCGATTGTCAGTGATCTCGGCGAAGCGCCCACGAAGTATGAATGCCTGATCCGCATGCGCGCTGAAGACGGCCGCGAGGTTCCAGCGCCGGAGTTTATTCCGGTTGCTGAGCGCCTTGGTCTTGTTCATCTCCTTGACCGGCGCGTTCTCGAATTAGCGACAAATACGCTTGCGGTCTGCCCGAATATTCATCTTGCGGTGAACGTCTCCATGGAGACGGTGAAGGACGCTGTATGGGCGGAAGGGTATCTCTCGCACATGCGCGCCAACAAGGCGCTGGCGCGGCGCATCACGGTCGAACTAACGGAAACCCAGGTGATCGACGCCATCGACGCTTCAATTGAGTTCGTCGCGGAGATCAAATCGCTCGGCGCATCGTTCGCGATTGATGATTTCGGCGCGGGCTACACCTCGTTCCGCAATCTGAAAGCACTCGACATTGATATTTTGAAAATCGACGGCTCGTTCGTCACCGGCGTTTCCGGCTCGCGCGAAAACCAGTTATTCGTGCGCACGCTTCTCGATCTCGCCCGCAATTTCGGCATGAAGACGGTCGCTGAATGGGTCGATAATGAAGCCGACGCGATGCTTCTGAAGGGCCTCGGCGTTGACTTCCTGCAAGGCTATCTCCTCGGCAAACCGGAGATGAATCCCGCCTGGCTGCCAGACGGCGCGCCCAACGACCCGCGCTAGCCGGCCCTCACATCCTTGAAGCTGTTCTCAGCGCGCGCTGCGAACGCCTCGCGTGGAATCTCCTGCGGCCGGGCGGCGTGACCTCACCCCCGTGTTTTTGCCTTGCGCAATCTGAGCGCAGCCAACCCGAGCGGGAAGAGCAAGAACGCGGACGGGATCGGCACGGCGGTGAAGTTCACACTGAGCACCGGCGAAGCGCCCGGATTGGGCGAGGACAGGAAATGCAGGATGCCGCCGCCATTGCCGTCCGGGTCGCCGAAGCCGGCTTGCGCCACAGCGCAGGCCTCAGGACCGCCGAACATACACCGGCCTGATTCCGCGCCGACTGTTGTGCTGACGGCGACCGAAATCAGAAATTCCAGCGTCTTCGATTGGCCGGCCTCGAACACGCCGAGATCGACATCGGTCAATGACGTCTCGCCCCAGCGGTAAAAGAAATCATTATCGCTGACGAGGCCGAAATCGGTGAGCGAGATGTTGTCGAAGACCGCGCTCGGTCCGCCGGGCCCGACCATGATGTTCCCTGAAAAGAGCGTTTCGCCATCAAGCCGCGCCTCGAAGACCAATTCCGCCGTTTGACTAATATCGTCAGGGCCTGAAAGGAAGGTTGCGCAGGTTACGATATCAGGAAACACGCAAGTGTCGTCGTTGAAGTCGGCGAGAGCGACGCCGACGCCGCCGGCGTAGATCAGTGAGCTGAACGAGCTCCGCATGGCGAACGGTGAGTCATTTGTGATCACGACCGATGTTCGCGAAGAGACCTGCGCTTCCGCGTCGCCGGCGACGGCGGCGCCGCTGGCGAAGTCCACGGTGTCTGCGATGCCGTAGCCAGTCACGGCGGCGAAAGAGTCGCTGTCTCCTTCAGCGCCTGTGACGCCGTTGCTGATTTGCTCAACGCCCCCGTCAGGAAAGCCTGGCCCGACTGTCAGTGTGTTGGCGCCGGCGCGTGCGGACGCGTCATAGCTAAATGTCGTAATCACGCTCGCCTGCGCTGGCGCGGCGAGCGCGCAAAAGAGCGCTCCGGCAATTAATGTAAGTTTTCTCATGGTTCTTCCCCTCACTTTTCCAATCTAAAAAACGAATCCATCCCTTGATTAACCGCCCTCGCCAGGTCCGACGATGGCGATCCGAGCAAGCGCCTCGGTACACTGACGATCAATTTCCATTAGCCATGGGTCAGTCGCCGTTAGTTTCGCCGCCATTATCGCGAGCCCCGCTGAACATGCTTCCGCGGCTTTCTCGTGGTCTCCTGCTTGCGCCAGCACCAAGCCGCGATGGGCTTCCACATCCCCGAGATTCGGATCGCCGTTCGGATATGTGAGCCTGTAAATATTCTCGGCGCGATCGAGCAACGCCATCGCCTCCCCAGTTCCGCCCTCGCCGGCGTGCGCCAGCGCGAGGTACGTTCCAACAATTGCGACCTGATTATGATCCGCCCCCAACGTTGTCTCAAAACGCGACAGTGAGTCCTGCAGCGTTGAAACGGCGTCCCCAGTGCGGCCCATCCCCAGATAAGCGCGACCAAGCAATTGCCGGGCCGTCGCCTGATAGGGGTGGTTATCCTCTAGTATTCGTTGGTAAACGGATATCGCGTGCCGCATGCCATCTGCTGCAGCCGCGAAATTTTCAGCCTTGAAATCGGCGTAAGCGAGGTTGTGTTCAGCCACAGCCGTGCGCAAATGCGTCTCGCCGAATTCATTGAAGAAGACTTCCCGCGCTGCGGAAAGCATGGCGCGGCCTTCAGCGGCCTGTCCCTGTTCGCTCAAAACGAGGCCGACCGCGGTCAACCGCATGCCTTCGCGGTTCGCCGGGCAGGCTGGCGCGCTTCTACATAGCGCCAGAGAAGTCCGGTAATGAGCGATCGCGGCGCCGAAGTCCTGACTATTGTAAGACCAGATGGCGCGCTGTTCATGAAAATCGCTGTCGAGGAGCGCGCGCGCCGGGTCTGCGCCGACCGGCGAGCTCGCGCTCAAAAGCCGGGCTTCAAGGTCGTCAAGCAGGGATTTCGATTGCGGTAACTCGCCAAGCCGCGTGAGGGCGTTCGCATAATCAAGCTTGGCCCGGATTTGGTCCTCCAGCGACGCAAACGGCCCGTTGGCGGCGTCCGCAAGGACCGGCGCTGCCTCTTTTAGGTCGCCAAGATTATAATAGATACCGCCGATCGCGTTTAGTATGCGCGCACGGACTACCGGTTTGTCGCCAAACTCGTCGTCAATCTTGTTCCGGCCGCGGTCAAGGATCGTCAGCGCGGTGATGGTTTTTGGATTTTCTGTTTGCGGGTTAGCGATTTCGAAAAGCGAAACCATATAATCGAGGGTTGCGGTGGCGGCGGCCGATTGTTGTTGGGCGACAAGACGTTGCGCGCGCGCTTCGTCGCGCTGATCGACGGCGACCCAGGTTAAGCCGGTCATCACGGCGGCGAGGGTGAAGGCGGCTGTTGTGACGACGCGGCGTCGAAAGGCGCGACGGCGATCGTCCCGTTTCACCAGAGCGTCAAGCCCTACGCCCAACATCGCCGCGGCGAGCTTTAATTTGGCGCCGCGTTTGCCGTCGGCGTCCTTGCGCGCATCAGCGGCCAGGGGCACGTCTTCGAGCGTATCGGTGACGTCGAGATTTTCATCCACCTCATAGAGAAGTGTTTTTGGAAAACATTCCTCATGCTCGCGGCCCGGCATGAAGGCGGCGCCGGGTTCGCCGTCGACGACCAGCGCCAATATTCTGGTTTTGTCTCTATGCTGCTTAAACCACGCAACTTCATGGTTGACCCATTTGGACTTCGCCGAATTCGGCGAGCAGACGACAATCAGAAAGTCTGACGCCGCCATCGCCGCTTCGATCGCGGCGCCGATGCCGTGGCCGGCGGCTTCTTCTTCGCGGTCCTTGAAAATCGGGTGCAGGCGCTGCGGCGCCGGTCCGAGGGCTGTTTCTTTTCCGACGAGATCGCGCGGCGTGCGATAGAGCTCAAGCGCGCGGTGGAGCCAACCCGCCCACTTTTTGTCCGCCCAGCTATAGCTGACGAAAGCCTTGTACTTGCGCGACATCTCTCCCCCTCGTCGCGACCGTCGCCCGTTCTTCGCTGCGCCCTTTGTTTTTTGAGCACCGTCAGGCCGCGACCAACCTCGGTTAATATAGCAACTTTAGCGCACCGGGTCATCTTGAAACGCACGCTGCGCTGCAATGCCGGAATTATGCGCCGCGCCGCCCGCGCCAGAACGCTGAATAAGACTGATTTTACTGAGCTATTTTTCGTTGATTCGCGGGCTGGATAATTATTCTCCCAGATCGTGCGCTGCGTTGCAGCGGTTCACCCCTTCCAACGCAAGCCGTCTGATAGCGGATTTCTAACGCCGTTACTGCTCGATCTTATCCAGCTTTTCCTGAAGAGCCGCGAGTTGCGCTTTGAGGGCGTCGATTTCCTCACTGTCGGACGAGGCCGGTTTGTTCGGTGATTTTTGTCCGTACATGGACCCCATTGCGGCGGACATGGGATTAAACATCTTCATGGCTTGTTGGAAGAGCGCCATGTTCTGGCGGGCGGATTCTTCAAACATATTATAGCCGGGCGCCGCGCCGAACGTGTCGCGCATTTGTTCGCGGATTTTCTCCTGATTCTGCGCAAAATTGTTCATGCTCATCTCAAGGTAGGACGGGACGAACGACTGCAGATTGTCGCCGTAAAACTGTATAAGCTGGCGAAGGAACTGGATTGGCAAAAGGTTCTGACCCTTGTTCTCTTCTTCGAAGATAATTTGCGTGAGGACCGAGCGGGTGATGTCTTCGTTGCTTTTGGCGTCATAAACCACAAAGTCCTGACCGCTTTTGACCATCTCGGAGAGGTAGTCGAGCGTCACATAAGTGCTGGTCGCGGTGTTGTAGAGCCGGCGGTTCGCATATTTTTTGATCGTGATTGGTTCGTCTGGATTATTTTTCTTTTGATGCTCAGACATACTCTCGCTCCCTTGGCGCGCCTCGTTCGGAATCGTTCCATGTTGCGCCGCCATATTTTGTGCACTTGCTAATATTGCTATACCATGAATTGTGTGAGCGCCATCAAAATTACGGGCGCGAGACTCGTCTATCGCGTTAATTTTGCTGCGTTTGTGCTGTTTTCAAAGATGTTGTGCGTGTGATATCTGCCGCAGCGGTTGCGCCTGGGCTTGTTTCGCAAGGTGCGAAGGCGCACACCGCAGAACAGATAGCAGAACAAATATTCGCAACTCACATGGATAAGGAGGCTTTATGGCTGGGGTCGTAATCGCCGCGGCGACGCGGACAGGGGTCGGATCTTTTGGCGGAACGCTGGCGTCGACGCCGGCCGCAAAACTGGGCGAGACCGTGATCAGCGCCGCCCTTACTCAGGCGGGTGTTGCGCCGGAAAAAGTGGGCGAGGTGATTATGGGCCACGTCCTGCAATCGGGACAGGGTCAGAACACCGCCCGGCAAGCGAGCCTGAACGCAGGCGTGCCGAAAGAAACGCCTGCGATGGCGATCAATCAGGTATGCGGCTCAGGACTGCGCGCCGTGATGCTCGGCGCCCAACAGATCGCGCTCGGTGAAGCAGACATCGTCGTCGCCGGGGGGCATGAAAACATGTCGCTGGCGCCCCATGCCGGCCATATGCGCAACGGCGCCAAAATGGGCGATGTGACGTATGCGGACACCATGATCGTCGACGGCCTTTGGGACGCTTTCAACAACTACCATATGGGCCAGACGGCGGAAAACCTCGCTGAGAAATATCAGATCAGCCGCGAGGATCAGGACGCCTTCGCTGTCGCCAGCCAGAACAAGGCCGAGGCCGCCAAGAAGGCCGGAAAGTTCAAAGACGAGATCACGCCGGTGACGATCAAAACGCGCAAAGCTGAGATCGTTTTTGAAGAAGACGAATATATCCGCGAGGGCGCGACACTTGAAAGCGTCGCCGGTTTGCGGCCTGCTTTCGTGCGCGACGGCGGCACGGTGACCGCTGCGAATGCGTCCGGGTTGAATGACGGCGCGGCGGCGCTGGTTCTGATGTCCGAAGCGGCGGCGGAAAAAGAAGGCGCGCCCGTGTTGGCGCGGATCGCCTCCTACGCCCATTGCGGCGTTGATCCGTCTATTATGGGGATCGGCCCTGCGCCGGCCTCGCGTCTCGCCCTGCAAAAAGCAGGATGGACGCTTGATGACGTAGACCTGATCGAAGCCAACGAGGCGTTCGCGGCGCAAGCGCTCGCCGTCGGTAAAGAGCTTGGTTGGGATGCGGACAAAGTTAATGTCAATGGCGGCGCGATCGCCATCGGCCACCCCATCGGCGCATCGGGCGCGCGTATTCTGACGACGCTCTTGCACGAAATGAAACGGTCTGACAAATCAAAGGGACTAGCCACCTTGTGCATCGGCGGCGGCATGGGCGTCGCGTTATGCGTCGAGCGCGTTTGAAACGCTTTGTGTGCAGATAGAAAATAGTGATTTAGGGAGACGATCATGACGAACCGAACAGCGATAGTCACGGGCGGCACGCGCGGCATTGGGCGCGCCATCGCGCAATCCCTGCGCGACGCCGGTCATCAGGTGGCGGTCACATATGCCGGCAATGACGAAGCGGCGCGGCAATGCGAAGCCGACCTTGGCGTCACCGCGTTCAAATGGGATGTAGGCGATTATGAAGCCTGCAAGGCGGGCGTTGCGGAAATCGAGAAGGCGCAAGGCCCAACCGATATTCTCGTCAACAACGCCGGCATCACCCGCGACGGCTTCTTCCACAAAATGGCGCCGGAGAAATGGAGCGAAGTGATCCGCGCCGATCTCGACAGCGTGTTCAACATGACCCACCAGGTGTTTCCGGGCATGCGCGATCGCGGGTTCGGCCGGATCATCAATATCTCCTCGATCAACGGCCAGAAGGGCCAGGCGGGGCAGACAAATTACTCCGCGGCGAAGGCCGGCATGATCGGCTTTACGCGCGCGCTCGCGCAGGAAGGCGCCCGCAAGGGGATCACTGTCAACGCGATTGCGCCGGGCTATATCGCCACGGAAATGGTGGCGGCCATGGACGAAAAAGTGCTCGATTCCATCGTCGCGCAGGTGCCGGTGGGGCGGCTCGGCGAGGCGGACGAGATCGGCCGGTGCGTCGCCTTCCTCGCTGACGATAATAGCGGGTTCATCACCGGCGCGGTCCTGACGGCCAATGGCGGGCAATATATCGCCGCTTAAAGCCCTGAAATCGCAGTATTTCTTAAACCCGGGCGCCGGATTAACCCTTCCGCGCCCGGTTTTCGCCCTATTGATGAGGTACTTATCGACCTTAGGGGAAGGCAAAAACCCGGCTTCGTAGCCTGGTTTCAGGATTGTAAGGGGCGCGTGCGTGCGTTTTCGGAGCGTTATCGGTGGTGTGATTTCGGCGTGCGCTTTGATGAGCGCGCCGGCTTTCGCGCAAGCGCCTCAAACGCCAACGATATCTTCGGCTGCGGCGCAATCGCCATTGGCCGTTCCGCACCGAACCGCTGAACTGGCGGTTTTGGAAACGGGCGCGAGCGATCCGTTTTCGGCGCTTGTCGGTAAGCGGACGGCCCGACGGTCCCGCCAGTCTGATGTGATCCAGGTCGAGCGCTACGTGATCGCGACGGACGACCGCGCTTTCCTGTTCGCCAAAAACGGCGAGGAGGCGCGCGTGAAATTCCTCTGCCGGGAGGGCGATCCGCGCCTTGATTGCGTGATCGACCCGGACAGGTCCGCCGAAGAAGTCTTCCTCCTCAGAGCGACGACCGGTCCGCGCGGCGACATCATTTTCAAAGACGCCGGCGGCGGCATGTTTCTGCGCATCGCTTCCTATGGCGGCGCGACGGTGTTCTGGCCTGGCGCGGGCAAGGGCGAAGCGGCCGCGAAGTCTTTTGGTGATCAAACGTCTTTGCGCCTCCCATTTGCCGACGTGGCGACCGCGGCGCGGCGCGCCCAATTGGCGACGGCTTTTTTAAGCGCCCAGACAGGCGCGCCGATTGTGATCGATTTCGGCACGCCCGCCCTTGATGAAACGACCGGCGCCGCTGTGCTCGCTGATGCGATCGTGCGCGCGGCGAGCGGCGTTCAGGCGGTGGCGCAGGATGAGGTGGGCGCAAAAGCCATCGCCCGCCAGATACGGACCATTAAGCTGGTGGCCGCTGACGTGCCCGAACTTTCAATGGACGGGACGACGCTGGAGGTGCGCTACAACCCGGCGCAAGACCTTAGCGGCCGGCCGTCTTCGGCGGCGGTGGCCCGCTTTTTGGAAGAAACCCTGTAAGGCAGGGCGTCTCTAGTGCGGTAAATTCATCACAGTGCGGGGCTCCGTGTGACCAATTTCGCGACGCGGGTCTCAAAAGAGCCGCATTGGCGGGCTAGGTAGGCGCAATGACGATGAAACGCGTTTTCTGGATATGTGCGGCGATCGCCTTTGCGGGCGCGTCGCCGCTCGCGGCGCAATCGCTGAAATCCATCCGCGCGCAACAATCGGAAAATGAAAGCCTCGCGAGCGAGATGTCCTATACAAACTCCGTATGCGGCGGCTCGATCAAAAGCGAGATCAACTGGGCGCGCGCAGCGGACTGGCCGGACGGCGCAAGTCTGGCGTCAGCCTGCGACGGGGCGCTGAGCGCCCTTGAAGCGATTTGCCGGGCTGACGGCGGCAAGAAGCGCGCCGCTTCCATCAAAAAGTTTGTCTGCAGCGGCGACGGCGCCGGCCCATCTTTATCAGGCGGCACGTTGACCTATGGCGCCAGCCCCGGCGGAAACGGTTTCGCAGAAACCAAGGCGTTCCTCGACGGCGTGCTTTAGCAGACCTCAGCGCAGATGGTCCTGGCGCGTTCAACCGGGCGGTGAACTCAACGCTGGGAACCTGCTTTATCGACCCCGCCGCATTGATTTTCTTGGCGGAGCGATCGCGCTGCGGTGATAAATTGTCAAGGATCGCCTTTGGCGACCGCGAAGCGGCGCCGTCCTTGAAAATTTATCCCCACAGACGCCAAAATTCCATCAAGAAAATAAGGCGATAAAGTAATCAGTGCACATATTTTAATGACTTGTCTCTGACACAAATCAAAAACGACGTAACGGCAGATACGGTGTCGCATTCGCCTAGCCTGTTTCCTTTAGACTATGTTTTTTTCATTGAACGAGAAACGCCGTCCAGAGTCTTTATTGGCCGCGCGTTCGACCCCAAAACCCGCACGCTCTTTTTGTGAATGCGCTTTAGGGCCCTTGAAACCCGGGCGCGGGCGGCGCATCTCTCGCCCATGAAACATTTTCTTGCCGCCTCCTTCCTTCTTCTTTTCGCCGCCGCCTGCGGCGGGCGCAGCGACACCGAAGTGGGCGAGTTCAAAAACGACTTCGCCGGCAATGAGATCAAGCTGGAAGCGCTCTCCGACCCGAAAGTGGCGGGCGTCACCTGCCACTTGAGCCACTTCGACCGCGGCTTCTGGGACCGCGTCGCCAAAGGCAATTGGTTCGAAGACCCATCCAACGCCTCGCTCGCCTGCCGCCAGACCGGCCCGATCCGCATCGGCGACATCGACACCGACAAGAACGGCGAGCAGGTCTTCACCCAGCGCCAGTCCCTGATCTTCAAAACGCTCGCGGTGCGCCGCATCTATGACGAAGCGAACGAAACCCTGATCTATATCGTCTACAGCCGCCGCCCCGTGGAAGGCTCCGCGAAAATGTCCGTCTCAACCATCGCGCTCTACGGACAGGACGTCGCCTGGACATCGCAGGACGAAGCACCGTAGGCGGATGAAGGGCTATATGGCTTAAGGACTGCGCTTCTTTGGATCGGTTCTGCATTGGTCCGACTGTGATGGCGGCTTTTGTTGAGGGTTTGGTTATTCTATGAGGGGACGAAAACGATCCTAGTTACTCAAAATCGAGAAAATTCGATTGCCTGTACAAATCAATGTCGGCACGTATTGCACCATCAATCTCGTTTAGCTTGGAGATACCTAATTGCAACTTCTTGGTAGTTTTTCGGATTTTTGCTCGTGCATAGCTCATCCATCTTTTCGGTAAGCTCAGTCAGCGCTACAACTGTAGAGATGCCGTTATAGATCGCATCGTAGCTACCAATATCGGTAGACCAATTCTGACCAATGACTGATTCGGCGAGTTTTATTGCTGCATCGTTGTTCTTGAGAATATTCTTTGACCACTCAACTACAACGGAGTCGCCAACAATCTCGCCCCACCGGAAAAATAGGTAAGAAGGTTGCGGGCAATCGAATATTGTCATGTCGCGCGCAGCCTCGTCAATTCGTGTGACGAGCAGATTTTCAAAGGTCTTGATGAAGTCTTCAGAGACTAGCTCCTCACCTTCAGGTATGAGCTTTTCGGGATTTTCCGAATCGCGGCCGTAGTCCCAGCGCAAGGTCTGGCCAATCTTCATCATGGTGAGGAGCGATGAGCTTTCGCCAAACAGATGCTTCAGCGTTTCCTCCCGGCGTGTTGGCGGAATTTTCTTCATGAGCTTGTAGCCCAGCCGCTGCAGCGTTTTGTCCGACCCTTCCCGTAACAACCCGTTTGGATTGATATCCTCTGGCGGCAATAGAAGATCACCGTGCGCAAGCAATGTTCGTAACATCTTCTCTGGTGCCGTGTTATCAGAACACCCATCAAGATAAGCATCAGCGTGGGCGTCCAACTCCAGAAGCAGGACGCGCGCCATGGTGCCGCCGCGGCGCAGGTACTTGGATGCATATTCATGATAATTTTCTGCTGCAAGGCGCGCACTTTCAGCCTCGTCGACCGGCTCAGCGCTCTCTAAACCTTGCCCTGACATCAATTGCATAACTCCGTTGATCTCGGCATGAGAGATCGCATCTTCATCAACTGCAAAGCGAAAATACGTATAGAAATGATCCGGATGGCAGATGCGCTTCTGGGCGCGAATTTCCTGTTCCGAGGCCGAGTGGTAGAATCGTCCACGCTCCTCGGACATGCGCGGGAACAGGCGCGATACTACGTTGTCCACTCGAAGAAGACGTTGTTCGTCGAATTCACTGAAAATTCGCTACGTAACCTCTTCGCCTTTGCCTTCGTACAGCGCAGGCGTTCCAATAAGCCACAAATGATGGCGACGGATCGCATTATAGATATCCTTGTCGAACAGCCGGATCGTCTGCAAAGCGATATAGTCAGTCAGATCGACGTCGTCGGCAATGTCCTCCCATCCAGCCCTGATTGTGTTAAGCAGTTTTACGACGGCGCGTGGCGTCGTCAGGCGCGGCGCGACAATATGGCGGTGCATGTCATGCCAGCGCCGCTCATCCGTGGGAGTGCGATCGCCGATCACTGCATTCAACTCGTTGACAAACCAGTCTTCAAGACTGTGACGTGATGGGGTTGGCAGATCGAAAGGTGCCTGGATGATCTTTTCCAGAAAATTCGTTTGCGCTTCATATTCAGCGCGGGCGCGCAAGGCACCTGTCGCGAGATCGGCATCGAAGGCAAGGAGGTAAATCACGTTGGGCAGATCAGCGACGGATTTGACGAGCTTGAATATCTGTAGCTGCTCGTCTGCGGTGAGCCGGTCAATATCGTCGATGATGACGAGCACCCGTGCGCCTTTGCTAACAAGCGTCGATCCGATTTCATCTTTCACTTTGGTGACCGGTTCGGGCGCGTCGACCGCCTCACCGGTAGTCTTCAATATTTCGCCGATCGCGTTCATCAGTTCATCCGAGAAATGATTTGCTCCGGGCAAAAGCTTCAAGCCGTATTTGAGTGCGGACGTCACGCCGGAAAGCCGGCGCGCATACTTACGAATCGCCTTTTCTGTTTCTTGCGAAATTGCGCCGACGGCGATGGCCAATTCTTCGAAGAACGCATGGGTTAGTTCTTCCTGTCCCGAGAACCACCAAGGATTGAACTTGACAACAGTAATTTCTTCGCCGTCATCCGTCATATCGTGCTGCACGAAATTGAGTGCTGTCGTTTTGCCGGATCCCCAAGCGCCGTGAATTGCGAAAACGAAACCGCGCGTCGCCGACTGGCTGCGGATTGTGGCCGCAACCATTTTCGCAAACGGAGCGTAGCCGAGCGCGTCATCGTCGGGATTGAGAACTGGTGCGTCGTCGTAAAGTGGCCGCTTAGTAGGCATGAAAGATTGCAACCTGTTTTGTGTTATTCTTAAACAGAACGTAATAGAGAACAGTAACTACAAAAGGCAACAACCTCCTCTTGGTCAACCCAAAGTGGTCGTTCTCCGCTCTAGGTCGTTGTAGGAATTTCCAATTTCTAATGTCCCCATCCGCCCGCCAAAGCGGCATCCAACCCCACGGATCACCTGTCCGCAATCAGCGACGACCCGCCATCCTTCTCGGCCTAGCTCTAATCCCCCAACTTAAAGACGCGGCGCGCTGTTCCTGCGAGGAAGTCCTCTTTCGCCGCGTCGCTAAGGGTTAATCCGCCCAGCCCCTTTAGGCATTGGGCGGGCGTGAGCATCGGCCAGTTGGTTCCGAACATCGTGCGGCTAGCGCCGATCCCCTTCATATAGGTGACAAAGTCCGGCGGCAGACGGTGCAGAGCGTAGGCGGATGTATCTACGTAGAAATTCGGGAATTTGATGGTGAGCGAGGCGACTTCCGCCACCCAGGGGAAGCCCACATGGCCGCCGACGACGGTCAAGTCTGGAAAGTCGATCAGGACGTCTTCAAGATAGGGGATCGGGCGGCCGGTCTCGGAGGTACGCAGGGGCCCGGTGTGGCCGATCTGCGTGCAGAAGGGCAGGCCCGCATCGACGCAAGCCGCGTAGACCGGATAATAGCGCCGGTCATTGGGCGGCAGGCCCCATAGCCACGGAACAATCCGCACCCCAACGATCGCGTCATGGGTGGCCCAGGTCCGGATCGTGCGCACCGCCTCCATGGGCGCGCGCAAATCGACGCTGATAAGGCCGCGAAACCGCGCCGGCGCCGCCTCGATTTGTGCGGCAAGCTCGTCATTGGTGATGAGATCGCCTTCGGGGCCGTACCAGGCGGAAAGGAACGCCATATCGACGCCCGCCGCGTCCATGGCGGCGAGGGTGGTCTCAACGCTTGGGCGCGGCGCGTTTTCGTTGCGGCCCGTCCATCGCAATAAGGGCTTCATCCATGATGAGGCGGCCATGCGGTCGGTCGTGATTTGAGCCCAAACGTCGATGACGCCCATGGTGGTTCCTCGTTTTAGAAATTGTCCTTACGCGCCCTGATTTCCGCAAACACGTCCACATCGCCCGCCTCCGCCATGGCGAGGGCGGCCTTGAGCGAAGGCTCATGGGCGCGCAGGAACGGGTTCGTGGCCCGTTCTTCGGCGATGGTCATCGGCACGGTCGGCTGGTTCTGCGCGCGCGCGGCGTCGATGTCTTTGGCGCGGGCCTTCAAGGCCGCGTTTTCGGGATCGACGGTCAGGGCGAAGCGCGCGTTCGCCTGCGTATATTCGTGGGCGCAATAGAGTTTTGTCTCCGGCGGCCAGGCGGCGATGGCGGAAAGCGACGCCCACATTTGCGCCGGGGTTCCTTCAAAGAGGCGCCCGCATCCGAGCGCGAAGATCGTGTCGCCCACGAACGCGGCTTTGTCGGCCTCGAAGTGATAGACGATGTGGCCGAGCGTGTGTCCCGGCGTTTCGCGGATCGTCGCGACGCTATCGCCAAGATTGAAGCGGTCGCCGTCGCCGACGGCGCGGTCGACGCCGGGAATTTTATCGGTCTCGCCGCGCGGCGCGATGATTTTGCAGTCCCACTGCTTTTTCAGCGCTTCATTGCCGCCGGCGTGATCCCAATGGTGGTGGGTGTTCAGAATATAGTCGAGCGACCAGCCCTCCGCCTCCAGCGCCTCGTTGATGGCGTTGACGTCCGGCGTATCGATGGCGGCGGTGCGGCCGGACGCGGCGTCGTGAATGAGGTAGCCGTAATTATCGGCGAGGCAGGGGAACTGGCGAATTTCCAACGGCATCGGCGGGGTCCTTAAGGAGGTGTTAATGCTGGGCCCCAATATGATACAGCCGAACGCCGCGCCTGCGCAAAGGCGGGCGCACCGCCGGGACGACCATGCGTACTGATATTCTCGATCTGCATCGCTTCTATGAAAGCCCTCTCGGCCGTAAGGCGGCGGGCTTCATCGCGGCGCGCCTGCGCGAGGCGTGGGGCGAGGCGCAGCATATGCGGATCGGCGGGTTCGGGTTCGCAAGCCCTTATCTTGAAGCGTTCCCACAAGCCGAACGGCGCCTGAGCTTCGCGCCCGGCGGCCAGGGCGTGATCCGCTGGGCCCAATCAGGGGCGGCCGGCGCGCCGAACAGCGCGAGCCTTATTCCGGAAACGCGTTGGCCGTTGCCGGACGCCTCGCTTGACCGGATTATCGTCGCCCACGGGCTTGAAGAAACCGGCGATCCGCGGCGGCTTATGCGGGAGATCTGGCGGGTCCTGTCGCCGGAGGGCCGCGTCATTATCGTCGCCTCGCACCGGCGCGGCGTCTGGTCGACGCTCGACGTGTCGCCTTTTGCAGCGGGCCGGCCCTTTTCCAAACGCCAGCTGACGCGGCTTTTGGAAGAGGCCACCTTCGGCGATATCCGATCATCGGGCGCGCTATATTTTCCGCCGGTCAATTCGCGTTTTCTGTTGCGCGCGGCCGCTTCTTGGGAACGCGCCGGCGCGCGCATCTGGCCGGGCTTGTGCGGCGTCTTGCTGGCGGATGCGTCGAAAAGTCTGGCGGCGCCGGTGGGCAAAGTGGTCACCGACGGCGTGCGCATTCAGCGCCGCGCCGGCGTGCGCGCTGCGCCGGCGCCCGGCGCCAGCTTCGAAGGCGGCGCGTAGCGGTCTAATTTGCGATCGGCTTTGCGCCTTGAGCCGCTATGAACGGCTCGGTATACCCAAAAGCTCGCAAGCAATCGCAAAAAGGCCGCCGCCCATGACGACACCGACGCCCCGTCCCGGCATTCTCGACATCGCGCCCTACGTGCCCGGCGGCGCGCAAGCGCCCGGCGCTCAGAAGATTTACAAGCTGTCGTCGAATGAATCCGCTCTTGGCGCCAGCGAAAAGGCGATCGACGCCTATCGGCGCGCCGGCGATGAGCTTCATCTCTACCCGGACGGCAGCGCTGGAAAACTGCGCGAGAAAATCGCTAGTCTGCACGGACTTGACGCCAGTCGCATTGTTTGCGGCGCCGGCTCGGATGAAATTCTGCAATTGTTGACGCGCGCCTATCTCGGGCCCGGTGACAATATCATCCAGACAGATCACGGTTTTCTTGTTTATGCGCTGGCCGCAAAATCATGCGGCGGCGAGGTGCGTTTCGCGCCGGAGCGCGATCTTATCGCCGATGTGGACGAGATATTGAAACTTGTGGACGAGCGAACGCGCCTCGTCTTTGTGGCCAATCCGAATAACCCGACGGGCACTTATATTCCGTTTTCAGAAATCCGGCGTCTGCGGTCTGAATTACGCGAGGATATTATCTTGGTCATCGACGCTGCGTATGCAGAATATATGGACGAGGCCGATTATGAGGCGGGCGAGACGCTTGTGGATGAGCATGATAATGTGGTCATGACACGGACATTTTCCAAGATCTACGGCCTTGGCGGCGTCCGGCTTGGCTGGGGTTATTTCCCGGCGGCGATCGCCGATGTGATCAACCGTATCCGCGGCCCGTTTAATGTGAATGCGCCTTCCATCGCCGCCGGTGTCGCCGCGCTCGACGATCAGGACTTTGTCGCCCGTAACAAAGCCTTCAACAAAGAAGAGCGGGACTTTCTCGCGCAACAGCTCGGCGGCATGGGACTTCATTTCAAACCGAGCTTCGGTAATTTCATTCTCGTTCAGTTTCCGGACGCGCCCGGCAAGTCCGCGACGGAGATCCAATCCTTTTTGCGGGAACATGGCGTGATCGTCCGCGAGATGGCCGCTTATAAACTACCCGATTGGCTGCGGATTTCGGTTGGGCCCAAGGAGGCCAATCGCGCATTGGTCGATCTCCTGAACCAGAAATTTGGTGCGTGAGCGATCAGCCGACACTCCGCTATGGCCGGGTTGCGCTGATCGGCGCCGGGCTCATCGGGTCGTCGCTGGCGCGCGCGCTACGCGCCCGGGACCTTGCCGATCACATCTTGGGCTATGATGCGGACGCGGCGGTCGCCCGACGCGCCGCGGAGATCGGCGTCATCGACGAAGCGGCGCCGAGCCTGGCGGCGGCCGTTGAAAGCGCTGACCTCATCATCATCGCAACGCCTGTGGGCGCTATCGGCGACGTTTTGAAAGCGCTGGACGGCGCGGCTCCTGAAGGAACGCTCGCCATTGACGTCGGCTCCGTTAAAGGCGCGGTTTGCGCGGCGGCGGAGGCGGCGTCCCGTTTACATTTTGTGCCGTGCCATCCTGTTGCGGGTACGGAACAATCGGGCCCCGACGCTGGGTTCGCCTCCCTGTTTGACGGCCGGTGGTGTATCCTGACGCCGCTGGCGCGCGCCGACGATGCTTACAAGGCGGCGGTGGACGAAGCGGCGACGCTGTGGCGCGCGGTGGGCGCTGACGTTGAAATCATGGACGCCGCTCACCACGATCTGGCGCTCGCGGTGACAAGTCATTTGCCGCACTTGATAGCGTTTACGCTTGTGGGCGCCGCGGATGATCTGGAGACGGTGGCCGAAGCGGAGATCGTGAAATATTCCGCAGGCGGTTTTCGCGATTTCACGCGCATCGCCGCATCCGATCCGGTGATGTGGCGCGATGTATTTCTCAGCAACAAAGACGCTGTCCTTGAGGTGCTCGGCCGTTTCTCTGAGGAGTTGAGCGTCCTGCAGCGAGCCATCCGCTGGGGCGACGCCGACGCGCTGGAAAAATCATTCTCTCGCGGACGCGCCTTGCGCCGGGCCATCGTCGAAGCGGGGCAGGAGACAGACGCGCCGAACTTCGGCCGCGATAGCGATTAAGCTGCGCCGTTCCCATTCTCGTGAAGAAGCCGCCCTTGTAAGCGGCAGGGCGAACCAAAAGATCGAAGCTTTCAGATCAGGATCGAAATCAGCGGCGAAGGCGCCGAAAAAGGAGAATTCACAATGGATACGTTTGAGGCGATTACGAGCAGACGCTCGATCAAGGAATTCGACAAAGATCACCGTTTCACGCCCGAAGAGGAAGAGAAGTTGCTCAAAGCCGCAATCCAGGCGCCCACGAGCTTCAATATTCAGCACTGGCGGTTCGTTATTCTGCGCGACCCGGCGTTGCGCGCGCGCATCCGCACTGAATTCGGAAACGACCAGGCGCAGATGACCGATGCGTCTTTGTTGCTGCTGATGACCGCGGACATGAAGGCGTGGGCGAAATCGCCGGAGCGCTATTGGCGCAACGCGCCGGAAGAGGTGTCGAACTTGCTCGTTAACTGGATGGGCCCCTTCCATGAGGGGCGCGACTGGCTCCAGCGCGACGAGGCCCAGCGCTCGATCGGCATGGCGATGGAAAACCTGATGCTCGCCGCCACCGACATGGGGTACGCCTCATGTCCCATGATTGGTTTCGATATCGAAGCGGTCGCCAATCTCGTTAACTTACCCGATGACCATGTGATGGGACCGATGGTCGCCATCGGCAAAGGAACGAAGGCGCCCTGGCCGAAGCCGGGGCAGCTTCCGTTGAGCGAAATCATCGTCGAGAACAGATTCAAGGATTAGAATCCAGGCCTTATGAACGCTGTTCATTTATCTTGACATTGTTCGTCGAGCGAATTATGAACAACGTTCACGAAGGGTTGAGGAGGCTTGACTGTGCGGAAAAGCGGCTATCTGAAGCGTCTCGAGGGCGACCTCAAGCGCTGGGTTGAGCAAGGCCTCATTGACACGGGGCTGCGCGATCGTCTCGCCGCCGATGCGGCGGCGCACGACCGGGTCGCCGGCGGCGGCTCCAGTCCGATTCTCGCCGTGTTGGCGATGGCGGCTTTCATCGTCGGCGTTTTGGCGGTAGTCGCGGCCAACTGGTCGAATCTGGGCGGCTATGCGCGGTTGGCGTTAGCGTTCGGTGCTCTCGGCGCGGCCATTATGACGTCGGGCGCCTTGTCGAAACGCGGCTCAGTTCTGCCCGCGTCATTATCGGCCTTGCTCGGCGCGGCGCTCTTCGGCGCCGGGATTATCACCATCGGCCAGCTTTACCATTCCGGCGCTTCCACCTCGTCTTTCTATTCGGCGTGGGCGATCGGCGCCGGCGCCATCGCCGCGCTGTTGGGCTCTTCTCTGGCGGCGGCTTTCGCGGCCGCGCTCGGGATCGTCTGGACACTGACCCATGCCGGCGACGCCGCGCCTGTTTTTGTTGACGGCGTAAAGCTGTCGGCGCCGCTTTGGGCCCCGGTCTTGTGGGCGGGCCTTGGGGCGCTCGCGGTCGCCCGGCGCTCCCTCGGTCTCGTCCACGTGATTGCGATCGGCGTCGTCTTCTGGGTCTCTATGATCCTCGCTGATTGGTACGAAGTACGCTCCAGCGTTTATTTCTCGTTGTTCCTCGCAATTTTCTGGGGCGGGGTCGCCGCCGCTGCGGAAGGTGTCGTGCGCGCCACGAACCTATGGGCTACACGGACGATCGCCGGTTGGGCCGCGTGGACCGCGAGCGGCGCGCTCGTCTCGGCGGCGGCGTTCGAGCGCGTCAAGCCGGTCTTTTTCACCGAGCTTGATCTGGCCACAATTTCACTTGCGATCTTTAGCGCCCTGACCGCCTATGGCGCAGCGCCCGGGCGGCGTTGGCTGCGCGGCGCGGGCGTCGCCGGATTCATCGCCACAGCCCTCATCTTTTTCACGCTCGCCGACAGTCTGATGACCGCAGGCGTGACGCTGATCATCTTCAGCATCGCCCTGGCCGGCCTGATTATCGCCACCAACCGGATGCTGACGCGGGCCCGCGCAGCAGCAGGAGAAGCGCAATGACACAGCCGCATGAAAAGACCGTCCGTTGGCCTTTGCTTCGCGCCCTGATCGCTTTCCTCCTGGTCGCCGGGTTTCTGGTGTTCTCGCTCTTTCGCGCCGAAGCCGCGCGCACAGAGGGCGCTGAGGTTATCTTGGAAACGCGCCCCATCGATCCGCGCGATCTCTTTTTCGGTCACTTTGCGACGCTCGGTTATAATGTTGAGAGCGTACCTCTCAAGCCGCTCGCCAGCGCTGAGACGCTCGCGGCTCTTGCGCCCGAAGAGGGCGACTATTCCCGCACGAGCGACGCTTATGTGGCGCTTGCGCCGAAGGGCCGCTTTCATGAAGTCATATTGTTGACCGACGATCTGGCCGAAGCCGCCGCCGCCGGCGTACCCTTAAAAGTGAAAGCTACCCTCAGGCGCGGCGCGCGGTGTAAAGGGGAAAGTAAGATCGACGGCGTCTGCCCGGTCACAGTGTCGGCGAAATTTGATCTGCCGGCTCGCTATTATGCCGAAAAGGAAACAGCGCTCGCCCTGCAACAAAAATCGCGGGCGGCGGGCGAGCGGCGCCGGGCGGAGCAAAACTATCAACGTTGCCTCGAACGGCGTGCGCGGGCGCAGGAAAATCCGGACGCGCCGCCTTCGCCCGCATGCGAAGCGCCGCCTGCTGACGACGGCGCTGACCTGCGCTTCGGTGTCATCTTATCGGTCTCGGATAAGGGCGAGGCGGTGATCAAGGGGCTCGAATTCGACGATCAGCGCGTGATCGATACGCTTGGCGGTCCGCGCCTCACGCTCGTTCGCGAAAAACCACCGTCAACGGAATAACGCTCAGGCGTCTTCTTCGTCGAGCGCCACGTCATGACCCCACAGATGCCGCACATGGGCGACCACGTCTTTGCGGGTTTTGTCGTCGAGCTTGCGGCCATTGTGAACGGTATGGCGTAAAGTGAGTTTTCGATCGCCTTCAAGGTCGGCCGACACCACCTGAAGGTTCGGCTCATGCACGCCGAGATCGTACATCTGGCTTAGCGTTTCGCGCACACGCCGGAAGCCGCGCTCATCATGGATCGCGCGCACTTCAATGTGGCTTTCTGCGGCGTCGTCGGCGAGCGCAAAGAGGCGGAAATCTCGCATCACCTTCGGTGAGAGATATTGCAAAATGAAGCTCTCGTCGCGATAGTCCGTCCACGCCTGTTTTAGAACATCGCGCCAATCGCCGGCGCCGGCGATCTCGGGGAACCATTCGCGATCTTCATCGGTCGGCTCTTCGCTCATGCGCTTTAGATCTTCCATCATCGCAAAGCCGAGCGCGTAAGGATTGATTCCCGAATAGCGCGGATCGTCAAATTCCGGTTGAAACACCACTGATGAGTGCGAGTGCAGAAACTCCATGATCGCGCCTTCGCCGATCTGGCTGCTCTCATAGAGCTTGTTCATGATATAATGATGCGTGAAGGTGGCGCAGCCCTCATTCATCACTTTCGTCTGCTTTTGCGGATAGAAATATTGCGCCACATTGCGCACGATCCGGACAATCTCGCGCTGCCACGGCGCCAGCGCCGGCGAGGCTTTCTCGATGAAATAAAGAAGGTTTTCTTCCGGCAACTGGATGTTGCGCACTTCCTCCTGACGCTCTTCCTTGTCCTCGTCGTCTTCTTCTGAATTGGGGAGCGTGCGCCAGAGATCGTTGAAGTTCTCTCGCTCATATTCGGCGCGGGCGATGATCTTCGCAATGCGGTCTTTGTCGGTTAGCCGCGGCGAGCGCTGATAGCGGAAGACGCCCTGGTCCATGAGCGCGTGGGCGCTGTCGAGCGTTTTCTCCACTTCCTCAAAGCCATATTCGTCCTCGCATTTGGCGATATATTTCTTGGCGAAGTCGAGATAGGGGAGGATGCCGTCCGCGTCCGTCCACTGACGAAAGAGGTAGTTATTTTTGAAGAAATGGTTATGGCCGAAACAGGCGTGCGCCATCACCAGCGCCTGCATGGTCATCGTGTTTTCTTCCATGAGATAGGCGATGCAGGGGTTTGAGTTGATCACGATCTCATAGGCGAGACCTGTGAACCCTTTTTGATAATTGATCTGGTCGCGCGCGAAATGTTTGCCGAACGACCAATGGTGATACATGAGCGGCATGCCATGGGAGGAATAAGCGTCGAGCATCTGTTCCGACGAGATGATCTCCACCTGGTTCGGATAAACGTCGAGCTCAAGATCGTTCAGCGCGATGTTTTCGATCGCGTCAAAGGCGCGTTTCAGGCGCTCGAAGGTCCATTCGGCGTCATCGAAGAGGAGGGGGGAGGTGGTTTGTTGTCCTATAACCATCATTTAGGAATTCCAGTAGGCGGTTGATTTTTGACCCATTCGCCTGAAACCAATTCCGCCAACACATCGATATAGGTTGTCATGCTAAAAATGCGGAAATGATCGATCGTGTCTCCGGGCGGCAAATCATGCTCGGCGATGGACGCCGTCCATGCAGAATTTTTCGCCTTTAGGAGCGGAAACCAATCATTCTGTTGTGCAACGCAGTCTTGGTATTCTATAAAAGGGTGTTCCACGAACTCTTCATGAACCGTCAATGCTACGATTGGTGCAAAATATAATCTCAGCGTTTTATTCGATTCCGTGATCTCCTTCGTAGTGTGATCAATCAAATCGGAGAGAATGCTAGCTTCATCTTCGTCAATGGTTAGGACTTCGTGGGTTTCTGGGGGGACGCAGTCAACAGTCAATTGAAGCTCATCAGAAAATAACCTTAGGTTCCTGAAGGCCGTTAGTTTTCCAAATTCTCTGATTGGTTTGAAATCGTATTCCTGTTTTTGAATCATTCTGCCCCGCCAATAGCTGCAGATTTAGATTCGACGCTGATCCTTCGTGACGGCCGCGATGCGGCCTCCTCAGGATGAGGGGTGTGCATGGCGGATCCTTTTTTCATGTTTCGGCGCCCTCCGCCTCATCCTGAGGAGCGGCGCAGCCGCGTCGCGAAGGATCAGCGTCTATTGACGGTTTATATCCGCGGGCGGACAACTGTTTCAAAAGAGTGTCGTCGCCGTCGATTAGCGCTTCTTTCTTCTTTCTGCTCCAGCCTTTGAGTTGGCGTTCAACCGCGACCATTTCATCATAGCGATAGAAGAATTCGCTCCAAACCAGCGTCACTGGCCGACGTTTATACGTGTGTGCTGTTTTAAAGACGCCGTCATTGTGCTGGGCGGCGCGATGCTGTGGGTCCTCGCCGCGATGGGAGCCAATGTAATAGCTGTTATCGGCGCATTTCAGCATATAGACGTAGCCGACTATGCGCATAGGGGTTCTCTGTTCTTAAGCGCCGCTAATCCTTGGTGACGGCCGCAATGCGGCCTTCTCAGGATGAGGGTGCGCGCTGTTCGTATTCTAATATCTCGTCCTCGCGCCGCCTCATCCTGAGGGGCGCGAAGCGCGTCACGAAGGATCAGCGACAATACTTCGCCCATCACGCCGCCTCGCTGTTGCTCTTGGCGAACAGCTCTCTGAACACCGGGAAGATATCCTGCGGGCGCGCAATACGGGTTTGTGCGAATGCCGCCCAATTGGGTGCGAAGGTGCGGTAGGCGCGCCAGAGCTCTGCGCCTGAATCGTCCGACGAGAACACTTCCAGCTCGCGTTCATCGAGGATCTCGATATAGGCGTAGTACTGACTGATCGGCATGACGCTCTCATTGAGAATTTCAACGCAGCGCTGGGCGTCGCCGGACTGAGTGTAGCCGTCGGACGCTTGCGCCACATAGATGTTCCATTCGCCGGCTGGGTACCGGTCTTCCTGCACCTCGAGCATTTTTTCGAGCGCCGTGGAGACGACCGTGCCGCCTGACTGACGGGAATAAAAGAAGGTCTCCTCGTCCACTTCCTCGGCGTGGTGGGTGTGGCGGATGAACACGACATCCACTTTCTCGTAGCGCCGCTTCAGGAAGAGATAGAGCAGCATGTAAAAACGCTTTGCGAGGTCTTTCTCGCGCTCGCCCATGGAGCCGGAGACGTCCATGAGGCAGAACATGACCGCGGCCGTCGTTTGCACCGGCGTCGGCTCATAAGCGTTGTAGCGGACATCCAGTGGGTCGATATAGGGCGCCCAGCGGCGGCGCTTTTCCATCTCTTCAAGCTTGATGATGATCGCTTTTTTCTCTTCAACCTCGTGCGGCGCAGGTTCGGAGACGCGCTCCAGCTCGAACAACCGTCCTTTAAGCTCGTTCATTTCCTTGGTCGAAGGACGCCCCAGCGCCAGGCGGCGGCCATGGGCGTTCCTCATGGTACGGATTAGATTGAGATTGGTCGGCGAGCCGACCACCGTGACGCCGGCGCGCTTATAGGCCGTCGATTTGATTTCTTTCAGCGATCGCTTGACGAGGTTCGGCAATTCCAGGTCTTCAAAGAAGATATCGAGGAATTCGTCCTGCGTCAGGGTGAACGCGAATTCGTCTTCTGAATCGCCCTCGGTCGACGCTTCCTTGCCGCGGCCCTGGCCTTTACCGCGCGGCGGCTTTTTGATGCGGTCGCCTTCGCCGAATTCCTTGTTGCCGGGATGAACGCCCTGGCGCTTGCCGGTTTCGGGATTGAGACGGAAGCGCGGCTCTTTGGTTGATTTGGACGGGATCGAGATTTTCTCGCCCTTGTCGAGCTCCTTCACCGACCGATCCCGGAGCGACTTGTTCACCGCTTCCTTGATCTGCGCGCGCGCCCGCTTCAGGAAGCGCTGGCGGTTGCCAAGCGACTTACCCTTGGGGTTCTTGCGGCGGTCAATGAAGTGGAACTGCGTCATAGGGATTAGGTTTTAGGGATTGGGGACTAGGGATCGCAAATTAATCTGATACCTCATCGCTAATCCCTCCTTTTCTATCCAGCCTTATTCACCCGCATGTACCACTCCACAAGGCGGCGCACTTGCCGCGGCGTGTATCCGCGATCGACCATGCGCTCGACGAACTTGTCGTGCTTTTCGGCGGTCTCGGAATCTTTCTTGGAGTCGAATGAGATCACGGGCAGCAGATCCTCAACTTGGGAGAACATGCGCTTTTCAATGACGTTGCGCAGCTTCTCATAGGACGTCCATTTCGGGTTGCGCCCCTCATTGTTTGCCCGCGCCCGCAACGCGAATTTCACCACCTCGTTGCGGAAGTCTTTGGGGTTGGCGATGCCTGCCGGCTTTTCGATTTTTGAAAGCTCCGCATCGAGTGTTGCGCGATCAAGTAGCTGACCGGTGTCAGGGTCTTTGAAGTCCTGATCTTCGATCCAGGCGTCGGCGTAGGAGATATACCGGTCAAAGAGATTTTGTCCGTACTCGCCATAGCTCTCAAGATAGGCCTTCTGGATCTCGTTGCCAATAAAGTCGGCGTAGCGCTTGGAAAGCTCCGATTTGATGAAGTCGAGATATTTCTTCTCCACTTCTTCGGGGAACTGCTCGCGTTTGATGCGGTTTTCCAAAACATACATGAGGTGAACCGGATCCGCGGCGACCTCGTCAGTGTCGAAGTTGAAGGTTTCCGACAAAACTTTGTAAGCGAAGCGCGTGGAGATACCGTCCATGCCTTCGTCGATGCCGGCGGCGTCGCGATATTCCTGGTGGCTTTTGGCTTTCGGGTCCGTGTCTTTCAGTTTGTCGCCGTCATAGACCCGCAGTTTGGAATAAAGGTTTGAATTTTCGTGCTCGCGCAGACGCGTGAGAACGGAAAAACGCGCCAGAAGGTCAAGCGTTTCAGGCGCGCAATTGGCGCCGGCCAGTTCGGAATGCGCCAGAAGCTTTTCATAAATCTGGCGCTCTTCTGTGACCCGCAGGCAGTAAGGCACCTTGATCACATTGATCCGGTCAAGGAAGGCTTCGTTATTCTTGTTGTTGCGGAAGGTCTGCCACTCGCTTTCGTTGGAGTGTGCGAGGATGATGCCCTGGAAGGGAATGGGGCCGAGCGCTTCGGTGCCGACGTAATTGCCTTCCTGCGTCGCCGTCAGCAGTGGATGCAGCACCTTAATCGGCGCCTTGAACATCTCGACGAATTCCAAAAGCCCCTGATTGGCGCGGCAAAGCCCGCCCGAATAGGAATAGGCGTCGGTGTCGTCCTGGCTGAAATGCTCCAGCTTGCGAATGTCGACTTTGCCGACAAGGGCGGAGATATCCTGATTGTTTTCATCGCCCGGTTCGGTCTTGGAAATGGCAAGCTGGCGCAGCTTTGACGGGAAGAGGCGCACCACTTCAAACTTTGAAATGTCGCCGCCAAATTCGTCGAGGCGCTTGACCGCCCATGGGCTCATCAGACCGGTGAGGCGGCGCTTTTCGATGCCGTATTTGTCTTCCAGAAGCGATTGTAGCTCTTCCGACTGGAAAAGGCCGAGCGGGCTTTCAAAGACCGGCGAGATTTCGTCGCCTGCCTTCAAAACATAGATGGGATGTTTTTCCATCAGGTCCTTCAGGCGTTCGGCGAGCGAGGATTTGCCGCCGCCCACCGGGCCGAGCAAATAGATGATCTGGCGTTTTTCTTCGAGACCCTGTCCGGCGTGACGGAAGAACGAGACAATCCGCTCGATCGTGTCCTCCATGCCGTAAAAGCCGTCAAAGGCTTTGTAGTGACGAATGGTGCGGTTGAAGAAGATGCGCGCGAGCCGCGGGTCTTTCGACGTATCGATCATCTCCGGTTCGCCGATGGCTTGCACCATGCGTTCGGCGGCGGACGCGTAAAGCATCGCATCGTCGCGCGCCGCCAGCAGGTAATCGCGCAAGGACATCGCGTCCTGCCGCACCTTCTGATAGCTCTCCGAGAAAAGATCAAATACGTCGAGATTTTCGCCAGTCATGTGTTCACGCTCACCTTACTTTTCGCACAGCCGTCTTCATCCGGTTGTCGCCGGCCGCGCAGCCCCGAAACGAAAAACGGCGAGCGACCCTAATCTGGTCCCTCGCCGAAACATCATTCCAAAAAAATTTGTCGTTCCTGAATTGCGATGACGCAACTTCAATTCGCAATGACGAAGCGCGGCGTTGACCATTCTTCTGATTTGGGGCTGCGCCGGCAAAACGCAAGCGCGCATTCGAGCATGCTCGCGAAAAATTGTAATCCGGCTTTGCGGTCCCTGAAGGGTCATTGGTCGCCTGTTGCAGTTTCTAAATCGTCGTTGCTCTTCTCTTCCTGTGTCTCTCCCAAAGGCGTCCTTCCCACCACGCCCTGTACAAACCGACATGATCGTAGCGGCACGCTCTTAATTTTTTCTCACTTTGGATAAAGTAACAGAATTGCGGCGAAGATACGACAGAGCGTTCCGCCGCATACGGTGAAAATTTTTCCCTGTTGCGTAAATGCTTGTGAAGATGCCGGAAAAGTTATCGTTGGAGTATTGTGCTAACCGTATGTGATTCGTTTGCGTGGGCCGCGCAAAGTGCGACGCAAAACAAGACGGTGCGCGTTAGCGCTAAAGCCAACCGACTGCTAATGTCGGAAGAACGCAACGAATGCCTTGTCGCAAGATGCTACCATGATGGACCTTCTGCAGAGTTTTTTTACCGATCTTAACGCCGGCCCAACGTGGGTGGTGGTTTGGGTGAATTTCATGAGCGTGGTGATTGGCCTCGCGGTCCCATTTGCGTTTGTGCGGGTGGAGGCGCGTTGGCTGCTGGCGGTTATGGCCGGGACGATACTTTTTGGCGGGTGGCTCTATGCGAGCGTCGGCTATGAACGGCTTCTCGGTTTGGCCCATGTGGTCTTCTGGACGCCGTTCGTCATTTATCTATGGCGCCGCCGTGGGCGCTGGCGCGTTAGCGAGACGATCAGCGGCAAGTGGTTGGTCTTGCTCTTCATTGTCATGAGCATATCGCTCGTCATCGACTATGTTGACGTGGCGCGATACGTCCTCGGTGACCGGCTTTAGCCGCGGCGGCTGATTGACCAACAATATGAGAGACCTGAATGACGCCGACTGACTTCGCTCCCATGACAGCACTCACGGCGCCCGCTTCGCTCGCCGTCAATCAGCGCTATGTGGCGATGCTTTCGCCCCTGACGCTGGAAGGTCTCGGCGATCTCGTGGCGCGCGCATGTTACGCCAAGCAGACGGGCGACGGCGCGGCGTTTCTCATCGCGTTCGACCAGGACGGCGCCTATGATAGCGAGAATTTTCAATGGTTTAAGGAGCGCTATCGGCGTTTTGTTTATATTGACCGGATTGTCATCGGCGACGCTTTACAACGGCGCGGGCTGGCGCGGCTATTCTATGAGGATTTAGCGGATTTTGCGCGCAAACACGGCGCCGCTCATCTTTGTGCGGAAGTAAATGTCGAGCCGCCAAACCCCGCATCGCATGCGTTTCATTTGCAATCGGGATTTGGGCCGGTCGCGGACGGAACGCTCGGCGCCAAAACCGTGCGCTACTACGTTAAGACCTTATAAAAGGGTTTCTCGTCCGCGCTGCAGCTTATGGGCGACATCCTGCGGCGCTTTTAGATGGGCCACTTTTTCGCGCTTCATGCCGCAAAGATAACCGCGCAATAATCGCCCGGACGCGCCATGGCCGGTGATGAGCGCTGGGCCGCGCAGCGAGAGGAGAAAATCGCGGGTGCGTGTCGCCGCATCGGCGTAGCTCTCTCCGCCGGGGATCGTGTAATCCCATTTCGATTCCTGGCGGCGTTCAAAAACGCCGGGATCGTCGGCGTTGATCTCGTCGGGCGTCTTCCCGTTCCAGGCGCCGAGGTCGATTTCGATCAGGCGATCATCGATCATGAAACGCTGACGCGGCAGACCCAGCCGCTCTCTAATGATCTCCATTGTTTCGCGCGCGCGCACGAGCGGGCTGGAGTAAAAGGTGAGCGCGGCGTTGTTCGCGATTTCATCGGCGAGGGCGCCGCCATTGCGCGCGGCCTGCGCGCGTCCCGTTTCATTAAGCGCGATGTCGGCGTGGCCCTGAAAGCGGCGTTCCGCGTTCCAGTCGGTCTGACCGTGGCGCACGAAGTAAATCGGCCATCTCAGACGCACGCGTCCGCCCGGCATGCTTTGTGCGCGATTAAACATGGGTTCAGCCCTGATTGCCCCGACGCCCAAAACCTAGTTTGATTTCAGGCGAAGTCCAGTAACGAAAAGGAAAACGCGCTTGCTCGATCAATCGATGACCGCCGATGAGGTGATCGGCCTTCTCGGGCTTGAGCCGCATCCAGAGGGCGGATGGTACCGGCAGACTTTTGAAGACGTGGAAAACGGCGCGCGCGCGGCGTCGACCGCGATTTATTTCCTTTTGAAGGCCGGCGAATTCTCTCACTGGCACCGCATTGATGCTGTCGAGATCTGGCATTATTACGCTGGCGGGCCGCTCGTTTTGAGCGTCTCTGAAAACGGCCATGACGTGACAGCGCTGAGGCTGGGGCCCAATCTTGTGGGCGGCGAGCGTCCGCAAGGGATTGTGCCGGCCGGCGCCTGGCAGGCTGCGGAAAGCCTCGGGCGCTGGACGCTGGTCGGATGTACGGTCGCGCCCGGATTTCAATTCGAAACGTTTGAACTTGCGGCCCCGGACTGGCGCCCGGCGCCGCGCTCTTCTTCTAGCTGACGACGTTGAAGGTGAGGCCGGCGTTTTTGATAAGACGTTCGCGAAGCTTTGCGCCGAGGATCGGCGCGGGTGTGTAAACGCCGCCGAGCGCATCGGCGCATTCCGTTGCAAGGCATATCGCCGCTTCGGCGATGATTTTGGACGTTGAGCCGTAACCCGGATCGCGGTCGCCTGTTACCTTCACCGTAATTTTTTCACCCTTGGCGGTCTCGCCGATTGCCGCGTATTCATAGAAGCCGGCTTCGCGTTCCTCTTTGGACGGACCTTCTCCGGGCTTCGGCGCATCTTTGGAATCCATACGCACCTTGGAGATCATCTCCGCCGCCGCTTTGCCCTTGTCGCCCGGGCCCGCAATCATCATTTCGTCATAGACAAAGTCTTCGCCATAGGCGTGGCCGAGCAGCGCGTTCGAGCGGTGAATATTTTTTGTATTGATCGTCGCCATGACGAAGGGCGCGAGCCAGACGCCGTCCTCTTCGTAGATATCGTTGAGCGGCGGTTGCTCCGGCCCCCTGAAGCCTTCAGACAGGGAGAACGGATCCATTAGCGGCGCCAGAAGCGAGGGGTCCTCTTTCACTTTCGCCAGGGTCGCTGCGCCCGAGGCCGCGGTGCCGCCGGAAAAAGTTCCTTGCATCTTCACCATGCGCCCTCGCACGCGCGGGCAGGGCCCCCCGAATTTATTCGTCGCTTCTTCCTGGAGAAACTGGACGCCAAGATCGAACGGAATTGAGTCGAACCCGCAGGAATGAACGATCCGCGCGCCGGAGGCTTTGGCGGCGTCGGAGTATTTGCTGATCATCTCGCGCATCCATAGCGGTTCGCCTGAGAGATCGACATAATCGGCGCCCGCCTCGGCGCAGGCGGCGACCAGCGGCTCGCCATAATGCGTATAGGGACCAACTGTCGTCAACACGCACGTCGCCTGTTCCGCCATCGCTTTTAAGGACGCCGCATCGCCGGCGTCGGCGACGATGAGCGGCGTTTCTGCGGGCGCGCCCATTTCATCGCGCACGGCGGCGAGCTTTTCCGCCGACCGGCCCGCCATCGCCCACGCGACGCCTGAGCCCGCCGGATAGGTTTTCGCCATATATTCGACGACAAGTTTCCCGGTGAAGCCTGTGGCCCCGTAAATCACAACATCGTGTTTTGTGTTCGCCGTCATATTCATGCTCTCCCGATTTGTGTTGATGATGCGCGCTCGTCTTAGGGCCCTCTAATAGGACTCTGGTGAGGTGAGGTCTATGGAGACACGCAGACGCGACGGGTCAAATGTCGCGTTGATGAGCGCCATTTTCGCCCGCAAACTGTACAGAGGGGCCAAAAATTTGAGACACGAGAGGGGATCTGGCGAATGTTGACAATAGGCAGGCGTATAGCGCTTGGCGTGCTCGCGCTTGCAATGACAGCGGGACCGTGCGCCGCGCAGGACACGCAATTCTGGACGGCGCTGTTCGCAAACGGCCCTGTCGAAGAAGACGGGCGCTTCCTTCTCTGGTTCGACGGTCATGCGCGTTATAGCGAAGATGTGAGCCGGCTCGGCGTGTCGATCATCAGACCGGGTGTCGGCTACAAGGTGAACGAGCGCGTGTCGCTGTGGGCCGGCTACGCTTATGTGGTCTCCCGCGCTGACGGGCGCGACAACATCATCGACAATCGCATCTGGCAGCAGGCGACCTACAAGATCGCATCCGGCGATTGGGGCGCGCTAACGGGCCGCGCACGCCTTGAGCAACGCTTCCTCAGCACTGGCGATGAAACCGCGCACCGGTTACGGCAATTCGTACGCTATTCAAAACCGGTCAGTCCGCGCTGGACGGTGACCGGGTGGAACGAAACCTTCATCGCCCTCAACGACACGGACGCAGGGATTAGTAGCGGCTACGATCAAAACCGGACCTTCATGGGCATGCGATGGAAACCGGCCAGTCGCTTTGCGCTCGAAGGGGGCTATCTCTTAAACCACATAAACAGAGCTGATGGGGACGACAGTACGAACCATAATGCGTCACTCAGTATCGTGACGAGTTTTTAGGCGTACTTAGCACCAGCGTGAAACGCCAGAACGTATTCCACCCCTCATCCTGAGGATCGCGAAGCGCGTCACGAAGGGCAGGCGGCGAATTCGAAATCTAGCCGCAAATCCTTCGTGACGCCGCTCTGCGAACGGCTCCTCAGGATGAGGGTCATGTTTATCTTTTTACGGAATAAATATATCTTTATACCGATGGCCTTAAGGGTTGAGCATGAGAGTAGCGCGCCCGGGAACGCTTTTCCGTTTACCCCCGCGCCAGCGCCTCATCGATCAGTTTCGCACTGGCTTGCGCGCCGTAAATCTTCACGAAGGGACCCATGCGCGGACCTTCGGATTGGCCGAAGACCACCTCATAAAGCGCTTTGAACCAGTCGCGCAGGTTCTCGTATTCTTGCGCTTTGCCGGCGTCGAAGACAGCGGTCTGATAGGCGTCTTCCTCCGCGCCTTCGCCAATTTCACGGAAGCGGGCGGCGACCATTTCAAGGGCGGCGCGCTCGGTCTCGGTAGGTGTACGGAATGTCTTTGTCGGCTTGACGAAGTCTTCGAAATATTTACCGGCGAAATGGATCATGCCGTCGGCGGCGGCGATCTCTTCTTCCGACGCGTCCGGGCGATATTTTTTGATGAAGCCGCGCAACAGATCGGGGTCGGCGTCGCCCGCGGCGCTCACGAGATTGAGGAGCATCGCGAACGAGACCGGCGGTGTTGCGGCGGGCGGCTCTCCGGCGTGAATATGCCAGGCGGGATTGTCGAGCGCGGCCTTGCCGTCGAGGGATTTGTATTTCTCCACAAAGGTCCAGTATTCGTCGACCGTTTTCGGGATCACATCGAAATGGAGTTTTTTCGCGACCCGCGGCTTTTGAAACTGGAATAGCGATAGCGATTCCTGCGGCGCATAGGCGAGCCATTCTTCCACAGAAATGCCGTTGCCTTTGGATTTCGAAATTTTCTCGCCTTTTTCATCCAGAAAAAGTTCGTAGACATATTGAACCGGCGGTTCGGCGCCGAGGATTTTGCAGATGCGCGAATAAAGCGGCGCATTGGTTTCATGATCCTTACCGAACATCTCAAAGTCGACGCCAAGCGCGGCCCAGCGCATGCCGAAGTCCGGCTTCCACTGCAGTTTCACCTGGCCGCCAGTGACGGGTACGGTGGTTTCCGCGCCGTCTTCATCATAAAAGGTGATTGTCCCTGCGTCCGGGTCCGTCGCTTTCATCGGCACATAGAGGACACGGCCTGTCGTCGGACTGATCGGCAAGAACGGAGAATAGGTGGCTTGGCGTTCCGGCCCCAGCGTCGGCAACATCACATCCATGATCTTGTCGTAATTGGCGAGCGCCCGGCGGAGCATTTCGTCATAGCGCCCGGTCCGGTAGAGGTCGGTTGCGGAAAGAAACTCGTAGTCGAATCCAAAACTATCGAGAAACGCGCACAGGCGCGCGTTCATGTGCGCGCCGTAATTATCGTGCGTGCCGAACGGGTCCGGCACGTCCGTCAGCGGCTTTTGCAGATAGGGCTCCAGCGTTTCCGGATTGGGCACCGTCGGCGGCACTTTGCGCATGCCGTCCATGTCGTCGGAAACGCAGATCAGCCGGGTCGGAATTTTGTCGTCCGTCAACGCGCGAAAAGCGTTGCGCACCATCGTCGTGCGCACTACTTCGCCGAATGTGCCGATATGCGGCAGGCCGGACGGGCCGTACCCGGTCTCAAAAACCACGGGACCTTCCTTCGGCGCGCCCCGTTTTTCGAAGATGTCCAGCCGTTTGATCAAATTGCGCGCCTGTTCGAACGGCCAGGCTTTGGCGGCGTCAAGATGGGCTTTGGAAAATTCCTTCACGGCGGTCATCGTTTCGCTTTCAAATGGATAGAGACGAAAGGCGAGGTTTAAGCGGGCTTATCCCTTGCGGTCAATGTCGATGGGAAACGCCGCTTGCCGCTCTCGCGCGGCGGGGCTAGCTTGGGCGCGCATTCAAGAGAGAGAACCGATCATGGCCGAAGGCGTGCCCCCACTCACCCCACAGGAAGCCGTTATCTATTTGATGGTCATGACGTCGGCTTCCGACGGCCATATCGAAGAGGTGGAGCTGCGCACCATCGGCCGCGTTGTGCGGTCCTTCCCGATGTTCTCTGACTCAGATGAGCAGGCGTTGGTTCAGACGTCTGAACAATGCGGACGGCTCATGGCGTCGGAAGATGGTCTCCACAAGGTTCTCGCCGCGGCGAAGTCGGCGTTGCCGAAACACCTGAGCGAAACGGCCTATGCGGCGGTTGTCGATGTGGTGACGGCGGACGAAAACCTCGACATGACGGAAATACGCGTCCTTGAATTGATCCGTAATACGCTGAACGTGCCCGACGACGGCGCGCAAGCGATCGAGCATGCCGCGCGCGCGCGGCACATGACGGTCGACGCGCTGGTTTAAAGGCGCGCCTTAGCGCAAGCTGAGCCAGCAGGCGCTGGCGACGATTACAGCGATCATCACGTTCAAAACGACGCCTTCGCGCGCCATGCGGCTCATCTCGACTTTGCCGGTGGCGTAGACAATCGCGTTCGGGGCCGTCGCCACGGGCAACATAAAGGCGCATGAACAGGAGATGACGGCCGGGATCATGAGAAGTTCCGGCGCGAGCCCCGCGCCTGTGGCCACCGCCGCCAATAAGGGCATCAAGAGGTTCGCCGTCGCCGTGTTGGACGTCATTTCCGTCAGGAATGTCACTGATAAGCAAAGCCCGATCATCATGATGAAGACAGGCGCGCCGGCGAGGATTTTCAGATTTTCCGCGATCAAATCGGCGAGGCCGCTTTCGCGAAAGCCGCTGGCGATGCAGATGCCGCCTGCGAAAAGGAGCAGCATCCCCCAGGGGATGTCGCTGGCGGTTTTCCAGTCGAGAAGTGCGCCGCCTTTGCCGTTGGGGACGATAAACATGATGATGACGGCCGCGACAGCGACCGTTGAGTCGCCGGCGCCGGGCATATTGAAAAGGCCCGACCAGCCGCCGAACGGTTCCGCGCGCGTCACCCAGGCGAGGATCGCGGCGCCGAAGACAATCAGTGTTCGAATTTCATCATTGCGCCACGCGCCTGGGTCGCGAAGCGCCGGCGCGGTAACCCCGCCCATACCGCGTGTTAGCCAAAATCCCATAAGCGGCAGACCGATCGCAACAGCGGGCGTCGCCGTCGCCATCCATCGGGCGAAGGAATATTCTTCACCGGTGGCTTTCAGATAAGCATCGGCGAAAATGAGATTGGGCGGCGTGCCGATCAGCGTCGCCGTGCCGCCGAACGATGCGGCGTAGGCGATGCCGAGCAGCAACGGAACAGTAAGTTTCGGGCTTTGCGCACGCGCGATGATCGCAAGCGCCATCGTCGCCAGCATGAGCGTGGTCGCGGTGTTGGAAATCCACATCGACAGGACCGCCGCGGCGAGCATGAAGCCGAGAACAAGCCGCCGGCCCGACGTCCCCACAAGATTGATCATGTAAAGCGCGAGGCGTTCGTGAAGGTTCGATCTTTCCAACGCCTTCGACAGCATGAAGGACGCCATGAGAAGAATGATCACATAGGAGCCGAGCGCGCGCGCCGCCTCCGGCTGGGTCAGAACGCCAGAAAGCGGAAACAACGCAAAAGGGACAAGCGAGGTCGCCGGAATCGGCAACGCCTCGGAGACCCACCAGAACGCGGTCAGCGCTGTAATGGCGATCGTCGCGACAATCGGCTGCGGCAAGCCGGCGAATGCGGCGAGCCCCCCTGCGGCCCCGGCGAAAACGAGCCCGCTCACAATACGCATCGGTTTCATGGGGAGGAGGTAAGAGCGGTTTTTCGCCAGTGTCCAGTGTGCGGGAAATCGCGGCTGTCATGGTTTCCCAAACCTTGTCGTCGCCGGCCCGATTGTCGCGACCCTTCCGATAAAATTTTAGGAAGCCGTCTCTAGGGTGATGACTGACAAGGGAGGCGACAATCATGGCGTTTAAAATTATCGGCGGCGCGCTGGCGCTTTGGGGTGTGGCGGATTTCGGTTTCAGTTTTATGGGCAATGACCTCTGGTACGATCTTTTGGGGATCGAGTTGACGGGCCTTGTTTACTCCTACAGCGCCTATGCGGCCTTGGTGGCCGGGCTTGTGATCTTCAATCTTGGCGGCGCCGGTGAAGGCGAGGACGCCGAATAGCGCCTGGCGATCGTCACTAAGGTTTAGCTTGCGCGTCGCGCCTGGCGGCGGCTGATCGCCCATAGGCGTCTGAAAAGAGCGTCGCCGTGGCGCCGTGCAGGAACACGCTCAGAAAGACCGTGACGTAAACAATGGCTTCCACTTGCGATAGACGGGCGCCTTCCTGGTGCTCGACCGCGACAAACAGAAACAATATCGACGCGAGCCCGCGCGGCCCAAACCAGCCGATGAAAGCCTGTCCCGGAAGGCTGACCTTTGAGCCGATTAGGGAGAGACTCGTCGGGATCATGCGGATCATCGTCAGGCTCAAGGCGGCGTAAGCGATGCAAAAGACGGTGAGGAAGTCTGTGGCTGACGGCAACAGAACGGCGCCAAAGAAGAAGAAAATCAATAAACTGAAAAGCTGCCCTTCTTCTTCGACAAAGTTTGTTAGCGTGCGCGTTTGATCGCGGCAAAAATCTCCAAAAATCAGTCCACAAACAAAAGCGGCGATAAAGCCGTTGCCGTTTAGGGCGTGGGCGCAGAAGAGGACGAGCACGGCGACGCCGACGCAAGTGAGGTTTCGAAAGCTGTGGGTGATCCAGCCGTTTCTCTGTGCGATGCTGATCAACTTTCCGAAGACCGCGCCGACGCCAACGCCGACAAGGGCCCCGATCACGATTTGGGTCAGCGTGAATTGAGCCCAATAGGCGAAGCTGCTGTTTTCGCCGCCATCCATATTATAGGCGAGCGCCGAAAACAGTAGAACCGCGGGCAGGGCGAGACCGTCATTGAGGCCCGACTCCACCAAAACAGCCCGCCGAATACGTTCGGGAACATTAGGGCTTGTCACAACAGCGTAGCCGAGCGCCGCATCGGTCGGTGCAAGGATTGCGGCGATGAGCGCGCATTCTTGCCACGACAAAGTGGGAAAGAGGACGATGGCGACGCCGAACCCCAAGAGCAACGTTAAGGGGAGCGAGAGTGTGAGCAGGCGGAAAGGAAGGGCGCTGTCCTTCAATAATTTCCGGCCATTCGTTGAAGCCGCGTCCGCAAAAAGAATAAAGGCGAGCGTCAGTTCGCCGAACCCTTCCAGCGTTTCATTTTCAACATCAATATCGACAAGTCCGAGACCGCCGGCGCCGACAAGGAGACCGGCTATCATGAACGCCATCGGCGCGGAGATCCCAATTCTTCCCAAGACATTTGAAAATGCACCGTAGAGCACAATACAGACGGCGATCGGCGCGAGCGGTTCACTGATCATAGGCGGCCTTTTCCGGCTTTATTATTCGGCCTCAGACGGAACGCTGAGTATAACCGACTCTCTCAAAGGGGCCATTCAACTGCGGCCGCCCGCACCATCAGACATCTTCCAGCACTTCGTGCTCGGCGCTTAGATAGTCGTCTGAGCGCATCTCCATCAGGCGTGACGCGGTACGCTCGAATTCGAAGGACCCATCGCCCGCCGGGTAGAGATCAGCCGGTTCTCCGTCAGCGGAACAGACAAGTTTCGTCCGGCTGTCGTAGATCGCGTCGATCAGCGTTACGAAACGTTTGGCCTCGTTGCGTTTTTCAGCGCTCATAAGGGGAATATGATCAATAAAGAGCGTCGAATATTGCCGAACGAGCGCAAGATAATCATTGGCGCCGAGCGGGGCTTCACATAACGCCGCGAATGAAAAACGCGCTGCGCCGCGCGCTGTTCGCGGCGCGTCAAGGTCGCGCCCTTTCACGCGCAGGACCTCCGCTTTTTCCTGGGCGCCGCAAATATATTGCGACCAGGCGGCGTCCATCGCCGCGTCGGCGCCCGGCCCCAAAGGTTGGTAATAGACAGGCGCTCTTCCCAGCCGCGACAGACGATAGTCTTCCGCCGCTTCCAGATGATAAATGTCGATCTTGCGCTTGAGGAGATCGATAAAGGGCAGGAATAACTGGCGATTCAAGCCGTCTTTGTACAGCGCATCCGGGTGCCGGTTTGACGTAGCGACAATCACGACGCCTTCAGCAAACAGCGCTTCAAAGAGCCGCCCAAGGATCATGGCGTCTGCGATGTCGCTCACCTGAAACTCGTCGAAACATAAGACCATCGCTTCTTGCGCGATATCGCGCGCGGCGTAGGGGATGGGGTCGTCAGGATTTTTTCTGTCGAAGGCAGGATGGCGCCGCCGGGTCTTTTCATCAGCGCTGCGCCAGGCGGCGAGGCGGTCGTGGGTTTCGCTCATGAAGGCGTGGAAATGAACGCGGCGTTTCGGCTCAGTCTGCGTATTGTTGAAAAACAAATCCATCAACAGGGTCTTGCCCCGTCCGACGCCGCCCCACAGATAAAGACCGCGCGGCGCGGCCCGGCGCCGCCCGAAGAGACCGCGTCGCAGGCCGCGATACCCCCGCAACGCGTCATGCAAGGCTTGCAGTTTCTCGGTCGCGGCTTCCTGCGCCGGATCAGGCGTCAGCGCGCCCTTTTTAACGAGCGCCCGGTAGCGGTTCAGCGGTCCCCTCATCCGATTGTCTATAGCGGCGCTCTTTTTCTGCGAAAAGCCATGCGGCGACCCCAACTGCGAACGCCGCTGCGGAGAATTGCGCCAGAAGAAACATCGGCGCGTCGCTCGGACGAATGCCGGCGAACGTGTCGGTAAAGGTTCGCGCAATTGTGACCGCGGGATTGGCGAAGGAGGTCGACGAGGTGAACCAGTATCCGGCGGTGATGAATAGACCAACTGCGTAAGCGACGCTTTCGGGGCGGAAACGAACGGCGCCGAGGATTGTCAACACCAGGCCGAAGGTGGCGACCGCTTCGCCGAGCGCCTGGCCGGCGCCGGTGCGGGCTTTGAGCGACATTTGGAGAATTTCGAGATCGAACATGGCGTGCGCGACGAGAACGCCGACGAAGCCAGCGGCGATCTGCGTTGCTGCATAGAGCCCGGCCATACCCGGCGTGATTTCGCGGCGGAGCGCGAAGGCGAGCGTGACGGCGGGATTGAAATGTGCGCCCGAAACGGGCCCGAAAATCAGGATGAGTATGACCAGTCCGGCGCCGGTCGCGATCGTGTTCGCGAGCAGCGCAATGGCGGTATTACCGCCCGCCAGCGTCTCGCCCATTATCCCGGAGCCGACGACGATCGCCAGCAGGAATGCGGTCCCCAGCGCTTCTGCGCCAAGTTTTTGCGACGTTGAGAAGGTCATACCTGCGCCGTCTCGTCGGCTCGAAGAAACGTGTCGATCTTCGCGCGTATGGCCGCGAAGACCGTTTCGAATTCGCGGGCGATTTCAGCGTCGGCGCCGGTGGCGGCGGCCGGGTCGGGAAATCCCCAGTGAAGGGTTTGCGGCGCCGCTTTTCCGCGCTTCGGCCATACCGGGCAGGTCTCATTGGCGGCGTTATCGCAGACCGTGACCACCGCATCCATGACCGGCGCGTCCGCGCTTGCAAACTCATCCCAGCTTTTCGAACGCGGCGGGGCGAAGCCGCCTGACGGATCAATATTCTCCGCCTCCAACGTTTTGATGGCGAAAGGATTAGGCGCGCCTGTGGGTTTCGATCCGGCTGAATAGGCGCGCCAGGCGCCGCGGGCCGCATGGTTCATGTACGCCTCAGCCATGATCGATCGCGCTGAATTGCCTGTGCACAGGAAAAGAATGTTCTTCATGATCGGCGCTTCTCAACAATCTACGCCGCAACGCGCGTCTGTCGCCCCGGTCTCAGGCGCGGGCCGTTCGGGTTCAGCGCCGTAAAGCTGGCTTTCTCCAAAGGAGTGGAATAATTCCCACAAGCCGCCTTCCGGGCCTTTCGCCCAATATTTATTGCTCTGGGCGTAGCAGCACGTAGTCGCCTTTTCTTCTGTCAGCGCATGCCCGTCCTCGCGCAGTCGATCGGCTATCTCCGAAAGCGCCTCATCGGTCTCAACCTGGACGCCCACATGGTCGACGCCGGGCGCGCCGCCGTGGGTCGAAAGCGAGACATTAGCGTGCGGATCGTCCAGCATCCATTTTGCGTAGTCGCCCTCCAGCTTGTCAGGGGCGCGGCCAAATAGGGCGGCGTAAAACTTCATTGACTGTTCAAGATCGCTGACTTTCAGGTGCACATGCAGGCGTTTCATGCTGATTTCTCCTTCATGATGTAGGGGCCGCATAGCCGTGGATCGCCCTGACAGCAGTCGGCCATCAGGAAATCAATGAGCGTGCGCAAGCCGCCATAGTTCGCCGCGTAGATGACGCTCCGGCCCTCTTTGCGGGAAAGCGCGAGGCCGGCGGTGGTGAGCTCTTTCAGGTGGAAGGACATCGTGGGCGCTGCAATTCCTAAGCTTTCGGTGAGCGCGCCGGCCGAGAGCCCCGCAGGCCCTGCTTTCACAAGGCGCTGGAGGGTTTCCAAGCGGGTTTCCTGTGAAAGCGCAGAAAAACAGGCGGTTGCTGATTTTATTTCCATAATTCAATAATTATTGAATTATCAAAACATGTCAAGCTTAGTCGGTTAAGCGCCCCGCGGGTTTGGTTTACGAGACGGGTAAGATTTTTCGATAGTGGGTAAAATTTGAGCCAATCGGAAAACCGTTGGTTAGGACGCGGGCGTTATTTTCCGGACACAACCTGCAGGATTTCTCATGTTTCGTTTACCACCCCTCGGGCTCGTCATCGCGATATTAGGGTTTTTCTGCGCGCCGGCGCAGGCGGCGACGTCTACATTCGCCATATTCCCTGACAGAATTTTCGCAAATGGCGGCGTGACGAATGCGGCGAACCTGTTCGGCAACACGCCGGCGGAGGCGACCTTTAACGCAGGTGGAATCGCGCTTTTTGACTTCGGCGAAGACATCACCGGTAACACGTTCATGTTCGATGTTACGGGCGTCACCGGGCCCTCACAGGTATCGATTCGATTTCTCGACATTACCGGCTTCACCGTCATCGACACGGCGCCCGGCTTTTTCCCAGTAGCCTCGCCGCTTGATTTCGTCATTAATATCGCAGGCCCGGGCACGTTTACGCTGCCAAGCGCGGTCTTTACTTCCGCGTGTACGGGCATTGGTGGATGTAACTCGGTTCTTCTTAATGTGACAGGCGCCGGATCGTTCACTGCAAACGTCGTTTCATCGGCGCCGGAGCCGTCCGTCTGGGCGCTGATGATTATCGGCTTTGCAGGTCTCGCCTGGCGGATGAAGGCTGCGCGGCGGCGCGGCTCGCTTCCTTGGGCGACGCAGCTCGCCTAACTGAACAGATCATTGAGCGCTTGACGTGAGCCGGTTGGTCGCGCGTTCGAGTTAGGCCCCGTTCGGATTAGGGCGGTTGACCATCATCTTTTTGATTTCGGCGATCGCTTTGGCTGGGTTTAGGCCTTTCGGGCAGACTTGCGCGCAATTCATAATCGTGTGGCAGCGATAAAGCTTGAAGTCGTCCTCAAGCGCGTCGAGGCGTTCGTTGGTTTTTTCGTCCCTGCTGTCATTCAACCAACGATAGGCCTGTAAGAGCGCGGCGGGGCCCAGATATTCGCCGTCGCCATTGGCCGAATTCTTGTCGCCGTTCCACCAGTAAGACGGGCACGATGTGGAGCAACACGCGCACATCACGCATTCATAGAGGCCGTCCAGTTTTTCCCGGTCGTCCTGGCTTTGCAGAATTTCCGACGATTTGCCGTCCGTGTCCGCCTGCAGGAACGGCTCCACGTAAGCGTGTTGCTCGTAGAATTTGGTCAGATCGGTGATCAGATCCTTGACCACCGGCTGGTGGGGCAGCGGATAGACCGTAATGTCGCCGGACCCGAGCTCGTCCATGCCCTTGGTGCAGGCGAGCGTGTTCGCGCCGTTGATGTTCATGGCGCACGAGCCGCACACGCCTTCGCGGCAGGAACGGCGGAACGCGAGACCGGCGTCGGTCTCGTTTTTAATCTTGATGAGCGCGTCGAGCACCATCGACACGTCGGCCACATCGATTTCATAGCTGTCGACGCGCGGGTTATCCGGCGTTTCGGGGTCGTAACGATACACTTTAAACGTGCGGTATTCCGGCGTGTGACCGTTCGCCTTCGACCGGTCAGCTTTATAGGATTTGCCGTCGCCGGAAATCTTCGAGTTACGGGGAAGGGTCAATTCAACCATGGAAAAACGCCAATCACATCTATTGCTCTAGTCGCTTTACCTAGCATTTTTGCGGCGCAGGAAAAGGGTGCGAGACGACGCAGCAGAAAGGAGCGACGTTAGGTTGGCAAGGCGATAAAGTTAAACCCCTCGAACGGGTAGGTGCGGTGTGCGCGGTGCTGCTCGAGGGACATGGGGCCTTCCCCCCTCAAATAGGCGGCGGGGCTATAAACCGTGTAGTTCAGGTTTTCAGTGATGTAGTGAAAAAGGTCGTCGCCATCGAAGACGCCGTCGCTAGCCGGGCGCGCGGGTCCTGACTCAAAAATGATGGTAGGGCGGCATCTTTCGACGAAGCCGTTCGCGCCTTTCAGGACGGAAAGTTCGAAACCCTCCACATCCATTTTGATCAATTGCGCCGCGTATTCCGGAGGAAGCACGCGATCAAGAGTTTCAACGTCGACGGACACAGCTTCCGTTTGAGCATATTCGTCGTCACGTTGTTGTAAACTGTTAAATCCCTGCTTGTCCGGATTGATGAAGAATTCGGCTTTGCCCGGTGCGTCCGATAAGGCCAATTGATGAATGGTGACATTCGGGAATTTGCGCTTGAGATATTGCGCCTTTTCCGGGGTCGGTTCGATGGCGACATGCGCGCCCTCAGGCGCAAGCCTGACAAATTTGCCAAGCATTGAACCGATATGACAACCGATGTCGATGCAATTGAAATGAGGCTCGATAAGCTTCTCGACGGCGCGATCAAGACGGTAATCGTCCGTATAAAGTTTTTTTAGCTTCGGATGAATTAGCCCCTGCAAACGCGCCGAAGGATAAAGAATTAGATGTTCGGCGATTGGCTGCAATGGCGTATTGATCACGGCCCGTTTCAGAGAGGCGAGCATGGTTTCGTCCTTTTGCCGCGCTCCAATTACGCATCTAATATTGCTGAAATTCTAACCTTTCAACGAATCGGCAGTTACGTCGATAGGAGAAAAAGGCCTAAAACCCCTTCTTCACAGGCCTCAGTTCATCATATTGCGGCGCCGCCTTTTGCGCCTTCGCCATATAGGTCTTCTTGATGTCCTCGCTATTGAGCATGGAAGCGTTCCACAGGCCGATATAGTCAAGGCTGTCCGCGGTGGAGTGGTCGCGTGCGTAATTGATCATGCGTTTGGCGCCGGTGACGGCCAGCGGCGCATGGGCGGCGATCTGGCGGGCGATCCCCATAACGCCGTCCAGCATCGCGTCCGCGCTCTCATAGACTTCGTTCACGAGGCCGATTGCTTTTGCGGTCTCCGCCGGTACACGTTCAGCAGTGTACGACATTTGCCGCGCCCATCCTTCAGGGATCACTTTGGCGAGCCGCGGATAGGTGCCCACATCGGCGGTCATGCCGATCGCGGTTTCCTGGATGCAGAAGAAAGCGTCGGCGCTCGCGTAGCGGCAATCGCAGGCGGTGACGAAATCGACCGCGCCGCCGATAACGCCGCCCTGGCAGGCGGCGAGCACAGGCATGCGCGCCTCTTCCAGGCACGTGAACGTATCCTGAAGCGATTTCACATGGTGGCGAAAGGCTTCGGCGTTCACATGGCGATTGTGGGTTTCGCCGTCGAGGTCGCCGTCCATGAAAACCGATATATCCATGCCGGCGCTGAAATGTTTGCCTTCGGAAGAAATCACGATCACGCGGGCTTTCGCCTCGTCAGAGATATCGTTGATCGCCGCGGGCAACTCGGTCCAGAATTCCTTGATCATCGAGTTCGCTTTTTCCGGGCGATTAAGCCGCAGATGGGCGATTGAATCAGCGATATCGAGTGAAAAACAATTGTAACTCATGGCGGACCTCGTCGTCTTGCTTACGCTCAAAAGAGGGTATTTACCCGCGTTTCGCAACTATGTTCGGCAGCGTCGAGCCTACCCAGCGCTGCGCACCGTCATGGTCAGCGTCGCCGTTTCGCCGGGACTTAGAACCGCGCCGCTGAAGCCGCCGCTCGGGTCGGTGAGCGCGCCCGGCAAATGGGTGACCGGCTCAAGGCATAGATAATCCTCTCCTTCGGGGGCGTAGACGTGGAGGATAGGCGCATCGCTCACTAACGAGACGCCGCCGCCGGCGCCGACAATGGTCGCGGCGCCGGCGAACCCCGCATAGGAATGATCGCGCAAGGCGGACGGCGGCGGTGCGAAACGACCGGAGCCGAGCCCGTCAGGCAGGCGTCCCATGGTCCCGCGCGCGCCCGCCGACGGCGGCGTCCAATATTGACCAGCGTTGAATGAGATCGCCATGTCTTTTCTGCGCGCGAAATAGGGATGTAATCCCAGACCGCCCGGCATCGGCGTATCGCCGGTGTTTTTCAAAGTCAGTGAGACGCGCACCGCATTGTTGTCGATGACGATCGTTTGCGTTGCTTCATAGGGAAAAGGAAAGCGCCCCGCCTCGTCAGCATTGAAATGGAAGACCAACGTCAGCGCATTCTCCGTATGCGATGCGACTTCCCATTCCGACACCCAGCCCTCGCCATGGAGTGCGTGGCCTGCGTCGATCGCGGGAAATGTCGGCGATTGGCGCCAATGGCGCCCGCCAAAAGACAGCCCATCATAGAGCCGGCCGAAATAGGGGACGCATGGAAAGCAGGCGGCGGCGCGGCGATCGGCGCGGACAGCTTCGAGCTTTCCGGGCCGCAACAGATCGCGCCCATTGGCTTCGACCGAAAGAATGGCGCCGCCGCAATGCGGGGCGGCGACGATCTTAAAGTCAGCCTGTTCGAGTGCGACGGTGTCGCTCACCTGATGTCTCCCGATCATGCGGATCCGCGGAGAGCTTAGGGCGCATTGCGGGGAAAAAAAAAGGCCCCGCCGGATCTGGCGGGGCTTAAAATGGTCGCCTGTGTTCCGCTACGCCGCGGCGCGTCTGCGAACGGCGACGAGCGGACCGGCGAAGAGAGCCAGAAACAGAACATTAAACGCCGCATTCGCCGGCGCGCCGGCGGCGATTGATCCTGTGCTGTCGAGGACAAACCATGTGATCAGCGCGATCAACGCGCCGCGGCGAACGCGTTCGTCGCCTTCTTCGATGGCGGGGGCCACGATCTGATGAAGCATGATGCAAAGCGCCGCGAAAACGCCGCCGGCGATGGCGGCGATCCAGCGGCTTTCCGGCGTGAAGGTGAAGTCGCCGTCGAGGGGATAATCCAGGAAATCATGGAGCAACCTGGACGCGCCGTCGATGGAGGCGAAGGCGCTGGTGTAGAGAATGAGCGCGGTTGGGAAAAAAGCGAGCGCGACGAGGCGGATCATGCGGGCGGCGGCTTCGGGGGACATGACGATTTCCTTTCGTTTATCGAACACGGGGGGTAGAAATCGGCTATCAGGTGTCGTGCGGCAATTACCTCGCAGGTAAGTGTCTCGGGCATTTGCGATGTGGTAATTCTCCACCCATGGCGATTTCTCCTCAAAAACCGGCGACCCATGATCAAGCGTCGGCCGCATTCGGCGCCTATTTGCGCCATTGGCGAGGGCTCCGACGTCACAGCCAGCTCTCCCTTAGTCTCGCCGCCGATATTTCTGCGCGTCATTTGAGTTTTCTGGAATCCGGCCGCGCCCGGCCGAGCCGGGAGATGGTGTTGCGGCTCGCCGATGCGCTAGCGATGCCGAAGGACGCCGCGAACCAGGCGCTCGGCAGCGCCGGTTTCGCGCCGGTCTTTCCGGCGCTTGACGCCTCGGCGTCCGAATTGGCGCCTGTGCGCCGCGCTACCGCGGCGATGATCGAGCGTCATGATCCGTATCCGGCCTTTGTTATCGATCGCCACTGGAATGTCATCGACGCCAACAAGGCGGCGGCGTTTCTTTTTTCTCATCTTGCTTTACCAGCCGACAAGCCTGCGAATCTTGTCGATGCGCTGATCGCAGCCGAACCGATGGGGCTGATCGAGAACTGGACAGAAACAGCGCGTTTGAGTCTTGTCCGGTTACGGGCGGAAGACACAGCGCTCGGCGGCGACGCCGTTCTTCGGGCTAGAATTGACGTTGTTGAGAAGCTCTTGCGCGAGCGCGGCGATCAGGATGAGGAAATTGATCTGGGGCGCGCCGTCATTCCAACAGTCTTTCGGCTTGGCGATATGAGACTGAAAGTGTTCTCCACGATCGCCGCCTTTTCGACTGTGCAGGACGTCAATGCGGGCGACATCCGCATCGAATTGATGTTTCCTGAGGATGACGCGACAGCGGCGTTTTTCGAAGAAGCCGGCGTTCAATAAAGAGAAGAATTCTATTCACCTGTCCTTTTGACGGTTGTCCTGTTCAATGTAATTTCAATAGCAATGCGGACATGCTAGTGCGTTATCGCAAGAGCACAGCTTGTCGCGGGCTGCGACGGTTTAAATTCGGGAGTTTTATTGATGAAATTTTTGAAGCTTGCGGCGTTGGTTTGCGTAGCAATGACGGCCCCCGCCCTCGCTGAGGAGCCCTCTGACCGCGTTGAAGAATTTCGGGCGTTTCTCAAGGAATTTCGCAAGGAAAACCGCGTATTAAGTTTCTCAGTCGCCGTCGTGAAAGACGGCGAGATCGTTATGACGGAGAGCCTTGGCTGGCAGGACCACGACGCCGAAGAACCAACGACGCCGGCGACATCCTATCTTGTAGCGTCAATCACCAAGACATTTACGGGCGCAACGCTTTTGGCGATGGAAGCGGATGGTCATCTTGATCTTGATGCTGACTTTACATCCCTCAGCGACTGGGACGGGCGCTGCGCGTGGCTCGCCACGAGCGGCATCATTTTTGGCGGCGGCGTCCTTGACGATGGCCGGAAGGTCGAGCCAGTTCCATGCGATAAGCCTTTAACGCTGCGTCAGGTGTTGCAACATCGCGTGCAGGGTGAACCGGGAACATCGTTTTTATATAATCCCGTTGTCTTTGGCCGGCTGTCGAATTGGGTTGAAGAAAACACGGACAAGTCCTGGCGTGAATGGATGCGTGAGTATGTTATTGAGCCTGGCGGCCTTGAAAATGTCGCGGCGGGTTGGCGCGATCCAGAGGGGGCGGCGGCGTTGACAAATCTTGCGCCGCCGTTCCGCCATGCGCCGGAAGAATCCGACGGGCTGGCCCCGTCCGCCTTGCCCAACCCTGAACTTAACGCGAGTTCCGGCATTATTGCGAGCGTTGTTGATCTCGCAAAATACTCCGCCGCCCTCGACAGGGGCGATATTCTGGAACCGGCGGTGCTTGAAAAGATGTGGACGCCGCCCGTCGACGCAAATGGAGAGCCCGCGCCTTACGCTTACGGCTGGTACGTGCAGGACTGGAAGGGCCATCGTTTGGTGTGGCATGGCGGCTGGTGGCCGGACGCTTATGCGGGACTATTGCTGAAAGCGCCGGATGACGGCTGGGCGCTCATCGCGCTTGGAAATACGGACGGGATCCGGCATGACATTGATACGCTGACCAAGGCGCAAATCCATCAATCGCCGCTCGCAGCGAAATTTCTCGATCTGTTTGTCGATAGCGATTGACGTAAAAGTCTCGGCTTTCGTTCGTTGCAGCGCCGAGGCCCGGTTAATAAACCCGCGCCTTCGGCTCGATGTAATGCATTTCGTCCGTCATCGTATATTCGTGGACAGGACGATAATCGATGGTGGCTGCGCCGTTTGAGAACCATGCCGCGGTGTGTTTCATCCAGTTGGCGTCATCGCGGTCCGGATAATCCTCGCGGGCGTGCGCCCCGCGCGATTCGGTGCGGTTGGCGGCGGATTCCATGGTGACGACGGCTTGCGCGATGAGATTGTCGAACTCCAGCGTCTCGACCAGATCAGTGTTCCAGATCATGGTCCGGTCGGAAACGCCGATGTCGGGGAGGCCGTCATGGACTTCCTTGATTTTTACTCGGCCTTCCTCAAGCACGTCGCCGGTGCGGAATACGGCGCAATTGTTCTGCATGACGCGCTGCATATCGAGGCGTAATTCTGCGGTCGGCGTGGCGCCTTTGGCGTAACGGAAGCGATCAAGGCGTGCGAGCGCTTCCTGACCGGCGTTGGCGGGAAGCTCTTTGTTCGGCGTCGTCCCATCGACAATGTCGCCGCACCGAAGGCCCGCTGCACGCCCAAAGACCACGAGATCGATCAGCGAGTTCGAGCCGAGACGGTTGGCGCCGTGGACCGACACGCACGCCGCTTCGCCAATGGCCATCAGGCCAGGCACCACGGCGTCGCTATCGTCGCCGCGCTTCGTGACGACTTCGCCATGATAATTGGTCGGTATGCCGCCCATATTGTAGTGCACCGTCGGCAGCACCGGGATCGGTTCCTTGGTGACGTCGACGCCGGAGAAAACGCGGGCGCTTTCGGAAATGCCGGGCAGACGTTCGGCGAGCACCGCCGGGTCCAAATGGTTCAGGTTCAGGTGGATATGGTCCTTATTCGGACCGACGCCGCGGCCTTCGCGAATTTCAATGGTCATGGCGCGGCTGACGACGTCGCGCGAGGCGAGGTCTTTTGCTGACGGCGCATAACGCTCCATAAAGCGCTCGCCCTCAGAATTGGTGAGGTAGCCGCCTTCGCCGCGAGAGCCTTCTGTAATGAGAACGCCTGCGCCGTAAATGCCGGTCGGGTGGAACTGAACGAACTCCATGTCCTGAAGCGGGAGGCCTGCGCGCAGGACCATGGCGTTGCCGTCGCCGGTGCAGGTGTGCGCTGAGGTGCAGGAGAAATAGGCGCGCCCGTAGCCCCCGGTGGCGAGGATCACCATCTTGGCGTTGAAACGGTGGATCGTGCCGTCGTCAAGCTTCCAGGCCATCAGACCCTGGCACTCGCCGTCATCATTCATAATGAGGTCGAGCGCGAAATACTCGATAAAGAATTTGGCGTTCTGCTTCACCGACTGACCGTAGAGCGTGTGCAGGATCGCATGGCCGGTGCGGTCAGCGGCCGCGCATGTGCGCTGCACCTGACCTTCGCCGAAATTGCGGGTCATGCCGCCGAATGCGCGCTGATAGATTTTACCGTCTTCGGTGCGTGAGAAAGGCACGCCCCAATGTTCGAGTTCGTAAACAGCCGCCGGCGCGTTCTTGCAAAGATATTCGATCGAGTCCTGGTCGCCGAGCCAGTCAGAGCCTTTGACGGTGTCGTAAACATGCCAGCGCCAGTCGTCCTCGCCCATATTGCCGAGGGAGGCCGAGATGCCGCCTTGCGCCGCGACGGTATGCGAGCGCGTGGGGAAGACTTTCGTCACGCAAGCGGTTTTAAGACCCGCTTGGGCAGCGCCGAGCGTGGCGCGCAGTCCCGCGCCGCCTGCGCCGACGACAACGACATCATAAGTATGATCGACAATTTCGTACGTGTCCGACATGAGACGAGCCTTCTAAAAAGCAATCTGGAAAAGAGACCACCAGGTCACGGCGATGGCGCCGATCGCGACGATCCAGTTCAGGACGTTCAGCACATTATTTAGACCGCCATGAATATAGTCGTGAATGACTTCCATAAGGCCAATGCGCATATGCACGGCGCCGACGGTGACGAACGCGCCAAGCAGCAGAGCATTCAACGGCTCGCCCGCCCACGCGTAGGCGTCCGCGTACGATCCGCCAGCGTAGGCGATGACGCTCCACAGGAACCAGGCGACCAATGGCAGCATTAAAACAGCCGTCATGCGCTGGAGAACAAATGTCGAGGTGCCTTTGTGCGCCATTATGCTGCTCCCCGCGCGGCGAGCCCCGCATAGACGATCGCGCCGGCGAGCAGGAATGAAGCGATAAAGATGAACCAGGCGGTTTTCTTCGCGGTTTCATAGTGAAGTCCGCGGCCCGTGTCCCAATAAAGGTGCCGGATCCCGTTCATGGCGTGATAGAGGAGCGCCCAGGTGTAGCCAGCAAGGATCAAGACGCCCAAGGGCGAGGTCAGCAATGCGCCGAGCGGCGCGAAAGCCTCTTCGCCCGCGGCGAGCGCAATGGTCCAGAGCGCCAGGAGGATTGTGCCGGTGTAGAGGGCGACGCCGGTGGCGCGATGGGTGATCGAACTCGCCATCGTGACGGTCCAGCCCCAGATCTGCAGGTGTGGGGAGAGCGGTCTCGCCCTTGGGGGCGCTGCGGTGGGCGCGGCGTTAGCCATAAGTCGTCCTCACTGGAGAAAAGCCGGTTATTGCGCGTGCGAGAATAGGCGGGCCGCAAGGTGTGTCAACGCGGCGTTTTTAACAAAAACGCCATCGATTCAGATTGATGCGTTGCCAAACCCAGCGCCGATATCGCAGTATTGCACGTGGGGTAATTGGGACGGGCGTTATGAGCTTTAAATCGATACTATCGGCGATCATTTTCGGCGCGGCGGCGTCTTTGTCAGCTGCTACGGCTCAGACGACGAGCGCCGTTACCGCGGCCGAACTTGAAAGCGCGCTCGAAGCGGCCGGGCTGACGCCGACGATGACCGAGGATGCGGCGACCGGCGCCCCGGTGGCGAACGCCACGGTCGGTGAGATCATGTTCTGGGTGCGCGCAATGGATTGCGGCGGATCGCCGGCGGCGTGCGAGAACCTCGTCTTCTTCGCAAATTTCGATTTGGGACGTGCGGTGAACGCCACCGACTACCGCGTGGTAAACAATTTCAACGACAGCCAGCTTTTTGGGCGCGCCTATATTTTGGAGCGCCAGAATCAGGTGGGGGTCGATTATGTGGTTGAGCTTGGCGGCGGCGTCTCTTCGGAACACCTGTCGCAGAATGTGAGCCGCTGGGCCGATGTTATCGACGCGTTCGTCCAAAAGTTTTCAAGCGGCGATACGGGCGCCTAGAACGCCGGGCGAAAAAGTGGGATCCGGTTTTTCGCGCTGACCGGCGCGCACAAAAAAACTTACGTCATCGGGTGTTTCAAATAAAACGCCTCATGATCTAAGCGGCTCTTTCGACAATCGCTTTCAGTTTCGGCGGCAAGTCGGCGTCCAACTCGTCGCGCATATAGGCGACCAACGCCTTTTCTGACGGATGCAAAACGCCGTCGCGGCCGATGCGATCAGCGAGCCAGTCGGCTTCTTCCGGCGTGACCGCTTCCGCTTCCGCGGCTTCTCTCTCCCGGCGTTCATTGGTCGCGCGATGGCGCTGCTCGACGCGCCGCCGGTGAGCCGCTTTCGCTGAGAAGACGTTCAACGCCATATCCCACAGGCTCGATCCCGATCGTTCGAGCTTATTCTCATCTGCCAGACGCGGTGGTTCGTGCGCCGGGCCATCCGCCGGGTCCGGCGTGTAATGCGAAAGCGCGGCCGCCCGGCCCATCGGTTGAAAACCGATATGCGCCATCAGATGATTGGATATAGCTTTCTTGAAGAGATCGTTCCACGACGGATCATTTTGCGCCTCGACGGTCGCGTCGCTGATATCGAACAGGAATTCCGCTTCAGCGCGCGTAACGGCCACATTTCCGTCGCCGCCAGCGGCGAAGATAAACCGGCTGATCATTTTGACGTCTTCGGCGTCGATGATCGCGCCGCCTGACTTTTCGCAAATATGGCGCTTTAGTTGTTCGGCCACAAAGCCTGACATTTCTTCCGGCGAAGATATGGCGATTTCCATCAGGCGCAGCAGCAGACCCAATTCCAGTTTGCTGGCCTTGGCGCCGTCGCGAGTCACCCGCGCTTTCAGGCTATTGAACTCTTGTTGGGTCAAATAGCCGTTCGGTTCTTCCTCGCGCAGATAAAAATCGGCGGCGGCCTCTGCGAAATATTGCGGCCATTCGCGGTCGCCCGCTTCAGCCTTCTCCCCGAGGCGGAAAAGCGCATCGAGTTCTTCGGCGCTAACGACGCCGTCGGCGAAAACATTGCGGCGTAAAAAGCGCACATCTTCTGCGCTGATATATCCATCGTCGCCGACGCTTGTGAGATCCGTGGCCATGGTGCGGAGCCTCCCTTTGGAATTGTGCGGGGATCATGGCGCAAGGTGGTTAAAATCGCGGTAAGCCGCCCAACCTATTTGTTGGTAAACAGAACGTTAAGGCCCCGAAAAGACCGGCTCGATCTAGCTGAATTTCGCTTCGAGGTCCGGAATGAGTTTTTTCGCGCCGACGCTCGCCATCACCGCCGGCACAAAGCCGAACAGATCCGGTCGAAATTTTGCAACCATTTCCGCCAATTCAAATTCTTTGGATTTGAACGCTTTCGCCGGGATGGAAATCTGTTTTTTCATGAACCCCATGCTGCGTTTTGCGCTTTTAGCGAAGATCATCTTGTTGAAATTCACGGTCCAGACCTCGAATGTCTCAAGATCGCTCCAGCTCACTGACGCTTTCCCGAAAAACGTTGATTGATGTAGTCCGTTTGCGTCGACGATGAGCTTTTCCTTGCCGGTCGCGGCCATCCCGAGGAGGGCGAGGGCGCCAAAAACAAACAAGAGGCCGACGCCGCCGACGAAAAATTGTTCAACGCCTGAATCGAGTTCAGGAGCGACGCCGAGCATCAAGGCGCCGAATGCGCCGGTCAAGACGCCCTGGAGCCCGTCTTTCCAGCCGGCCTTTATACGGTAAGCGTTGTCCGTTCCAGGCGTTCGCGCGTCGTAACGCGGGTCGTACGCGGCGCCCGGTTCTGTTGAAGAATAGGAACCGAAATCATTAAGCGTCGCCGCTCCCTTTTTCCCAAACGCCAACGTCGCACCCTCCACTCTGCAAAGAGCGAGTGTGCAAGCGAAGGCTTAAGATCGGGCTCGTAAACGCAGTTAATATTTTATTGCTTGTAAACGGCGCCTTCTTTCATGACGAAGTCGACGTCTTCCAGCTCCGTAACGTCCGTAAGCGGATCGCCGTCGACGGCGATCAAATCACCGAATTTACCCACCTCAAGGCTTCCGAGAGCATCCGATTTGCCGAGATGGTCGGCGGCGACCACAGTAGCGGCGCGTATGGCCTGCATCGGCGTCATCCCGGCTTCTACGAGCAGCGCAAATTCGCGGGCGTTTTGCCCATGTTTTGACACGCCTGTGTCGGTGCCGAACGCGATCTTGACGCCGGCGGCGTGCGCGCGCCGGGTCATATCAAGAATTTGCGGACCCACTTGTTTGGCCTTTTCGCGGATAGGCTCGGGGAAAAACGACTTCGGGTCGTCGGCGATTTCCGCGACGGTGACCCCGGCGAGGATCGTCGGCACCAGGTAAGCATTGTTGCGTTTGAAGAGGTTGAAACTCTCGCGATCGGCGAACGTGCCGTGCTCGATGGAATCGACGCCGGCTCTGAGCGCTGCGTTGATCCCGTCGGCGTTATGCGCGTGCGCCGTCACCTTGCGGCCAAGGGCGTGCGCCGTGTCCATGATCGCTTTTAATTCGTCCTCGAAGAATTGTTGGCCGGTGCCGGCCGCGGTCTCTGACAACACCCCGCCGGTCGAGACCAGTTTTATATGATCGGCGGTGCGGCGTACTTGCGTGCGCACCGCTTTGCGACAGGCGTCCTGTCCGTCGCAGACGCCGGAGGAATCGATCACATGAAGGATGTCTTCGCGTAACGCATGTTGTTGCCCGTGGCCCCCGGTGGGAGAGATCGTATAGCCGGATGCGTAGATGCGCGGCCCGTCTACGTCGCCGCGGCGCACCGCGTCGCGCAAAGCGAAAATCGCGTCGCCGCCGCGCGCGCCCACATCGCGCACGGTTGTAAAGCCGGCCCGCAATGTTTTGCGCGCATTGCCGGCGGCGACCATCGCCACGTCGGCGTCGGAGCGCTCAAGGCCGTTCAGTTTTGAGCGCGGGCCCAGCTCGCCTGACAGGTGCACGTGCGAATCGATAAGACCCGGCATCACAAAATGATCTTTCAAATCATAGACGCGCACTGTGTCGTCCGCGCCAGCGCCGGCTGCGCCCGCATCCACGTAACCCGGCGCAATCGCAGCGACGCGCCCGTCTTTCACAATCACTGATTGTTCGCTCGCCACGGCGCCGCCCGGAACGGCCAGAAGTTTGCCCGCATGAACGATCGCAATGTCCGCGGCGCTTGCAGAGGAAATGGCAGCGATCGAGCACACCGCCCCGCATAGGAATTTCATTTTTGTTTTCATGATCAGCCCCGTGATTATTTGGCGAAAGTGTTACAGAAAAAAGTGGCGCGCACAATCGGGACGGTATGAAGAATTCCTATTGCGTGCGGCGTGATTTGCGCTCAGCTCGAAATTCGCCTTTTTCGAAGTTCAATGAAAAGCTTCGATCGCTCAGGAGATCGGCCCCGAGAAGGCCGAACGGCGTACTGGCGACGCCAAGTTCGCGAAAAATTTCCGCGTCGAAGGCGAGAAGAATAGGCCGGCGCCAATAGGCGCGCCCGATCTTAATTCGCAAAACGCGGATGAGCTGACCGCTGTCTCGTTTATCGTTGATGTCGTTGAGCCGTGTTCCGGTCGCCGCGCCGGAGGCGCTCGAGGGATTAAACCGTATGCCCGCATAAAGCTCGCGCAACATTGAAAAATTGAGAATTGTTCCCGAGGCGCCGAGATCGACAATGAAGGGGGCGGTGCGATTGTTTACGCGCACATCGACCGTATAAAGCGCGCCGAGGTCCTGGCCAAAAGAACGCGCCTCGAGAGGCGCCGACGGCCATTTTCTGATTTTGTCTGGAACGATGTCGGGGGCGTATAGTTCGATGCGTTGCGCGTCGCGATCCACAACCATAAGATAGCGCGACAGAAAATCGAGACCCAGAACGCCGTGGGGCGTTTTGCGCGGCGGCGCCCAATCCGACAGGACGACGCCCTGATGGTCGCGCATAATCTCGCCCCCGATTTCGATATCGCCGATATTGGTGACAGGCGCGGTGATGGCGCTCGCAAAACCGAGGATGCGCCGCGGCGGTAGATTGGTTGCGGTGAAAGATTGTTCCTGCCGCAGATTTTCGAAGGCGAGCGTCAGCGTCGCGCCGGTGTCGACGATGAAGTCGTAGGGCCCGGCGCCGTTCACTGCCACTTTTACGGTGATCCAGCCGTCATAGCCGATTTCGTAGGGAATGGAGGCAAGCGGCGTTTGTGCGTCCGCGCGCAAGGGCGCAATCACCAGAAAAAACGCGAATATTATCGTGACAGGCCGCACCTGCGCGCCTCCCATTTATGATCATCGAGCCCCTCTCGTTCTTAAGTTTAAACGAAATTTCGCGGCGCGCCAGCCAGGCGCGCCGCTTTCAAAAAGAGCCGGAAATCAGCTGTTTTGCACGTAGTCCTGCAGGAGTTTGTCTTGTTTCGCGCGCTCCAGCTTGGAGGAAACCTCGCCGTTGACCCGGTTATCGTGCAGGGTTTTTACGAGCGTGACGAGAGAACCGGACAAGAAAATAATTCCCATGGCGAGATATCCCTTTGTCGCCAGATTAATCGGCATCAGGAAGAGCGAAAAGCTCAACATGATATAAGCGACAAAAACGCAGAGGTAGTTATAGCTGATCCAGGTTTTCGAATGTTCAAACATGTTGGTTACTCCGTATTAAGAATATAAATCGCGGCAAGAGTGTTACGCTGCAGCCGGGTCGGGGGTGTCGTTTCGAAAGCGCGCGAGAATGTCTTCGGCGCGCACCTTTGTCGCTTCCCCGAAACCGGCGTCCGCCAGGCGGTCGATGATCGTTTCGCCGGACATGTCAGCTTCCAGTTCCTCCAACGCCTCGATTTCTTCGATCGGATCTTCGCTGGCGAGAAGACGTTTCAAAACCGCTTCGCCCTCGCGAATAGCGCTATTGGCGGCGATATCGCCTTTCACGTGACGGATTGCACTGCGTTCAGCCTCGATTGATCGTGCGGTGATCAGACCCTGCTGCAGATCAACGAGTTGGCGCTGTGTTTTCTCAATAGCGAGCCGCATGCGGTCGCTTTTTTCTTCCGCGCCAGAGAGCGTGCGCTGGCGCACGGCCTGCTCGTTTTCCAACTCGGCGAGGAGGGCGGCCGCGTCGGCGGCGAGCTTCTCCTTGCCTGCGTCAAGCGCGGCGCGGGTGCGCGCCGTCAAATCGGCGATCCGCGTTGCAACAATATCCAGCGCTTTTCGTTCAGCTTTTGAGCGGGCGATGAGCGCGGCGAGGCCTCTCTTGGCCGCGGCGTGTCCGGCCTCCGCCTCCCTGATTTTTTGCTCGATAATAAGGGCGGCGTTTTCCGTTTCGAGGGCCATTTCCACCTGCGCTCGCTTTCCCAGAAAAATCGCCGTGATCGTCTTCCACATGATGTTACTCCTTTGATGAACAACGTTCACAAACTCGAATATGCACATAAATGAACAATGTTCAATACAAAAATGAACGTTGTTCATTGGTGTGAATGGGTTTAGAGTACCGTTTACTCTTGCCGAACAGGGCGTGAGAAAATCGTTTCGGTCGCGGAAACAGGAGCGTGCATGGGCGCGGATAAGCTTGAAGGCGGCGGCGCGAAGAGCGTGCCATATGAGCGTGAGAGTCTCCTTGATCCGGCGGGACCGGATGGGTCGCTTCCTGGGCGCGCCGGGCGAAAGGGCTTTGATCCGGATGTGCGCGACCGCGTGATATCAGCGGCGCGAGAGGCCATGGAAACGCAGGGGCTCGATGGCGTGAAAGCGCGGCCGATCGCCCAACAAGCCGGCATTTCCGTAGGCTCGATTTACAATCTGTTCGGCGATCTCGATGATCTTATCCGCATCGTCAACGGCCAGACCTATGATGAGCTCTTTGCGATTGAAACATCCGCGTTGGAGGCGGCGCGCGACGCCGGCCGATCGCCCCGCGAACAAATGCTGGCGCTCGCCGAGGCCTACCTGGAATTCGTGGCCGGTCATCAAACGCGGTGGCTTGCGACGCTGGCCTTTAACCGCAGCCAGACGGAGGCGCCGCCGCGCTGGTATCTGGAAAAAGAACTGTCGCTTTTCCGGATTATTGAAGATGCGCTTGTTTCTTTTCCCGGCGCCAAAGATCCAAACCGGCGCAGACTTCATGCGCGGGCGTTATGGGCGTCGATCCACGGCATTGTCACGATCGCCGTCGCTGACGGCTTCCTGATGCAGCCGATCGAAGACGTCTGGGAACAGATTAAAATTGTCGTGAATGCTGTCGCGGCTTCTCTTGAAGAGGCTTAGCCGTCGATTTGCGGCGTTCGTGAGCGCTGGACGCCTGCAACAGCGCAGCGCCAGGCGATCGCGATCACCGCGCCAAGACAAAAGGCGGTTGCGGCGAAACCCGCTGAATCCACTGGAAGCATGAGCCACGAGAGCGCGTAACCCACGCCGCCAAAAACGAGAGCCCAGCCTGCAAAACGCTGGACGGCGTGCGAATTCGGCAAAGAACATTGTGGCTTGCTAAGAGGCGGCAACACCTTTGGCGTCGCATTGCCGATACCGACCAGAACGGCGCCGACGCAAACGCCCCAGACGCGATCAATAGCATCGGACGCGCTTACGCCCAGAAATTCAACGAGATGCACCCCTTGCGCCACGACGAGCATTGCGGCCGCTGAGAGGACGGAGACCGTAAGTATATTTTTTTCGGAAATGGAGTAATCGCTCAGGGGGCGGCGTTGTTCCATGAACGCCACGATCGCCCACAGAACCGGCACCGAAAGTGAGCCGACGATCCAGACTGCGCCCGCTTCCGGCTTTAAAAACCAGTTGGAAAAGCCAATCGCCGCGGCGGCGAAGGTGAGGAGGCATAAAATCGTTTGTAGACGGATGGCGGTCATGTGGCTGTCTCCTTCATTTTTGACGGGTGCGAAGCGTCAGCCTTTCGCTCGGTCGTCGATTTAACGTTGAATGTTTTTGCAAAGCCGAAGAGCGCATCTTCAAGGACGGACAATTTAAGACGATAAATTACCTGCTTGCCGTGCTTTTCCGCCTCCACCAGATCAGCTTCGCGCAAGACCGCGAAATGGGCGGACATGGTTGGCTTGGAAAAGGAAAATTGCGCCGCGAGGTCGCCTGCGTTCATCGGGCCGTCTCGCAGAAGTTCAAGAACGCGCCGCCGCGTCGGGTCAGAAAGGGCTTTGAAAACGCTGTTCATAGATTGTTATTTAGCTAAATAACGAATTATGTCAACCTTCGCCCTTTTCTACCGGGTGTGATCTGTGGCCCGTCCTCGGCGTCTGAAATGGTCTCGGTCTCATTTAGCGAGCGCGCTTTGTCTTGTCAGTGATTTGGATACGCAAGCTATTGCATCGCCTGGATCTTCGGCTATAAACCGCGCTCTTGTTGGATCGCCGGGCCAAAAGGCATGCCTGGGCGATCTTAAAACGCACCCGAAACGGGTCCCGGAAGTCCGGGCTTTAAACCAGGAAGAGCAAAATGCCCAAGATGAAGACCAAGTCAGGCGCGAAAAAGCGCTTCAAGATGACGGCGTCCGGCAAAGTCAAAGCCGGTGTCTCCGGCAAACGCCACGGCATGATCAAACGCACCCCGAAGCAAATCCGCCAGAACCGCGGCATGGATGTGCTCGCCGATGCGGATGCGAAGATCGTTAAAAAATACATGCCGTATAATCGCTAGGAGGCCTTGAAACATGTCACGTGTAAAAAGAGGCGTCACCGCCCACGCCCGTCACCGCAAAGTTATCAAAAAAGCGAAAGGCTATTACGGCCGCCGCAAGAATACGTTCCGCATCGCTAATCAGGCTGTGGAAAAGGCCGGCCAGTACGCCTATCGCGATCGGCGCGCCAAGAAGCGCAACTTCAGGTCGCTATGGATCCAGAGGATTAACGCCGCCGCCCGCGAACTCGATATGACCTATTCGCGTTTTATGAATGGTCTCGATCGCGCCGGCATTGAAGTTGATCGCAAGGTGCTCGCGGATATCGCCGTTCATGACCCAAAGGCGTTCGAGGCCTTGGCCGAGAAAGCCAAGGCAGCGCTCGCCTAACGCTTGCGCCATAAGTCGAAATTGAAAACGCACCCGTTTAGCCGGGTGCGTTTTTTGTTTTGTGGTCTCCGATGACTGACTCAATTCGGCGCAGAGACGACCTTACGGCTGATTGGTGCATCCTGATGAATGAATAAAAAACAAAATATTCAATATTGACAGGTGGAAACTGGTTAGTTTACCGTCCTCTTAACGCGGCGCAGACTGCGAACACATATTGGCGGAAACGCTCGGGTGTTTTTCTAACTTTTGACCCTTGGAGATAGAAATGATCCGATCCATCTTTTTCGCAACCTCAGCCGTTCTTTCGCTCACCAGCGTCGCGTTCGCCGACGAAACCGTTTCGGTTGATCGCGCTGCTATGGCGGACGCGTCATACAAAGCCGAGTTGTACGAGCGCATTGAAAAAGCGGCGATGCGCGCTTGCCGCAAGGAACTGCGCGGCGAGATGTTTGCGCCATACCTGCTTGATAAATGCGTGCGCGGCGCGATCAGCGGCGCCGTCGACCAGGTGGGCGACGCCGAATTGACGGCGATCGCCGAAGCGCCGGTGAAAAAAGCGGTCGTCGCCTCTAAATAGACCGCGTCTATCGACCCCGTGTCTATCGACAATGGCCCTTCCTGCGCGTATTTGAACCGGGCGCAGCCCGAGCGCCATCCGTATGAAGCGGATGGCGTTTTTTCTTGTCCGCGCCAAAGAGGCGAAACCCTGATGACGCTTTTTACGAAGGTTTGTCCTTATTTGCGCCGCCGGGTCCGCCCGGCGATTTGGGGCGAGGCCGCCTGACCAACGAATGAAAAGAAACGGACCATGACTGATCTGCAAACCCTTGAAACGGACCTCGCCGCAAAAATTGATGCGGCGTCGAGCGAGAGCGCCTTGGAAGAAGTCCGGATCGCCGCGCTCGGCAAGAAAGGCGCTGTCAGTGAGCGGATGAAAATGCTCGGCAAAATGTCGCCGGAAGAAAAGAAGGAAATGGGGCCGGCGCTTAACGGATTAAAAAATCGTATTGCCGCCGCCATTGAGGCCAAGAAGGAAGCGCTGGAAGAAGCAGCGCTCGACGCCCGGCTAGCGACCGAGAAAGTCGACGTGACGTTGCCTGTCCGCCCTGAGCCGAAAGGGAAAATTCACCCCGTCAGTCAAGTGATGGAAGAAATTGGCGCAATTTTTTCGGCGATGGGCTTCGACATCGCTGAGGGACCGGATATCGAGGACGACTTCCATAACTTCACGGCGCTCAACTTTCCGCCTGATCACCCGGCGCGCGAAATGCATGATACATTTTTCTTTGAGGAAAAAGACGATGGATCGCGCATGGTCTTGCGCACCCATACGAGCCCTGTGCAAATCCGCACCATGATGTCTCAGAAGCCGCCCATCCGGATTATTATTCCTGGACGGACATATAGGTGCGATTCCGATCAGACCCATACGCCCATGTTCCATCAGGTGGAAGGCCTCGTCATTGACCGCTCAAGCCACATGGGCCACCTCAAAGGCGTTCTTGAGGCCTTCATCAAGGCGTTCTTCGAGATCGATGATGTGGAAACGCGCTTTCGCCCGCACTTTTTTCCGTTCACGGAGCCTTCTGCGGAAATGGATGTGAAATATGAACGCGTCGGCGACGAAGTGCGCATCGGGCAGGGCGAGCAATGGATGGAGATTCTCGGCTGCGGCATGGTGCATCCGAACGTATTGCGCAATTGCGGCCTTGATCCGGATGAATATCAGGGGTTCGCCTGGGGCATGGGCGTCGACCGCCTCGCCATGCTGAAATACGGGATCCCCGACTTGCGTGATTTCTTCGCCGCGGACATGCGCTGGCTGCAGCATTATGGTTTCGATCCGCAGGATCAGCCGAATTTGGCGACGGGCCTCAGCCGGTGACGTCTTGCGCCTATTGCACCGGGCGCGCATGATGCAACTCGTGCGCGCTATTCGTAACTACCCCACGCATTACGTAATGGCGAATCGCGATCGCATATGGTCATGTTTGCGACCTTGGGGAAGAAAGGCGCGCGGCGGATAATCGCGAGTAGGTCTTGTGTTCTCCTCTCGCCTTGCAATGCTGGTTTTCAGATTTGACAGATACTTTTCGGACGGGTGATCGACCGTGTCTTTAATTTCCGGGATATTTCGCCGGCGTAACTGGCTGCGGCAGCGGCCAAGTTTGGAAAAAATCCAGAACCTGGCTCACAACATGACCGCCTACGCGACCCGCGCCGACGCCGCGGCGCCTTTACCGTCGCTTGTTAAAATCGACATTTCGCCGCAATGCTCGCTCGCTTGTCCGCATTGTCTTCACGCCGACCCCGCGGAGCGTGGACGCAGCCTTTTGGATAGGCAGGAATTTAAAAAATCGCATCGGATGGATCTTGCGCAGTTTGAGGGCGTCATTGATCAGATTAAAGACAAAGCGGTGGCGATCAGCCTTTTCTATTACGGCGATCCGCTCGCCCATCCGCAAATTGATGAGATGATCGCGGTCGCAAGGGCCGCGCGGCTTGAAGTCCATTTGACCAGTCATTTCAGCTATAATTTCACAGAGGCGCGCATCCGGCGGCTTGTTGATGCCGGTCTCAGTCATATCACGGTCGCCGTCGATGGCGCGACGCAAGAGAGTTACGAACAAACGCGCGTGCGCGGCCGGCTTGATTGGGTGCTCGCAAACCTAAAGATGATGAGCGACTACAAGCACGCGCAAAAGCTGAAGCACCCTTTTATTGAAGTGCAACACATTTTGTTTCCGCATCATGCGCCCGATGAGCTGAAGCGCGTGCGTGACATGGCCGAAGAACTGCGCGTTGACACGTTCACATCGTTCGAGGGGTTACGCTTTGACGAGCGCGGCGATCTTTACAATGTCGTTGACGATGATCCGCAGACGGTTTGCGCCGGGCCGGCGCGGGGCGCGGCCCTGACGCCGCACTGCCATTGGCCGTTCTCGAGCACGGTCATTCGCTATGACGGCGACGTTATCCCTTGCTGTTTGTGGCGATCAGGCCGTCAATATGTGCCCGATGAAGAACGCGATCCTCATATTAAGGGTAATGTGTTCGATCAGAGCCTTCAGGCGATCTGGAATAGCCCGGCCTACAGCGCATTGCGGCGACAAGTGTCGAACCCGCGCCGCGCATCGAAGGAGGGCGCCGCCGCTACATTTTGCGACGGTTGCCCCCGCTTACACATGAAGCCTGATAAAGCGACGGCGCCCGCACCCGGCGAGGTCTACAACGGACAGACGGCGCCCGGCCTGTCCTGAAAACCAGTAATATGGTCTCGCCGGCCGCATCAGAAGTGGCCGCGCCTCTTGCCGCGGCCGCGAGGCGCGTTAAAACGCCGGTCACGAAGTCATTCAGAGTATTAGCCGATGAAATTCACTCTATCCTGGCTCAAAGAGCACCTTGAGACAGACGCCAGTCTCGACCGCATTGTCGAGACCATGGTCGCGGTGGGCCTCGAGGTCGAGGACGTCGAGGATCCGGGCGAGCGTCTCAAAGAGTTCACAATCGGCGAGGTGCTCTCGGCTGAAAAACATCCCGATGCGGATAAGCTGAAGGTCTGCAGGGTCGCCACTAGAGATGGCGAAAAGCAGATTGTGTGCGGGGCCCCGAACGCGCGCGCAGGGATCAAGGTGGCTTACGCGGCGGTTGGAACCTACGTCCCCGGCATTGATGTGACGCTTTCAAAGGCGAAGATTCGCGGCGTTGAAAGTTTCGGTATGATGTGTTCTGCGCGCGAGCTGGAATTGGGCGATGATCATGACGGCATTATCGAAGCGCCGGAATCGGCTGAGATTGGCGATCCGGTCGCGGCGGTCATGGGCGTCACCGATCCGGTGATTGACTTTGAAGTCACGCCGAACCGTCCTGATACGAATGGCGTTAACGGCGTTGCGCGCGATCTCGCCGCCGCCGGTTTGGGGCGCCTGACGACGCCCACGCCCGAGGCCGTCGCAGGCGGTTTTGAAAGCCCTCAAAAGATTGGCTTGCATTTCGATGACGCCGCGGCTGACGCCTGCCCCTGTTTCGCCGGCGTCTATATCCGCGGGGTCAAGAACGGCCCGTCGCCGCAATGGCTGCAAGATAAATTGCGCGCTATCGGTCTACGTCCGATCAATGCGCTCGTAGACATTACCAATTTCATGTCTTATGACCGCGCGCGTCCGCTTCATGTTTATGACGCAGACAAACTAAACGGCGAGATTCATGCGCGCCTCGGCCGCAATGGTGAGACGTTTCTGGCGCTCGACGGCAAGGATTACACGATTGACGAGAGTATGTGCGTCATCGCGGACGATAGCGGCGTCTTGGGCCTCGGCGGCGTCATGGGCGGTGAGACAACGGGCTGCACTGAGGAAACGGTGAACGTCTTTGTCGAGTGCGCCTATTTCGATCCTCTGCGCACCGCGAAGACCGGCCGCAAGACGGGCATTACGTCGGACGCGCGCTATCGCTTTGAACGCGGCGTCGATCCGAACTTCATACTCCCCGGAATCCATCAGGCGACGCAGTTAATTCTCGATTTGTGCGGCGGCGAGCCGTCGGCAGTGGAACTCGCCGGCGCCATTCCAGGATTCAGCAAGACGGTCGCCTTTCCGCCGTCGGAAACAAAGCGGCTAACCGGTATGACCGTGGATGAGGCGCGTGCGGAGGAAATCCTGACAACGCTCGGGTTCGCCGTTAATCAGTCCGATCCCTGGCTTGTCGATGCGCCGAGCTGGCGCCCTGATATCGAAGGCAAAGCCGATATCGTCGAGGAGATTGCGCGTATAGTCGGTTTCGACAAGTTGCCGACGGAAACGCTCCCGGTTTTGAATGATGTGGAGACGCCGAAATTAACGCCTCTGCAAACGCGCCGTGCGCGCGCGCGGCGTGCGCTTGCGGCGCGCGGTATGGCCGAAGCCGTCACCTGGTCTTTCACTGACAAGAAATATGCGGCGCTCTTCTCGCAGGGCGAAAACTGGCTTCGCGCTCAAGGGCTCATGCTCGCAAATCCGATTTCGTCCGATCTCGGTGTCATGCGCCCTTCCATCCTGCCCAACCTGATCGCCGCGCTTCAGCGCAACGCCGATCGCGGAACGGGTGATCTGGCGTTGTTCGAAGTGGCCCCAATTTACTTCTCCGATCGGCCCGACGGACAGATGACGCTTGCGACGGGGGCGCGACGCTCCGACCCGCCGCGGCATTGGCAGGGCGCAGCGGCGCCGGTTGACGTTTTCACCGTGAAGGCTGACGCGCTCAATACGCTGGAGGCCGCCGGCGCCAAGATTGCGCAGCTTCAAACAACGCGCGATGCGCCAAGCTGGTACCATCCTGGGCGCTCAGGCGTGTTGCGTCTTGGGCCGAAAAACATTCTCGCCGAGTTCGGCGAGATCCATCCGCGGATCCTGAAAGCGATGGACGTTGACGGTCCCGTTTTCGGATTTGAAGTCAATCTTGACGCCGTTCCCGCCGCAAAGTCGAAACCGACCAAAACCCGGCCCGCGCTCGACGCCTCCGATCTTCTGCCGCTCACCCGCGATTTCGCGTTTGTGGTCGACGAAGAGGTCACCGCCGAAGCGGTGCTGAAAGCGGTGCGGGCCGCAGAAAAGAAACTCATCGCCGACGTGGCGCTCTTCGACGTCTACCAGGGGAAGGGCGTCGCCGCCGGCCAAAAATCACTCGCGGTCGAAGTGACGTTACAGCCGCGGGACAAAACGCTGACCGATGAAGAAATAGAAGCGGTGTCGAACCGTATCGTCGCGCAGGTGGAAAAAGCGACAGGCGGGGTTTTGCGCGCGTGAGCGACGACGCCCTTCTGACCAAGGCGTATGATTGGCTTACCGACGATGAAGATGCGCGCGTCTGTAAAGACATTCCGGACGCCGCGTGTAATGATCAACCGAAGAATTATTTTATTCATCTGGCGTCCCTTTCATTGGCGAAAACAGGCGATAAATTCGCTGACCCGAAAATTGTTATCGCGTGGATGTTAACGGCGCTGGGCGCGCCGTCTGTGTACTTGTCGCTGTTGGTGCCGATCCGTGAGTCGTTGTCATTGTTGCCGCAAATGATCGTCGCTGGCGTTATTCGTCGGTTGCCGGTGCGCAAATGGTTGTGGTCCGCGGGGTCATTGGGACAAGCGCTTGCACTCGCGGCGATGGGGTTTGTTGCGCTGTCGCTCAGCGGCGCGCGCACTGGCGCGGCCATTGTCGTTGCGTTGACAGTGTTTAGCCTGTCGCGCGGGATCTGTTCGGTGACGCACAAGGATGTGGTTGGAAAAACGATTTCCAAAACGCGGCGCGGCGGCGTCAGCGGGTATGCGGACGCCGTGTCCGGGGCCGCCGCCGCCCTTTTAGCGCTCTGGTTCATCTTGGGCGGCGAGCGTTCGGTCGGCGCGCTTGTGGTCATGTTGTTCGCGGCGGCCGCGATGTGGGTTGCAGCCGCGGTTCTTTACGCGCAGCTTTCGGAGACCGCCGGCGCCACGGAAGGCGGCGGGGACGCCCTCGCCGAAGCCCGTCGACAGATTGGTCTTTTGAAAAGCGATCGGCCGTTCCGCCGTTTTGTCTTTGCACGCACAGCATTGCTCGGCTCGGCGCTCGCAGCGCCTTATTATGTGGCTCTTGCGCGAAACAATGGAGGCGGTGCGGCCTCGACGTTCGGAACGCTGTTGCTCGCCGCGAGCGTTGCGACTTTCCTCACCGGTCCGTTTTGGGGGGCGCATGTCCGACCGGTCCAGTCGTAGAGTAATGACGATTAGCGGCGCGATGGCGGGGGTCGCGGGGTTAGGCCTCGCCGCCGCCGATATGAGCGGATGGCGCCATCCGCTCATTTATGTCGGGGCGCTCTTTCTGCTCTATGCGGCGCATACGGGCGTGCGCAACGGCCGAAAAACCCACATCGTTGACATCGCCACAGCCGATACGCGGGCCGCGTATGTGGCGGTGTCGAACACCATTATCGGCGCCGCGCTGGCGATGTCCGCCGCCGTCGGGTGGGCGGTGAGCCTTCTGGGCGACTATGCCGCTCTGCTCTTTTTCTCCGCTTGCGCGCTCATCGGCGCAATTTTGTCCTGGCGCCTGACGGAAGCGCAGGCGCGGTGAGGCGCGCCATTGAACCAGTTGCGCACGCCTGTCTCCCGCGCTAAGAGCTTCATCCTTGGAAAAGCCGCATTAGCTCAGCTGGTAGAGCACATCATTCGTAATGATGGGGTCAGGTGTTCAAGTCACCTATGCGGCACCATTTTCCCTTGCAAAACCGCCGAGGCGCGACCGTGTTGTTATCGCTTTGCCGGACGGGCCGATGCAACGCTGGTCGTTGGACTTCATGTCGGATCAACTGACCAGTCATCGCCGTTTTCGATTGCTCAATATTGTTGATGATTATTCGAAATGGTGTCCGGGCCAGATCGTTGATTTTTCGATTGGGAGCGAGCGCCTGACGCGCTTTCTCGATGATTTGGCCGGGCGTGTTGGTCAGCCGAAAGAAATTGTTCTCGACAACGGACCGGAAGGAACGTCGAAAGCGATGTTCGAATGGTCAGAGCGAACTGGCGTCAAACTATGCTTCATAGAACCTGGCAAACCGGTTCAAAACGCGTTCGTTGAGAGTTTCAACGGGCGCTGCCGCGATGAATGCCTGAACCAGAACTGGTTTCGGTCGATCCGTCACGCCCGCGAAGCAATCGAAGAATGGCGCATCCATTACAACACGAAACGACCGCATTCCGCACTCGGATACAAAACACCGTCCGAGTTCTTATCAACGCGAGCGCAAGCGCGTGAGCTACTTGACGGCTCCGCGCATCCGCCCGCTATATCGAGTTTAACAACGGAGGATTCCAGTTATCAGCGGTCCTAAACAAGGGGAACGGTCAATTTCGCATCGGCTTAACTCATATCCGGTCCTTTCCTCTTCATAAGAACAAAATTAGAACATTAGAGCAAATTTTCGGATCGTGCAATCATTGTTTCCGCCTACAGATCTTCATAGACAAACTCATCGTCCCGATAGCTGAGGTCAATAAGCCTGTTCAAAAGTTCAATTTCCCACCAAGGCGTTGCATCGGCCAACACCAATCCGGGAACGCCCTTAATCTCCAAAATCGCTTTGTCACCTGGCAAAAAACAGGTTTTCGAAGCATGAAGGTTTGGAACGCTGACTTCGCTAATGCTTTTGCCTACGTGTCCGCTGTCACCGTCTTTTGCGCCTTGGGTTAGGAGCTATCCCCATTAAATTTTGCGTTTGATGCGAACGGTGATTCGTTTTCGCGATGTGGTCAAGGAGGTGAAGATGAATGGGCGATTTGATCTGACGGACAAGGAATGGGCGGTTATCGAGCCGTTATTGCCAAACAAGCCGCGCGGTGTTCCGCGCGTCTATGACCGGCGCGTGTTGAACGGCATCTTCTGGGTTTTGAGGACCGGCGCGCCATGGGAGGACATGCCGCCGCGCTACGGTCCGCGCACGACGGTTTACAACCGCTTCAACCGATGGCGAAAAGCCGGGGTGTGGAAGCGAATTCGCGAGCATTTGCAGATGGATATCGAGGACGACATGTATATGATCGACTCCTCGGTCGTGCGCGTTCACCAACATGGGACCGGGGCCCGTAAAAAGGGGGCGGCGGACATCAAGAAACAGGGCGTTCGCGCGGCGGGCTGACGACCAAGCTGCATGCGCTGACCGACACGCAGGGTCGGATCGCGGCGTTGAAACTGACGCCGGGCCAGGATCATGACCTGACGGCGGCGGGCGATCTGATCGGCGCCGTTCCGGCCGATACGATCCTGCTCGCCGACAAGGCCTATGACGCCGACGCCTTCATCGATGCGCTGAACGCCCGCGCCATCTGCCCGAACATTCCCAACAAAACGAACCGAAAGGAAAAGCGCAGCTTCTTTCCGTCCTTGTACAAACAGCGTAACGCTGTCGAGCGATTCTTCAGCAAATTAAAGCATTTCAGGCGCATCGCGACACGCTACGAAAAGCGGGCTGACAACTATCTCGCCATGTCCGATCTTGCATCCGCAAGAATCCTCATGCGTGCTTTAGGAGTCTAGGTCCTAGGACGCAAGCTTGTTGAGCTGACTGATGTCAGAAATCACCAAGCCTGGATAGTCACGGCGAGCGACTTCATCCTGAATTAGCTGCGCCACCGCGTTCGCAACCAGGGTTTCATCAACATCCGCCTTTTCAGCCAACTCGCGGTGCTTGGGCATTTTCGCGATACGCCAATCAGCATTGACTGCGTCGCGTTCCACGTACTCCATCAGAGCGGCGTAAATGCGCCGTTGAGGTGAGCTTTCTTCAGCGGCCACTGTGAACCGTTCGCCGGCGAGCGTTTGAGCGAAATGATGCATTAAATTTCGGGTCAAAGACGGGCGCTGCGCGACAATCACGCGAAACGCTTGCACTTCAATTGCAAGAACCAGCGTCTCTTCTTCAGACGCGATCGTCAATTTATCGCAATTCTGCTCGGTCGCCCCAGCCACAGCAGCGGCTAGCCCAAATATCTGCCCATCTTTGACGATATCGATCATCATAGCGCCGGTGTCGGGATCAGCGAGCGACACCTTCAACGCCCCCTCGGCGACCACGAAGAGCTCTCCACCGTCATACTGGCCGAAGGCGTAGAGCGTTTCATTTTCAGCGCAACGGCGAACCGTCGCCACTTCAGCGACAGCGGAGAGCACGGCTTCAGGCAAGTCCTTGAATGGAGGGATAGACGCTATTGAAGGAAGAATCACATCTGCCGAAGCAGAAGTTTCGATTGTTGTGGCGGACATGTAATCACTCCTGAGACCAACGATCTTGCCTTATTCGGCTTAAGGCAGGGTAAAGCTCAGAATTGTATCAATGCCGTTAATGATCTTCGAATCGGGCTCTGTTAAATCTTCATTGACCCATATGTTCTAGCACTCATCATGAGTTTAGTGGGAAAAGTTCAATGCGCTTCTTTACAACTATCATCGCAACGCTGATGTTATCGTCAAATGCTTCGGCCGGCCAAATTTGGCTGACAATGGATCAGGTGCGCCCTTACGAAACAGAAACTCCGGCGGGAAAGATTGTCGTCGGCAATCCTGGTATCGCAGATGTTCTTCAAATCGACGACAAGAAAAAGATCATGCTTGTCGGCAAAGCTCCAGGCCTCACAAATATTTTCATCTTTGATGAGGACGGAAAGGCGATTGAAAATTTGAAAATTCGCGTGAGAACTTCGGATAGTGGAATGCTTACGTTTCACCGAGGATCAGCCCGAACAACGTACAATTGCACCAATCAGTGTGAAGCTACCGCTACAATCGGCGATGAAGATTCGGCCTTTCAAGGCCTAACGCGCCAAACGCAAGCAAAACTCCAACAGGCTTCAGGCGAGAACAACAACTAAATCTGAAATTTATTTGAATTCAAGAATGCCTCCCTCCCCCTCGGGGGGATGGGGGGAGTTTTTTATAGGTCGTCTCTAAAGTGAAAAATACTCGGCCTTTCCTGCGCGCGTAGGTTTGAGCGGCAGAATATATTGATATCACGGACGATGGCTTCTGCGGGCTGAATCGCTGGCTTAAGCTTGATGTTCGCGATAACGCGATTAACGCCCCCTTTATGTTGTCGAATTTCAATAACGCATTCTTCGATATCACGATGGCGCGCCAGCGCTTTGGCGATTTTGTCTGGGAAAATGTTTACTGCACCGATTTGAACGGCGCCGTCTCTGCGTCCAGCTAGATTAAAGCGCTTATTGTCGGACCAATTCAGTTCGTCCATCGGCGCTATAGGCCGCGCGCCGTCCGCTGGCGGCACTCGCAGCAGATTCTCATCATCTCGACGCCAGTGATCGAATAAGACGAACGGCTCTGTTGGCGAGTCACGCCAGCCGATCAAACCATTTTCCGTGGTCCCGTAGAGTTCGCGTTGGGCGCCGAAGCCTGCCTGGCGCATATCGGCCGCAAGTTCCGGCGCCATCGGTTCGCCAAAATAGACTCCCATCGTATTATCTGGCGCCGTTACTCCCTGCTCCAATATGTAACGCCAAAGCGTCGGCGTCGCGACAATCACATCGCCGAATTCCAATGCAGAAGTCAAATCTGCTGGCGACGACGCGCGCATGTCGAGCGACAGGATGCGCTGAAGGTTGGGGGTGATGACGGTTAAAACGAAACCGAGTAGGCTATGCGGCGCAACTAGCGAAAGTAATCTGCGTCGCCCATGAAAGAGATTTGCGGCAGCCGCCGCATCTTCAAAGACCTGGTTGGCTTGGTGAACGCATCCCTCCTGGGTGGGTTCGCGGCCAGCAGGGCTGAATGTGAGACGACAGGCTTTTTTGTCGAGCGAGTCCCGGACAATAGACACCCACTCACCAAGATTCCGATCGGCGACAACCGCCAAATCATTACTGCTGAGGTCAAAAAATTTGGCTACTCCGTCGCCCGCAAACACAACTTCGTCATGCGACAATCCAATTTGGGCGGACAATAGTTCCGATTCTTCTCGCCAAAGCGCGGTCGTTACGAAATCAATGTGCTTGGGCGTTCGCCGGTTGATCTCTTCGGCAATTAGCGAACTGATAATCCGCAATAGCTGACCATCGTCAATGGTGAACGCCTTCATTGTCTCATGACCTCAGGTGAATTCTTTTTCCATACAAGCAGCATAGGCTGATTGCAGCCCTAAAATGAGCGATGATGACTTCTGTTCCTCAAATTCATCAATGCGCGCTGACTGCAAACCGATTAGGCTGTTGGTCAAAAAGACGTCGTTCGACGCCAGCGCCTCAACGCAAACCGGTTGTTCATGTACTTCAACGCCACTCGCACCCGCCAGTTCAATAACGAGCGCGCGCGTAACGCCTGGGCAAGCGCCTTCGGTAAGGGGCGGCGTCACAATTACGCCGTCGCCCCTGATCAAATATATATTCGCAATGGTCGAACAAGCGACGCGGCCATGTTCATTCAGGAGAACCGCATCGTCAAATCCCGCCTCGACCGCGTCGTGCCGTGCAATAATATTTTCCACATAACCAGAAAGACTCTTGAACCCGTTGGCCGTCGCGCCGGAAAACCGTACCGACTTCGCAATAGTCAATCGATAGGAGCTTTTTTCGGTTAGGTCGACCTGCTCCACCGTGATAAGAACCGTCGGGTTGGTTTTCACGGGCGACAATCCTCGTCCGCTAAGTCCCCTTGTAACCGTTATACGAGCGACGCCATAGCCGCCGGAATAGTCATTCCGCCGCCAAAGCTGTTGCACGACCGACCGCCAACCTTCTGTTGGAACTGTTTCGATGCGCAAAATCTTAAGGGCTTTTTTCAATCGAGACATGTGCGCATCAAAAAAGGCGGGGTTACCGCCCCGCAATAGAAGGGTTTCGAATGCGCCGTCCCCCAACAAAAAGCCGCGATCGCGGATCGAAACGCATTTTTCATCGTTCGAAAACGCGCCGTTAAACCATATCACGCGCTCAACCATCGTTGCGAACATACGAAAGAAAGTTTCGAATCATGTGGCGACCTTGGGGCGTCAAAACGGACTCGGGATGAAACTGCACGCCGAACCAGGGGCAGTCCTTTCCTTTGACCGCCATGATCTCGCCCTCCTCACTTTGTGCACAGGTGCCGAGCCCGGCGCCGTCAATTACGGAGATTAGCGAATGATAACGCCCGACACTGATCGGTGAAGGCAGTCCCATAAATAACCCCTCACCGTCATGATACGCTTTTGCCGCTTGGCCGTGAAGCGGCCGCCGCGCCTTAATCGTGCGCCCGCCAAGCGCCTCTACAAGACATTGATGCCCGAGACACACGCCAAGAACAGGTATTGACTTTGGAAGTCGCTTCAATAGTGGAATGCAAACACCGGCGTCGGCCGGGCCTTTCGGACCCGGTGATAAAACGACCGCAGACGGATCAAGCGCTAACGCATCATCTGCAGTGCATGCGTCATTGCGCACAATATTGGTAGTCGCGCCTTCAAGCCGAAAGTAACGTGTTAAATTATGAACAAACGAATCGTAATTATCGATAACAAGTATCATGATAGATCTTAAGTTGAGACCAGTAGCGCCCGGGAGAATGAGCGCGCTTTGACGAGCGTTTCTTCATATTCCATTTCGGGATCGGAAAGTCGCGTAACGCCTCCACCGACCGGAAGGGTAAGCTCAACCCCGTCCGAATTTCTTGTCGCTGTCATAGTCCGGATGGCGACCGAAAAATCAGCGCCGCCGCGATCATCGATATACCCGATTGCGCCGCAATAGGGGCCGCGTCCTTCTTTTTCAATTTCAGCAATAAGGCGCATGGCTTCGATTTTCGGCGCCCCCGTTATTGAACCGCATGGAAATAGCGCCTTTAACGCATCAACAGCCGATAACCCCTCGCGCAAAATACCCGAGATGACCGAAACCATGTGATGGACAGATGCATAGCTTACAAGGGAACACAATTCATCTTCAGTTATACTATCGTCAATGCAAATACGTGAAAGATCGTTTCTCATCAGATCCGCGATCATGATATTTTCAGCACGATCTTTCTCGTCGTTAAGCAAGGCGGCAGCAAATGCGCGGTCTTCCTCAGGCGTAGAGCCGCGCGGACGTGTTCCTTTGATCGGCTCCGTACGAATATCCAGAAAGCTCCCTCGTTTTACGATGGAAAAAAACCTTTCAGGCGAATTTGAGAGAATTGCCCCGTCCGTATACTGTAAATATGACCCAAAACGCGCATCGCTCTTCGCGGAAAGTCTTTGATAGACATCAAAAGGGCGCATGTTATCCGCTTGAGCGCGCAACCTTTGGCTGATGTTTGCTTGAAAGATATCGCCGTCAAGAATCCGCGCAATCACTATCGAGACGGCATCTTCATAGGCGGCCTTTGTTAGATTTGACTGGAATGTAACCGGCGACGTCGGGTCGGTGTTTCCCTTGGCGGGCGCTCGATCAAAGAAATTCCGCGGGATAGGGTCCTTGCTCACAACAAAGGACTTCTTGGCCGCGCGATCGAACAGCATAGCGCAATCGTAAAACCCGAAGACCATGTCCGGAAACGGCGTAAGTGAGGCTGGCCCTTTTGCAGAGGGCTCAAGGCCGCCACCCATCTCATAACCGACAAAGCCGACCGCGCCCGAAAAAAATGGGGCGTCAATGTCATAACAGCCATCGCCCCATGAGAACGCCCGCGACTTCATGATATCCGCCAGGGCGTCAAAAGGCGCTTGCGCTACCGACGCGCCGTCAACAAACGCAACACCGTTCCGGACTGTCAGACGTTTACCTGGCCTGGCGACGATCACGGACCAGCCTGGCGCTTCCGCTTTCTCCCCTGCGTGAAGGAGATGCGCGTCCGGTTCGCCGACAAATGGCGCGTAGGCCGCAAGCGGGCTTCGCCAGGGAATTTCTTCGATATACACAGCTCGCTACTTAGCAGGGCTCCCCCATCGCGAAAATACCATTGAGCGCCACAGTAGCGATCTCGCGCGAACTAAGTTACCTGCAAAATGGATTTGGAGTTGAGAATGGCCGATAACGTACACGCCGCCCGACATGAAATCGGCCCAATGCTTGGCCGGCACGCCACATCGGCGAAAAAGGCTGTGGTCACGCCGGGCAACGCTCGAGTTTTTTATAATCTCGCCGTCGCGATCTTAATCGGGTTCATATTGTATATCGGACGCAGCATTCTCATCCCGCTAATCGCCGCGGTTTTTCTGAGCTTCTTGATCTTTACGGTAAAAGAAAACTTTCGGCGCATTCCACTAATCGGAAAGTTTATTCCCAATTGGCTTGGATACATACTCGCTTTCGCGGGTATTTTCTCAATCGTTTTTCTTTTTGTGGAAATTATCAAATCAAATGTGGAGCAACTTGTCGATTTCGCCCCGGCCTACCGCGCAAGGCTCGAGGAAGTCGCCGATCAGGCGATCGACTATATCCGCTCTTTGACCTTCTTACCCTCTGATTTTCTTGGCAATACGCTCGACCGATTACGCAGCCAGGCTCTGTCAATGATCCAGCCGCTCGCCAGCGGGTTCGCGGGCTCGGCCCGGTCATTGGTAACCGGCTCAGTTGTCATTTTTCTTTATACTGTTTTTATTCTTGTCGAGCGTGGCCGAATTTTTAAAAAGGTCGCTCTTTTGACAACGGACGAAGAACGCCGTCGTGCAATCGATGAAACGATTGGTGATATTGGCGCGCTCGTTCGACAATACATCACGGTAAAAACAATAACCAATTTAATCACCGCAGGAATTAGCTATGCGCTAATGATTTTTATCGGCGTTGATTTCGCAGGTTTCTGGGCGTTGATGATCTTCGCTCTGAATTACATCCCGATGTTCGGAGCCGCATCAGCGATTACGCTGCCCGTATTGTGGGCGCTCATTCAACCGGACGGCGGCGGCCCTCAAATGATGATCAAGACGCTCGTTTTGCTAATTGGAACCGAGCAGATCATGAGCAATGGGATCGAACCGCGCATTGTTGGGAAATCGCTAAATCTGAGCCCACTTGTTATCCTCATCTCGCTGGCGTTCTGGGGCTCCATGTGGGGATTTGCAGGGTTTCTTCTATCTGTGCCCATGACAGTTTCGCTGATGCTAATCCTGACCCAGTTCCGTTCAACGCGCCCCATCGCGATCATGTTGTCCGATGAGGGCGAAATCGCGCCGCTGAAACACCCTGAACTTGGCGGGTAGCACGAATAGAATAATGCCCGCTGATGGTTTTTCTCTATCAAAATGCACGAGAGCGCCTAAACTGAATCCGTTTCTCATGTGGGCCGTTGTCGAAGACCATGGAAAATAACAACGCTGTTGCGATCGGATTTCAGGCGCTAAGAAGTAAAGACTTTGGTGCTGCACGTCAGTCATTCGAAACAGTATTATCGACAGGCCAGGAAACACCTGAGGTATGGCTTGGCCTCGCCGCAGCCTGTGATGGACTTAATGACCGATCGGCGCAGAAGTCAGCGATTGAGCGCGCGCTGGCGTTGGACCCGCGCAATATCGGTGCGCTCATTGCGCAAGGCGATTGGCATGACCGTGAGGGCGATATCAAGACCGCCGGCGGGTTTTACGGCTCGGCGCTTTCCGTAGCAGCGCAGTCGGCGCAAGCCCCGCCTGAGCTCACCGACGGGTTACAGCGCGCCCAGGCGAAATGCCAGCATTACGCCACCGTATACGAGAATTATCTGCGGAAGTCTCTTGACCCAATTGCGGATGAAATCGCTGCAAACACAAACGGCGCGTTCAACCGTTCTCTCGATATCATGTTCGGCAAGCGACAAATCTTCCTCCAACAACCGCAGAAATATTACTTTCCAGAGCTACCGAGTATTCAATTCTACGACCGCAAACACTTCGCGTGGCTGGAAACGATTGAGTCGCAAACATCAACGATCAAAGCTGAACTAGACGCGTTGATCGCTGGCGCCGGCGAATTCACGCCCTACGTACAACAGAAGTCCGACACGCCCCGAACCGATCACCTTGATATGTTCGATAACCCGGACTGGAGCGCATTTTTTCTCTGGAAAGACGGAGTGGCTGTCCCCGAAAATGCAGCGCGCTGCCCCGAGACGATGGCCGTAATTGAAAAAGCGCCGCTCGCGAGAATCCCAGGTCATTCTCCGTCAATCCTGTTTTCACTGCTCCGACCGGGGTCAAAAATCCCCCCGCATACAGGGCTGATCAACACCCGCTTAATCGCACACTTGCCGTTAATCGTTCCGAACGATTGCGGCTTCCGGGTCGGCAATGAAACACGTAGCTGGAAAGAGGGTGAAGCTTTTGTCTTCGATGATACAATTCAGCACGAAGCGTGGAATAATAGTGCGCAAAATCGATATGTACTCATCTTTGACGTCGAAACACCCTTCATGTCCGCCGCGGAACATAACGCTGTCCGGAACTTGTTCGCAGCGATCAACGACTACGCTTAAGGGCGTCAAGATATTAAGCGCGGAACGCCTAAATTCACTTTAAACGCTCGACCCGCACTGACCTTCTATCACGCTCGAGACTAAAAGAGTAACCGCCCAATGACCGGCGTTTAATAGTTACAGGCAAATTCGCCTCTTTTTTCCCGATCGATAACCGGCCTGTATCCGACTGTAATTGCCGCCACACCTGACCGTTATCGAGGATCATTACGTACTTGCCGCTTTTGTTTGTGGCGAGTTCGATAAGCGTCGCGTTCAGGAGATTCGGCCGCTTTGTTTTCTTGGAAGCTTGCTTTGTCTTGATATCCTCAGCCCCGAATTCTGCCGTCTCTTCGGGCACTTCAGCTTCAGGTTCGGGCTCTTCAACCGCAGATGACGCATTAGCAAGCGCAGGAACCTGGGGATCAGCTTGATCATCAAGCGCTGTCGTATCCGTCGCTAATTCAAGCGTCTCAAGCACGCCGTCAAGACAGGCAAGGCGCGCCTTGTCCTCACCGATCGCTTTGCACGTCCGAAGACTTGGTATGAGATCATCCGTTCCAGCGGCAGCCGGCGCCGCCGACAGAAAACAAACGACACTGATCAATATTGGCATTCTTGTCATTGCAAATCTCCTCGGTGAACAATAGCCCGAAGCGCGAAAACGCCCAAGACAAGAAAAAACGCCGCGGCGGGACCGCGGCGTTTTCTAGCTTTAATGGTCGGCAACCTAGAGAGACAGATTTACACCGACAAAGATGAAGCGACCTGCAGGATCGTAATAACCAGGGAATGTGTCGCCATTACCCGGCGCTGTGCCGGCTTCTGTGGACAATTCTGGATCACGACCGAGAAGGTTGTTTACACCAAAGCGCATCGCAACGCCTTCCTTGACATACCATTGTGCGGAAAGGTCAAGGTAGTTCGCCGCATCGAGCTCATCATCAAGGATATTGCCTGTTGGAGCAAACGTTCCGCCCTCAGACAGGTTGCCGCCCGTTGATGCTTCGTCGAATGTCGTTCCACCGATATAACGCCATGTGGCGGTAACATCGACATTGAACGGTGATGACCAAGTCGCGAACATACGGTGGACGTAT
>JBCAXE010000012.1:0-85366 GCA_038534195.1 Pseudomonadota bacterium
ATTGTTCATGATCTGGAGGAAGCCGCGATCTTCCTCCCCCATCAGGTTTTCCGCTGGGACGCGGCAATCGTCAAAATGCAGCGTCGCCTGATCGGACGCCCACCATCCCATCTTTCGGTCGAGCGCCGTGCGCGAAAATCCCGGCGTGTCGGCGTCGACGAAAAACAGGGAAATGCCGCCAATGCCTTCGCCGCCCGTGCGGGCGCCGACGACAAAATAGTCGGCCTTCATTCCGCCGGTGATGAACGTCTTCGAGCCGTTCAAAACAAAATGGTTGCCGTCTCTCTTCGCCGTCGTCTTCAGGTTCGCCACATCCGATCCGCCGGAGGGTTCGGTGATCGCGAGGCTCGATCCTTTACGGCCGGCGACGATGTCGGCGAGCGCGCGTTCTTTGATTTCTTCACAAGCGAGGGACTGGATCGGTCCGATTGAAATCGACCGCCCGCCAAGCGCCGCCGGCACGCCGCCTGCGCCGCACTTGGAAATTTCTTCGCTATATGATGCGCGCATGAAGCAGTCGTCGAAACCGAGGCCGCCATACTTCTCATCGACCCCGAACCCAAATGCGCCGAGGGCGCCGGCTTTTTCGTGCAGCGCCCACGGAACCTCGCCGGCTTCGTCCCAGGCGTCAGCGTGAGGGGTAATCTCTTTTTCCGTAAAACGTCGCGCGGCTTCGCGAAACGCGACGCGTTCGTCCGTATCAAAGGGATTTTTCATGACAGTGACACCGCATTCCTTTCGACACTCGCCAGTGTGATGAAGTTTTCGTCAGTTTCAATCACCGCGAGCAGCATCGAGCGCCCTCGCCGCCTTTGCAGCAATGGGCGGCGCGCCGTCAGCGGCGCAAGTTAAAATCTTTTTGCGACGCAACGATATGGCCTAGATTACGCCGCAATAAGTGCGATATTTGAGGGGCGCCGTCGCGGCGCTTTGGAAACGGATTGAAGATCATGAAAAAATTTCTCCTCGGGCTGGTTGTCTTTGTCATTTTGATCGCCGCTGTCGTCGCCTTGCTCCCGATGCTGGTGCCCGCGAGCGCTTATAAGTCAAAGATTGAAACCGCTGCGTCAGAAGCGTTCGGCCGCGACGTCACCTTTGGAGACGACCTCAGTTTCAAGATCTTTCCGCAGGCCGCCTTCCGGGTGTCTGACCTTGAGATCGCCAACGCGGAAGGCTTTGACGGACCTTATCTTGCGAAGATCAAGCAGGCCGATATTGGCGTGAAGATCGCGCCGCTCTTGAGCCGCAATGTAGAAATCAATCGCTTCGTTCTCGAAGAGCCGGACCTGATTTTGACCAAGCGAAAAGACGGCGCCGTGAACTGGGCGATTGGCGGCGGCGGAAGTGAAGCCACCGGCGGCGACGGCGGCGCACCGCAGAACGTCGTCCGTGAACTCAGCCTCGGCGATGTGCGGATCGCCAACGGTAGAGCCACTTATACGGACGAAACTGCGGGGCAAACATTCCGCCTCACCGACATGAATTTGAAAGCGCGCCTTGAAAGCCTTGAAAAGCCATTGACGCTTGACGGCGATCTCAAGTTTCAGGATGCGCCGGCGAGCGCCGACATCGTGATCACCACGCTCGGCGCCATGATGCGCAATGAAGAAGCAAAAATGCTGATCGAACTGACGCTCGCAGACGCGTCGGCAGGCGCTGATCTGAACATTCTCACCGGCGACGCGGTGTCATGGCGCGGGCCGATTACGATCAACGCGCCCGACCTTCCGGCGCTCGCGCGCCTTTTTGATGTAGCGCTGGAAGAAGCGCCGGGCTTCGACAATCTCGCTCTCGACGGGCAGGCTGTTGGCGGCCCCACGAAAATTGCGCTTTCAGGCGCTGAGATCACCTTCGACAAAATCAACGCGGACGGCGATCTGACCCTCGACTGGAGCGGCGCCAAACCGAAGGCGGTCGGCGCCATTTCCACTTCCCTGCTCGATTTGCGCCCTTATATGCCGCCGCCTGCAGAGACCAGCGGCGGTTTCCCGGCCTGGTCGGAAGCGAAGATGGATTTCACAAGCTTGCGCAACATTGACGCCAATCTTGATATCGCGGCGGATAAAATACTGCTGAATGCGATGAAAATAGACCGCTCACAGATGAAACTGACAATCGCAAACGGGCGAATGGTTGCGGACATCCCGGAAATCGCCATGTATGGCGGGGCGGGTTCAGGCCGGCTTGTTGTGAATGCGCGCAGCGCCACGCCGTCATTTTCAGGCAATTTCGATCTCGGCGCAGTTCAGGCGCAACCTTTGTCACTCGATATGCTGAAGACGGATCGCCTCCTCGGCATCGGCCAAATGAAAATCAACTTCACAGCCGCGGGCGCCAGTCAGGCGGCGATCATGAACTCGATCGATGGCGATGGCGGCTTCGACCTTGCGGACGGCGCCATCAAGGGCCTCAATATTGCGAAGATGGCGCGCGCAGCGGCGTCATTGCAAGGGGGTCTTAATCCGGCAGCGCTTGCGTCTGTTATCACTGAGGCTCGCGGCGATGATCAGACAACGGATTTTTCGAAATTCCTTTGTAATTTTGACATCAAAAACGGCTTAATGACCTTGCCGACCATCAATCTTGACGGCCCTTATCTGACGATGACCGGCAGCGGGACAATCAACTTGCCAGCGCAGACGATCGATTTGCGCCTGTCGCCGCGGGCGTCCACATCGGTCGACGGAACCGAAGGCCGCAGCATCGCCATCCCGCTGCGCGTCGGCGGCACCTTTTCAAAACCGAGCTACGGCCTCGACGCCGAATCGCTCGTGAAGGATCGTGTGGAAAGCGGCGTGCGCGATTTGATCGGCGGGGCGCTGGGCGGCGGCGACAGCGAGAATGGCGAGGATGAGGATCCCGCGAGCGCCGTTCTGAAGGGGCTAATCGGCGGGCGCGGCGCACCTAAAGAAGAAGGCGCCGAGACCGCCGACGAGCCCACCGCAGAAGAAGAGATCGCGAACGAGGCGATCAATCTCATTTTCGGGGGATCGAGGAAAAAAGATCAGGAAAAACAAGAAGAAGAGCCCGATCCGCAAAACTAGGCCCACATGTTGAAAACTTAAGGCCATTTCCCTGGAAAAAAATCGGTCCGGGCCTAGTGCGCACCGACGAACACAGTACATATTGTCTTATTACGCATGCGCACCTCCATATATGGGGGGCGGCGATCCAATTGGGGGATCGATTTTGCGCCGCACGCTGGTTGCGGAGCTACTGGGTTAAGGACGGCGGAAAATATGCGGCTGCGCGCGCATTTCTCAATGACGAAGCTTAAGCGAGCGCGCCAGGCGGCGTTCGGCGGGCTGTCGCTCGTCGCCGGCTCTTCTTCCGCCGCCATCGCTGCTGAACTGCAGAGCGGCGCGAGCGTCACCGCCATGTTGCGCGGCCTCGATCCTGTGGTTGTCGGCGCCGCCGGCGCTATCGGTCTCGCCCTCGCCGCCGTCGCGTGGGCCATGCGCATTTCCGCAGCCTCACGCAACCAGTCCGTCGATTGGTCGCTGAAGCTCGCCGAGATGGAAGCCCAACTGGAGAAAGCCGACGCCGTTCTCTCCGCCCACCCTGGCCTCGTGCTGGTTTGGGAAGACGACTACGACGCCATTGAAGCGGGATGGGGCGATCCAAAAGTGCTCGGCGGCCCAGCGGCCCTCGCCTCCCTGATGTCGTTTTCTTCCGGTCCCTCGGAAGGCGATATTTCTCCTGTTGGCCGGCTTCTCGATTCACTGAGCGATTTGCCGCTCGAAGATGACGGGCCGTCGGAAGACATCAAAACCGTTCGCGAGAAAGTTCATGAGCTGCGCGCGCATGGGATCGCCTTTTCCGGCTCAGTGGTCACGTCCGAGGGACGCGCCATCGAAGCCGACGGCCGCGTCGCCGGCGGACAGGTTGCGCTGTGGCTCACCGACCCGGCCGCCCGCATGGCGGAAGACACAGGCATCATGGGTAAAGTTCATGAGCGCACCGCCGACCTGCACGGCGCTCTGAACTTTCTGGAACGTGCGCCGTTGCCTGCGTGGCGCCGCGGCGCCGATCTCAGCCTCGTGTGGGTGAACAAGGCCTACGCCGATGCGGTCGAGGCGCCCACGACAGGCGCTGTGCTCAAAGACCAAACCGAACTCGATCCCGCCGTCAGAAAAATTGCAGAGAAAGCCGCCGCCGAAAAACGCACTGTCGAAGGGCGCGTCTTCGTCAACATCAATGGCGAACGGCGCGTTCTGAAAGTGAGCGAAACGCCGATGCACACGGCGGGCGACGCCGCCATCGGCGGGTTCGCGAGCGACATCACCGAGCTCGATAAGACGCGTACGGACCTTAAACAACATATTGACGCCAACCGCCGCACGCTTGATCAGATCCCTTCCGCGGTCGCTTTGTTCGGCGGGTCGCAGGAGCTTCTCTATTACAACAACGCCTTCTTGAAATTGTGGGCGCTTGACGACGTCGACCTCCTCGGCCGCCCGACCCATGGCGAGCTGCTCGACAAGCTGCGCCAGGCGGGCAAGCTGCCTGAGCCCGCTGATTATAGCGCCTGGAAAAAAAGCCAGCTCGCGCTTTATACGGGCGCGCTCTCAGAACCCGGCTCGGAACGCGACGGCGAAGCGCCCGACGATATCTGGCATCTGCCGGACGCACGCACTTTGCGTGTCGCCCAAGCGCGCCATCCGCTCGGCGGCGTGCTGGCGTTGTTCGACGACGTCACCGAAAAGATACAACTCGAGGCGCGCTTTAATACGCAACTGAGCGTGCAGCATGCGACGCTCAACAATTTGTCAGAAGGCGTCGCGGTTTTCGGGTCTGACGGCGCGCTCCGTCTCTATAACGAAGCCTTTCAGAAGCTCTGGCGCTTTGACGACAGCCAACTCGATACTGCGCCGCATATTGATCGCGTTATTTCCCTCATGGAGGGACAAATCACGCAAGGCGCAGACGGTCTCGACGCCATCAAGCGACGCACGATCTCCATGTCGCCCGATGACAGAAACCCGATCGACGACGGCGCCATGACGCTGAGCGACGCGCGGTCCTTGAGTTACGGAACCGAACCTCTCCCCGACGGCGCAACGCTCGTTCATTTTCTTGACGTTACGGATTCCAAAGAACGCGAAAAGGAACTGAAAGCGCGAAACGCGCTGCTGGAAGACATTGACCGGCAAAAATCGAAATTTGTCGATCACGTCTCTTACCAATTGCGCACGCCGCTTGCGACCATTGTCGGCTTCGCGGAGATGCTCGACAATGAAATGTTCGGTGTCCTGAACGATCGCCAGAAAGATTATGTGGCGAGTATTCTTTCCGCGTCCCACCATTTGCGCGATTTGATTACGGATATTATCGATCTCGCCGCCATCGACGCCGGCAAGATGTCGATCGATCTGGCGGAGATGGATATTCGCGAGCTGCTCGAGAGCGCCGCCACTTACGCCGCCCTGAAAGCCGAAGACACGCAGGTCGCTTTGAAGCTCGAATGCCCGAAAGACATCGGCGCCATCGTCGCCGACGAAAAACGGCTCAAGCAGGTCCTATTCAACCTCCTGTCGAACGCCTTTGCGTACACCAATGCGAAGGGCCACGTGACCTTGGGCGCTGACCGCGCGCCTGGTCTTGTGCGCCTGTGGGTTCAGGATTCCGGCCGGGGCGTGTCGCCCGAGGATCAGCCCAAGGCGTTCGATCCGTTTGAAAGCCGCGGCCCGAGCGCCGGCGCCGGGATCGGTCTCGCCCTCGTTAAGCGCTTCGTCGATCTCCACGGCGGCTGGGTCCGCATGGAATCGGCGGAAGGCGAAGGCACGCGCGTGACCTGCTATCTGCCGGCCTCTGCTTCCACGGCGGAAAAGCCGGACGGCCAAAAAGCGTCGGCTAAACCGGCGGCGAAAACAGCGCCCTCCGGCAAACCAGCCCGGAAGCCGGAAGATAGCGCCGCACAGCCAGCGCCGTCGAAACAGAGAAGAAAAGCCGTTCTGAAAGCTGCAGAGTAAGACTCGCCGCTTTTTCGCCAGGATTTTCTCGTTTAACCTCCCACCATGAAGTTTTTTGTCGCTGCAATCGCGCTCGCCGCCTTTACGCCGGAAGCGCCCTTTAATCCGTTCGATGACCTGGCGCTGGAAAGCGCCATCGAGCGGGATCAATACCGGACATGCACCAGCCTTGTCGGCGCCGATCCGCAAGCCGGCCGCGACTATGCTGAAAAGTGGGCGGCTGAAGGCGGCGGCGCGGCGGCGCTCCACTGTCAGGCGGTTGGCGATCTCGCCGCCGGGTTTCCGAAACTGGCGGCGGTGCGGCTCATGCAGATCGCCGAGCGCAAAGATATCGGCGACGGGCTCTTGCGTGCGCGTTACCTTGAACAGGCGGCGATCGCCTGGCTCGAAGCCGGCGCCGCAGAGTATGCGGACGAAGCCATCAATGACGCCATTCAATTAGCGCCGAATGCGGGCGAGCTCAGCCTCACCGCCGGTATCGTTAATGCGGCCAATCAACGTTGGGGGCAGACGATCAGCGCGATAGATGCGGCGGCGGAGCAAGGCTTTAAGAGCGCCGACGGCCTTGTGGCGCGGGCAAAAGCGCACAAGGCGCTTCTCAATAATCTGAAGGCGGCCGAAGACGTTGTCGGCGCACTTCGGATCGATCCGTTTAATCTGGACGCGCTCGTGCTTCGGGGCGAGTTACAGCAGCTCGGTATAGAGATCGACGCGAACTACCAACGCAGCCGGTAGGACGCGACAGGGGAAATTTACAGTTCCTTCAGGATGATCGCGCGCCTCGCCGATCACGTTTTCCGATTGTCACGTCAGTGTGAAGTCCGCCCCACAGACAAGTCAGGGGGCCGCCAGTAAAGTAGTTCTGCCGCAAACGTCTCCCGTTGCGGTGCTTAAGTAGGGATCGTTGATGGTGTCCCCCATGGACGATCACGAGCAAGACGTGCGCCTCACAAAGGTTTAGCGTCTCCGGGCCGCCGGCATCGCCCGCTCTCGCCGGCGGCCCGCATTTTTTGGCCTAGCGCCGCTTACTTCTCTTCGCGATCGAGCGGACCCGCGGTTGATGGGTCGCCGTCATAGGCTTCCTCCAGCGGATCGAATTTCCCGTCCTTCTCGTTCAGCTCGTCCACAGCGATCGCGCCTGCGCCGGCGGCGAGACCCAACACGCATCCGGACGTCGACAACCCGGCTCCTATCAGAAAAAGCGCCAATAAGATCTTTCGCATTCTATTCCTCCAGGGCGATCGCCCGGTTGCTCCGCTTAAGGCGTAACACAGTCATTTTTGATGTTAATATGAGCAGCGTTAACTTCTTGTTAACGGCTTCAGGTCGGTATGAAAATCAACGCGGTAACCTGAGTTTTGACGGAAATAAATGACCTCGGACGCACCAACAATTCGCGACCTGCAAGACCGCGCGAAGTCGGCGGCGATGGGCGCTGCGTCCGCGCGCCAGCGGCGCCGATCACGCTTGTCGCGGAGCGCACGGCTTCATCTCATTGACGTGCTCTCGCGCTGGGGCGGCTCCGGCCTCGCCCTGATCGCCGGCATCACGATCTTTATCGCCGTCTTCAGCGGGCGAACCTATCCGCTGCGCGCCGGCGTCTGGGTTTTGATGGTGCTTGGCGCCCTCTATTGCTGCCGCCGCTTGCGCCATGATTACCGCGCCGGAAAGAAAATCGCCTCGCGGCCGTTTCGTTGGCGCGCCAATTACACGTCTTCTCTTTGCGTTCTGAGCGCAGCGTTTGGGGCCGGAGCCTTCTTAACGACGCCCAGCGGAACCGCAGGGGGCGCCCTGTTGCAGACTGCGGCGCTGATCCTCGCCGGAAGCGTCGGCGCCGCCGCGCTCCACATCGCCCACGGCCGCAGCGTCGCCGCGATCATTGCGCCCGCGGCGTTGTTCCTGATTACGGCGATCTGGCTGTCAGTCGGCGCACAGATGGCGATCTTCGGCGCCGGCGCCATGACCCTCGCCGCGAGCGCCGCTTTGTTTCTCGCTTCCAGACAATTGCAGCAATCAACCGCGGTGCGCTTCCCGCGCACCGGATTGTTGCGGCGCGATACAGCCCGCGGCGACGTGTTGAATCCGGGCCGTCTCGCAACACCCCGCGCCGCAAACGCCGGTTAGGCGGACACGCCTGATAACCGCCAAATCACTAGCCGCCGGAGCGCTATTCGTTAGACTTCCGCAATCCCTTCGCGCTATGAGGCTTTAAAACAATAATGCGCCCGGAGGAGCCGCCATGGCGGAAGGTTTTCACGTAGATGATGATGAGAAAACGCTCGCTGAGGTTATCGATCTGGCGAAAAAGTCACCGGACGAGAAAAACGGTCCGTTAACCCCCGCGTTTGAACATTATTTGACGCAAATGGTGCGTTACGCCACCGGCGAGGACCGAAACTGGGACGAGCCGGAATCGCTTCTGGAGCGGGCCGCGGAGGCCTGGAGCATCAGCGAACAACGCGCCCCCGGCGCCAGCATCGTTCTCCTTCGGCCAAAAGAATCCAAAGGATGGCGTTCGGAGCGCCTCGTTTTGGATATTATCGCGGAAGATAAACCCTTCCTCGTCGACTCAATCTCCGCTGCGCTGAGCGACGCCGGCAAGCCGGTTTCCTTCTTTGTCAACGCCATCGTCGATATTCATCGCGATACGGACGGCCGCCGCGTCGCTAAGGGCGGCGCCGCGATCCGCGAGTCCATGATCCACGCTGAAATGGACCCGGCGTTTAATGAAGGCGAAATCGAGGCGCTTCAGCAAGAGCTGGAACATGTCCTCAACGACGTCACCGTCGCCGTTGAGGATTGGGAGCCCATGCGCGCCCGACTCGCCGCCTGTATTGCGCAGCTGGAACGCGCCCAGACCATCGGCGTTGACCGCGAGGATCAGCGTGAGGCGGTCGAGTTTTTAAAATGGCTGTGGGACAACCGCTTCGCCTTTCTCGGCGTCCGCCATTACGAGTATTCCAGCGAAGACGACGAGGTCTCATTCCGTCACGATGAAAAAGCCGACCTCGGCATTCTGAAGGACAAATCACGACGCGTCTTAAAGAGCACCTATTCCGAACAAGGACATTTGTCGCCGGCGGTTGAAGATTTTATGCAGTCGGGCGAGCCGATCCTGGTGGCGAAAGCCAACGCCAAATCGCTTGTCCACCGCCGCGCATACATGGACTATATCGGCGTCAAGACGTATGCGGCGAACGGCGACGTCATCGGCGAGGATCGCTTCGTCGGCCTTCTCACTGCCGAAGCCTATAATCGTCCCGCCACGGATATTCCTTTGCTGCGCGCCAAGGTTCGAAAAGTCGTCGAAAACGCCCGCTTCGCGCCAGGCGGTCACAACGAAAAGGCGCTCGTTAACATCCTCGAGACATATCCGCGCGACGAAATGTTCCAGGTGGATGTGAATACGATCGCCGATACGGCGCTTGGCATCTTGCGGCTCTACAAGCGCCCCCGCGTCAAGCTGTTTTTGCGGCGCGACCGGTTCGACCGGTTCATATCCGCGCTCGCTTTCGTGCCGCGCGACCGGTTCAGTTCTAATGTGCGTGAAGCGATCGGACGCTATCTCGCCGCTACCTTTAACGGGCGCGTCTCGGCTTTTTACCCGTTTTTCGGCGACGCCGCGCTCGTCCGCGTCCACTTTATCATCGGCATCGACGCCGGCGCGCCGGAAGGGCCCGGCCTGACCGTGATGACGCGCGACGTCAGGGCGATCTGCCGCGAATGGCGCGATGATCTTCTCGACGCCATGCGCGAAGCGGGCTCGCAGGCGCCCTCGGCGCTCTTTCAACGCTATGAGCGGGCGTTCGATCCGGCCTATCAACATCAAACGAGCGTCACCGAAGCGCTTGAAGATGTCGCGATTATTGAGAGTTTGAAGCCGCAGGATCTGAGCCCGCGCGTCTTTCGCAGAACGGGAGACGGCCCCGGCGAAATTCGGCTCAAACTTTACTCCGCCGACGGTCCGATCAAACTCTCAAAACTTGTGCCGATCATCGAAAACCTTGGGCTCGATGTCATCCAGGAAGCAGGCTACGCAGTCACGCCGTCTGATAATGGACAAACCGCTTTATGGATTCATGATATCTATGCGGAAGAAAGTCACGGCCGCGATATTGATATCGATGCGGTCAAACCGCTCCTGGAAGATACGATCTCCGCAATTCTAATCGGCGCATGTGAAGACGACATGTTCAATGCTCTCGTGGTGCTGTCAGGACTGAACTGGCGTGAAGCGTGGATGATCCGTGCCGCCTCAAGGCATCATATTCAAGCCGGCTTTCCTTATTCGCTGCAATATATGGCCGAAGCCTTGATGAATAACGCCGGCATTGTGCGCGATCTGATGGGCGTCTTTCACGCGCGCTTTAATCCGGCCGGGCCCAAAAAAGCGGCGGAACGCGAAAAGGAAGTGGCGGCGGCCGAAGAGAAAGTCCTCGCCGCTGTGGAGGCGGTCACAAGCCTCGACGAAGACCGCATCATACGCCGGTACTTAAACCTCTTCGCTGCAATTACACGGACGAATTTCTACCAACGGCTTCCGAAAGATGTGGTCAAACCCTACATCTCGTTCAAAATCGACAGCGCAAAAATCGCTGAACTCCCCGATCCGAAACCTTACCGCGAAATATTCGTCTCCGGTCCCCGCGTCGACGGCGTGCATTTGCGGTTCGGTCCCGTCTCTCGCGGGGGCTTGCGCTGGTCGGACCGGCGCGAAGATTTTCGTACGGAAGTGTTGGGGCTTGTTAAGGCCCAACGGGTCAAGAACGCTGTCATCGTGCCGACAGGCTCTAAGGGATGTTTCTACCCTAAACAATTGCCCGTCGGCGGCGACCGCGCGGAAGTTTACGAAGAAGGCCGCGAGGCCTACAAAGTCTTTATCTGCGGACTGCTCGATCTGACCGACAATATCGTCGACGGAAAAATTGTCTCTCCATCGAACCTTGTTCGGTGGGATGACCCGGACCCTTACCTAGTGGTCGCGGCGGACAAGGGAACAGCGGCGTTCTCCGACACGGCGAACGGGATTTCGCAAGACTATAATTTCTGGCTCGGCGACGCGTTCGCATCCGGCGGCTCGGCGGGCTACGATCACAAAGTAATGGGCATCACTGCGCGCGGCGCCTGGGAAGCGGTGAAACGCCATTTCCGCGAAGCGGGCAAGGACATTCAAACGCAACCGTTCACAGCCGCCGGCGTCGGCGATATGTCCGGCGACGTCTTCGGCAACGGCATGCTTCTTTCGGAAAAAACGACGCTTGTGGCGGCATTCGACCATCGCGACATCTTTATCGACCCGGACCCTGACCCGGCGACGTCTTACACAGAGCGCAAGCGTCTCTTTGATATGCCGCGTTCAAGCTGGGCCGACTATGATCCGAAACTGATCTCGGAAGGCGGCGGTGTTTTTTCGAGGAACACGAAGTCAATCGCCCTAACCGCGCAAATGAAGGCGTTGCTCAACGTCGAAGATGACAAACTAGCGCCCAATCAGCTCATCCAGGCGATCCTCAAAGCGCCGGTCGAACTCTTCTGGCTCGGCGGCATCGGCACGTATATCAAAGCGTCCGATGAAGAAACCTGGCAAGTGGGCGACCGCGGCAATGACGCGGTCCGCATCGACGCGCGCGACGCCGGTGCGAGCGTGATCGGCGAAGGCGCCAATCTCGGCTTGACGCAAAAAGCGCGCATCGAATTTGCGCGTAAGGGCGGGCGCATCAATACGGACGCCGTCGATAATTCCGCGGGCGTCGATTCATCCGACCATGAAGTCAACATCAAAATCTTGCTCTCCGGCGCGATTGAACAGGGCGAGCTGAAAGCGGCCGACCGCAACGCGCTTCTGAGCGACATGACCGAAGATGTGGCGCAACACGTGCTGACGCACAATTACGCGCAAACCCGCGCTCTATCGCAAATGGAAGCCACCGCCGCCGACGATCTCGATGCGCATGTGCGGCTGATGACGGCGCTTGAACAATCGGGGCGCCTCGACCGGGCCCTTGAATACCTTCCCGATGCGGAACACATCGCGCATCTGCGCGGCCAACGCCATGGGCTGAGCCGGCCAGAACTGGCCGTGCTTCTGGCGTACTCGAAAAACTGGCTTTTTGAGGAACTCGTTGAATCAAGCGCGCCGGACGATCCTTCCCTCGAACGCGAACTCTTTGATTATTTCCCGGAAGCATCGCGGCGATTCAACAGTGCAATCGTCAAACACCGTCTCCGCCGGGAAATTATCGCAACGCGCTTGTCGAACGAAATTGTCGATACGTGCGGGCCGAGCTTTCCCTATCGCGCTGTTGAGGCGACTGGCGCCCGCTTTTCCGACATCGCGCTTTCCTATGAGGCGGCGCGGCGCATTTTAAACCTCACCGAATTCGCGCAAAGCGTTGACGGGCTCGATAATCAGATTAATGCAGGCGTCCAGATTGAGCTCTACAACGCCGCATCGACATTGCTGCGCGAGCAGCTTTACCGGATCGCAAGCGGCGCCAAAACGAGCGCCATCCTCGAAAAACGCGGCGTGGACGGCTTGATCACCGAATATGCGGCGTCGGTCGGAATTCTGAAACAGGCGCTGCCGTCAACCCTACCCGACCGCGCATGCCGCCTTCTTAACGAGCGGATCGCAAACTGGCGTGAGCTCGACGCGCCGGACGAGATCGCCAAGGAAGCGGCGCTTATGCCGTCGCTGGAACTCGTATTCGATATTGTCAATCTGTCCAAAGAAACGGGATGGAAAGAAGACGCGGCCAGCGCCATCTTTTTGGGCGTCGGCGACAGGCTCAATATTGATGTTATTCGCGCCGCAACCAAGAAATCACCGCCTGCGGACTATTACGATAAGCTGGCGGTGCGCCGTCTTCTGGAAGATCTTGCCCTTAGGCAAACCGGTCTTGCGAAAAACCTGATCCAACAAGCGGGAGACGCGCCTGACGGTCCTCCGGACTCGTGGGTTGGCGGGCTCATCGACGCCTGGTGCGACCATGACCAGGTCGGCTTCAGACGGTATCAGCGCTTTATCGACGAGCTGGAAGTCAAGTCCGGCATGAGCGTTTCGAAATTATCGCTCCTGAACCGCAAACTCTTCGACCTCGAAGAACGGCTTCTCACGCTCTAGCTCAATATTAGTGGCGGAAATGGCGCATGCCAGTGAACACCATGGCGAGACCCGCTTCGTCCGCTGCGGCGATCACCTCTTCGTCGCGCATTGAACCGCCCGGTTGGATGATCGCGGTCGCCCCAGCGGCGGCGGCGGCGAGCAACCCGTCAGCGAACGGAAAGAACGCGTCTGAAGCGACCACGGATCCTTGCGCCAACGGCTCCGCAATCTCGGCGGCCTTCGCGGCTTCCGCAGACTTTTGCGCGGCGATACGGCTGGAATCGATACGGCTCATTTGACCAGCCCCGATCCCCACGGTCGCGCCGTCTTTCACGTAAACAATGGCGTTCGATTTCACGTGCTTGGCGACGCGGAACGCAAAAAGAAGATCGTCCAATTCTTGTTCCGTGGGGCGCCGTTTTGAAACGATTTTCAAGTCGTCTCTTGTAACGCATCCATGGTCACGCGTCTGGGCCAAAAAGCCGCCCGCGAGCGGTTTGATCACATATCCGGGCGCCGCGGGGTCCGGAAGCCCGTCCGCGAGCAACACGCGAATGTTCTTCTTTTTTGAAAAAACGTCGAGCGCAGCAGGGTCAGCGTCTGGCGCAATAATGACTTCCGTGAATGTCTCGATGATTTTTACGGCTGTCTCCGCGTCAATCGATCGGTTGAGCGCGACAATGCCGCCGAACGCCGACACGGGATCGCAGCGCAACGCCATCTCATAAGCGTCGATCAGCGCCGCCCCCGTAGCGACGCCGCATGGATTGGCGTGTTTGATGATGGCGACCGACGGGCGGTCGGCGCCAAGCTCAGCGACCAGCTCATAGGCCGCGTCCGTATCGTTCAGATTATTATAGGAAAGCTCTTTACCCTGAATTTGCCGGGCGGTGGCGACGCCGGGTCTGGCGTCGCTCGTCCGATAGAACGCCGCTTTTTGATGCGGGTTTTCACCGTACCGCAGCGTTTGCGAAAGCGCGCCAGCCATCGTGAAGCGCTCCGGAAACGCCTCGCCAACCTCGCCTGCCATCCATGTTGCAATCGCGCTGTCATAAGCGGCGGTGCGTGCATAAGCCTTCGCCGCCAACGCCCGGCGCGTTTCATAGAAAAGACCGCCCTCTTCCAATTCTTCGATGATGCGGCCGTAATCGCCGGGATCGGTCACCACCGCGACGCCGTCATGGTTTTTCGCCGCGGCACGGATCATCGCCGGCCCGCCAATATCGATGTTTTCAACGCATGTCTGATAATCGCCGCCGGCCGCCAGCGTCGCTTCGAATGGATATAGATTCACAACAAGCAGATCGATGGGGAGGATGCCGTGCGTTTCCATCGCCGCGACGTGTTCGCGATTATCACGCAAGGCGAGAAGGCCGCCATGAACATTCGGATGTAGCGTTTTAACCCGGCCGTCCATCATCTCCGGAAAATCCGTCAGGCTGGAAACGTCGGACACGTCTAGCCCTGCTTCGCGCAAGGTGCGCGCGGTGCCCCCTGTGGAGACGAGCGCCACGCCTTTCGCGGCTAGACTTTTCGCAAAGTCGACAATGCCGTCCTTATCAGAAACGGAAAGTAGCGCCCGCCGGACGGGTCTGGTCTTGGACATATCGCGCTCCTGAATTGCGGCCTGCGCTCTAGCGAGTACGAAGACTCCGCGGGCGGGTCAATCGCGATCGAAGGTCAGCGCATCGCGGAGCGATTGTCGGCGGTCCGGGCGTCGCTTTCGGTCGGATTGAATTCCGGCACCAGATGATGCACCGCCTCGTCGAGCGCTTGCCGGTCGCCGTCCGCGGCGCTGTCGATCACATCGCAGAAGCGAGGGTTCAGGATCGGTAGGTCGATCATGGCGGGCGACGCGAGGAGGACGCCGTCCGCCCCGGTTTTGATCAGCTTTTCCGTATCAAGGAACATTTCCTCAAAGAGTTTTTCACCAGGACGCAACCCGGAAAATTCAATTTTAATGTCTTCGCCAGGCTTAAACCCATGAGCCTCAATCAGCCGTTTCGCCAGATCAAGAATGCGCACAGGCTCACCCATATCGAGCACGAAGATGCGTCCGTCATGGGTCACGACGCTTTTCGCCGCATTATCGAGGCTCGCAGCCTGAAGCACCAGTTGGACCGCTTCGCGCGTTGTCATGAAGTATCGGCAAATGTCCGGGTGCGTCACAGTGACGGGCCCCCCTTGTGCGATCTGGCGCTCAAATAGCGGGGCCACAGAGCCGGTCGACCCCAAGACATTGCCGAACCGGACCGTAACGAAGCGCGTGTCGTTCTGCGCAACGTCTAGCGCCTGTGCGTAAAGTTCTGCGATCCGTTTGGTCGCGCCCATAAAGCTGGTGGGGTTCACGGCTTTGTCAGTGGAAATAAAGACTACGGATTCCGCTTTGACCGTCAGCGCCGCATCGAAGACGTTTTTGGCGCCCAGAACATTGGTCAGCGCACCGCCGCACCGGTTTTGTTCAACGATGGGCACATGTTTATACGCGGCCGCGTGCAAAACGATATCCGGCCTTACTTCTTCAAACACGCGGGATAAGTGCTCCATCCGGCACACATCCGTCAACGCAGTATAAAGACGATCGCCTCGCCCCGCCTCGCGCATTTCAAGATCGATTTGGTAGAGATTGAATTCTGCATTATCGAGCAGGGCGAGCCGTGAGGGGTCGAACGCCGCCGCCTGGCGCACCAGCTCCGAACCGATTGTGCCCCCAGCCCCAGTGATCAAGACGCGCTTACCAGCGATAAGACTTTGCGCGGCGCGCTGATCAATTTTTCGCGAGGGACGCTGCAGCAACGTGGCGAGATCAACAGGCGGCGTTTGAGCTGAGGGCGTTTGCGGCGTTAATGTCGCCGCCAGTTTTCGAAAAAGTCGCACCCGTTAAATCCCGTCCGTTAGATCAGTCAACTAATGCGGCCTGCCGCCCTTCTCGTTCTCTATCCTGCGTCAACGCGCCGGAACCCCCATTTGATGACCATATCGCCGTCGCGCGCCGGTTCCAACCCATCGGCGCGCAGAACAATTTGCTCGGTCGCCTTTGGTGCGCCGCCCTCGCCGCAGTAAATACTTTTTTCAATATCTAAGTGTTTGCAATTGGTCCGAAATCGCCATCCTTCGTGGTTCGGGGCCGCCAAAATTACGGATTTTCCATCTCGCGCGCGCGAGGCGCGCACCGCCGGGTGCAGATGAAATCGGACCACGAGACTTTGCGCAAAGGCTTTGCTGAGACCGCTCAACCGTTCCTGGCCGCGCAGATCATCGCCGCGCGCGGCCACAAAAAACCGGCGAATATAACGCAACGCTTCCGCATCAACGGTACGTTCAATTTCCAGCAACTGGCCCCGCGCATCCTCACCGCGGCGATGGGTGACGCTGCCGCCGGTCAGGATGACGCCCTCTTCCGCTTTTAGATCGGACGTAAGACAGGAATGCGCATCCGGTTTGCGCAGCGCCTTCACCCAGTCCCCCGACAGATGAGCGCCGCTGCCGCAATTCAAGACCATCCGTGCGCGCCCCGAAGAGAAATGAAACGAACCGCCGCCTTTAAACCGATGTTCAGGTTGCGCATCGCTCGACGCGCCAGCGCGCATGGCCGCGCCCGTATCGGCGATCAGCGTCAGCCGCCCGGCGTCAAGCCGTTGAAATCCGCTATGGCGCGCGAATCCGATCGGCGTATCGTCGCGATCACCTCCGCTTAACGCCGTCACCAGCGCGCGGCCGTCATCTTCGTAACCGCCGTTGAAAACCGCGAGCCCGCCGTCCCCACTGCGAAAAAGCTGAAGAAACGCCGTTGCGCGCGCCGACACATGGCGTAGAAATCCGGGGGCAGACAAGCGCCGCGCATCCAAAGCCTTCAACACCATTTGCAGACGGATGATAATGCTAAGCTGATGGGACGGATTACGGCTCACATGACCGCCGTCAGGGCGCATCTGCAACCGTAACTCACGCCGCAGCATTTCCAGACCGCGCTCAGCCGGACCGTCGCACCCTGGAAGGCAAAGCGAGGCGATGGTGAGCCCCATGGCCGTCATCAATCGTTCATAGCCGGTGTTCGCCCGATGAGAGGCCTTTACGAGGTGTCGCGTTTGCCGCGCCATGGAGGTTAGGACGCGGCTGCGCCATAGCGCGTCACCGCCGCGCAAAATAAGCCCGCCATGGCAGCATAATTGGGTCAGACGTTCCGCCGTATGATACGGGGCCCAGGCCTCGGGCGACCATTTTTCATAGCGATCAAGCCACCCTTTCATGATCGCGCGCGCCGGCGCTTTGCCCCCATCGCCGAGCGCCGTCATATGTCGAAGCCAGGAGAAGTCCTGAAGAAACGCATGCAAGGCGCTAGGCGCGGTCGCTCTGTCCCAGACGTCGGCGAGTTCGCCTTCGCAATCGATCGACTGCGATCCGATCGTGAGCTTTCCCGCGGCCAGCATTTTCGCCGCCGCCTCATCGGGCGTACGCGGATCAACCGGCATGAAATAGAAGCGATCGGGCGCCGGTCCCTTTAATTGCGCCTGATAGAACGGGCTCTCGCCCCAGGCGCGCTGCAGGCGGTTCATCATGCGCGCGCGCGGCGGGCGGCTGTCAGTCAGCTTTTTTGCAGAGGGGCCGGACACAATTCATCGCCCCCGCAACGCATCAATATTAGCGGCGTACTCATTCGGCGCGCCCTTAAAAACGGCCGAGCCCGCAACCAGCACATCGGCGCCGGCGGCAATCACCTGCGGCGCGGTTTGCGCATTCACGCCGCCGTCCACTTCCAACATAATGTCGCGGCCTGAACGATCGATCATGGTCCGGAGCGTCTCGATCTTTTTCAGTTGCGAGGAAATAAAGCTCTGACCGCCAAATCCCGGATTAACGCTCATCACCAGGATCAGGTCCGCCTCATCGAGGACAGGCTCCACGAGCGACGCCGGCGATCCCGGATTGAGCGCGACGCCTGCCTTGACGCCGGCCCCTTTAATTCGTTGCAGTGTGCGATGTAGATGCGGTCCCGCTTCAGGGTGCACGGTTAAGATATCTGCGCCCGCGTCCACGAATGCGTCGATATAGGCGTCCACGGGCGAAATCATCAGATGCACGTCGAACGGCTTTTGCGTTACTGGCCGGATCGCCTTCACCACCATCGGGCCGATGGTCAGGTTCGGCACATAATGCCCGTCCATCACATCCACATGGATGAAGTCGGCCCCGGCGGCGTCGATAGCCGCGACCTCGTCGCCGAGACGGGCGAAATCAGCGGACAGAATGGATGGTGCAATACGCGCGACGCTCATCTCATCGGTCTATCTTGATGCGCCTTCCATGCGCAACAAGCGCCGTCTGAATTCAACGTAACGGGGATAAAAAAAAGCCCCGCTCGATGGGAGCGGGGCAGGTGTTGGATGCAAGATAGAGTGTGTCTGCAAGTCGTCAGTCGGGAGGGGGACAACGGCGTTTGCTTTGTCCCGTCGATAACAACCCTAAATATGCATCGCGAATTTGGCCGAATTGAGGCCGAAACCTGAATAAAATCTGATAACGCCCTGATTTTATTGGTTAATAAAAGATTAATCTTTCACGCGGCCTCGGCTTTCTCCCACGCGAATTCGGCGAAAGGCGCGTCAACCGGCGTTTTCATGAGGTGATTGGCGTAGTTGGAGATCGTCTTATGCGCAATCACCAGAACCAGCTCCAGGACGTGCTGTTTGGCGTAACCCGCCGTCAAAAACTCTTCGACGGCGGAGACGTCAACGGCGCCGCGATCTTCGACGAGCTGGGTTGCGAACTCATGGAGCGCCTGCAGTTTCGGATCGGCGTAACCGCCGCCCCGCCGGGCCGCCTCGACCACGTCGTCGGCGATATTCTCACTCTTCGCAATCGCGGTGTGCGCCGGCATGCAGTAGTGGCAATCATGGTAAAAATTGACCGCGAACCAAGCCACATGGCGTTCGGTGGGCGTGAAGGATGTTTTCGTCACTTCACCGCCGAGCGCCATATAGGCGCGCGCGGTCGCCGGCGCTTCCGCAAGGCCGGCGAGCAGATTGGGCACAAAGCCGTAATTTTTCTGAACCGCCTCGAGCGTATTGCGGCGTTCGCCGTTCGTGTTCTCAACGGTGTGTAATTCAAAACTAGCCATGGATATCTCCGTGTTCGCGCCAGCGTACGGCGCTCCAAAGTTGCGATGCGCCTTCAGATAAGGCCGCCACGCCCTGCGAAAAGCCGCGCGGACTTCACATGCTTGCGATCAAGGAAATATCAGGGGCGCCGGTCAGCCGTCGGCTTAACCGTTTCAGGTTTCGCCGCCCGCCGGATTTTCTCCGCGCCTAGCCAGGCGGCCGCGACCATCGCCGCGCCGATCACCAGGCCGCCGGCCCATTCGACCTGAAAGAGCCCAAGGCCCACAAAGGCGAGTGCGCTTGCGCCGGAAAAGAACAAAGCGAACTTGAAGGGTGTCGCGATCGCCCCGCCAAGGGATTTCGCAACCTTCAGCGGCGCTTTGACGGCTTCTTTCGCTGACGCAGTAATGGCCGGCGCCGCCGCAGCGATTTTGTCGGCGAGCTTTTTCACGCCGAAGAGGCGCACCAGACCGGCAAGAGCGCCGGTCGCGAAGGCAGCGATGAGCCATTTGTGGGGGATGTTTGACTGATCGGAATCCGCAGAAACGACAGCAGCGGCGGGCGCTTTTTCCACATGCACAATTTCGGTCGCGGCGAGCGCAGCTGGCCCGTCGCCTCGCGCGATATCTGCGGCATGCGCCGCGCTGGTCGCCGCGGTCAGGGAAGCGGCGGCTAAAAGCCCGGTTTTCAAGGATCGCAAATTCTTCAACGCATACAGCTCCATCTGGACATGCGAGATATGGTGGCGCGGCGCCGCAGGATCAACCCGTTGCTCCGGCCGTCAAAATTCGGCAAGGGACAACGCCTTAACGATAAAGGAAGGTCCCGTGGAAAAAAGACGCCTTGGCCGCACCGATCTTGACGTTTCCGTCCTGTGCCTCGGCACGATGATGTACGGCGAGAAAACAACAGAAGAAGAAGCCGTCCGGCAGATGGACGCTTGCTACGACCGCGGCGTCAATTTTTTCGATACGGCTGAACTCTATACGATCCCGCCGCGCCCCGAGACCCAGGGCGAATCGGAACGCATTGTGGGCCGATGGGTGAAGGCGCGCGGTCTGCGCGACAAAATAATCGTCGCCACCAAGATCACCGGCCGATCCGCCCTCACCTATATTCGCGACGGCGAGCAGCCGCGCTTGTCCCGCGACCAAATTCGCACCGCCGTCGATCGCAGTCTTAAAAATCTGCAGACCGACTATATCGACCTATACCAAACCCATTGGCCGGACCGAAAAGTCCCGATCTTCGGCGCCGAGCTAAAGGGTTATCGGCACTATCCCGACGATGCGATCGCCATTGAGGAAACGCTGCGCGTTCTGAGCGATCTGCAGAGGGAAGGTAAGATCCGCCATGTGGGTCTCTCAAATGAGACGCCCTACGGCGTTATGCGTCACGTGCATGCGTCGGAACAGCATGGCTTGGCGCGGGTCCAGTCCATACAGAACGCCTATAATCTGGTGAACCGAAATTTTGAGCTCGGACTGGCGGAGATCGCCCACATGGAGCAAGTGGGCCTCCTCGCCTACTCACCGATTGGGCAAGGTGCGCTCACCGGAAAATATCTCGGCGGCCAAAAACCGAAAGGCTCGCGGGGCCAGCTTTTTGGCCGTCTTGATCGGTATGAAACCCAGTCCGCCGATCAGGCCATCGCCAGCTATGTGAAATTCGCCGCCGACCTTGGCGTCGATCCGGCCATTCTCGCCATGCAGTTCGTCACCACCCGGAGTTTCGTCACGTCCAATATTTTTGGGGCGAGCACCATGGCGCAATTGGAGACGATTTTTGCGTCGCTCGATTTCCCCTGGACGGATGACGTCGAGAAAGCGGTTAACGCACTCCATGCGCGGCTGCCGAACCCCTGCCCTTAACGGCGCCGCCCGTAAGAATTGCCGATTGTCCTGTTAGTATGAGACAGGCGAGGATCGCAGCGGGCGCAAAGCTGACGTGTGTGAACGCCGCATGAATCTGCGAGTGATTGGATAAGGCCTCCAACCAGATAATGGGTATTAACGCAATGGCGATAAAGATGCGCCCGTCGCGCCAAAGCGACGCCCAGGCTAACCGCCGTTTCGCCGTTATAAGCGGCGCGATGACAAAGACGATAACCGCTACTGCGCCCCACAGCGTTTTGAGGGCTGCAAAATTCTTGTAGAGCGCCGCGCCGGGCCGAAACGTGTCGATCTGGTCGGATGCGCCGCGCAACCGAAAAAGGGTCGCTTCAGCAACGTCGCGCCAAACCGGCAGATCAAGCGTCGCCGCCGCAAGCGCGAACTTGGCGCCCCAAAGGCCGAGATAGCCGACGCTCCAGAACGCTCCGAGCAGCAATAATGATCGCCAACGCCCCTCGGCTTGCGCCCGCCCCCCGTAAAGAAAATAGACCAGGATCGGCAGCGCAAAGATCAACGCCGGCGTGGTCAGGAAATCAAAAAAAGCCGTCAGCGCGCCGATCAGGAAAAACACAATAACCGGCGGCTCGCCGCCCGTTTGGCGGCGGCTCAAATAAAGCGCAGCCCCGATCGCCAGGAACCACGTCACAGCCTTCGTCGCGACGACCCAGAAGCCCATGGCGTTAAGGACCACAAAGGGCAGGAGAAATGAGAGCCCGGTCAATGCTGAAAAATCCACGCCGAGACGCCAGACGAGCGCGCCCAACAGGAGCGCCGAAAGCGTGAATAAAAGCCCGCGCACATCATTATACGGAAGAACAGATAACAAAAGCCGCGAGACCAGCGTATGGCCATGCCAGTATCGGAAATAATCGCGATGAGCCGCCGGATCTTCGCCATCGAGCCATTTCAGAAAATCGCCGCACCCATAGAGACTTTCAGCGTGAACCGCCCGCTGAAAGGCCGTCGGCGCCGCGGCCTCAGACCCGTACAGACCAACGCTAAGGCCGATGCATTCAGTATCGGCGTCGATAACCCGGCCATTGTCGGCCCGCCGGTCGAGCAATACTGACGGACGCTCCAGAATATTCTCTGCAATCGGCGCGTTCGGAAGAGAAAACGCAAGCGTCAGCGTAAAGGCGAACAGCGCGGTCAGCAGCGGCGCGAGGAGCGCCGCGACGCCAAGCTTCTTAAGCGCCCGCCCCACCGTCATGATTGAATTGGCGGCGGCTTGATCCGCAAATAGGCGAGCCGTTTGGTTTCAGAGAAGTACCGCGCTTGGGAGTCCAGGATGACCCCCACCGCGAACAGAACAAAGGCGGCGAGCATGATCGCAGAGGCGACAATCAGCGTTGGATAGCGCGGAACCAGTCCTGTTCTGAAGTATTCCATCACGACCGGCGTCGCCAGAATGATCGCAATGAGCGCCGCGATGATCGCCAGAACGCCATAGACGAAGCGGGGCCGATGGAGCCGCAGAAAACTCAGCATGCGCCTCAAAATGCGGAGGCCGTCCGTATAGGTGTTGAGTTTGCTCTCCCCGCCCTCGGCGCGCTCGCTATAGTCTGTCGGAATTTCCGCCGTCGGCAGGCGCAACAGCGCCGCATGGGTCGACATTTCGAGTTCAATCTCAAAGCCTTTAGACGTTGATGGAAAGCTCTTCACAAAACGCCGCGAAAAGACGCGATAGCCGCTTAAGATGTCAGTGAATTCAGACCGGAAGAGATAACGGAACATGCCGCTGAAGACGCGGTTGCCCAATACGTGACCGGGCCGGTAGGCGGCTTGCGCCTGCGTCCGGCGCACGCCAACGACCATATCGAGCGATTGGCGGCGCAAGGCGTTGATCAGTTCGGGCGCAGAAGCGGCGTCATAAGTGCCGTCACCGTCCGCCATCACGTAGATATCGGCGTCCACATCGGCGAAGGCGCGGCGAACGGCGTTGCCCTTTCCCCTTTTGGGCTCTGTACGGACGAGGGCGCCTGCGCTTTCTGCTACTGAGGCCGTATCGTCAGTAGACGCATTGTCGAATACGTAGATAGCCGCCTCGGGCAGCGCGCTTTTGAAGTCTGCGACCACATCCGCAATTGCGGCTTCTTCATTGTAGCATGGCAGGATGACGGCGACGGAAGCTTCGGTCATTGGGACGCCATAATGGTCTGGATCTTCGGTTCTTCGACCTCTACAAACCCTGACGGACAAGCGGCCCGAAAATGTAGGCGTTCGCGAAGATCTGCAGCGCTTGCAAGCCGATCAGCAAAATAATCGGTGAAATATCAATCCCGCCAAGATTGGGCATCATATTCCGGATCGGGGCCAGGGCTGGCTCCGTCAGCGAAATGCAGGTGCGCCAAATGCCATCCACAAGCTGATTGCCGCGATTGATGACATTGAACGAGAGCAGCCAGCTCATGATCACCATTACAAAAATGATCACCATATAAAGCTGAATGACCGAGTTGAAGATGAATTGAATCGCGAGCATGGGGCTTTCCTCGTTCAGGGTTTTACCCATGTACGGCGCGTTGGGGGCTCACGCAATAAGCCTTACTCCGCGTCCACCTGGATGACGCCGCCGTGCTCACAGAGAAGCGGCGTCGCGAGCCCGCCCACTTTTACGAACCCGACGCCGTCTTTTTCATTGATCAGGAGGGTCACCGCCGCCTGGACCATGTCGGGATTGGTTGAAAAGCGGACGCTGTCGGCGGTCCACAGGGCTCGGCCCTGAACCGCCGTCACCGTGGCCGCGCCGTCCCAACAGCCCGTGTAGGCGCAAACGGAAAGCGCGCCGTCGCGGCCTGCGCTAACGTCCATCGGCGTGAAATTCTCCGGTTCGCTGGCCGCGCAGCCGTCGGCCGAACACCAGACCTCCACCTGATTGCGACACCGCCATTGCGACGGATCAACAGGCGTTTCCGCCGGCACTTCCGAGATCGAGGCTCGCACAAGTGTCGCCAAGACGGTGATAAACATGATGTCCCTCCATTTTTCCGCAAGTTAAAAGCGCAATCACGCCGAAATTGGGGCGCGCTGTTCCATTTACTGGACACCATCGGTGGGAAAAGGGATGATATCAATGCGTTAGAATTGATCGAGGAGGCCCGACCCATGGCGCCAGACACGGCTCGCCCGCTTTCCACCGAAACGCCGCCATCACAGGACGAAGAACTCAAGCGGATTTTCAGGCTTCAAAAGGCGGCCTACGCCGCTGACCCGTTCCCGGATAAGGCGTTGCGCGCTGAACGGCTCGACGCCCTTATTCGTGTGCTTGAGCAGAATGAACAGAAAATCATTGAGGCGGTGAACGCCGATTTCGGCAATCGCGCCCGCGTCGAGACGCTGATGTCGGAAATCGTTATCAGCATCGCCGCCGCAAAGCTCGCTAAGAAAAGCCTCGGCAAATGGATGCGCCCGCGTCACGTGAAAACGCCGCTGCATATGGCGCCGTCAAAGAGCCGTCTCGAGCCGCAACCGCTCGGCGTCGTCGGCATTATCGCGCCCTGGAATTATCCAGTGCAGCTCGCCTTGTCGCCAGCGTCCGCAGCCCTCGCCGCCGGCAACCGCGTGATTATCAAGCCGAGCGAATTAACGCCCATATCGAGCGCCCTTTTAAAAGAAATTCTTGCGCCCGCATTCGATGACTCCGTTCTTGCGGTGATCAATGGCGGCGTCGATGTGGGCAAAGCGTTCAGCGAAACGCCCTTCGATCATTTGCTGTTCACCGGCTCGACGCCTGTGGGCCGCATCGTTGCGCAGGCCGCCGCGAATAATCTGACGCCGGTGACGCTTGAGCTGGGCGGGAAATCGCCCGCCATCGTCGACATCAGCGCAGACCTTGCGAAAGCCGGCCAGTCCATCGCGCAAGGCAAGGCCTTTAACGCGGGACAAACATGCGTCGCGCCGGATTATGTGCTAACCATGAAAGACCGCCTCGACGACACCGTGGACGCCATCGCGGCGGGTGCGCGCAATCTCTATCCCGAAATCGACACCACAACCGATTACACGTCTATCGTCTCCGATCGCCATTTCGATCGGCTGAAAGGGCTCGTGGAAGAGGCCCGCGACGCAGGCGCCCGCATCGTGGAGGTCGGATCGTCAAACGCCCTGCACCCGCAACGCAAATTGCCTGTCACGCTGGTGGTCGATCCGCCTGCGGACACTGGGATCATGAAAGAGGAAATATTCGGTCCGATTTTACCAATCCTTGGCGTCGGATCGCACGAAGACGTGATCGCCCATGTGAACGCCGGGGACCGGCCGCTGGCGCTTTATTGGTACGGCGACGACAATGACGCGCGCGACGACGTTCTGCAGCGCACCGTCTCCGGCGGCGTCACGGTGAACGACGCGCTGTGGCATGTGGCGCAGGAACACCTGCCCTTCGGCGGCGTCGGCAAGAGCGGCATCGGCGCCTATCATGGCGACGCAGGGTTCGACACTTTTTCCCATCTGAAGCCCGTCTATTACCAGAGCCGGTTCACCAACTCCACGTTGTTTCATCCTCCTTATACCGAAAAAACCGATAAGATCATCAATCTTGTTCGGAAAATTATGTAATGGACCGAACATTCGATTACGTCATTGTCGGCGCAGGATCGGCGGGATGCGTGCTCGCCAACCGTTTGAGCGAAGACCCTTCGGTAAGCGTGTGCCTGCTTGAAGCAGGCGGACCAGACAAAGACCCGCGCATTCACACGCCCATGGGCTTTGCGTTTTTTGGCGACAAATCGCCGGTAAGCTGGAATTTCGACACCGCCCCGCAAAAGCATCTCAAAAACCGCAAAGGATTCCAGCCGCGCGGAAAAGTTCTCGGCGGCTCCAGCTCCATCAACGCGATGATCTATATTCGCGGCTCGAAGGCCGACTATGACGGATGGGCCGCGGCGGGCGCGCCCGGCTGGGCGTATGACGACGTTCTGCCCTATTTCAAAAAAGCGGAACATCAGGAACGCGGGACCGACGCCTTTCATAACGAAGGGGGCCCGCTCAATGTCGCCGATCTTCGCTTTAAAAATCCGTTATCGGATATTTTCCTGAACGCCGCCGAAGAATTGCAACTGCCCAGCAATGATGACTTTAACGGCGTCCGCCAGGAAGGCGTCGGTTATTATCAAGTGACGCAAAAAGACGGCCGGCGCTGTTCCACCGCGCGCGGCTATCTTGAGCCGACGCGGTCGCGCCCAAACGTCACCGTCTTGTCAGAGGCTCACGCCACGCGCATTAATTTCACCGAGCGGCGCGCCACCGGCGTCGATGTCATCCTCGACAAAACCAAAACCACGATAAACGCCAATCGCGAAGTCATCCTTTCAGCAGGCGCCTTCCAGTCGCCGCAACTTCTTTTGCTCTCGGGCGTCGGCCCTGCAGATCAATTGCACAAGCTCGGCATTGCGCCCGTCGCCGACCGGCGCGGCGTTGGCAAAAATTTGCAGGACCATGTGGATTATTGCGTCCTGCACCGAACGCCGTCGAAGGACTCAGTTGGCTTCACCTTGTCCGCCGCTGTGAAATTATTCCCGGCCTTGCGCGATTTCCGCGCCCGCGGCGAAGGCCTTCTCACCTCAAATCTCGCAGAGGCCGGCGGCTTCCTGAAAACAGACCCCGCGCTTGATGAGCCTGACATTCAGCTTCACTTCGTGCCCGGACTTGTGGACGATCACGGCCGCAAGCGCCATCTGGGCGGCGGCCTTTCCTGTCATGTCTGCGTTTTGCGGCCGAAGTCGCGCGGCGAAGTAAGGCTTGCGTCCGGCGACCCGAGCGCGCCGCCCCAAATTGACCCGAATTATTTCGACGACCCCGACGATCTGGTGCGTACCGTCAAAGGCGCTCATATCGTTCATCGAATTTTCGCCGCTCCGGCGTTCAAGGGCGTCATCGGCGATCGCCTCTATTTGCCGGAAGGCGCAGATGAGGCGGCGTTAATCGAAGACATCAGAAATCGCGCCGACACAATTTATCATCCCGTGGGCACCTGCCGCATGGGAACCGACGAAGACGCTGTCGTGGATACTGCGCTGCGTGTTAATGGGCTCGATGGTTTGCGCGTAATCGACGCCTCCGTCATGCCGAATCTGGTCTCCGGCAACACCAATGCGCCGACGATCATGATCGCTGAAAAAGCCGCCGACATGATCAAGGCAGACTCAAAGCCCGCACAGTCGGCGGCGTAAGCGACGTCGGATGGTCGCTACTGAGGATGATCCTGTTTGCCCGTTGTGCGAACGGCCTATTCCTCCCCATGCGAAGCAAAGCGTCCATCACCTGATCCCAAAATTGAAAGGCGGCAAAGGCGGCCCGACCGTTCGGCTACACGAGATTTGTCACAAGACAATCCACGCCCACGCCACGGAAACGGAACTCGCCCGTCTCTACAATACGATCGATACGCTAAAGGGGCACCCTGACATCGCCGCGTTCATCAAATGGGTCGCCCGGAAAGATCCGGCGTTTCACGCGCCCACGCGCGGACGGTCGCGCGGCAGACGGCGTTAAGCGCTACGCGCAACTTCGGCGTTCTAAAGACGGGTTTCTTCACGCGTTATCGGATTGAGCCAAATCGCTGATCGCTTGCGTTCCTTCGCATAGGCGACGATATCGGCGGTGCCGCCCTCGCCCTGCGCCGGGCCGCCGTCCCACACAAAGATCATCAAATCAGCTTCGCGGACGACGCGTTCACCGGCTTTGCGAAAATTCGCCGATGTCGGTTCATCGCCGATACGAATAATCCTTTTTGACCGCTGGCGGAGTATTTCATATTTGCGCAATTCGTCGCCGTCGAATGTCTCGGCATACCCGCCGGCGCCAGGAACAACCGCAATGTGACCGGCGCCGTAAGCGAGCGCGACTTCAGCGAAAATCTGATCGGCGCCGGCCGCCAGCGAAGAAAGGCCAACGGCGTGCGGCGCAGAAAGAAAGAAATCGATAAGGGCCTCGCGCGTCCAGTCCCAGTCCGCGCCGACGCGGTGGCGATGTCCCGAAACACCAATTCTTTTGGGCTCGCCCCCGAACCAAGACCTCTTTAGCACGTCGCCGCCCTAATATTCTTGTTCATTTAATTCTTTCAGGAATTATCCGAACACATACTGGCGTTGATTACTATCTATTTTCTGCGCGGATCAAATGGCGCAAAGATTACGCGCTGTATAACAGTAAACAAAATTGTCTATTTCGGAAAATTCAACGTAGCCAATCGGCCTGTTTCAATCTGCGGAACGCCGTCGACCGTGGAGGCGGAAAACCGCATGCGCCGGACGCTGGTCATTGCGGCCTGATTGAAGCAATCATTCGTGGTGCTCTTAATGCCGATATTCGCCGTGCGCCCTTCCGGCAGGACATCGAATATAACGGTCACAGATTCAAGATCACCGGCCTGGCGCCCGCATCGCGATGGATATTCGAGGCTCGCGCGGCGGGTAACTTTCGCTTTAACAACTACTGGTTCCGGCGCGGCCTCGGTGACGGGCGTGGATGCTGGCGCTGCAGTCGCCGGCCCCGGTTCCGTTGACTCATCAGCGAATAAGTCGCTTGCCGTTGCTGGCGTCTCATCCGGATCGGCGCGACCGGCGACGCCTGGCTCCAGCAAACTCTCAGTTGTCTCAACGCTAAGCTCAGCAACAACAGGGGCGGCTTCTTCGACCGCTTCAGTGAATTGGGATTCCGAGGCCGCCCGCGGCAAAGCATTTGCCGCCCCTGCTGTTTCCGGAACAATTGCGGCGCTTTGTTCAACAGCGTCCGAGATTTGCGGCGCTTGCGCCAGCTCGACAGCGTCCGCCACCGGAGACGCGTCGCCGGCGAACGAGGTCGGCTCTGCAGTCGGTTCTGGCGTCAGAGCGATTGGCGCGCTTTCAGCGGCCGCCCCAGCCGCAGGAGCAATCTGCTCAGTCGTCGGATCACTATTTTGCGCGACTGCCGCGAACTGCCCCCGATTAAGATCGTCGATTGTCGTCTCCGTCGCAACCGGCTCAACGATCTCCGCGGGGATCACAACAGCCAGTTCGACCGGCTCATCAGCAGCAGCGGCCTCAACGGCGCTATCGGCAGCGGGATCGTTTTGCGCCGGTTCAGGCTGATCAACAATATCGGCGATATCAAATTCCGTTGCAGGCGGCTCCGCCTCCGGCGCTGGGGTCGCGACGGCATCATTTACAGATGCGGTTACGGTCGCAGCCGTCGTTTCGGTGGCAGCGTCCTCTGTGGCGGGAGCGACAGGCTCGGCAATCGCCGGAGCATCAGTTTCAGCAGCTGCAACGGTCTCTTCAACGGGTGGAAGGATCTCTTGCTTCAAGGTCGGCGCGGCCAGCGTGCGGTCAAGCGCGCCCGCTTCTATTAGGGGTAACGCGTCGGCGACCTGCGCCGGAGCGGGTGCGTCCGGATCAAAGACGTCGAAGAAATCTTCCGCTACGGCGGCATCCGCCGCTGGTTCCGCCGCGCCGCTTTCCTCGGCGGCGCCCTCGCCAGCGACCGCGATGTCGGACACGGACGGTTCTGATGACGCAGAAGGTTCGGGTACGGACAATTGCGGCGAAGGCGACGGCGCATCGGTGACGATCACGGACGGCGGCGCGTCCTCGGCCGAGGCGAGCGACGTGTCGTCGCCGGGCCCTTTGAAGACCTGGAAAAGCATCCACAACGCAAACAATCCGATCGCGCCGACGCCCAGAAGCGAGGCCAGCTTGGTTTCGCCGGTGACGCCAAGCGACGGCGCCGCAGCCGGACTCGCCGGCGCCTCTGTCGGGCGATCGCGTTCCGCCACCTCATCTTTGAAGCGATTGACCAAAGCGGGCGCGTCAAGGCCCAAATGAGTCGCGTAAACCTTAATGAACCCCGACGTAAACGGAACCGCCGGGAGCGCCTCCATATCCGAAGCCTCGATCGCTTCCAGATGGACCTGCTTAATTTTCGTCGCCAGAACGACTTCCGACAGGTCGAGCCCCGCCTCCGCGCGTGCTTTCGCAAGGGTCTGGCCAACCGTTTCCGCGCGCGCCGCCTCGTTGCGGGCGGCGTCGAGATCAATAATATCAGCAGGCTTTCGCTCCTGCGGCGCCTCAAGGCTATTGTCTTGCGTCACTGCCATACGCAGTACTCCATACCCTGCCAAACGGCCCATCGACAAACGTCGACCCCAAAGGCCTCAAGCATGGTTGGCGCCAACGCCGAAGCGCGCGCCATCCCTCACGTCCGGCTTCACAATAGAATACTTGATCGATTCCAACCAGTGGCGGCGTGAAAAGAGTATAAATTGCTGTTAGCTGGCCGAATTGTAATAAAATCAGCGAATTGGCGGCGCCGAACTTCCGTCATGGTTGTCGGCGTGGGCCGGTCTCAATGGACCGCCTTCTATAAAAAAGAGGGCGTCAACGCCCTCTTTCTCACATAGGTTGTGAGACCGCGTTAAGCGTCGGCGACGACCGACACATATTGACGCTTGTCTTTCTTGGCGGCGAATTTAACGCGGCCGCCGGTCAGCGCGAACAGAGTGTGATCTTTGCCCATGCCCACGTTCGCGCCGGGGTGAAACTTTGTTCCCCGCTGGCGAACAATAATGTTGCCGGGCACGACGACTTCGTCGCCGAATTTCTTCACGCCAAGGCGGCGTCCGGCGGAATCGCGTCCATTGCGGGATGAACCGCCTGCTTTTTTATGCGCCATGACTTAACTCCTATTCGCCTTTGGCCAGCTCTTTGGCCTGCTCAACCCAGTTATCACGCTCGATCCGGCCTTTGAAAGACAATTTGTCGTCAAAATCCGCGATTTCTTCAGGGCCCCACGCTGCAATCTGCGCGAACGTCGTCACGCCGAGATCGTGCAGCTTCGCTTCCAGCGCCGGTCCGACGCCGGAGAGTTTCTTAAGATCGTCGCCGCCCGCTGGCGCCTCAGCCGCCGGGGCTTTTTCCTTCGCTGGCGCAGCTTTTTTCGCCGCCGCTTTCGGCTTGGCGCCGCCGGTCAGGATGTCCGTCACTTTCACTTCCGTCAGATGCTGGCGGTGGCCCTTTTTGCGGCGATAATTCTGACGCCGGCGCTTTTTGAAGATAACCACTTTCTTGTCGCGCATCTGGCGGACGATTTCCGCCGCAACGCTCGCGCCGTCCACCAACGGCGATCCGACCGTAACGTCATCGCCTTCGCCGACGATCAAAACATCGGACAATGTAATAGTGTCGCCCTCGTCGCCTGGCAGACGTTCAATTCTGAGAATATCGTCTTTGGCGACGCGGTATTGCTTGCCGCCAGTCTTTACGACCGCATACATAATCGACTCCTGGCGCGTCTTCCGCGCTCTAAAGGTCCTTTTTCGCCCCGGTTTCTGCCGCCCGGTTGTGATATGAGCGGCGTGAGGTAGCCCGTCGAACCGCTCCCGTCAAGGGAATTGACCCCCAAACCAGCGAATTTACGCCGGCCCGACCCTATGCCATCCTCGCCGCACTATTCTAAGGGGGGATCTAATGCGACATGTCGTGGCCGCAGCGCTCACCGTCAGCGCATTTTTAAGTCTGGGAACCAAGACGGCCGAGGCGCGCACCCACTCCATGGCGTGCCGCGGCGGCGGTAATATGGAAATCACATTCTTTGTGGATACGCGCCACGATCCGCCCGGTCGCGTGGCGGGCGTTCCGATTGGCGAGCTCCGGACATCGTTCGAGATCATCGTCCAATTCAATAAGGGACGGCGCCGCTTTTCCATCCGTGAAGGCGAACCGCCGGCGGGCGTTTGCACCTTCATCGACCGGGGGTTACGCGAGAGCGAGCCCAACGCACTGCGCCTCTCGGTCGATCGGGCCAACCTGACCTTGAGCTACAAGCCGGCCGACCAAACGGTGACGACCCGTTACCTGAATGCAGGTCCGCAACAGTTCGTAGACCTCATTGAGAGCGGCGCCCTGTTTTTAGTGGAAGTCGAAAATGAACGCGGAGCCTTCAACGTGAGCAGCTGGACGCAGCTTTCAGACGAGTGAAGCGCGATATGGCGCCGCTTGAAATTTGGCTCTAGCGTCGCGAAGACCTCCGCTCTCGGAGAGGCGCCGGGGTGGTTGACCAGCGCGAAAGCGCTGTTCTTACATTTATTCAACCACTCTTCTCGCCCACGCCCGTACCAGCTTGAAACTTTCACGACGCGACGCTAAGACCTGCGCTCTCGGAGAGGTGCCGGAGTGGTTGAACGGGGCGGTCTCGAAAACCGTTGTGCAGGCAACTGTACCGAGGGTTCGAATCCCTCTCTCTCCGCCAGAATTTCGAACTTACAGCAATTCGACTCGAAAACCTGCGGATTGAAAATGCGTCCGAAGCTCTCCGCTGGCGAACCAAATGAGAATGGTGGGCCCGGAGGGACTCGAACCCCCGACCTAGCGGTTATGAGCCGCCAGCTCTAACCAACTGAGCTACAGGCCCGGCGCGGTTTGCGCGGAAAGGTGCTATACCAGCATTGTCGCCGGGAGAGAAGGCGCCGAGGCGGGGTTGCGGAAATTGTTGTTCGGCTGGAGCCGGCGTAACAACGAGCTGCGCGGAGGCAATAACAAAGGAGCTAAAAATGCGCCGACAAATATCCATTTCATTCGTCTGTTTAGCGCTCATCGCGTGTTCGGCCCCAACGGGCGCCACGGCGCAAAACGAGGCGGACGCCCGAACGCTTGTCGTCACCGGATCCGGCGAAGCGAGCGGCGCGCCCGACATCGCCACCATCACAATCGGCGTTGAGACGCGGGGCCAGACACCGGGTGAAGCAATCCGGCAAAACAGCGCGCAAATCGCAAAGACGATTAAAACGCTGAAAACGTTCGGCGTTGAGGGTAAAGACCTGCAAACGGCGTCGCTGTCGTTGAACGCTCAATATGACTACGGACAAAACCGGTCTAATCCGCGCGTCACTGGCTATGTGGCCAATAATAATCTGCGCGTCATTCTAAGGGACCTCGACAAAGCCGGTGAAGTCTTGGACAGCGTCGTCAGCGCCGGCGCTAATCGGTTGAACGGCATGCAGTTCGGATTTGCTGAGCCGCAAACGATGATGGACGAAGCACGCGTCGAGGCGGTGAAGAAGGCTCGGGCGAAAGCTGCGTTGCTCGCTGACGCCGCAAACGTCGATCTCGGACCGATCCTGAAAATTCAGGACCTGACGGCGGGCGCGCGGCCTCCGGCCCCAGCGTTTCGGATGGAAGCCGATGTGGCGAGCGCGAGCGTTCCGCTGGAACGCGGCGAACTTTCGCTTAGCGCCTCTGTCACGTTGATTTACGAAATTCGCTGATTACTCGCCGGCGAATTGCGTCGCGAAGAAGTCGCCCGCAATCCATGAGGGCGCCGCCGGCGCGTCGGCGATGCTTCGCGCGATCCGATAATTCAGTTCCGCAAAGCGCGCCGCAGACGCGTAATCGATTGGCAACGCCAAATCATCAGAGGGCTGATGATAATGCTCTTTCATGAAGTTTGAAAAAATCTCTTCGCCGCCAGCGCCGAACCCGACGATCAGAAAAACCGAGGGCACGCCTTTTTCAACGAAGCGATAATGATCGGAACGGGTGAAAATCCCCTGCTCAGGGATCGGATCAGGCGTGACACCGATATTCATCGATCCCGCCGCTTCTTTCACCAGGCCGCCGAGCGTCGAGCGCTCCGCACCGAAGGCGATGACGTCGGAAAACGGGAAGAGCGTCAGCGGCATATCCAGATTGACGTTCGCCACGATGTCTTCATCGACGGTTGGATAATTGACGAAATAATCCGCCCCCAAAAGCCCCTTTTCTTCCGCGGTCACTGCGAGGAAGAGAATTGATCGTTTGGGCGCCACCCCTGACTGAAACGATCGCGCCACTTCGAGCATAGTCGAGATGCCCATGGCGTTATCCATGGCGCCGTTATGAATGAAATCGTCGCCGCCCTTGCGCGGTTCATAGACGCCCACATGATCAAGGTGACCTGTGAGAACGATGATTTCATCATCAAGGCTTTTGTCAGACCCCTGAATAAGCCCCGCCACATTAGAGCTTTTCTTTTCTTCAAAGGCCGACGCGCCCTTCAGGGCGACGGATTTGCCCAAGTCGAAAGCGGCGAGATCGCCTGCGCGCTCTTTGTCCTCCATAATCGCGCGAATTTCCGCGAAGCCTGTGCTGGTGTTCGCAAATAATTTTTCGGCGCCTTCCGGGCTCAGCGTCGCCGTCGCCTTGATCGATGCAGCGGATACTTCACCGACCCCGTCAGGGTGAACCCAGGTCATCGCTTCGCGCTCGATGCTCTTTGTCAATCGATCCCACGTGAAACGCTTGAGAAAAGATTCACTCGGCAGGGTAATGAATCCAACAGCCCCATTCGCCGCTGCGGTCTTTATCTTATTATCCGTTGACTGATAGAAAGCGCGCTTTTCGCTATCGAACAAATCTGGCGCGCCGCTATAGACGATGACAATCTTGCCCCTGGCGTCCACGCCCGCATAGTCGTTTAACCCGACTTCAGGGGCGACGAGGCCGTGGCGCACGAAGACAATCGGCGCTTCGACAGAAAATTCTCGTTCGGCCATGGACCGGCCAATCACATAATCTTCAAGATGGGCGAGCGTCTGCGCGGCGCCGCCAGACTGCGTTACGACGAACGATGCGGCGTCGGGATCGCATTTCACGGACCGCAACGTCACGGATTGAAACCAACCGCCCCTATCGCCCGCGGCTTCCAAGCCCAGTGCGTCGAAGCGCGCCGCCACATATCGCGCGGCTTCTTCGTATCCCTCCGTACCCGCCTCGCGTCCGGCACGCGCGTCATCGGCAAGATAAGCAAGATCCGTCGCGATGCGATCAGCAGCGGTCGCGCCTGCGGCGTTCATTTCAACGGCGACGCGCGCATCCTCTTTAAGGGCAAGCGGCGGGGCCTCAGTGGCGACACACGCCGCCAACAGGCTAAAACCGATAAGTGAAAGTATTCTGGAAATATTCAACATGCGCCCCGTCCCGACAGCTTCGAACGACAATAGCCCGAAAGCCGTCGGCGCGGTCAACCGCAGCCGGATCAAATTACGCGGTCGATTGAATTTCCGTCGCCCATAAGAAGGACGGTTGGTTTGTAGTTGCGGGCTTCTTCCGCCGGCAATTGCGCATAAGCTGCTATGATCACGCGATCCCCGACAGAAGCCAACCGCGCAGCGGCGCCGTTGAGCATAAACTCGCGCGACCCCCGTTCAGCCGGCAACGCGTATGTGGTCAGCCGCGCGCCATTCGTCACATTCCAGATCGCCACTTGTTCGTGAGGCAGAATGCCCGCCGAATCGAGAATATCCTCATCGATAGCGATCGATCCCTCATAATGAAGATCGGTCATGGTCAAAGTCGCGCCGTGAATCTTCGCCTTCAACATGGTCAGGTTCATGGGGATGGCCTCCAGGCGGGTCAAACAGCGGACACTACAGCTTCGCGCCGACCCTTATGCTCAAAATGCATATAAGAAGTTTTCGGCGGTTTCCAAGGGGCGTTCTAGCGAATGCGCGGCGAGACGCAAGGAAAAGCGGCCGCACGACAAGCACTTTTCGGCGAGGTTAACGCGGTTTGCCCTGCTCCCGTGAACGGCGTATATTTACCATAAAGTGGGGAATAATATGGCGCATCTTCGACATCTGACATCCGTATTCTTTTTGGCCGCATGCTTGACGAGCCCGGCCTTCGCGCATCCTGGACCGCATGGCTCGGCGCCGCACGACGTGGACGCCGGTGAACAGCAAGACGGCGGCGACGCCCACGACCATGAAGATGCGCCGGTTACTTACGGCAATGGCGTCGGCCCGGATCCGGACGGCGACACCAACCCGGCGACAAACACCCGCGCCGTCTCAAAAATCGGAGACGCGGCGGAAGCGGCGTTCGATCCGCCCTATCAGGTCGTCACTTTCGAAGCCCCGCCCGGTGGCCATAATGATGTCATTCGCAAAGAATATGAGGACAAATTCGGCGTCACATTCAGCCGCGGCCTCAACCGCCAGATTTGCGAAGGCCAACGATACTTTCAATATAATTCTCAGTGCACATACCTGCGCGCGCCGAGCGGTCAGTATGCGGCGGTTTATCAGGATGATTTCAGCCGCCCTCTCCGTATTCGGTTCGCCGAACCCGTCTGCGTCGCCGCTATGGCCATCTATCCGACGGGCGGCAAAGAAGGCGAAGTCTTTGAGGTGACGCTCCAGGGATATGACGCTAACGAACAAAAGCTCGACGCCGCCAAAGCCAAATTCACGTGGACAAAAGACACCTTCCGCTGGCGGCACATGGCCGGCGCCTACTTCTTAGGTCAAAAGGCGCAGCGAGTTGACGTTTCCATGCGCAGCCTTGACCCGAAGGAGAAAGGCAAAGTTGTCCGTTTCCTACTGGACGATGTGGCTTTCATCGAAGAGTCTTGCACAGGAAATGAAGCGCCGCTCGCAACTGAAGTTCCGATCGGCAGTTAAAAAAAATTGCACCGCAAGCGGTGCAATTTTTCTTTAGGACGAGAAGTCTTCTTTACGACGTTTGATCGTCGATCGCTGCGTCGGGCGCATTTTTCATGACGCTCTGAATGCCGTTCTTGCAGCCGTCTTCGGACTCATAGGCCTGCGATTTGCCGATGACTTCATGGTTCCCGGCTTTCAGGACGAAATAGGGCTTACCGTTCGATTGTTCCTTTATGGCGAAACGGCCCTCGTCTGATGCGTTTTTCTTCACCGACGCGATCCCGTTTTCTGCGCTTTTCTTCGCCTTGTACCCTTCGCTGGCGAGGATATTTTCGCCATTACCGGCCTTTAGGCGAAACCGGTATTCGCCGGCCTTGTCCTGATAGAGTTCGAATTTTCCTGCCATGCTACGCTCCTTTGATTTTTTGCTAACTTAAGCTGATTCCAAGCAGATCACGCTACGCCGGGAAACAAAACGGTTTGATTTCCAAATTCTTCCAATGTTCCAGAATCGTTCTCGTTCGGCTACATTTCACGCATGAATCCTAAATTATCCCTTTCCGAGCGCGCAATGGCGCAGATTTCCCCGGGCGCACGGGCTGAAAACGAGGCGCCGCCTTATCTTGAGGGGCTGAACGACGCCCAGAAAGAAGCGGTCCTTGCGACGGAAGGACCGGTCCTGATGTTGGCCGGCGCTGGCACGGGTAAGACCCGTGCGCTCACAACCCGGCTTGCCCATCTCCTTTTCACCCGCAAAGCCCAACCCTGGCAAATCCTGGCGGTGACCTTCACCAACAAAGCGGCGCGCGAGATGAAGGAGCGGATCAGCACTCTCGTGGGCGCCTCCGTCGAAGGCATGCAATGGCTCGGCACGTTCCACTCGGTGGGCGCGCATATCCTGCGGCGGCACGCGGAGTTGGTGGGCCTCAAATCAAGCTTCACCATCCTTGATGCCGACGATCAGGTTCGTCTCGCCAAACAGGTGATCGTCGCCGCCGAAATCGACGAGAAACGGTGGACTGGACGCGGCCTCGCATCAATGATCGACGGCTGGAAAAATCGCGGACTGACGCCTGACAAAGTTCCGGCAAATGAGGCTTATCATTTTGCCGACGGCAAGGCGATCGATCTCTACGCGGCTTATCAAGCGCGCCTGACGACGCTGAACGCCGCCGACTTTGGCGACCTCCTCATCCACAATCTGACGATCTTCCAGAATCATCCCGATATTCTGGAGGAATATCAGAACCGCTTCCGTTACATGCTCGTGGACGAATATCAGGATACGAATGTCGCGCAGTATTTGTGGTTGCGGCTGCTCGCTCAGAAGAACAAAAATATTTGCTGCGTGGGCGACGATGATCAGTCAATTTATGGCTGGCGCGGGGCGGAAGTCGAGAACATTCTGCGCTTTGAAAAAGATTTCCCGGGCGCGAAGGTTATCCGACTGGAACAGAATTATCGCTCGACGCCAGCGATCCTGGCGGCGGCGTCCGGATTAATCGCCGCCAATGAAGACCGACTTGGCAAAACCCTGTGGACTGAACAGGACGGCGGCGAATTGGTAAAGGTTCGCGGCGTCTGGGACGGGGACGAAGAAGCGCGTCTTATTGGCGATGATATTGAAGCGGAGCAATCAAAGGGCCGCAGGCTTTCGCAGATGGCGGTTCTTGTGCGCGCATCTTTTCAGATGCGGGCTTTTGAAGACCGGTTTAATACGCTTGGCCTGCCCTATCGCGTGGTAGGCGGCCCGCGCTTTTATGAGCGCGAAGAGACGCGCGACGCCTTGTCTTATCTCCGGCTTGTCCGCAGCCAGGACGATGATCTCGCCTTTGACCGCATCGCCAATAAACCGGCGCGCAAGCTCGGCGGCCAGACCATGCAGCGCATTCACGCCTTTGCACGCGCGCAGAATATTCCACTGATGGCCGCGAGCCGCCTCCTTCTTGAGACGGACGATTTGCCAGGCGTTGGGCGTAATGCGTTAAAGAAATTCCTCGAAATGGTCGATCGCTGGGCGGTTGAGGCGAAGAATTTCTCGCCGCGGGATTTAACCGAACTGATCCTTGAGGAATCCGGCTATATCGACTTCTGGAAAAACTCAAAGTCGCCGAAGGCCGGATCGAAACTGGACAATCTGAAAGAGATTGTTCAGGCCGTTTCCGAATATGACACGCTGGAAGCTTATCTCGACCATGTGGCGCTCGTCGCGGAGCATAACGAAGCCTCCGCTGACGGACAGGTATGGCTGATGACCTTGCACGCGGCGAAAGGCCTTGAATTTCCCGTGGTCTTTCTCGCCGGGTGGGAGGAAGGGATCTTCCCGTCGCAGCGCGCGCTTGATGAAAAAGGAACCGCCGCGCTTGAAGAGGAACGCCGCCTCGCTTATGTGGGCGTCACGCGCGCCGAAGAAAGCTGTCGCATTTCGTTCGCAGCGAACCGGCAGATCTACGGACGCTGGCAAACAGCGATTCCCTCACGCTTCATCGACGAGTTGCCGGAAGAGCATGTGGAGGTGATGTCCGAACCTGGCCTTTACGGTAATGCGGCGAACACCCTCGCGTCTCACTCGCAATTCAGCGGCGCGAAACTGAAAGAAGACGCCTATTACGACAATCCGGGCTGGAGCCGCGCGCGCAACGCCGCGCGGCGTCCGTCAACGGAACCCCCGATGATCGAGGGCCGGGCGCGATCAGTGTCGGTGAGCGCGCCCGGAAAGGCGATGTTCGCCGTCGGCGCGCGCGTCTTCCATCAAAAGTTCGGCTACGGACGGGTGACGGCTTCCGAGGGACAAAAGCTGACCGTTGACTTTGAGCATTCAGGACCGAAAAAAGTCATCGATACATTTCTTGAGGCCGCAAAATCATAAAGGCGCCCATGCTCTACAAAGCTATCTGGACCGGACCGCGCGCGGCGATGGACGCCGCGATGACCTTTTTCACCGAGATTGAAGAGACGGCGCGCACCGTCGGGTTGCAAAAGCATGACGCAACGGCGGATGACGATGCGTCAACATGGTCTGTTGAGGTCTATTTTGAAGATGCGCCGGATATGATTGCGCTCACAGGCGCCATGGCGGCTTTCGACCCGGCGCTCAGCAATCTCGCGCCAGGGGTTGTTGACGAAGTGCCCGATAAGGACTGGGTCGCCCATGCGCTGGAAGGTCTCGGCGTTGTCGAGGCGGGCCGCTTCGTCTTGTACGGCGCGCACGACGCCGACAAACTCCCAGACGACGAGGGTCTTATCCCGATCAGGATCGACGCCAACGCGGCCTTCGGCACGGGCCATCACCCAACCACCGCCGGTTGCCTGACCCTCCTTGATCGGTTTGGGGGCTTTGCGCCGAAATCAATCCTTGACCTCGGGTGCGGGTCGGCCGTTTTGGCGATCGCAGCGGCGAAACTCTGGGATCGCGATATTCTGGCCACGGACATTGACGCCGACTCAATCGACATTGCGCGCGAGAATGCGCGCTTAAACGGGGCCAGCGACCATATTACCGCTGTCGTCGCCGACGGCTTCGACCATGAAGCAATTAACCGCGCCGCACCCTTTGACTTTGTGTTCGCAAACATTCTTGCCGGCCCATTAAAGGAATTTGCGCCGTCCATGGCCGACCATGTGCGTAAGAACGGCCGCATCATGCTGGCTGGGCTTATGGCGGAACAAGAGAGCGGCGTTCTTGAGGCCTATGAGCAGGCCGGGTTCAGGCTGCTAAACCGGCTTGATCACGAAACCTGGCCGGTTCTGTTGCTGGTGCGCCAATAATGCGCCGCCCGACAACGACTACTCGTCGGCGCAAACGCCTTCACTGGCGACGCTGACTCCGGCCGCCGCGGCTGAGCAGGCGTTTGAATAAGTCTGGCCGTCACAACCGCAAACCGGGCGGTAGTCGCGCGTGCACGCTTGCGGCTTGACCCTACAAACGCCGGCGGCATCCGCCACCCGCACGCATTCGCCGGGCTCCATATGGCAATAGTCCGCGTCTGACGTACATTGAAATCCAGCAATCCCGCCGCACATGCCGCCAGTCTCGCCGATATCATCACCGCCAGCGATCGGCGCGCCTTCTTGTGCATCCTCAGAAACCGGCGCCGTGACCGTATCCGTGCCGCCATTCGTGCAGGCGGCGGCCAGGAACAACGCCAACAAAACGAAAACAGCGCGACGGATCGAATCAAGCGGCTCAGTCATAATCAATCGTCCCCTTCCTTGATTTGCGACTGCATATAACGTCCTTCGCCAATCTTATCGATCAGACCGAGCTCTGTCTCCAGATGATCGATATGATCTTCCTCCGATTGCAAAATCTTAACGAGAATTTCGCGGCTCACATAGTCTTTCACAGATTCAAAATACTCAATCGCCTCAATATAGAGCGGGTGCGCGCGCAGCTCGGCCTTGAGGTCGCATTCAAGGCATTCTTTGACGGTTTCGCCGATATATAGCTTGTCGAGATCTTGCAGGTTCGGCAAACCTTCCAGAAAGAGGATACGCTCAATTAGTTCATCGGCGTGTTTCATCTCGTCGATCGATTCTTCATATTCGATCTTTCCGAGACGTTTGAATCCCCAATCCTTGAACATGCGCGCATGGAGGAAATACTGGTTGACCGTCGTCAGCTCCAGCTTCAACGCCTTGTTCAAATATTCAATGACTTTCTTGTCGCCTTTCACATATCTCTCCATCAAAAAACGTGACGTGAAACTATTCCAATTTGGCTTCAGTACAAGGATTATTTCCGCAATCCATTCTCATTCTCGCTTTTTCTCTGCGATTGAGAATGAGTGTTAATAAGTGCTGGAGCCGCAGCGCAAGCTGCGATTTGGATTTGATGATTTGAGCCATTCTGCGGCTAGGCCGCTTTACGAAATTGGCCGGCGATGGCGAAGAGTTCAGCGGTAAGAGCGCGAATTTCGGCGGCGGCGGCGCTGCGCGGCGCAACTTCCACAACCCCGGCGCCTGTGCCCATGGTTTCGGCGTAGGCGGTGCGATTGCCAAGCTCCGTGCGCGCGACGGGCAAGCGATACTTATCAATCTGGGCACGGATTTCCGCCGCAATGCGCGACTTCGCCGGTGCGCGGTTGACCACAAAGAGCGCGCTCTTACCCGCCGCGCCGATGGCTTCCGCAGTGGGCAACGAGGCCGCCAGATCAATCGGCGAAAGTTGCATCGGCGCCATCACGAGATTAGCGGCGCCGATGGCGCGCCGCACGTCGAAATCCGCCGTCGGAGGCGTGTCGACGATCAAGACGTCCGCTAACCCGCGCGACCGCCGAACGGCGCTTGATAAACCGATGCGCTTTTCGAAGACGCCGGCGAAAAAGGGATCAGCGTCGCGATTGGCCGCGCGCACATGCGCCCATAAGGCGAAACTCTGCTGCTCATCCAGGTCGGCGCCCGCCACCCGAATTTGCTTGGCGGCCAACGCCGCCGCCAGCTGGCAAGCAAGCGTTGTCTTGCCGGCGCCGCCTTTGCGCTGCGCAATGGTGATGACGTAGGCCACGGAACCCGCCTTTGCTGCGTTGCACCAAACTTGTGGAGAGATTCGCGCGGCCGCGCGATCGGCGATTTAAGACATTTTCGATTTTTTCGCCGCTTTCTTTTTCGCGGGCTTCTTCGCTGGCTTTTTCTTTTTCGGCTTCGCTTTCGCCGCCCGGCTCGCTGCATCGAGCGCGAGCGTCACCCATCCTTTCAAGGCGTCATGGTCATCGTAAATCTCTTCGGGCGCGCCGTAATAAGACATTGTTCCCGTGCGGCCGTCTTTCATTTCAAAGACGAAGGGCTCCAACCCTTGCGCCTCGAACTGGGCCCGCGTCACGTCATCAACTTTGAGCCAGAGATCATCGTCGCCGATTATCGCGAAGAAGAGGTCGTCGCAATAAACGCCGCCGCCGCCGAACATTTTTCGGATAGCGATCTGGCCGAACGGCGACAGGAGGTCTTTGATATAGTCGGAATATGACGCCGAGACAGGCACTAGGCCTCAAGCGCCGCCGGAACAATCGTCACGCTTTCGCCGCAGCCGCAAGCGTCCGTCTGGTTCGGATTGTTGAACACGAACCGCTGAGACAGCTTCTCGGTGACGAAGTCGATCTCTGAGCCTAACAAAAAGAGGATCGCCTTGGGGTCGATCAGGATTTTGACGCCATTGTCCTCAACCACTTCGTCGAGAGGGCCCTGCTCCGTCGCATAGTCCATCGTGTATTCCATGCCCGCGCAGCCGCCGTTTTTCACGCCGATCGTTACGCCGATGAAATCTTCCTCGGCCGCATCCATGATCTCTTTCATGCGCGCCGCCGCCGCATCCGTCAGGGTCACCGCTTTTGGTCTCGGTCGGGCCATCGTCACATCCAGCCTAATTCCAGTTTCGCCTCATCGGACATTTTCTCCGGCGTCCAGGGCGGTTCAAACGTCATGTTCACTTTGACGTCTTCGACGCCATCGACGCCGCGCACTGCGCCTTCAACCCAGCCGGGCATCTCGCCGGCCACTGGACAGCCCGGCGCCGTGAGCGTCATGTCCACAGTCAAGAGGCGGTCATCGTCCAAATCTACTTTATAGATGAGGCCCAATTCGTAAATATCAACCGGGATTTCCGGGTCATAAACCGTTTTGAGGGCGCGAATAATATCGGCCGTAATCCGCTGAAGCTCTTCCTCGGGGATCGTGTCGGCGCCCGAGGTTTCCGCTTGCGGCGTCTCCGGCTCGGCGTCCGGGTTCAGGTCGATAATATCGCGTACTTCTTCAGTCATGGGTTAGCTCAACATCTCATGGGTTTTGTGGAGCCCTGCAACAAGGGCTTCAACCTCATCGTGGGTATTATAGGCGGCGAAGGACGCGCGCGAAGTCGCCGTGACGCCGAGACGCTTCATTAAGGGCTGCGCGCAATGGTGGCCAGCGCGTACAGCGACGCCGGTCCGGTCAAGGATTGACGACACATCGTGCGGATGCGCGCCATCGACGCCAAAACAAATGATCGGCGCTTTTCCGGCGGCCTGACCGTAAAGCGTGACAAAATTCAGCTTACGGAGTTCTTCCATCGCATGGTCGGCGAGCGCGGCCTCGTGAGCCGCAATGGCGCCCACACCTTTTTTCTCCATCCACTGGAGCGCAGCACCAAGGCCAATCGCCTCGATAATTGCCGGCGTCCCCGCCTCAAACCGGTGCGGCGCTTCATTGTAGGTGACCGCGTCGGTGGTGACGATGTCGATCATTTCACCGCCGCCGCGATAAGGCGGCATCGCATCAAGCAGCGCTTTTTTTCCATAAAGAACGCCGATGCCGGACGGCCCGTATAGTTTGTGGCCGGTCATCACATAAAAGTCCGCGTCGATCGCCTGCACGTCAATAGAGCCGTGGACGCTGGCCTGGCAGCCATCGAATAAAATTTTGGCGCCATGGGCGTGGGCGATCCGCGCCAGTTCCTTCGCCGGCGTCAATGCGCCAAGCACGTTCGACATGTGGCTCACAGCGACAAGTTTCGTGCGATCACTGAATAAGCCTTCATAGGATGCAAGATCGATTTCGCCGTCATCCGTAACGTCGAGCCATTTCAACACGGCGCCTTTGCGTTCGCGCAGCAGGTGCCAAGGCACGATATTAGAATGATGCTCCATCAGAGAGAGAATAATTTCGTCGCCCTCGCCGATTTCCTCCGCGCCGAGCGCATAGGAAACGAGATTAAACGCATCCGTACCGCCGCCGGTAAAGATAATCTCCTCGTCCGACTCCGCATTCATAAACCGCGCGGTGATTTTGCGCGCCTCTTCAAAAGCCGTCGTCGCTTCGTTGGAGAGCGCGTGCAGGCCGCGATGCACATTGGCGTAGCTGTGTTCCATGACATGGGTCATCGCGTCGATCACAGCGCGGGGCTTTTGAGCGGAGGCGGCGTTATCCAGATAGACGAGCGGTTTGCCATGTACCTCGCGGGCGAGGATCGGGAATTCTTCACGAATGGCTGTGACGTCTAGTGTCATTGAGCGACCTCCAACCATGCGCTCACGGCGCGCCGGAAAACGGAAGCAAGATGAACGTCGTCAATGGCGTCGAACACCTCGCCCACGAACGCCTCAATCAGCAGCGCGCGCGCCGCTTCATCGCTGAGGCCGCGTTGGCGCATATAGAACAACGCTTCGTCGTCAAGCGACCCAGCTGTAGACCCATGGGCGCATTCCACATCGTCCGCGTATATTTCAAGCTCCGGCTTATGGTTGGCCTCAGCGTTATCAGATAGTAAAAGCGCATTCGCCGTCATTTGCGCATCCGTCTTTTGCGCGATGCGATTGACGTGAAATTTTCCCTGAAAGACGGCCCGGCCTTTGTCCCGCGCGACGCCTTTATGAATCTGACGTGTGACGCATCCGGGCGCATTGTGACGGACCAGCGTCGTAAAGTCCGCATGGGTCTCATCGGCGAGAAGCGCCGCGGAGTTGATCACCGCCTCAGCGTCGGGACCGTCATACGTCACGTGAACTTCAATACGTGCAAGGCGCCCGCCCGTTGAAAGTCCCACAGCCTTAAAGGCCGCCTTTTCACCAAGCGTCGCGTGCGCGGTGAGGTGAGAAACGCCCTCGCTGCGCGGCGACAGAATGAAATATTGCGCAGCCGCGCCAGCCTCAATCTTGAAATCGAGCGTCGCGGCGCGAAACGACGCCGGGCCGGTGAGCGCATGCAACACCGTGACGCGCGCGCCTGGACCGACGGCGATCTCTACTTGCGCAAACGACGATGTCGCGCCGCGCTCATCAAGGATCAGGATCGGCGCCTGAATAACAACGCCTTTTTCAATTTCGAGCCGCAAACGCTGGTCGCTAAACGCCGCGTTGAGCGCCACGATAGGGTGATCAGCGATCGGCCCGCTCGGCGGCGCACTCTTCGCCGTAGAAAGCGAGAGACCGTCTGTTCCTTCCGAAAATTCCCAGCCGCTGTCCGTCAGGCGCACAGTGATCGCTTCAACGCCGTCGAACGGATTTGGCGCAGCGTTCGCGCCAGGCGATGCGTCGCGCGCGGCGGCGCGGAAATCTGACCATCGCCAGCCTTCCATCCGCCGATGCGGCAAACCTGTTTCCACAAACTTCATAAAGGCGCCGCGCTGTTCATCGCTTGCGCGGATGCGCGCCACAAATTCGGCTTCAAGACCCGCTTCGAGCGCGGTGGGATTGATGAGAAGAGACCGTGACACGTTACGCTACCTTACGCCGCCTCAATAAATTGATCGTAGCCGGAGCTTTCAAGTTCCGCGGCAAGCTCAGGCCCGCCAGACTTCACTATTTTGCCGTCAGCCAAAACATGCACGCGATCAGGTTTGATATAATCGAGAAGCCGCTGATAATGCGTGATCACCAGGAAACCTCGATCGCGTCCACGCAGCGCGTTGACCACGTCACCGACCATTTTCAGCGCGTCGATATCGAGTCCGGAATCGGTTTCATCCATGATACAAAAGCGCGGCTCGAATATCGCCATTTGCAGCATTTCCATGCGTTTTTTCTCACCGCCTGAAAATCCCACATTGAAAGGCCGTTTCAACTTTGCGTCCGTCAGCCCCACAAGCTTCGCCTTCTCGCGAATGAGCTTCAGAAAATCCGCCGCCGATACTTCATCTTCGCCGCGCGCCCCGCGTTGTGCATTCAGCGCGGTCCGAATGAAGTTCATGGTGGCGACGCCCGGAATTTCCATCGGGTGTTGGAACGACAGGAAAACGCCTTGGGCGGCTCGCTCATTAGGATCGAGCTCGAGAAGGTCGCTCCCGTCGAGCGTCACCGCGCCTTCGGTCACTTCATAATCATCGCGTCCGGCGATTGTATGCGACAGCGTCGACTTGCCTGAGCCGTTCGGCCCCATAATCGCGTGCACTTCGCCCGCCGGCACATTGAGGCTCAAGCCTTTAAGAATTTCGGCGCCGTCGACGCCGGCGTGTAGATTGTCAATTTTCAACATCTGACTTCTTACTCTCGTTCAATCGTCAACTTTATCCCGGCAAACATATTTCGCCGGTTTTCCGCGCGGCCCGATGCGCACGCGCTCCTGACCGTCCGGGCAAGCCTTGTAGGCAGTCGGAGCGTATTCGGTGGCGCAACCGGAAAGGGCCGCGACGCCCAAAATGGCCGCCGTTACAAGCGCCGCCAATATTGTAATCCGCGTCATCTTCTCCAACGCTGATCTTGGATCTTTTTCCATTTACCCCTCCCCGTGGCCGCGCACGGCGGTGCACTCAATTTCAATGCGCGCGTCAAGCGCAAGGCCCTTCACGGCGACCGTTGTGCGTGCAGGAGGATTTACGGGAAAGAATGTTCTGTAGACCTCATTCATGGCCGAGAAATCATCGATATCAGCGAGAAATACCTGACAGCGAACAATGTTCGCATGGGTCGCATCCACGCTCGCCAACGTCGCCCCGATATTCTCTAGCGTCTGCTTTGTCTCAGCTTTGATCTCTCCAGCGAGTTCGCGCGTTTCAGGATCACGCCCTAGGTGTCCCGCGATATAGAGAACACCGTTCGCCTCAATGACAGGGGAGAATGGCGCAGGCTGCGCGTAGGCGCTAGTGATAAGCACCGCGAATCCACTCCACACCGCCAGAAGAAATTTCACTATCCGACGCTCCCCTCAAGGCTGACGCTTACAAGCTTTTGCGCCTCTACTGCGAACTCCATCGGCAATTCCTGCAGAACTTCCTTACAGAAACCATTGACGAGGAGCGCGACCGCCTCCTCCTCAGATAGACCACGCTGCTGGCAATAGAAAAGCTGATCTTCCGACAGGCGCGAGGTCGTCGCTTCGTGCTCCAGGACGGCGGACGGATTCTTCGTTTCCACGTAGGGCACGGTATGCGCGCCGCAATCACCGCCGATCAACAGGGAGTCGCATTGCGTGAAATTGCGCACATTGTCCGCCTTACGGTGCACGGAGACGAGGCCGCGATAGGTGGAATTCGATTTGCCCGCCGAGATGCCCTTTGAGATGATCCGCGACCGCGTATTCTTGCCGAGATGGATCATCTTGGTGCCGGTGTCGGCTTGCTGGTGATTGTTGGTGATCGCGATCGAATAAAACTCGCCCTGCGAGTTATCGCCCTTCAGAACGCAAGAGGGATATTTCCACGTAACGGCGGAGCCTGTCTCAACTTGCGTCCAGGAAACTTTGGAATTTACGCCGCGGCAGTCGGCGCGCTTTGTCACGAAATTATAGATGCCGCCCTTGCCGTCTTTGTCGCCCGGATACCAGTTTTGAACGGTTGAATATTTGACCTCGGCGTTATCCTCGACGACGAGTTCCACCACTGCCGCGTGCAATTGGTTTTCATCGCGCATGGGCGCGGTGCAGCCTTCAAGGTAGGAAACATACGAGCCAGGCGCCGCGACAATCAGCGTACGTTCGAATTGCCCGGTGTTCGCCTCGTTTATACGGAAGTACGTAGACAGCTCCATTGGGCACCGCACGCCCTCGGGCACGTAGACGAATGTGCCGTCGGAAAACACCGCTGAATTAAGCGTCGCGAAGAAATTATCCGATGTGGGGACCACCGTGCCGAGATATTTTTTGACGAGATCCGGATGCTCGCGGATCGCCTCTGAAATCGACATGAAGATCACGCCGGCTTTCTTTAGCTCTTCCTGAAACGTGGTTGCGACAGAAACACTGTCGAAGACGGCGTCCACGGCGACTTTCGGCGCATCACCCTGCGTGCGGGCTTCGCCGGGGCTTTGTCCCGCGCCTTTAACGCCAAGCAAGACTTCAGCCTCCCGCAGGGGGATACCGAGCTTTTCAAAATCCTTGAGGATTTCTTCCGGCACGTCGTCGATGGACTCATATTTGGAGCCAGCCTTCGGCGCGGCGTAATAATAGGCGTCCTGATAATCGATCTCGGGATAATCGACCATCGCCCAGGTGGGCTCTTCCATCTTTTGCCAGCGCGCGAACGCTTCCAGCCGATAGTCGAGCATCCACTGGGGCTCTTCCTTTTTGGCGGAGATGTACCGAACGATATCTTCGTTCAGTCCCTTGGGCGCCTTCTCGGTTTCGATATCGGTCGTGAACCCATATTTATAGGTTTCGAGCGACTTGGCCGTTTCAACTGTGGCCTGATCGATGGATTCTTTTACCTGGCTCATGTGCTCTCAATTCCCTGCGCCATAACGCCGATCACATCGGCGCCTTCATCGCGGTCAATCCCAATTTTCTGGTACTCCGGCGAGGTGATCCATTCCATAAGGTCTGCTTTAGTGGGAAACGACATAATCACCAGACGGTCTTTATCCCATTCCCCGCCGAGCATCTTCGCGTCAAAATCTGCAGCGAGCATTGTTCCCTTAAATTTTTCGAAAACACCCATGAAGGCGTTGGCGTAGCGGTCGTACGCTTCGCGGTTTTTGATCTTCACTTGCCCGACAAAGTATACAGTCATTACGCCGCCCTCGCTTTCACGCGTTCGTAAGCCGCACACCACGCGGCGATAAACGCGTCTGCATTTTCCTGGCTTGAATTCCACCCGAGCGACACGCGCAGGGCGCTCATCGCTTGCGCCTCATCTGCGCCCATCGCCGCGAGTACGTGGCTCGCCTTTACCTTGCCGGAGGAACAGGCCGAGCCCGATGAGACAGCGACGCCCGCGAGATCCATCGACATAAGCTGCGTTTCCGCTGAAAATCGGGGGGCGGAGAAACATACCGTACCCGGAAGGCGCTCAGCGTCCGCGCCCCAGACATGGGCGCCCGCTGCGGCGACAGCGGTTTCAATCTGATCGCGAAGGCGCGCGATCTCATCAGCCCGCGCAAAGCCCGCGGCGAGATCGCATGCTACGCCAAGCCCCGCGATGGCGGGCGCGTTCGACGTGCCTGCGCGCCGGTTCATTTCGTGTCCGCCGCCGCGCATTACCGGTGCAAGCGGCAAATTCGGAACAACGATCAACGCGCCGACGCCGAGCGGTCCGCCGAATTTGTGACCGGTGAGGCTCATCATATCAGCGCCGAGCATCACGAAATTAACGGGAACTTTTCCGACCGCTTGCGCGGCGTCGACAAAGATCAGACCGCCCGCCTCATGGGTAATTTTCGCAGCCTCCGCCGCCGGTTGGATCACGCCCGTTTCGTTATTGGCGAGCATTAAGCAAACAAGAAACGCGCCGTCGCGCTCAAGGTCGTAGTCGGCCAGACGATCTAGCAACCAATCAAGATCAGCGACGCCGCTCAATCGCACGGGAATCGTTTCAACGGGGAGGCCCGTCGCCTCCGCTGTCGCAATCACTGCAGGATGTTCAATTGCGCTTACAAAAAGGCGTTGCAGGTTCTTCACGCCGTTTATGGCATAGTGGATGCTTTCCGTGCCGCCGCTCGTGAAGATAACGCCGTTGACCGGCGCGTTCACCAGCCGTCGCACCGCCTCGCGCCCCTCTTCCACAAGCGCATGCGCGGCGCGGCCTTCAGCGTGCACGGATGATGCATTACCCGTCGCCGCCATGGCGCGTGCGACCGCGTCAATCACTTCAGGGCGCGCAGGCGCTGTTGCGTTATGGTCGAGATAATGGCGAATCATTCCGCCGCCTCCACGGGCCGCCGGTTCACCGAATTCGTATCTTTGCGTAGATGGGGTTGCGCGCCTTCACGCGCGGGTGCGTTCACCGACGCCATGCCGAGAATGCGCCGCTCGACCACATCTTCCAGGCTTGCGGCATTGAGGAAAATTTCGATCTGGCGGCCAAGCTCATCCCATAGATCGTGGGTGAGGCAGCGCGCCGACGTACCCTGGCAACCCTTTGCCGCGCCGGGGGCGCAGGCGGTTGTTTTGATCTCTTCGTCCACTGCGCTGACAATGTCGCTAACCCGGATCGCGTCTGGCCCGCGCGCCAGCGCGTAGCCGCCAGCGACGCCGCGCACGCTCTCCACCAGACCGGCCCGCCGGAGCTTGGCGAAGAGCTGTTCCAGATAGGAAAGCGAAATGCCCTGACGGAGCGCGATTTCCGACAAGGCCACCGGCGCGCCGTCCGCGAACGCCGCCAAATCCGCCATCGCGGAAACAGCATACCGGCCTTTCGTCGTCAGTTTCATCGGGTCTTGATCCGTTCGTTCGCCTGTTGCGGATTTGCTGCAGATCGACGCTTTTATGGCGACACGCGCCGCATCTGTGCTATAGCCCGCGCCAGCAATGACGTCTTGACGGTGGACTTAAGAAATCCCACTAAAACAGTCAACAATCAGAACGCCAAAAATCACATGATTTTGCGGTTACTGGTGCCAATTGGCGCACTTTTCCTAGTGCGACACTCTGGCTTCCATCGCCGCCAAGAAACAAAAGGACACTTTCATGCCTGAAGTAATTTTCGCCGGACCGGAAGGCCGCCTTGAAGGGCGCTATCAAAAAGGCCGCGACGACAATCCGCCGGTGGCGCTAATCCTTCACCCGCACCCGCTATTTGGCGGCACCATGAACAACCGCGCCTGTTACGAGCTCTATAATCTCTTCGCGCGCAAAGGATTTTCTGTTTTGCGTTTTAATTTCCGCGGCATCGGGCGCAGCCAGGGCGAATATGATCAGGGACAGGGCGAGCTCGCCGACGCTGCGACGGCGCTCGACTACCTGCAGTCGATGAACCCCAACGCGCCGTTCGCCTGGGTCGCGGGATTCTCATTCGGCTCCTGGATTTCAATGCAACTCCTGATGCGCCGCCCGGAAATCGCGGGCTTTATCTCCGCGTCCGCCGCAGCAAATCTTTATGACTTTTCGTTTCTGGCGCCCTGCCCTTCTTCCGGAATCGTCATCCATGGCGAGCACGACAAAATCTGTCCGCCGGAAGAGACCAAAGGCATGGTGGAGCGGACACGCACCCAGAAGGGACGCAAGATTGAATTCAGCGTTTTGCCCGGCGCCGATCATTTCTTCGAAGAGCATATGGACGAGTTTTTGACCATGGCGGAGGAATATCTGGACCGCCGGCTCGCCTACCATGAGCCTGAAGGGCCGTATCTAGAAGATTAATGAGGAGACGCGGCGGCGCTAAGCGCTGTCGGCCCCTCAGCAATCGGCGTTTCTTAACGATTTGTCTCCATTATGATAGTCTCTTCGCATAAGAAGGGGCATCGAGGGGATAATCGTGCTGAATGTTCTGACGCGGCTGTTTTCTGTGAAAACAGCGGACCTGGAAGCGAAGCTGCGCGGGGTCGACGGGTTCACCGGGTATGGCGAAATCGAATTCGCAGCCTATTCCTCAGGCGCGCGTTGCCTTGAAATAGAGGTGCGCGGCGCGGCGGGCGTTTCCGCAGACATTTACGTCAATGGGGCCATGGTCGGCGCCGTTAGCCTTAAAAATGGGCGTGCGGACGAATTTCTCGACACCCGCCATGGACACCCGGTGCCGTTCGTCAATGAGGGGGACGCCGTTGAAATCCGACAGAACGGCCAAACGGTGCTCGAAGGCGTGATGGTGCGCGACTAACGCGCCGCTTATGACTGATCAAGACCGAGCGTAATCACCAGATGCTCGTCCTTCACGACCACATCGCGCAGCAATAATCGCGCGGCGCGTTTCGGTGTTTCCTCTCCAGTGAGCGCGTAAAGCGGGCGCTCTTCGTAGAACTCCTTGATCGCCAATTTGATGACGCCGTGTGCGCGATCGGAATACCGCTCTGGAATGCCCTGTATCTTGAGCGCTTCAATCTCAGGGTCTGTTAAATAAAAGGCCGCTTCATCCGCACGGTAATCAATAGCCCCTGAAAGATCGACCGCGCCATAGATCGGCGCCGCAAAATCACCGATCTTGATATTAAGCGCCACGTCAACGCCAGCTGCAACGCGGTCACTTTCCTCCACCAGGTCTACACGCGGCTTTTCAACCGTGACGTCGAAGACGCGCATATAGGATCGCGTCACCGGCGCTCGCTCCTGAAGGACCCGCTCGATTGCGCCCTCAGAGAATCGAAAAACGTGGGTTCGGCTAGCGGAATACCAGAGAACACCAGCGCCGATCACCAATAACATGACAACAACCGCGGCGCCGTTCTTTACCGTTGAATTCATGAATTCGCCTCCCTGCGCCCCTTCACGTAAGCGGTTTCGATGACGGATCAAGATTAACGGCGATCATCCGATTTCGCGTAAGGATTGTCCGGTTTTTTCAAGATAAGCCGGATCGGAACAGCCGGAATATCGAAAGCCTCCCGGATCGAATTAACCAAATACCGCTTATAGGACGCCGGCACATCGTCCGCACGCGTACATTGCGCCACAAAAGTCGGCGGCCGCGTCTTCGTCTGCGCGATATACCGCAATTTTATGCGCTGGCCTGAAACAGCCGGCGGCGGATGGCGTTCGGTCGCATCGCGCAGCCAAGTATTGAGGTCGGGCGTTTTTACTCTGGCGTTCCAATCCACATAAACCGACGTCACCGCCGGCATCAGCCGGTCGATATTCCGGCCCGTAAGAGCGGAGAAAAAGACAAGCGGCACACCCGGCGCTTGCGGCAAAAGCCGCGACGCCTTTTCGCGCAAGTCGCGCGCTGCGGCGTCTTTATCCTCGATCAAATCCCATTTGTTTACGGCGATCACAAGCGCCCGGCCCTCGCGAATGACGAGGTCGGCGATTTGCAAATCCTGTTTTTCAAAGGGACTTTCCGCATCGATCAGCAATGTCACGACCTCGGCGAACTGGATCGCCCGCAACGAGTCCGCAACGGAGAGCTTTTCAAGCTTCGACTGCACGCGAGATTTCTTCCGCATGCCGGCGGTGTCGAAGAGCTTCACCGGCCATTCCCGCTCTGGCCCTTGCCAGCGCCATTCGACGGAAATTGAATCGCGCGTTATCCCCGCTTCCGGCCCCGTAAGCAGGCGATCTTCGCCGATCATGCGGTTGATCAGAGTCGACTTACCAGCGTTCGGACGCCCGACGATCGCAAGACGCAAAGGCTTTAGGGGATCGTCCCACCCCTCTTCTTCCGCATCCGGTTGAACATCGAGGTCTGCGGCCGCTTCCAGATGGGGCTCAAGCGCAATGAAGAGATCGGCCATGCCCTCGCCGTGTTCGGCCGAAATCGCGATTGGCTCGCCCATGCCGAGACCATACGCATCATAGACGCCCTCTGCGCCCTTGGCGCCTTCGGCTTTGTTCGCGAGCAAGAGAACGGGCTTGTCGGCCGCCCGCAAGAGGCTCGCGAACGACTCGTCCAAAGGCGTGAGCCCGGCACGAGCGTCGTAAACGAATAAACAGAGATCAGCCTCTTCGACGGCGCGATCGGTTTGTTGACGCATCCGCCCTTCAAGCAACCGCTCCGGCGCCTCTTCGAGGCCCGGCGTGTCGATCAAGATCGCGATATGATCTCCGAGCTTCGCCTCGCCTTCGCGGCGGTCGCGCGTGACGCCTGGCGTGTCGTCAACGAGCGCAAGGCGCTTGCCCACCAGCCTGTTGAACAGCGTCGACTTGCCTACATTCGGCCGTCCGACGATCGCGATTTTCAACGGCATGGGCGGCCCGCCTTCAAGAACCCTACTTCAAAGCGTAGAGCTTGCCTTTTTCCGTCAGTACAAAGATTTTCTCATCCGCAACAATCGGCGAGACGACCGAGCCGTCGCTGATTTTCCGCCGGTCGAGAACCGCGCCGCTTTGAGGCGCCACCTTGATGACCTCGCCGTCCGACGAGTTAAGCACCAGATGATCCCCGACGAGCACAGGGCCCGCCCAGGTGATGCGGCCCTTGCGTTTCTTCTCATTCTTATAGCGAGTGAGCTGCTCCACCCACACGACGGCGCCGTCATTGCGGGCGATGCAGACGAGCTCGGCGTCCACGGAAACGATATAGATATAATCGCCAGCGACCCATGGCATTTGAAGGCTCGCGATCGGCGCCTCCCAGGCGCGGTTGCCGGTCCTGATATCGATGGCCGCCAGCCGGCCTGCGTGAGAAACGACATACACAAGACCGCGGTCGATCACCGGCGCACCCGCGATATCATTAAGCGTTGAAAGCGCCGTCAGCCGCGTATTGCGCACGAGCGTGTCATTCCAAACGGAACGGCCGGAGTCCGACAAGAACGCGATCAATTCACCAGAAGAAAACGGGGCTACAACAAGATCGCCTGCGGCGGCCGGGCTCGCCGACGAAAGGATACGCGCCGCCTCTTCAAAGGACTGAAATGACCATTCCTGCGATCCATCGGCTTGCGACAGCGCGAAGAGCTGGTTCGTGTTCGTGACAAAATAGACTGCGCCGCGATAGGCGGTCGGCGCTGTGCGCACGGGCGCATCCGTTTCCACCCGCCATAATTCCTCGCCAGTCTCAGCGTTGAGCGCAGCGGCGAAACCGAAGCCGGAGGTGATGAATAGGCGTCCGCCATCGTAAGCGACGCCGCCGCCGAACCCAATCTCGGAGGGCGACGATCTGTTGAGTATTTCGCGTATACGGAATTTTTCTTTCAACTCCGGCGCAAGCTCAGTGCGCCATAGACGATCGCCGCTTTCCATGTCGATCGCGGAGACGCGCGCTTCGGCGTCGATCACGTAGATATTGCCGTCGGCGGCGACCGGCGGCGATGTGAGGCGCGCCCGGCGCGAAGATTCCGCGTCGATATCCGTCTTCCAGATTTCTTCCAGACTGACTTCCGCGCTAAGATGATGGAGCGTGTGATCAGCTTCGCCGCCAGGCTGCGGCCAGGAGACGTTGCGGTATGACGGCGGCACATCGATCAGAACACCAGCGAAACGCGGATCGGCTTCGACGGTCTCATCAAGGGCGAGAATAGAAATGCGCTCGTCGTCCTCTTCTTTTTCGGCCTTGGCTTTTTCTTCATCGCCGTCGCCGTCAAATATCCCGGTCACCCGGTCCAGAACCGGATTTGAAGAACAAGCGGAAAGAAGGACGCAGCCGGCCAGAAGGACCAGCCAGTCGCCAGTGGTGCGGGTTTTAATCATGGTTTACTCTTGCGGCTCCGGGTTGTCGTTCGCCCCAGCGGTCTCTTCTGGTTCAGGCTCGGCCGTCGCCTCTTCGCCTTCAACATTCTCTTCCATGCGCGCGTCAGAAGCGGGCGGCTCCGCCACTTCAAGAACCGGCGCGTCCTGGTTTGTAACGCCGTGGTCGTGACCATCATCGGCGCTATGGCCGTCGCCAATGAAACCCTCGATCGCGTCGAGCGACGGCGATGTCCGTTCAAGCGACTTGCTGAGATCGTTCGCCTGCAAATCTTTTGTGATATTAACGCCCGCTTTTCCAGACGCTGCTAGCGCAGCCAATTCTTCCGCACGGATGCGTACAGCCTGCGGCGCATCCGTGCTTTCGGCGGCGCGCTCAAAAATCGCCTTGGCGGTTTCGTAGTCGCCCACATTCAGCGCGGCGACGCCTGCAATCTCTCGCGCATAAAATCCGATTACTGATGAATCATTTTGCAAATCGCCAAGGTCAGAAAGAACCGCATCGCGGCCGTCTTCGAGCGCGAGCGAGGCCGCGCGTAAGCGGGCCAAATGTTTCATTCGTTTCGGCGCAGCGCCGTTGCCATAAATAGCGCGGTAAATCTCAAGCGCGGCGAGCCGTTCGCCGCCGCCAGCGAGCGAGGCTGCGCGCCGCATGTCCGACAGAACCCCATATCCGGCGCTTGCCTCATCTTTAAAAGACGCGAGCGCCGCCCGCCCCGCTTCCGGGTCTTCTTCGAGCGTGCGCACCGCCTCTTCGAAGCCAATCGCGCTTTTTTCCGCAGCGCTGTTCTTTTGCGCCGACCAGAATTGCATGCCGGCCACCAGCGCGACGATCGCCGCGGCCCCGCCGATCAGGAGAGGGCCGTTCTTCTGGAAAAATTGCGCTTGATCATCTTCCGCAAGACTTTGGTCTACTTCGCGTAAGATGCTTTCGTCGTTCGCCACTGCAACGCCTTTTAAGTCATGGGGCCGATCTTGGGGCGACCGGCGCTTATCGTTCCCAAGCGTGAGGTTCTATCGACGTTTAAGCGCGCGCGCAACGCAAAGTGGGGCCGAATCCAGGGGCCGCCGCGATCAGGATGATTTAACCGTTTTCTCTGCTGCGACGCCGAGGCGATAAACCTGCGCTGGCTCGGGGAACGTGCGCGCGCGCACCTCGCTCGCATATTGCCCGACGGCGTCATTAATCGCGGTATTCAGGGAGCCGTAGCGTTTCACGAATTTCGGGGTCCAGTCGAAGACGCCCAACATATCTTGCGTGACGAGAATCTGGCCGTCGCATGCCGACGAGGCGCCGATGCCGATCGTCGGGATATCAACACGTTCGGTGATTTCACGTGCGAGGTCTTCCGCGACGCCCTCGATAACCAGCGCAAAGGCGCCGGCCGCGGCGGTCGCCTCCGCTTCGCCCATGATCTCTGCGCGCTCTTCTTCGGTGCGCCCTTTGGCTTTGAAGCCGCCCGTGACGTTCACCGCTTGCGGGCGCAATCCCACATGGCCCATGACGGGCACGCCGCGCTCAACCAAAAACTTGATAATGTTCGCCGCATATTGGCCGCTCTCAAGCTTGACGGCCTGCGCGCCCGTCTCGGCAAGAATGCGTGAAGCGTTGCAGAACGCCTCTTCTGGTCCGGCTTCGTAACTGCCGAAGGGCATGTCCACGACCACCATCGCCTGGTCAGCGCCGCGCATCACCGCCTTGCCGTGCATGATCATCATATCGAGCGTAACGCCGACAGTGGAAGTCAGCCCGTGAACAACCATGCCCACGCTGTCGCCCACAAGCAAAAGGTCGCAATGCCCGTCGAGAATGGACGCTGTCGGCGCGTCATAAGCTGTTAAGCAAACGATCGGCTCGCCTCCCTTGCGCATCCTGATATCGGCGGCGGTGAGGCGTTTACCTTTTGACTGTGCTGACATGAACCATCCCTAACTTCGCGTTATTGATATAAGAACTTTCCATGCCGCAAACAAAGAAAATTGGCGTGATCAAACCGATACATCCGCTTAATGCGCTGTAATAAAAGGAAAATTTATGATGGTGCGAATTTTTTTCACCATGGTGATCTCAGCGCTTTTCGTTGGTTGCGCGGCTCAGCCCTCGTATCGCGCTGACGACGCGCCGCTCAAAACGGTGGCGTCGGTTGACGTCGAGCGATATCTCGGCCGCTGGTATGAAATCGCCCGCCTGCCCAACCGGTTCGAGCGCGGATGCGAAGGCGTCACCGCAGAATATGTGCGGCGCGACGACGGCCTGATCAGCGTCACAAACACCTGCCGCAAAAACGCGCCAGACGGCGACGTAAAGGTTGCGAACGGTCGAGCGCGCATCGTCGACACCGCCTCGAACGCCAAGCTGAAGGTCAGTTTCTTCGGCCCATTTTGGGGCGACTACTGGATCATCGATCTGGCCACGGATTATTCGCTGGCTGTCGTCAGTGAGCCGAAGGGACGCTATCTCTGGATTTTATCGCGGACGCCCACGATCAATGACGACGTGAAAGCGGCGACGCTGGCGGTTCTTGCAGAGCGCGGTTTCGATACAAGCGCGCTCTACTATCCGCAACAGCCCCCAGCGCCAACGAACAACTAGCGCTCAGTCAAGAGACTTCCGCATCCGGATCACTATGTTTGGCGCGCCATTCACGCCCACAAGTTCCTCGCGGTCAATCTCGACATAGCCGCGCGCGAGATAAAGCGGCGCGCCCGGAACAGTTGATCCGAGTTCGATGGTTTTAAAGCCGGCGTCGCGCGCGGCGGCTTCCCCGAGATCGAGCAGCAGCGTTCCGACCCCCCGCCGCGTCCAGTCTGGATGCGTGTACATGGCGCGAATACGCGCCGCCTCGGTCGCCGGGTCGGAAAAACTGTCATCGCGCCCTTTTGTGTGGTCGCCGCCATAAAGCGTGCGGCGCTTGCCCCATCCGCCGCACCCCACGAGGATCCGCTCCCCTTCGACATCCGCCTCAATCAAAAAATAGGTCTGGTCATCGATCAGCGTTTGATCGACGCCCATGGTTTCCTGCGCAGCCGTAATCTCTTCCGGCGACAGAAACGCTTTCATATTTTCCGCGATGGCGACACTCATTAACGCGATGATGGCGGGGATGTCCGCCGCTTGCGCAAGGCGATGACTGAAGGCGATTTCACCGGCCGCCATTACTCAGGCCCTACTCGCCCTCGAACTGGACGAGCGCAACAACTTCCTTGCCGAGACCGCGCAGCTTTTCCGCCCCGCCGAGGTCGGGAAGATCGACCACAAACGAACACAGAGCCACCTCCGCGCCGGCGCGTTCAAGTAATCTGATCGCGGCGATCGCCGTGCCGCCTGTCGCGATCAAATCATCGACCAGAAGCACGCGCTCGCCTTTTTCCACGGCGTCGGTATGGATCTCCACCTCATCGACGCCGTACTCAAGCGCATATTCTTCACTGATCGTCTCATAGGGCAGCTTGCCCTTCTTTCGGATCGGCACAAAGCCCACCGACAATTGATGCGCGATGGCGCCGCCCAGAATGAAGCCCCGCGCTTCGATGCCGGCGACCTTGTCGATCTTGGCCCCGGCGAGCGGCTGCACAAGCTCATCCACCGCCCGGCGAAACCCGCGTGCATCCGTAAGCAGCGTTGTAATGTCGCGAAACATGATGCCCGGCTTTGGATAATCCGGGATGGTGCGGATGACGTTTCTCAAATCCATGGCCGACGCTCGTAGTGAAAACCAATTGCGCGTCAACCGTGCCGCAAGCCTGTGGGCTTGGCAACCGGCGGTTCGGATTATTTCGAGAGGGAAAGTTGAACGAGATCAATGGCGATTGTGGAAAACGCCGCCTCTAGCAATGACGGATTATCAGCGTCGAAATAGCCGCCGTCTTCTGACGCGCAGTCGCGCAAGAGCGCCTCGGTGTCGGGGTCTGAGACTTCGAAGGCGATCGTGTAGATGCGGATGTCGTCCGCCTTGGCGATGTTACAAATCTCAGTCGTCAACTGGTTCGCCAAGTCGTCATCGTAAGAATCATGCGTCGGATAGTCAGGCGCCCGCGTATTGGCGCCGTCGGTCAACAGTATCACCGCCCTGACACCGTTCTTGTTGACAAGCTGCGCTTTCGGCCGCGCTTCATTGAACGGCTTGGGGTTCGACAGAAGACGCAATCCCCAGTTCAATCCGCCAGCGATATAGGTGCCGTAGTCGGCGGCCATATTGTCAATCGCCGTTTCGAGTGTGGATTGATTATCCGTAAGCGGTGTAACTGGCTCAGGGCACGACACATTCAATATACCGGGAACAGGGTTTGTGTTAAAATTTGCATCGATAGTATTATCTGGGTACGGACGCGATCCGACGCATCCGTTCCAAACATCGCCCGCGCCAATAGGTGGAACATTGAGCCATGGCCTTCCAGCAGTGCTCGTTCCAACATTCACATATTTTGCAAACGGGGCCATGCCAACTTTAAAATCGCCGTTGGGCGCGCCGAGAAGCGCATTCGACAGAACGGTCGCGGAAGCTTTCAGCGAGATGAGCTTCGCACCGGCCATTGAACTTGAATTGTCCAGCACCATCACCGCTTCAACCGGTCCCGCTGGACGGGCGCGCGCTTCGGAATTGACCGAAAAAGGCATATAATCCTGCCCGACCACGCCGAGGATAGATGTCTCGGTGCGCCCGGTGATCACGAGTTGAAACTTATCGTCATCGCCGTCAAAACTGAAATTAAAACTATCAAGCGACACACCGCTCAACCGCGCATTCGCATCAAAATATTGCTGCGCGATTGCTTTCGCCGCCGCCTCGCTAAGCGAAGGATCGACGATCTTCGCACGCGCAGCCGCAAGCACACCTGCATCCGCCGCTTCAATAATGGCGCTGCGGACTTGATTGGCGCGGATGAAATCGATGGCGATCCCCGCGCCAAGCAGGATCGGGATCAGAAAGAGCCCGAACATCATCGCGACATTGCCGGACAGATCGCTGGAGAACCGTCTAATCATCTCTCTCACCCTCAAGAATTTGAGATTTGAGGATCAAGGGGTGAACAAATGTTTGCAGTAACCCGACACGCGTTAAGAATTTCGATCACATTTCGGCGATGTGCGGTCTACTCCGACAAGGCGAGATTAACCAAATCGGTGGCGATAGCCGAAAACGCCGCCGCCAGAAGCGTCGGATTATCGGCGTCGAAATAGCCGCCGTCCTCGGTCGCGCAATTGCGCATTAACGCTTCAGTGGTCGGGTCGGACACTTCAAAAGCAATGGCGTAGATGCGGAAATCGTCCTGCGCCAGGTCCCGGCACATCTCGTCGGTTAACGTATCGGCGGCGGCTTGATCTTTCACATCATGCGCCGGATAGCTCGGTGCGCGGGTATTCGCGCCGTCGGTAAGCAAAACAATGGCTTTCAAGCCGTTTTGCGACGCTGACTGCGCGCTGGTGAGACCTTCGGTAAACGGTTCGGCGTTTGACAAGACGCGTCGCCCCCAGGTGAGGCCGCCCGGAATATAGGTCGAGCCAGCGGCGCCCATATTGTTGATCTTTGGTATAATTTCTGTCCGTTCAGCCGTTAACGGATTGATCGCCTGCGGACAATCAACGTTCAATACGCCCGGCGCAGGGTTAGATAAGAATAAACCGTCATCAATATTCGCGGGAAAATTACGCGAGCCGACGCATCCGTTCCAAACGTCGCCAACCGCGCCGGGCGGCAAAGTAACCCATGTCTCGCTCGCGTTCGCCGTCCCCACATTCACATATTGCGCGAATGGAACCAGCGCCACTTTGAAGTCGCCGGAATCATCTTTTAAAAGGATATCGACAAGATCGCGCGCTGATTTGCGCAGCGCGTTGATTTTATCGCCGGACATCGAACCGGTGTTGTCGAGCACAAGCGCCACTTCAACCGGACCGGGCGTCGATGCGTTGGCGGACGATCTGATCGATAAGGGCACGAAGTCGTTACCGATAACGCCCAGAATCGCGGTTCGCACGCGACCGGTGATGTTTAACGTATAACGCTCGGCGTCCTCGTCGAATTGGAAACTGAAACTGTCGATCTCCACATCGGCGCCGCCCTGATTGGCGTCAAAATAACGACGCGCGATCGCGCTTGCTTGCGTTTCCGTTAGCGATCCGTCGAGCAGTCTTGCGCGCGCCGCCGCGAGCACCCCGGAATCGGCGGCTTCCACGAGCGCAGAGCGCACCGCGTTTGCGCGCACAAAATCGATCGCTATGCCAGCGCCAGCCAACATCGGCACCAGAAATAGGCCGAACATAATGGCGATATTGCCGTCGCGCGCTCGGCCGAAACGTTTAAGCAATTCCATGGCTGGTCACCTCTCACCCCAATTCGTCCTTTTCGGGCGCTCGCGGCGCGCCTTTCGCGCGTGGTTCGCCCCGACCAGCGCCGTTGCATCTTCCTTGCCAAAATTTACTGATCATTAACCTTTGATCGCGTGTGACCGGCCATTCGCCGCGTGCCCTGTTGCCATCGACGCGCGGTTTCGACATGGTCGCGCGCGATTCGCCGCTCAGAACGGCGTCAACGGCTCACGAAGGAGAATTGTCTGTGAAACAATGGTTAATGGCGGGCGCGGCGGCGCTGGCGATCGCGGGATGCGGCGGGGAAAAAGCGGCTGATGAGGCGACGGATGAAAATGCGGCGAGCGCCGAAGCTGTTTCAGAGGCCGACGCCGCCGGGGCGACCGGTCCCGAGCTTGGAACCTGGGGCGTCGATACGGCGTTTGTCGACGACAGCGTTAAGCCCGGTGATGATTTCTACCGCCATGTGAGCGGCAAATGGCTCGACACGTTCGAGATCCCGGACGAATTTTCAAGCTACGGCTCATTCACCGTCCTCTTTGAACGGTCAGAGGAGCGCGTTCGAAAAATCATCGAAGACGCTGCCGCCGGGAGCGCGCCGGCCGGATCAGCCGAACAAAAGATCGGCGATTATTTTGCGAGCTTCGTCGATTTAGAGGCCATCAACGAAAAAGGCTTGACGCCGCTTGCGGAAGACCTCGCCTATATTAATGGGCTTGAATCGATCGAAGATGTCGCCGCAGCGATGGTTCGTCCCGACCTCAGCGCTAATTCATTGTTCGGGGCCTTTGTGGGCGTCGATGCGAAGCAACCCGACCGCTATATCGTTTATATGGGGCAGGCCGGGCTCGGCATGCCGAACCGGAACTATTACCTTGACGAAAAATTCGCCGACAAAGCTGCGAAGTATAAAGACTATATCGCAGAGACCCTGACGCTGGCGGAGATCGATGACGCCGCAGGCAAAGCCGACGCAATCCATGCGCTGGAGACAAGCATTGCGCAGGTGCATTGGGAACCGGCCAAACGCCGCAATCGCGACCTTACCTATAATCTAAAAACTAAAGATGAGTTGAAAGCCTTTGCGCCTACGGCGCCATGGGACGCGATGCTGGAAGCGGCGGGCCTTTCCGGCGAGACGGAATTTGTACTGCGTGAGGACGACGCCATCCAGAACCTCGCAACGATCCTCGCCGAAACGCCGGTTGAGACATGGCGGACTTATCTGACCTTCCACCTGTTACGGGCGAACAGCGCGATCCTGCCGGCGCAATTCGATGAAGCGAATTTCGCCTTCTACGGAACCGAGTTACGCGGCACGCCGAAACAACGCGAGCGTTGGAAGCGCGGTGTCGCCGCCGTTAACGGCGCGCTCGGCGAAGCCGTCGGCAAAGTCTATGTGGATAAGCATTTCCCCGCGTCCTCGAAAACGCAAATGGAAGAGCTGGTCGCCAATTTGCGCCGCGCGATGGACGAGCGCCTCGACGCGCTGCCATGGATGGGTGGAGAGACAAAAGTTCAGGCTCACGAAAAGCTTGAAAAATTCACGCCCAAAATCGGGTACCCGGACAAATGGGAAGACTACGCCGGTCTCGATGTGGTGCGCGGCGACGCCTACGCGAATCGCAAGGCGAGCGAGCTGTGGGAATGGCGCGACGAAATCTCCAAACTTGGCGGACCGATCGACAAGACCGAGTGGGGCATGAACCCGCAGCGGGTGAACGCCTATTACAGCTCGACACGCAACGAGATTGTCTTTCCCGCCGCCATTCTTCAGGCCCCCTTCTTTGATCCGGAGGCCGACGCGGCGGTCAATTATGGCGGCATCGGCGCCGTGATCGGGCACGAGATCGGCCATGGCTTCGATGATCAAGGCCGTAAATCTGACGGCGACGGGCGCCTGCGCGACTGGTGGACCGCTGAAGACGCCGCTGAATTCCAGAAACTCGCCGACGCCCTCGGCGGACAATATGGCGGGTACGAACCTGTTGAAGGCTTCAAGGTCAATCCTGAGCTGACGATGGGTGAAAATATCGGTGATATTGGCGGCCTCGCCATGGCTTATTACGCCTACAAATTATCGCTTAATGGCGAAGAGGCGCCGGTCATCGACGGCTACACCGGCGATCAACGCTTCTTCATGGCGTGGGCGCAAGTGTGGAAACGCATCGTTCGCGACGAGGCGCTGAAAAACCAGATCGCAACAGACCCGCACTCCCCGGCGCAGTATCGCGTCAACGGCGTCGTGCGGAACATGGACGCCTGGTACGAAGCGTTTAACGTTGAGGAAGGTGACGCGCTTTATCTCGCTCCGGAAGATCGCGTGCAAATCTGGTAATTACGCGTCTCAAATGATCGACAGAAAACCCGGCGGGGACGCCGGGTTTTTTCTTTTCTGTTAGTGACAGAGTCAGGCGTTAACCCATTGAGTAAAATTTTATAGTAAAGACGCGTTCTATTAACCATTTCAATATGGATGGTTAACTTTTTAACCGGATGTTTCACCTGCGTATTCTGACGCCATCCCGTGAAACATGAGGGGGAAAGATATGAACAAGTTCATGAGCGCCGCCGCATTCGCGTTAACGACTTTCACCATCCCGCTCGCCGCAGCCGAGACGCAGCCTGTGGCGGTCAGCAAGGTGCGGTTCGACGAAAACACAGCTGCAATTTCGGCCGAACGGGCGATGGCGCTCTTCGCCTCAACGTCGGCTTCAATAGATCGTCAACGCCTCAGCACCAAAGCCGCGCCGCCTGCATTTAGCTTTGACCCGGAAGGGCGCCTCACGATTAATGAAAACAATGCATTCGACGTGGCCTTTGAAGGCGGCGAGGTATTCGTGATCGCTCGCAATGACGGCGAGGGATTGCCGGCGGACGCATTTATCACGCTGGAAAGCCCGGAGACGCCGGAATCAGCCGACGGCGCGCTGGCGACGCCCCTCCCCGGCGCTATCTGGCTCTTGCTTGCAGGCCTTTCCGGTCTTGGCTTCGCGGGCCGCCGGAAATGAGCAGGCGACAACGCCGACAATCTATCAATCGCGAAACCGCCCTGCCCGGGCGGTTTTTGTTTGCGGGTCTGCGCGCAAGGCCGCTTGTGCTTTCGCCGCGCTTCGGCGACAAGATGCGGTTTCACGAATCAACGCCAGTATAGAATTCCAATAGACAGGGACCACGCAACGATATGGCCTCGCGCGCAACCGCCAAGAAAGATCGGGACCTTTTCGGAGACGACTACACCGCCAAGGATATTGAGGTGCTGGAAGGCCTCGAGCCGGTGCGCAAGCGTCCAGGCATGTATATCGGCGGCACCGACGAAAAAGCGTTGCATCACCTGTTCGCCGAAGTTCTAGACAATTCAATGGACGAGGCCGTCGCCGGACATGCAACGCGTATTGAGGTCGAACTCTATGACGACGGCTATCTTTCCGTCTCTGACAATGGCCGCGGCATCCCGATCGATCCGCACCCGAAGTTCAAGAAGAAATCCGCCCTCGAAGTCATTATGACGACGCTCCATTCGGGCGGAAAATTCGAAGGCAAGGCCTACGCGACGTCGGGCGGTCTCCACGGCGTCGGCGTGTCCGTCGTCAATGCGCTGTCTGACGACCTGATCGTCGAGGTCTGCCGCAAACAAACGAAGTGGGTGCAGGCTTACTCGAAAGGAAAGCCGCGCAACAAGCTGGAGAAGGATGGTCCCGCACCGAATAAGCGCGGCACCATGATCATGTTTCATCCTGACCCGGAAATTTTTGGCGCCAAGGCTGCGTTCAAACCCGCCCGGCTTTACAAGATGGCGCGGTCAAAAGCCTATCTCTTCGGCGGTGTTGAGATTCGCTGGAAGTGCGCACCGTCGCTCATCAAGGAAAAAGACACGACGCCGGCGGACGCGGTCCTGAAATTCGACAATGGCCTTTCCGATTATCTCGTAAGCCTTGCCGACGGAAAACCGACCGTCACCGAGGAAATGTTCACAGGCAAGATCACCAAAAAGGAAGATGGCGGTCACGGCAATGTGGAATGGGCGGTGCTGTGGGGCGCGGCGGGCTTCGGCGATGCTGACGGGTTCGTGCACTCATATTGCAACACCGTGCCGACGCCGGAGGGCGGGACCCACGAGGCGGGATTGCGCGCGGCGCTTTCCAAAGGCTTGCGCGCCTACGCCGATCTCGCCGGCAACAAAAAGGCGAGCAGCATTACCGCCGAAGACGTCATGGGAACCGCGGGCGCGCTCCTTTCCATCTTTGTTCGCAATCCGGAGTTTCAGGGCCAAACGAAAGACAAGCTCGCCACCGCCGAAGCCCAAAAACTGGCGGAAGCGGCGATCCGCCCTGCGTTCGACCATTGGCTCGCCTCCAATCCGAAGCAGGCGCAATCGCTTTTAGAATGGGTGATCGACCGGGCGGAAGAACGCCAACGCCGGCGGCGAGAAAAGGAAGTCTCGCGCGCGGCGGCTACGCGCAAGCTGCGCCTGCCGGGAAAACTCGCCGACTGTTCGCAGAAGGAACGCACAGGTACGGAAATATTCCTCGTCGAGGGCGACTCGGCCGGTGGATCAGCCAAGCAAGGCCGCAATCGCGCGACGCAAGCCATTCTCCCCTTGAAGGGCAAAATCCTGAACGTTGCGAGCGCGACCCGCGATAAGGTCGCCGCCAATCAGGAAATCCAGGATATCGCGCAAGCCCTCGGCGTCGGGCTCGGCGCGCGCTTCGATCTTGAGGATTTGCGATACGATAAGATCATCATCATGACCGACGCCGATGTGGACGGCGCGCATATCGCTGCGCTCCTCATCACGTTCTTCCATCAGGAAATGCCGGAGCTTATCAGTTCCGGGCGTCTCTATTTGGCTCAGCCGCCGCTGTTCCGGCTTTCGGCGGGCGGCAAGACCGTCTACGCCATGGACGAAGACGCGCGCGATCGTCTGCTCAAAGAAGAGTTCAAAGCCAATCAGAAAGTCGAAGTGGGACGCTTCAAAGGCCTTGGCGAAATGATGCCGGCGCAGTTGAAGGAAACGACCATGAACCCGGAAACGCGCAGCCTCGCGCGCGTCGTCATCGCAGAGGACAAGATCGAATTCTCCGCCGACCTGGTCGACCGTTTGATGGGCAAGAAAGCCGAGCCGCGCTTTCATTTCATTCAGGAAAACGCCGCCTTCGTGCGTGAGGAATTGGATATCTAGGCGCGAGAGCCTATATCCGATCGATGGGTCGCCTTCTTTTCATCGTCGCCGTAATTGCGCTTTGCGTGTGGGCGGTGCGCGCCTTGATGCAGCGCCGCCGGGAACGCGCGCTTCTTGCTGCACCGCTCACGCCTCAGCAGCGGTCGGTCGTCGCGGCTTGCGCGCCGGTCTATGGACGCCTGCCGCTTGAGCTTCAGCGCGCGCTTGAGGGCAAGATCAACGTTTTCCTTAGCCAGATCGATTTTCATGGGCATGAAGGGCTAAAGGTCACCGAGGAAATGCGCCTCACCATCGCGGCGCAGGCGTGCCTCCTCGTTGTGAATAAAGAGGCTTGGTACAAACATTTGCGCACGATCCTCGTCTATCCGGGCGCCTTCAAATCCCAGCAAGTCGAGAGCGACGGCTATGTTGAAACCGTGCGCGAGACTGTGCGCACCGGTGAAAGCTGGGCGCGCGGGCCCGTTGTCTTGTCGTGGGCGCACGCCAAACACGGCGCTTTTATTGACGATGACGGTCACAATGTTGTGCTGCACGAATTTGCGCATCAGCTTGATGATCTTTCAGGCGACACTGACGGCGCGCCGGTGCTCGACCAGAACCATGACGGCGGCGCGTGGACGCGCGCCTTTCGCGACGCCTATGCGCGCCTTGTCGCGCAGGTGGAAAGCGGGCGTGAAACATTTCTCGATCCATACGGCGCAACAGCGCCTGCGGAGTTTTTCGCGGTCGCCGTCGAATATTTTTTCGAGAAACCTCAAGCGCTCGCGCGCGAAGAGCCAGCGCTCTACGAGCAATTGTCAGGCTATTTCAACCTTGACCCGGCGTCCTGGCGCGAGGCGTAGCGCGCATTAAATACGGTTGAACGCGCTTACATCGGCGCGGAATTGCAGAATGTCACCCACACGGACGATCTCGCCTTCCGCCTCAACCGGGTCAGCCACAAGCGGCAGCACGTCTTCGCCAATCGGGCCGCCTTTGGCGTCGGTCATTAACAGCACGCTCTCGCGACCATTGTCGCCCCGCGCCCAGAAACTCGGCGGAATACCGCCGCGGATGCATAAGCTTGCGCAGGCCTTATGAGTGCGTCCCCGCCCCGGCCGCATCACGCCGAAGAAACATTTGGAATCCATGATATTGCCCTTAAGCCGCGCGACGCCGAGCGTTTCCTCTGTGGGCGTTACAAATTCCGCAGAAAGCTGGCGCTGGTCGGCGCTCGGCGCGTCGGAGAGCCACTGATCAAGAAATAGAGGCACTTCGAGCATCTGGCGGTTTTTACGCTCAATCAAAACGCCGTCCGCCTTCACGAGGCGTCCTTTAGCGCTGTCGAGCTTGAGGCCGCTCGTGCATTTGCCCTCAGCGACAATAAGAATTGTGCGCATCCCGGAGGGCGAAGTCGCATCCGGCGTCCGGATCATCGGATAAGGATCGTTCGTCAACACGCCTGTAACGGAATGAGTCGCGCCGGTGAGCCAGGCGCCCGCGCCCGGATCGGAGAGGTTGGACGCCACAAGATAACTTCCACCTGCAGTCGCCGCCAGCATCACCGGCAACGCGCCTAGTAAAAACCGACGATCAACGGACGGCGCGCGCCCCCAACCGATAAACATTTCATGGGGATCGCGATTTTCCGGATTGATGACGCCTTTTTCCATGCTCATGACGCCTCTCCCACTGAAATCACAGCGGGCTCTGCGCGCGCGCCCGGTTTATTCGCTTTTGGGTCGACCATCACCGTTCCATTCTCGATACGGACATTATAGGTCGCGATTTTCTCCGTATAGGGCGGCGGCGAGACACCGTCCTCGGGCCGGTATTGCCAGCCGTGCCAGGGACAGGTGACGCAACCATCGACAATTCGCCCCTCGCCCAGCGGCCCATTCTGGTGGCGGCAAACATTGGTGACCGCTGAAATCTTGCCGTCGTAACGAAACACAGCGACGCGTTCTCCGTTGGGCAAGGGCGCGATGACCGCGCGATCTTCCGGGATATCCATCGGCGCGCCCACTGCGACCCATCCTTTTTTTTCAAGCCGGCGCATGCCGCTGTCGGCGCCCCATTCGCGTAATCCTGTGAAAAGATGAAGCCCCGCAACCAGGACGAACGCCCCGAAGGTCAGCGCCGGATAGATCGCGGCTTTTTCCGTATAAAGTGCGCCCAGCACAATATGCAGCACCAGAAGCGCATATGCGGGATAAACCAGCATGTGGAGCGCTTTCCAGAACGGCGCTGATAAATTGTTGAGCCAGAAATCATGGCTCGTGGCCGCCATCAGAAAGAGGATCACAAAGGCGATTAGACCCAGCACCTCAAACGGGAAACCGGGGATCGAGTCGTACTGACCCTGACTGACAAAGAGCGAAACCAGCGGATTTAACGGGCCGCCGCCGTGATACCAGAGAAGCGAAAGACCAAAATGGGCGGCCGCGACAAAGAAAGTCAGAACGCCGAGGTGACGCCGATTATACAAGAAGGTGTTGAACCGAGGCGACAGACGCGCCAGCGGGCCAATGGACAAGATCGCGGTCAGCATTGCGAACGCCGCTGTTCCGAGAGCGCGAATCAGCAAGACGACCGGGTCCGCCGTATGACCTGACGCATGGGGCTGCAAGCCGACAAATACAAAGACGCCAAGGAAAACCGCCAGCGCCAAAAGAACATACAAATCATAAAAGACCTTGTTCTTGTTCCATTGCACCGCCTGATATTGGTGACCCATTATCCAGACCCTTCGATGAATACCGGTAACTCCGTTTGCTGATCAACAGGCGCGAGACGCAGCGCGTACAAAGCCGCGGCGAGGGTCGCCGGCGCAAGCGCCAACCAGATCAGCAAATGAATGCGGCGGTGAGGCTTTCTCATAAGCCTTTTCCCCTACCCTCAATCGGCGCGTTGATCTTCCTCATGGAGGCGAGACGGATCACCATGAGCGGCCAAAGCGCGACAATCCCGGGCAATACGATGAGACGAAAAAACAGACCAACGCCGACGGCGGCGTGATCGATCCGTGCAACGCCAAGCGTGATGAATGCGAGCCCGACGATCAGGCCGACGCCAAGATAAACACCTACGGCGAGCCAAATCGTCTCCGCCAATTCAATCGTCATGGGCGCCCCTGCATCCTGGTCCGATAATAACGAGCGATTGTGACTTGCTTTCGGGCAAAGCGCAAAACACGATGCGGTCAACAAAGAGAGTGGGACGATCACGCCATGAGCAACAAGTTTTTCGGTTTCTTTTCCAAGGATAAATCTGGCGACGACCCCGGCAGCGAGGGAGACACTGCAATGACGCAAGAAAACAGTCCGACAACCGCCCCCGCCAATTTGGAATGGTTCAAAGTCGCTGAGAAAGGCCAGCTACCCGATGGCCGCGTGATGTCGGCGGCCGCCGGCGTCAAGACGATCGCGCTCGTACATTTTGACGGTCAATATGCGGCGATGGACAACCGATGCCCGCATCAGGGCGGCCCGCTTGGCGAAGGGGCCATTGAAAAAGGCGTGGACGGGAAATGCTGGCTACGATGCCCGTGGCACGGGTGGGATTTCGACCCGCTCACCGGCAAGCCGCCCGGCGGCCATGAGGACAGCGGTCAGACCACCTATCCTGTCGAAGTGCGCAGCGACGGCGTCTATGTGGGCGTTCCGCCGGACGCTCCCCATGTGCAGGACGTCTCAGACGTTATGGTCGGGACGATGGTCAATTGGGGCGTCAAACGCGTCTTCGGCATGGTCGGTCATTCCAATCTCGGCCTTGCTGAAGCCTTCCGCAAACGCGAAATCTTGGGCGACATCTCCTATATCGGCATCCGCCACGAAGGCGCCGCTTCATTCGCTTGTTCAGGATACGCCAAACTGAGCGGCAAGCCGGCCGCCTGTCTTTCGATCGCCGGGCCCGGCGCAACGAACCTGTTAACCGGCCTCTGGGACGCGAAAGTGGACCGCGCGCCGGTGATCGCATGCACCGGGCAAGTGCAAACGCAAGTCTTTTCTCCGTTCGCCTTTCAGGACATTGATCTTCTCGGCGCCTTCAAGCCGGTCGCCGCGTTCAGCCACATGGCGTTGCCCGATTCCAACCCCGGCGAATTGGCGAGCCTTGCGATGAAAACGGCGCTCGTGGAACGCGACGTTGCACATCTTGTTTTTCCGGACGATGTGCAGACGATTAAAAAACCTGACGCCAAACCTGGCGCGCCGGAAGGGCGCATGACGGGCGTCACCATGGCGCCGGACCCGGAAAGCGTACGGCGCGCAGCCGAGGCGATCAACGCCGCCAAGCGTCCGCTGATCATTGTCGGCTACGGCGCACGGGACGCTATGCAAGCTGTTGTCGCGCTCGCCGATCATCTCAATTGCCCGATCGCCACGACGTTTAAAGGCAAGGGTCAAATCCCCGACACGCACCCGCTCGCCGCCGGCGTTCTTGGACGGTCCGGAACGCCCGTAGCGTCGTGGTTCATGAATGAATGCGATCTCATTATCGCGCTTGGCGCTTCCTTCTCACACCACACGGGCATCGAGCCGAAAAAGAAAATAGTGCAAGTTGATTTCGACCGGATGCATCTCGGCAAAGGCCATCCAGTGGCCGTGCCGGTTTGGGGCGAAATCGGCTCAACGCTCGAAATTCTTCAGGACCGGCTTGTGGCGCAAAGGCTCGGCGGCGCCACCGCCGCTAATCAACGCCAGGAAATTGCAGGGCGCTGGCGCATTTGGCGACAGGAGAAAGAAAGCCGTCTCGGCGATGATCGCGGCCATGGCGTTTCCGCAGCCTCCCTCTTCGCGGCGATGACGAAAGTCGTTCCGGCGAACGCCGTGATGCCGGTCGATGTTGGCAACAACACCTATTCATTCGGACGCTATTTCGAACCGAGCGGTCAGGCGGTGTTGATGTCCGGCTATCTCGGCTCAATCGGCTTCGGTTTCCCCGCGGCCATGGGCGCCTGGGCGGCGACCCAGGATTTTCCTAACTATGCGGGCCGCAAAATCGTCTCGATCTCCGGCGATGGCGGCTTTGGTCAGTATGCGATGGAATTTTCGACCGCCGTTCACTATGGCATGGATATCACTCATATCATCATGAACAATGGCGAGTTGGGTAAAATATCCAAAGAACAGCGCTCAGGCGAATGGGCGGTCTGGCAAACGGGCTTGACCAATCCGAGTTTTGCGGACTTCGCCGTGAGCTGCGGCGGGCTTGGATTGCGTATTGATCGCACCGCCGATCTGGAACGTGAAATCGCCAGCGCCATCGCCCATGACGGGCCGGCGCTTGTTGAAGTCGTCACCGACGCCGAACTCGTTTAGCCGATTATTCCCACTCGATCGTGCCTGGCGGTTTTGACGTGATGTCGTAGACGACGCGGTTGACGCCCCGCACTTCATTGATGATCCGCGTGGCGCATCGTCCCAGAAAATCGTGCGGGTAGGGATAATAATCCGCGGTCATACCGTCGGTTGACGTCACCGCGCGCAGCGCCAGCACATGATCGTAAGTGCGCTCATCGCCCATTACGCCCACAGTCTTGACGGGCAAGAGCACGGCGAACGCCTGCCATATCTCGTCATAGAGGCCGGCTTTGCGGATTTCATCGAGATAGATTGCGTCTGCTTTGCGCAAGATATCTGCTTTCTCTTTGCTCACGGCGCCGGGAATGCGAATGGCGAGGCCCGGCCCTGGAAACGGATGGCGCGCCACGAAATGCTCAGGCAGCCCCAATTCCCGGCCGAGCGCGCGCACCTCGTCTTTGAAGAGTTCGCGGAGCGGTTCGACGAGCTTCAGGTTCATTCGTTCCGGCAGACCGCCCACATTGTGGTGCGATTTGATCGTCACCGACGGGCCGCCGTCGAAGGAAACGCTTTCGATCACGTCTGGATAAAGGGTTCCCTGGGCTAGGAAAGCCGCGTTCTCGATCTTGCCCGCTTCCTTTTCAAAGACATCAATAAACGTCGCGCCGATGATCTTGCGTTTCTTCTCCGGATCATCAACCCCGGCAAGCTTACCGAGGAATAAATCCTCCGCCTCCACATGAATGAGCGGTATATTGTAGCTGTCACGAAAGAGCCGCACGACCTCTTCGCCTTCACCAGCACGCATCAGGCCGGTGTCCACAAAGACACACGTCAGTTGCTCTCCGATCGCTTCGTGGATCAAGACGGCGGCTACGGACGAGTCAACGCCGCCGGATAAACCGCAAATAACGCGTGCGTCGCCCACCTGTTCGCGGATCGACGCGATCGCTTCCTCGCGAAACGCAGCCATCGTCCAATCGCCGGAAAGCCCCGCAATGCCGCGCACAAAATTCGACAGAAGCCGCGCGCCGTCGGGCGTATGCACCACCTCCGGGTGAAATTGAACGGCGTAGATTTTTCGCGCGTCATCTGCGATCGCAGCGAACGGCGCGGCTTCTGACTGCGCAATAACCTCAAAGCCTTGCGGAATAGCGTTGACCCGATCACCGTGGCTCATCCATACCTGATAGACGCCTCCCGACTCCCAAACGCCTTCGAACAGCGCGCTATTCTTGATAACTTCAATTTCGGCGCGTCCGAATTCTCTGTGATCGGATTGTTCAACATCGCCGCCGAGCTGCGCGCAAATCGTTTGCTCGCCATAACAAATACCAAGAATCGGAACGCCGAGATCAAAGATAGCAGCGTCGGCGCGCGGGCTTGTCTCCGTCTTCACGCTGGCCGGACCGCCTGAAAGGATAATGGCCTTTGGAGAAAAGCGCTCGACAAATCCGGCGTCGGCGCGGTTGAAGGGATGAATTTCGCAATAGACGCCAATCTCGCGCAAGCGCCGGGCGATCAGCTGCGTCACCTGGCTGCCGAAGTCGACGATCAGAACGCGGTCATGGTGGGCGGTGTCGGCTATATGGTCCATGGCGAGCCTTTAGCGGAGTCGGGGGCACGCGTCGATATCCCCCGCCGCTAATATAGAAAAAACCCCGGCGACAGCGCCGGGGTTTTTTCTTTTTTGCGACTGTAATCGCTAATCCGGGTATTCGAAATTTTCTTCCTTGATAGAGATATCGAACCCGAAAAACCGGAAACTATCATCATCGGCGTTGCGCATATTATAGTCGAACCGCGCGATACCGGGATACTCGCCAATCACATCCGGCGCGACTTTTTCGTATGCTACCGCCTCGATCATGCCGGGGCGGGCTCTGTTCCCGAAAGTGCGCGTGATTGTTTGATCGAAATCGGCGCCCTCAAGGCGCATCCGCACCGTTCCGTCCAGTTTTCTATATCGCGTAAACTTCCAGACCTCGCGATAGCGCTCGCCCGGCGTGAGCGGCCACGGGATTTCACGAACGATGGAAAAGTGCGGGTGCGAGCCGTTGCACCGCATCTTGCCTTGCCCCATGTCGGCGAAGCAGCGGCAGGAACCAGCGTAATAGCCGGACCTAACATTGTCGGTGCCGGGCGCAAAGCAGCGCTCAGTTGCGAAGACCGACTCATCGTCCCGCAGATAGGTTCTGAACGCGAGATCGTCAGGATTGTTGGCGAAGTCCCCGCCATTTAAGAATTCCCATTGAACAAATGGCGGACCGGAAACTGCCGTACCGATCGTTGCTTCGCCATCTCGGTACGAATTTCCATTCACCGGCGCAGCAAGCTCGCATGAGCCCGTAAAGTTGATGAGCACCATCGCCAGCGCATCGTCAAAATTGCCGACCGGCAACGGCGAGTCCAATTCAATAAAGACGAAGTCGCCCGCCGTGTCCGGTAAGTCGTCTGCACTGACGCGCATTTGCTGGCGTAAGCCGCCCGTCGGGAAGCCGCTTTCTGGTTCGCGAAATTCGATGATGAGCTCTCCCGACGAACACGCAATCGGCAGCGCAATGGCTGTCATTAAGCCGTTTGCGCCCGGCTGAAACACTTGCGCCAATCGCCGGCCTGATGGACCGCCGATCGTCAGCGGCGGCGCATCCGGCGCCCGCGCCTCCTGACGCTGGTCCAGTGTAAACTGCGCGAACGCAGGGCCATTCAGTCCGAACACCGCAATCGCAACTGACAAACATCGAATGATTGATGACATAAAGTTCCCCCAATACTGATATGATGCAATATTTATGCGGCGCCCACGGAAACTACCGTGTGATCAATGGCACACTAACGAGGCGATAAAAAAACCGTCAGTCCCGGCGCGATGCGGCGTTAAGCGTAGCGCGCCTTCGGGCGTTTCGCAGGCCTTCAAGATGTCGCTGTGCGCCTCATCGAACAAACCGGACGCGGCGATTTCATCAAAAGCCGGACGCATGGAGAACCCATCATGTTCTTTTAAAAACGCCGCGATCCGATCTTCGTTTTCTTCCATGAACACCGAACAGGTGACGTAGACCATGCGTCCGCCGGGTGTTACAAAGCGCGCGGCATCACGCAAAACCGCGTCCTGCTCTTCCATGCGGCGGGCCAGTTGTTTCTCCGTGAGGCGCCACTTTGTGTCGGGATGGCGCCGCCACGTTCCGGCGCCAGTGCATGGCGCATCGACAAATACCACGTCCATCTTGCCGGCAAGGCCATCAAGACTCTCTCCGCCCGCTGGCGTACGCACCTGAAGATTTCTGACGCCGGCGCGCTTTGCGCGGTGAAAGAGCGGCTTCAACCGTCGCGGATCAATATCATAGGCGTAGAGTTGGCCCGTATTCTCCATCATCGCCGCGAGCGCCAGCGTCTTACCACCGCCGCCTGCGCAAAAGTCCAGCACCTGACGGCCTTTGATGTCGCCAGCGGTCGCAGCCGCGATCTGACTGCCAAGATCCTGCACTTCCACCCAGCCCTTATTAAAGGCCGGAATGACAGTCACAGCGGGCGCTTTCTCGCTTGGGTCCGGTGCGGCGATCCGCGCGGCGGTCTTCAGTAGGGGAATTGCTTCCGCCTTCACGGTTTTTAATGCCTGCAGACTTTTTTCGGGCGCGGCCTTTAATGTGTTCAAACGAAGGTCGATGTCAGCGCGCGCGCTGAGCGCCGCTGCTTCCGCCGCCGCCTCATCGCCGAAAGCACGCTCCATCATTGGCGCGATCCAGTTGGGCGCATCGCTCACGGTCTCGTCGATATGCGCCGCTTCAAGCGCGGCGCGTTCTTCCGTTGATAACGCGCCGGGCCCGTGCGGCTCTTCCTGCGCGGCTTGCGCTAGATCGTCCAACGGCGTCCGCCAAAGAAGATGCAACGCAGCAAGCGCCTGTAGGCGCGGCGTGGCGCCGCCGACCGCTGCACACAGCGCATTGCGTCGCCGGAGCACGTCGAGACAAAGCCCGGAAATCCAGGCGCGGTCTTTCGCGCCGGCATAACGGGCGCCGCGGGCCCAGTCCGCAATCGCGGTTTTCAGCGGGACGCGCCGGGCGTCGAAATCGCTCAATATGTCGATGACGGCGGAAATCCGCCCGGCCAGTTTCATCGTTAATCCTTTACCGGAATTGGCGGCCTATGCGCCGGCGGAAACAAGATCGCATCCCAAATGGGCGAAACATTATCGATTTAATTGGAATGACCTTCGCATACCCCGGAGGCGACAACACCTCTAGAAATTACGACGGCGACGGATAATTCGGGGCTTCGCGCGTGATCTGGACGTCGTGCACGTGGCTCTCTTTGAGGCCTGCGTTCGTGATCTTCACGAACTTCGCCCGCGTCTGCAGCTCTTCAATTGTCGGGGCGCCCACATAGCCCATAGAGGCGCGCACGCCGCCCACGAGCTGATGGAGGATCGGCGCGACGGGACCTTTGTAGGGCGTCTGGCCTTCGATGCCCTCAGGCACCAGCTTGATCTGTTCTTTCACGTCAGCCTGAAAATACCGATCCGCCGAGCCGCGCGCCATTGCGCCAAGCGAGCCCATACCGCGATAGGACTTGTACGGACGACCTTTATAAAGAAACACCTCGCCCGGCGCTTCATCGGTGCCGGCGAGCAGTGAGCCGACCATGGCGCAGTCGGCGCCGGCGGCGAGCGCCTTTGCCATATCGCCGGAATATTTAATGCCGCCGTCAGCAATGACGGGCACGCCCGCCTCGCGTCCCGCCCGCGCCGCATCCGCGATCGCCGTCAATTGCGGCACGCCGACGCCGGCGACCATCCGCGTCGTGCAGATCGAGCCCGGCCCGATGCCCACTTTGATGGCGTCTGCACCCGCATCGGCGAGCGCTTTCGCCCCATCATAGGTGGCGATATTGCCCGCGATCACTTGCGTTGCATTTGACTTGCGCTTGATGCGATCCACCTGATCGATGACTTTTGACGAATGGCCGTGCGCCGTGTCGATAACGACAACGTCGACGCCCGCTTCGATCAGCGCTTCGACGCGCTCATAGCCGGCCTCCCCCACGGTCGACGCCGCCGCTACAAGAAGCCGCCCCTGCTCGTCTTTCGCGGCCATCGGATACTTCTGGGCCTTTTCGATGTCTTTGACCGTAATAAGCCCAACGCAGCGACAGTCGTCGTCGACGACGATGACGCGCTCAATCCGCCGCTTATGGCAAAGCTCTCTCACCTCGTCTTCGCTCGCCCCGGGTGAAACCGTCACAAGATCGACCGACGTCATTAGATCGCTCACCGGCTGGTTCAAGTCGCGCGCAAAGCGCATATCGCGATTAGTCAGTACGCCAACGAGCTTGCCAAGGCCGTTCGCATCCTGGCTTTCGACAACAGGAAAGCCGGAGATTTTCTTCTCCAGCATGATTTCTTGCGCTTTCAGGAGTGTATCGTCCGGCGTCAAGGTGAGTGGATTGACGACCATGCCGCTCTCATAGCGCTTCACGCGACGCACATGCTCGGCTTGTTCTTCGACGGAAAGGTTGCGGTGGAGAACGCCGATGCCGCCATTTTGCGCCATGGCGATCGCCATCTGCGCTTCTGTCACCGTATCCATCGCGGAGGCCATGATCGGAATGTTGAGGTGCAGGCTCCTCGTCAGGCGCGCGCGGGTCGAAACCTCGGACGGCACAACCTCAGACGGCCCAGGCTCCAGGAGCACATCGTCAAATGTCAGCGCCTCTCTTATTTCCATCAATGGTCTCCTGTCAGAATTTCGCGGGGATTGAAAACGGGCTCGCCTGCTCGGCCATCCGCCATTCGCTCATAGCGTTGACGGCGTCGATCATCTTGCCGCCGCGATCGAGAATATTGTCGGCATGCGCGACGATGAGCGTATTCGGGTAAGCGGTCGGCGACGCGTCGCGGATGGTCTGCGCGATGATCGCCTCGTCGGCCTCAGGATTATGCAGGCATGCCGCGATAAACGCCGTCGCGGTCGACCGCGAAATACCGGCCCAGCAGTGAACAAGCAAAGGCGCGTCCGGGCGCCAGCCTTCCAAAAACGCGACAAGTTCGCCCACATGCGCTTCGCCAGGCGTCACATGATCGTCTTTCGGTTCGCGTATATCGTGAAGATGAACCTTATGGTGGTCGTCGGGCGCGAGGCCGTCAAGCGAGGGGAAGACGTCGCCCGGCGCCAGCAAACTAACGGCGCGCGCCGGTGCTGCTTGCGCATGCACATCATGCACTTTTTCCAGCGACGAGACCCAAATCCTCATTGCGCGATAAACCTTTCAATGACCGGCGCGCCCGGACACCCAATATCAAGCGCGATCGCCGCACTGACGGCGTTCAATATCCGTTCGTAAGCGGAAAAGCGACCCATGCGCATGATATGGTCTGCGCCGAGGGCGTAATCAACGCCTGATCCGCATCCCCACAGCCGCCCCGCCGGTACTTCAGAAAGCGCGAGATGATTGTCGAAATCCCAGACCCCGCCCGACGCGTGCACCAGGATACCATCAACCCCGTAAGAGAGACTTGTGTTGCCGTCGCGCTGATTGCCGAGATTGTAGCCGTCATAAGTCGCGCGCAGAAAATCGAAAACATCGAGAACGTTTTCGGTCCGCGCCGGAAATTTTTCGGCGCTCAATTGGAGATATTGTTCGTAAACGCTCTCGTCGCCGGAAATACCCACGGCCCAGTCGCCGAATTTCAACCATTTTGATTCGCTCGCCGGCGCAGGTGAGTCGCCGATCGTCGCCCGGTCATTACATCCGAGCCAAATGTTGTTTTCCACATCGTCATAGATCGCACAGATGATCGTCACGCAACTCGTCCCTTAAATCCCATGGCCACAACATACTTCTCCGATGAGTCCGACCGGCTGGCCTTTGGCTTGGCGTGCCGCACAGTCTCGAAGTTTTTCTTCAGGTGCGCGAGCAAATCGCCCTCTGCGCCGCCGGCGAACACTTTGGAGACAAATGTTCCGCCGGGCGATAAGACGTCCATCGCAAAGTCGAGCGCCGCGTCAGCCAGAGCGACGATGCGTAAATGATCCGTAGACTTATGACCCGTCGTCGGCGCCGCCATGTCGGACAAGACGACATCGGCCTCGCCGCCAAGCGCTTCTTTCAAGCGATCCGGCGCTTCTTCCTCAAGAAAATCCAGTTCGAGTATTTCCGCGCCGTTGACGGTGTCCATGCCCAGATAATCAATGCCGACGACAGTAGATGCGCCTTCGTTAACCGCCACCTGACACCAACCGCCCGGCGCGCACCCCAGATCAACGACGCGCGCACCTTTTTTGAGAAAGCCGAATTTCTCATTCAACTCAATCAGCTTGTAGGCGGCGCGGCTGCGATAGCCTTCCGCCTTAGCGCGCGCAACATAAGGGTCGTTTAGTTGGCGATGCAGCCACAGCGTCGAAGAATGCTTTAGATAACGTCCACGTTTGACCTGGACAGTCATATCTCTTTGGCCTGTGCCCGCAGACTTGGTGTTGGTCTTTTTCGCCGACTTTTTGAGACCGCGCTTGGCGGGCTCCACACCGAGGGCGGTCTTGGCGATATCGACCTTCGGCGCTTTCTGCGCTTTCGTCGGCGCACGCTTTATTCGCCGCGGTTTCGCGGCCGGTTTTTGCGTGGATTTGGATTTGCGCCGTTCCATGGCGCTCTATAGCCGAGCCCACCCCCGGCGGGAAGAGCGAACCTTGCGCACAAACCCCTTCGCGACGATTTGCGCTGGCCGCTCAAAGGCTTATAACGCTCTTTATGGGCGAAATTCTTCGTTCGACTTCGCGCATTTTCGCCATGGGGAGAGGGCGCGAGGCATAGCTTAAGGTGGGAATTACATGTCTCTAATGGATCAACTAACGCAGGTTGTGGCCTCCCAGATGGCGCAGTCGGCGGCTCAAAAGACAGGCCTCAGCGAAGGCATGGTCGCGAAACTTGCGCCGATGGCCATGGGCGCAATCATGAATGGCCTCAAAACCAATGCGTCCAACCCGCAAGGCGCGCAGGCGCTCGCGAGCGCTCTCGACCGGCATGACGGCGGCCTTCTGAACAATATCGGCAATCTCGCGAACGACGACACCATGGCGGACGGCCAAAAAATTCTTGGTCACGTTTTCGGCGGCAGACAAGCCGTCGCCGAACAGGAACTCGCCAAAGCAGCCGGCGGCCTGGATCAGGGTCAGGTGAACGCGCTCCTCGCCATGGCGGCGCCCGCCGTGCTCGGCGCCCTTGGCCGCGCAAAGCGCGAACAAAATCTGGACGTCTCCGCCCTCGCCGGTCTTGTCACCGAAGAAGGACAGCGCGCCCAAAAGGCGGCGCCGGCGGAAATGTCGGGCTTTATGAAAATGCTCGACAGCGACGGCGACGGCAATCTCAATAATGAAGCCATGGGCATCGGCAAGAAATTGCTCGGCGGCCTGTTCGGCAAACGATAGAAGAGGAGACAACTATGCTTTTCAAATTTGCAAAGAACGCCGGCGAGGCGCTCTCCAAATCATTCGGCAACATGTCTGAAGGCATCAAAGACCGCATCGGCGGCCACAAGACAAAAGTTGAAAAACTTGAGGTGGAAGAAGCCGGCGACAAGGTCATCCTGAAAGGCACCGCCAAAACGCAAGAAGAAGCGGAAAAAGCAATTATCGCTGCAGGCAATACGCCCGGCGTCGCCGAAGTGGAATCGCAGATCGAAGTGGAAGAAAAAGCGCCGGAGTCCACAATGTACACGGTCGTGTCAGGTGACTCGTTGTCAAAAATCGCAAAGGCCCATTATGGCGACGCGATGAAGTATCCGCTGATCTTCGAGGCGAACAAGCCAATGCTTTCCGATCCGGACAAAATCTATCCGGGCCAGGTGTTGCGCATTCCGCCGCTAGACGGCGCCGCCGCCTAACGTTTCTCTGTCTAAGGACAGATTATTCGCCGCGTTTCGCATCGCCGGAACGCGGCTTTCTTTTGCGCCGCCGGCGTCGCTTGCGGCGCGCCTTTTCGGCAAGCCCCGCAAGAACGCCCTCTCGCAATCCGCGGTCCGCCACCCGAATGCGCGAAGACGGCCATTCACGCAGTAACGCTTCCAGGATCGCGCAACCGCAAACGACAAGATCGGCGCGCTCCCTTCCGATACAGGGCTGGGCGGCGCGGGCGTTAAAATCCATCGCCAGCAATCGCGCCGACACGTCGCGCGCCTCTTGCGTCGAAAGCCAAAGGCCGTCGACGGCGTCCCGCCGATATCGCTGAAGGTCGAGATGGACGCCCGCGATCGACGTGACCGTGCCGGAAGTGCCTAAGAGATGGGCCGCGCCGGAGTCAAAGGCGGATCTTACGCCGCCCGGATCGCCAAACGCGCGCACCTCTTCGCGGATGCTTTCGACCACTTCTTCGTAGGTCGCCTCGTCAAGCTCGCGCCCGCCCCATTTCTCCGACAATGTGACAACGCCCACCGGCAACGAAAACCATGAGACAATCTCAAGCGGACGTATCGCCCCATTGGATCGCGCCGCCCCGTCGCTCGCCTCTTTCGGGCGCACCCACGAGACCTCCGTGGAGCCGCCGCCGATATCGAAAATCATTGCAGCGTCAGCCTCTGGGTCAAAAAGGTCCGTACACCCGCTCACGGCGAGCCGCGCCTCCTCCGCGGTGGTTATAACCTCAAACTCGAGCCCGGTTTCGGAATTGACGCGTTCCAGAAACTCTTCTCCGTTGGCGGCCGCGCGGCAGGCTTGCGTCGCGATATACCGCCCGTGGGTGACGCCGCGCCGTTCAATCTTGTCTGCGCAAACCTTGATCGCTTCGATTGCGCGCGCCATCGCATCGGGTGAAAGCGCACCCGTGCGTGACATCCCTTCACCAAGTCTCACAATTCTGGAAAAAGCATCGATGATCCGAAAATGCCGACCGCGTGGCGAAGCGATCAAAAGCCGGCAATTATTGGTACCCAGATCAAGTGCGGCAAGACGGGTCTGCCGCCGGCGAGCGCCGCGATTTTCTATTCGATTGCCTGCCCGCGGCGAATGCTCGCCGTTGCGCGTCCCCTCGCCCACTTTTTCGCGTCCTCGCTGGAAGCCGCGCGCGCGGCCTCCCTTTTTTATTAGAACGCCAATAAATCAAATAGAGCGAGGCGGCGCAAGCAAGGCGCGCATGAAAACCCTCTAGAGAAGCGCCATCAAGCAATTTTCGGCCATGGGCGGCGTTGCAGCGATCGCCGCGCCGCCTTCGGCGCCGCCGAAAAGCATCATTGCAAAGCCGGCGACGAATACGATTGCTGCGCCTGCGAGTAATTTCAGGGTGATCGATGTCAGTCTCATCTCTCTCTCCAATATGCCGCCCGGTCGAGGGCGGGCGAAGGACGCAGCTCTCCTGTGCGCTCGCAATCGCGAGCCGCGATGCGCCCTTCTCTCGTCTCAGTTAATCCGGGGTCTTGCTTAAGCGCCGCGTTCCAAGTCGCGGAATGCTTTTTGCAGACCATACTCATCGGACGTTACCGCCCGCTCCATGTCGCTTACGCGTGCATCAAGGGCGCGAAAGCGGTGTTTTAATTCGGAGAATGTCGCCTTCGGTTTGACCGAGAACGTTCTCCAAAATCTTTCCTCTTCCGGTGTATACGAATGAACAGGCGAAACACCGCTCGGTTTCATGATGATCGCCGCCAGAAAGTAAAGGAAGAGCGGCATCGGGAAGAAAAACACAGCCGACAAAACCGACGCCGCGCGCACAATGCCGAGATCCCAACCGAAGTAATTCGAAATCCCTGCACACACTCCCGCGATCTTCTTTCGGCGCATGTCGCGGCGCAGCTGGTGGAAATTCGGACCAGGCCCTGGTTCGCCGGCGTGATAGGCGTACCCGTCGCGGTCCCGCTCTCGCCAATGATGGTGGTGATGGTGATGCGTTTCACGATTAGGCATTCGGCCGCTCCCGGTAATCATCGCGCCAATTCGGCGCTTCCTTATCGAGGATCGTCTCCAGCGCATCGACGCGGTGTTCAAGCCGCTGCGCGGTGCGCCAAAGGTCGTCGACTAAACGTTCGTCATCAGTCGACAACGCCTTGGTTTTTCGCCACTCGGTCATGTAATGCATGACTGTGGCTGGCAACGCGACAAAAATGATCGCGACGATCGCCACTACGAACGGAAATACTTCCATCTATCTCGCCCCTTTCCAGAATTATGATGTTGGTCCGACGCGTTCAGCGACACGCTTCTTGAGCGCTTCGAATTCCGCATTCACTTCGTCTTCGGATTCCAGTTCGCGGAATTCCTGCTCTAGCGATTTCGGCCGACCCATGGCGTAGCTTTCCGCTTCTGCCTCAAGCTCGTCCACTTTGCGCTCATAACGCTCATAACGCGCCATCGCGTCGTCGATACGGCCGTCATAGACTTGCGCGTTGATTTTCACGCTGTCGCTCGCCGTCGCGCGACGGATTTCCAATGAGCGTTGTTTGGCTTTGGCTTCTTTCAGTTTGCTCTGAAGTTTTTCCAAATCGTCATTCGCCTTCACAAGGCTTTTGTCGATCGCGGCATATTCTTTTTCAAAAAGCACAGCCATTTCTTCCGCTTTGCGCTTCGCGGCGATGGCGCCTTTTGCAAGGTCGTCGCGCCCCTTTGCGATAGCGAGTTCAGCTTTCGCTTCCCATTCGCTGGCGCGGGTTTCGAATTCCACTTTCTTGCGCTCGACTTCTTTTTTGTCGGCGATCGCCCGGGCCGCGCGCGAGCGCACCTCAACGAGCGTGTCTTCCATTTCCTGGATAATCAGCCGAACGATCTTTTCCGGATCTTCGGCGCGGTCGAGCATCGCATTCAGGTTTGAATTCACGATGTCGCTTAATCTTGAAAATACACCCATGTCAGGAACCTCCCTTAAAAGATAATGCCGCCGAGGATGAAACCAATGAAGAAGGCGCCCCAGGCGAACCCTTCTTTGCCCCGGACCGCGTTGCGCAAGCGCCGCTCCCAATAAACGTCCGGATCGTCGTAACGTGAGTATCTCATTCAATCATCTCCTCAGCTCTGTTAGGCCCTCGTCTTGTGCGGCCTTTGCGGCCGCCCCGCTCTCGGCGCGATTAACCTTTTCTTTGCGAAGGCCGTGCCAGTTTTGAATTTTTCATCTAATTCATTGATTTAATTGATAAAATATTTTTTTGCTGATTTTGCATCTTGAAAATATTGGATTTTTTACCATTTTAATGGTATAAATTACCGCATTAATTAGGTATTTTCCACCAATGGAAGCTGCGCGCCAGCCCCCTGATCTTGTCGGCGAAGCCCCTGTCTTTCTGGACACGCTGGCTCACGCGTCCGCAGCGGCGCAGCTCAACCGGCCGCTCCTGATCACCGGCGAGCGCGGCTCCGGAAAAGAGTTGATCGCCGGACGGATTCACTTCCTTTCGCCCCGCTGGGAAGGCCCGTTTGTGACGGTCAATTGCGCCGCTCTCTCAGATGATCTCCTGGAAAGCGAACTCTTCGGCCACGAAGCGGGCGCGTTCACGGGCGCGCAAAAACGCCACCATGGACGATTTGAGCGCGCGGAAGGCGGCACGCTTTTCCTCGACGAGATCGCATCCGCTTCTTCGCGGGTTCAGGAGAAATTGCTGCGGGTCATTGAATATGGCGAATATGAACGCGTCGGCGGTGAGACGACACTCGTCGCCGATGTGCGCGTTATTGCGGCGGCCAACGTCAATCTGGTGGCGCTCGCCGAAAAAGGGAAATTTCGGGCCGACTTGCTCGACCGGCTCGCCTTCGACGTAATCTTCTCGCCCCCGCTCAGGGATCGGCGCGAAGATATCCCGCTTCTGGCGGCGCATTTCGCCAGCGCGATGGGGCGCGAGATCGGCGAGCCTTTCCAAGGGTTTACCAGCGAAGCGATGGCGGCGCTTCTCGATCATTCATGGCCGGGCAATGTGCGCGAGTTGAAGAACGCGGCGGAACGCTCGGTTTATCGATGGGCGATGCAGGGGCGAACCGGGCCCATTGAAGCTGTGAGCCTTGATCCGTTCGGAGCTGCGGCCGCGCTGCCGAGCGACCTCACGGGCGCTCCGACTTCAGTTGAGACAGTATCAGCGGAGCCCGCGGACGCATCCCTTGAACGGCCGCCCGAAGAAGGCCCGGGAGAGGGTTATGCGTTCGACGCTTACATGACGCGATTGGAGCGTGCGGCTGTGGAAAAAGCGCTCATTCAGAACCAATGGAATCAACGGCGAACGGCGCGGTATCTATCGCTGACCTATGATCAGTTGCGCACGAGTCCGCGCAACTGA
>JBCAXE010000013.1:0-81543 GCA_038534195.1 Pseudomonadota bacterium
GATTGGGGGGCGATCATGCAGGCGTTTGGCTTCATCCGCCCCCTTGACGTTGACCGCGATGCGCCAGCCCTGCATCAGGTGTTCGGCGATGAGGAAAGCTGCCGTTATCTTCCGCGCCCGGCGCAGAAAAGCGTTGAAGACACCGCGCAGCTTATCAAAGGCTGGTACGATCAGTGCCCGGACACTGAATGGGCGTTAATCGAAGAAGCGGACGGCCCCTGTCTCGGGCGCATCACCCTGATCCCGAGCGGCGACGGCGTTTTCGAGGCCGGGTGCGTGGTCGTTCCATCGGCGCGCGGACGCGGGCTCGCGCATAAGGGCCTCGGCGAAGCGATTGACTGGGTCTTCGAGCGAAAAAACGCGCGCCGGATATTCGCGGATATCGATCCGGACAATATCGCGTCCATCAGAACATTTGAAAAGCTCGGCTTCCGCCGCGAAGGCCTCCACCGCGCCACCATGGAAACCCATATCGGCGTGCGAGATAGCGTCATTATGGGCCTGATCAACACAGACCCAAGACCTTGGCGGTCAGAATCTGGCGCTTAGGCCTCTAATTGGTAACCAGCGCGCAAGGCCGCGACCGTCGATGGCGGCGTCAGAAGGCGCGCGTGCGCTGGGCGCGGCGATTTGATTTCGGGACCATAGCCGTCCGGGCGCCATTTTTTATATCCGGCGCCGGTCACCAGCAGATACGCCGTGTCGCCGACGGCGATCACGGCGCCGGCGGGCGGGGTTGCGTCGATGGGCCAGGTTCTTTTGGTGCGCGCATCCAGCCGTTCTTGATGGAGGACTGCATCGATCTCGGCCGCTTTTGGGCGCGCGCCCAGTTCTTTCGCAGTCGCCCAAGCGTCCGCAAAGGCGTTGGCCGCGTCGCGGCGGCATTCGAAGCAGGGACGATGCCCGGCGGCCAGCGCGGTCGCTTCATCGAGAAAAAAGAGCTCCGTATACCCCGCGCCCATCACCGTGCGACGGCGCCCTTTGAACGACGTCTTGCAGGTGATCCACTGCTTTGACGCCCAGCGCCGGTTGAGGAGCGTCTTCGTCTCCGAGTCATGAAGCCGTCCGCCGCGATTGCCCATGAAGCGGCCGCGGTGTTTATGCGCAACGATCTCGCCGAATGGCGTCACGCGATTTTGTAAAGGGCGGGTCACTGCGCAGGCTCCTTGCGTCCGGGCGGCGGCGAGGGTTTACAAAGAGGCGATATCCGTAGCGGCGCGCGAAGGACTGGGGTCGCCATTGTCTGCAAGCATTCCTCTTTTCCTTGGCGTCTTTTCCGCGATCACGGTGGCGCTCGCAAATTTCTGCGTCAAGCGCGGCGGCGATGTCCTTACAACGCGCATGGTGATGTCGATTTGCGTTGCGTTAACTCTTGCGCCGTTCGCATTTTTCACGCCCCTGCCGCATGGTCTTTGGGGCGGCGTCATCATCGCTGTTGTCGTGCACTGGTTTTATCAGTTTGCGATGATCAAGGCGCTTCATCGGGGCGCGCTTTCGTTGGTCTTTCCGGTGATGCGCGGCGGCGCGCCGTTGCTCACGGCCGCGCTCGCTTACGTGGCCCTTAACGAAAGTCTGTCGCCATGGTCGATCGCGGGCCTCGTCATCGCCAGTATATCGATCATTGTCTTTGCGATTCCAACAGCCCAGACGGCATCGGCGAAATTGCTCGATGCGCAAGCTCTGGTATGGGCGCTGCTAACGTCGGCGGGTATCGCTGCGTACTCGGTGGTTGATGCGCATGTGGCGCGCCAGGCGCCGAACGCGATGACCTTCGTCGTGTGGCTCTTTTTGTTCGATTGGATCGGCGTCACTGTCGTCGCCTGCATTGCGCGGCGAGGGCGACTGTGGCGCAGCGTGCGCCCGCAATTGAAGAATGGCGCGATCGCAGGCGTCCTCGGCGCTTTTTCCTATGGCGCGGCGATCTTCGCCTTTACCATGACCGACACCGCGATCGTCACGGCGCTGCGTGAGACGTCTGTCGTCTTCGCCGCCTTGCTCGGCTGGGCGTTCCTCAAAGAAGGCTTTGGCCGCCGGCGCATTGCGGCCGCCGTCAGTCTCGCCGCCGGGCTAACGCTCATTCAAATCTATCAGTAGGCGGCTCTTACGGCTGCTGCGTTTCAATCCACGTGTCGATCCGCGCCTGCAGCACTTCCATGGGCATCGCGCCGGAGAGCAGAACCTCGTCGTGAAACGCTTTTAAATCGAACGCATCGCCCAGATCGGCTTCCGCCTCGGCGCGCATCTCTTGAATACGCAGCATGCCGAGCTTGTAGGAACAGGCCTGCCCGGGGATTGCGGCGTAGCGCTCCACTTCGCGAGTGACCGACGCGCGGGTCTCGCCGGTGGCTTCAACCATATAGTCGATCGCCTGCTCGCGCGACCATTGCTTGGCGTGGAGGCCGGTGTCCACCACAAGGCGCGCGGCGCGGAATATCTCCGCTTGCAGACGACCGAGATCGCCGAGGGGATCGTCGTCATACATGCCCATTTCTTTCGCCAGCGCCTCGCCGTAAAGCGCCCACCCTTCGGAGAATTCCGAATAGCTTAAAATATTACGCATTAGCGGCATGTCCTCGATCGCCCGCTGCAGGGAAATCTGGAAATGATGGCCGGGAACCGCCTCATGATAGGTGAGCGTCGGTAAGCCCAGCTTCGGATTATCGGCGGTGTCTTTGAGATTGATCCAGTAAATGCCGGGCCGGTCGCCATCGAGAGATGGGCCGGAATAATATCCGCCCGGTGAGGAATCCTGCTCGTAGACGGGGATGCGTCTTACTTCCACCTTTTGCGCAGGCAACGTGCCGAAATAATCGGGCGCGACGGTCATGATACCGGCGACCATGGCGCGCAGACTCTCCAGCAATTCCTCGCGCCCCTCATCCGTATTCGGAAAGACGGCGCCCGGCCGCTCGGAAAGTTGCGCGAGGCGCTCGTCGATACCGCCTTCTTCAAGACCTTGCGCTTTCAGGATCGCGTCCATTTCCGCGGTAATGCGGGCAACTTCCGAAAGGCCAATTTCATGGATTTCATCGCCGGACATGCCCCCGCCGCCATAGGCGTCAAGCGCCATCTGGTAGAATGCCTCGCCCTCCGGCCCGAGGCGCCAGACGCCGGCGTCGGACCCGGCCTGCGCGAGTAACGGTTCCAGCGCAGCGCTGAGGCGTTGATAGGCAGGATAGACCGTCTGCTCCACGAGATCGGCGGCGCGCGCCGTATAATTTGCGCGCTCGTCCGCCGTCAATCCGTCGATCGCCGCGCTTTTCTCCGCGAGGGTCGTCACCAGCGGATGGTTTTGCGGCGCCGGGGCGATAAAGGCGGCGATGCCCGTCATGGCGCCTTCAATGGCGAAATAGGGCGGCGTGACGCCAGCAGAGGCGTCGGTGGTGACCGTTTCAATGATTTCGTCAAAGGCCGGCCCAAACGCTTCCAGCCGCGTAAGATAAGCGTCAATACCTTCTCGGGTTTCAAGCGGGTGTTGGGTTTGCATCAGCCGCGGCAATACAATGTGCGGACCGGTCAACTGCGTCACGAGATAGGGCGAGATCGCCCAGGTGGCGCCCACTTGCGGGACGGCGCCGCCCGCAGGGCTCGCGCCCCCGAAGGAAAAAGCGTTGCGCCGCGCCGCCATTTCGTAGGCGTTTTTCAAGACGTCATAGGTGGCCGCCGCCGTGCCGGTTAACGCGCCCCGGTCGTGGCTTCGCAGCTCCTGCAGGAAGGCTTCATTCAACTGGCGCATTTCCTCTTGCGCCGCAAACCCGTATCCCGCGAGCCGCGTGTTGTAGCCGGCGCCGGCCACAGCTTCCGGCGCGCCCAGTTGCGTCGCAGCCTCCGGATAGGCTTTCAAATAGGCGCCCGCATGGCGTGCGGCCATTTCTAGAAACGCCGCAGACGGATCAACTTTCTCAGACGATGCGTTTTGTGCGGCGGGCGCCGGTTGCTCAGCGGTGACCGCCGGTTCTTCGCCGCAGGCGTTGAGACAAAGCGCAGCGGCGCTTATGAGCGCAATGGCGCGGAACCTAATTTTTAGCATTTCCATTTCGAGCCCTCTTTCGGCTTGGATTATTGACTTCATCATACTGCGCGCTGGCGCGGCGCGCGCGCCGCTGAGGCAAATTTTGCAATGGCGTTGCAAAAAGGCCCCGCTTTTGGAAACGGGGCCTTCACGCTGCGAATGATCTGCGGCGATCTCGATTTTTATGCGCAGACTAGCTGTCCGCTTTTTCTTCTTTCGGAATTTCCTTGCCGGTCTCCTGATCGACGACTTTCATGGAAAGACGCACTTTCCCGCGGTCGTCAAAGCCAAGGAGCTTGACCCAAACCTCGTCGCCTTCCTTGACGACGTCGGTGGTTTTTTCCGGACGGCCGTCATTCAATTGCGAGATATGGACAAGGCCGTCGCGGGCGCCGAAGAAATTGACGAATGCGCCGAAGTCCATGGTTTTCACCACTTTGCCTTTGTAGATCTCACCGACTTCCGGTTCGGCCACAATGGAATGAATCCATTTGCGCGCGGCTTCGATCGATTCCTTGTCGCTGGAGGCAATCTTGATGAGGCCCTCATCGTCAATGTTCACCTTGGCGCCGGTCTCCTCGACGATCTGGCGAATGACCTTACCGCCGGTTCCGATCACTTCGCGAATTTTATCCGTGGCGATCTGCATCGTCTCAATGCGCGGGGCGTATTCACCGAGATCGCCGCGCGCATTGTCGAGGGCTTTCGCCATCTCGCCGAGAATATGCATGCGGCCGTCTTTCGCCTGGGCGAGCGCCTGGCGCATGATTTCCTCGGTGATGCCGGCGATCTTGATATCCATCTGCAGAGACGTGACGCCCGCTTCCGACCCGGCGACCTTAAAGTCCATATCGCCGAGATGGTCCTCGTCGCCGAGGATATCGGAAAGAACGGCGAACCGTTCGCCTTCCAGAATGAGGCCCATGGCGATGCCGGCCACCGGGCGTTTTACGGGAACGCCGGCGTCCATCATGGCAAGCGATGAGCCGCAAACGGTCGCCATGGAAGACGAGCCGTTGGACTCAGTGATCTCTGATACAAGCCGGATCACATACGGGAATTCCTCCTGAGACGGAAGAACGGCCCGCACCGCGCGCCAGGCGAGTTTGCCGTGGCCGATTTCACGGCGTCCTGTGCCGCCCATGCGGCCTACTTCGCCGACCGAATAGGGCGGGAAATTGTAGTGCAGCATAAACGATTCACGATAGGTGCCTGCAAGGCTGTCGATGAATTGCTCATCTTCCCCGGTGCCGAGCGTCGCCACCACGAGCGCTTGCGTTTCACCGCGCGTGAAGAGAGATGAGCCGTGCGTGCGAGGCAGAACGCCTGCTTCGGCCACAATCGGGCGCACCGTTTTAGTGTCGCGGCCGTCGATGCGCTCGCCTGTGTCGAGAATGCCGCCGCGGACAATGTCGGACTCAATGCTCTTGAAAAGGCCGGCGACCACCGCTTTGTCGAGTGCGTCTTCGGCTTCTTCATCGCAAAGCGCTTCGACGGCTTTGTTTTTCGCCTCGTTGATTTTTTCAACGCGGGTCTGCTTGATGCGCTCCTGATACGCTGCTTTTACGTCAGCTTCCACAAGGTCTCGCACCTTGCCTGCGTGGGCGGAGTGGTCCGGAGGAGTGAAGTCCCACGGCTCCTTGGCGCTGTCTTCTGCGAAATCGATAATGAAGTTGATCGCTTCCTTGGCGGCCGCGTGGCCCGCCATGACGGCGCCGAGCATCACGTCTTCGGAAAGTTCCTTCGCCTCGGATTCCACCATCATCACGGCGTCGCTGGTGCCCGCCATAACGAGGTCGAGGTCGCTTTCAGGAAGCTCTTCGATCGTCGGGTTGATCAGATATTCACCGTCTTTGTAGCCGACGCGCGCCGCGCCAATGGGGCCGAGGAACGGAATGCCGGAGACTGTCAACGCCGCTGAAACAGCGATCATCGCGACGACGTCCGGGTCGTTTTCGAGGTCATGGGACAGGACTTGCGCCACCACCAGCACTTCGTTTTTGAACCCTTTGGCGAAGAGCGGGCGGATCGGGCGGTCGATGAGGCGCGAGGTGAGCGTCTCTTTTTCCGTAGGCCGACCTTCGCGCTTAAAGTATCCGCCGGGCACGCGGCCTGCGGCGTAAAATTTTTCCTGATAGTGAACCGTCAGGGGGAAGAAATCGAAAGCCGGGTTGGCTTCTTTCGCGCCGACGACGGTCGCCAGCACGGTGGTATCGCCATAGGTGGCGAGAACAGCGCCGTCGGCCTGGCGCGCCACGCGGCCCGTTTCAAGCGTCAGCGTGCGTCCGCCCCATTGCATCGATTTTTTCGTAATATCAAACATATCGTTTCTTCTTTCATGTCCGCCCCGCAAGGCGGCTTTCGTCAAAATCGCGCTTCGCCGGATTGCAAAACGCGTCGTTTAACAGCGCCATATAAAAACGCCGCCCGTTCGGAGCGGCGTTCTGATTATCGCGGCTGCATTCTGATGGCGCCGTCCAGTCGGAGCGTTTCGCCATTGATCATGGTGTTTCGGCATATCTCCAGAGCGAGGGAGGCATATTCTTCGGGTTTGCCGAGCCGTTTAGGAAAAGGGACCATCGCCCCCAGCGCGTCCTGCACTTTCTGGTCCATGCCCGCCATCATCGGCGTCCAGAAGATGCCGGGCGCAATCGTATTGCAACGCACGCCTGCGTTCATGAGATCGCGGGCGACCGGCAAGGTCATGCCGACGACGCCGCCCTTGGAAGCGGAATAGGCCGCCTGGCCGATCTGCCCTTCGAAAGCGGCCACGGACGCCGTGTTGATAATAACGCCGCGTTCGCCGTCTTCCATCGGATCGAGCTTTTCAACTTCTTCAGTGAACAGACGAATGCAGTTAAAAGTGCCGATGAGATTGACGTCGATGACCTTGCGGAAGGCGTCAAGCGAATGAACGACGCGCGGGCCGTCCGGGTTGTTGCGGTCTTTATTGCCGCTGACTTTTTGTCCGATCGCGATGCCGGCGCAGTTAACGAGAATGCGCGGCGCGCCGATCGCGGATACGGTCTTGGCGAGGGCTGCTTTGGCGCTTTCTTCGCTCGCCACATCCACTTTGCAGAAAACGCCGCCGAGTTTTTTCGCCAGCGCTTCGCCTTTTTCTTCGTTGAGATCCCAGAGCGCGACCTTCACGCCCGCTTCGCTTAAGGCTTCGGCGGTGGCGCCGCCTAAGCCCGAGGCGCCGCCGGTAATGATGGCTGAATGACCGGAAAGTTTCATGAGCGATACCCTTTCATCATGATCGTCCGCCGGATTGCGAGCGACCTCGTCAAAAGCGCGCCGGAAAAATGCCAGCGCGCAGGCGCGCTTTAACGGCGCAGGCCGAGGCGTTCGATCAGCGATTGATACCGCGCAACGTCCTTGCCCTTCACGTAATCGAGAAGGCGGCGGCGCTGGGAGACCATTTTCAGGAGTCCGCGCCGGGAGTGATTATCTTTCTTGTGGCCTTTGAAATGTTCGGTGAGGTTTGAGATGCGTTCTGACAGAATCGCGACCTGGACCTCCGGCGAGCCTGTGTCACCGTCTTTTGTTCCATATTCTTTGATAAGCGCAGCCTTACGCTCGGGCGCAATAGACATATCATTTCTCCGCGGCGTCCCCTGACAATAATGGCCCCGCCAGGACGCCGTCCAGCGAGGTCAGGTCTTGATCGGCGGTGTATGAGCGAAAAGCCGCGTGATTGCAAGGGAAGTTTTGCGCGCGCCCGCGCCCGTTTGTGTCTTTGGTTTCAGGCGCCTAGGGTGCGCCGATGGGGTCCTTTGAAAATCTCACAGAAGACTACGCCACCGAGCCTGTGCCGCAGGAAAAAACCTATAGCGGGTGGCGGGTCGGCTTTATCCTCGGCGGGATTGGCATTGCGCTGCCGGCGCTTTTGAGCGGCGCGGAAGTGGGCAAGGCGCTCGGTTATGAAAAGAGCCTCGCCGCTTTCACGGTCGCTGGGTTTCTGGTGACCGGGCTCGCGATCCTGTCAGGCTGGGTGGGGATGCGCTCGCGCCTTTCCACTTACATGTTGCTGCGGTTTTCCTTTGGCCGTATGGGCGCACGCCTCGTGAGCCTCACCTTCGCGTTCGCCCAATTCGGATGGTTCGGGGTCAACGCCTTTTTTTTCGGCGCAGCCGCGTCGAGCGCCGGTGAGGCGACCCTCGGCCTTGGGCTTCCCGGCGACGCTTACATCGTTTTCGGGGGCGTTCTTATGACCGCCGCGACCGTGTTTGGGTTCAAAGCGCTCGACAAACTCGCCATGGTCGTTTTTCCGTTGATGGTCACCATGCTCGCGGTCATGACAGCGCAAACCTTTGCGGGTGCGACGCCGGCGGAGATTTTTGCGCTGCCGGGCGACGCGTCCATGTCGTTCGGCCAGGCGGTGACGGCGCTGGCCGGCGGGATCATTGTCGGCGTGTTGCTTGTTCCCGATCTGACGCGGTATGCGCGCGGGCCTGTGGACGTGGTGATCGCTGTCTTGATCGCGCTGGCGATCATTGAGCCGCTGGTTCATGTGGCGGCTTCGGGGCCGGCGCTGCGCTATGGTGAAACCGATCCGCTGGCGCTGATGCTTGCGGCGGGGCTCGGGGCGGCGGCTTTTTTCTTTCTGATCGTCGCGAGCCTGACCACTAATGCGGTCAATCTCTATGGGTCAGGTCTGTCGCTCGCCGCCGTCTTTCCGAAAGTGCAAGAATGGGTTTTCATCATCGCCGCAGGCGTCATTGGCACGGGCCTCGCCATCTTCGATATCAGCGAGGTTTTTATCGACTTTCTGGTGTGGCAGAGCGTTATCTTTTCTTCAGTGCTCGGTGTTTATGTGGTTGACTTTTTCCTGGTGAAGAAGGGCGATTATTCTCTTTCTGCGCTCAACGGCGCGCCGCTTTACTCTGGCTCTGCGTTCGCCTCCTGGGCGATCGGCGCTATTATATCCGGCTTGACGTATGCGGAGCGGTTTTCGCTGACGGGGATTGCTAATCTCGACGGGGTGATCGTAGCGGCGATCCTCTATTTTCTTTTGAGCAAAGCGTCCAGAAAGGAGTGACCCATGCGCATCGGCGTAGATGTCGGCGGCACGCACACAGATGCGGTCATTATGGACGGCGCGTCACTTGTGGCGGTGACAAAAGCGCTGACCTCCGCCGATATCGCCAGCGGGGTCATCGAGGCGGTGCGCGCGGTGCTGGCGCAATCGGGCCTTGCCGCGCCGGCGATCAAGATGATCACCATTGGGACCACGCAATTCACGAACGCAATTGTCGAGCGGCGCGAGCTTAGTCCAGTTGCGGCGTTGCGCATCGGCGCGCAATCCTCGGCGGCCTTGCCCATCGGCGCCAAGTGGCCGGCTGATATTAGTGCGGCCGCCATCCTTTCCGGCGCGATGGCTGATGGCGGCCACGAATATGACGGAACGCCGATTACGCCGCTTGACGATGCAGCCATCGAGGGCGCGATTGAGGCGGCGGCAGCCGCCGGCGCTGAAGCGGTCGCCGTGACGTCGGTTTTCGCCACCGCTAATCCCGATGCGGAGAAAAATATTGCGGAAAAAATCCGAGAGCGATTGCCCGGCGCCGCGCTATCGCTTTCCCATGAACTGGGGCGGATTGGGCTTTACCAGCGCGAAAACGCCACGATCCTAAACGCGGCGTTGATGGCGCTCGCCGAGAAAGTCGTAACGGCCTTCGAAGACGCGTTCGCCGCGCTGTCGCTGTCGTGCCCGCTGTTTCTCAGCCAGAATGATGGCACGCTGATGTCCGCGGATTATGCGCGCCGCTATCCGGTGTTCACCTTTTCATCAGGCCCCACCAACTCGATGCGCGGAGCGGCCTATCTCAGTGGTCTCGCCAACGCGATGGTCGTCGACGTGGGCGGCACCACGTCGGACATCGGCATGCTCATTGACGGCTTTCCACGACCATCGGGCACAGCGGTAGAGATCGGCGGTGTTCTGACGAACTTCCGTATGCCAGATGTGCTGGCGCTTGGCCTTGGCGGCGGGTCGATTGTGAGCGCCGACGGCGCGCGCGTCGGTCCCCAATCGGTGGGCCGTGATCTCGTGCGTGAGGGACGCGTGTTTGGCGGCGACGTCTTGACGGCGAGCGATGTGGCTGTGGCGACGGCGCGCGCTGACTTTGGCGACAAGACCCACGTGTCGAACCTCGACGCGGCGGTGGCCGCCCGCGCAAGCGAGGCCATGAGCGCGATGCTGGCCCGCGGCGTCGACCGGATGAAGACAAGCGCAGAGCCCGCGCCGCTTATCGTTGTTGGCGGCGGCGGATTTCTCGCCCCCGATATGCTGCCGGGCGTCAGCGAGGTCATCCGCCCACAGAACGCTGGTGTCGCCAACGCGATCGGCGCGGCCTTCGCCCAAATCGGCGGCGAAGCGGAGGTCATCTATAGCGCGTCGACGCGCCCGCGCGATGAAGCGCTTTCAGCAGCCAAAAAGCGGGCGACCGAACGGGCGATTGGGGCGGGCGCCGATCCGCAAACGACGGATATTGTGGAGGTGGAAGAAACGCCCATGAGTTACATGTCGGAGCCGGGCGCGGTGATCCGGGTGAAAGCGGTCGGCGACGCGGATCTGTCGCGGTTCGCCGCGCAAACGGGGGCGTCATGAAAATCGAAGCCGCCGATATTCCCGACATCGCCCTTGGCGGCGCCTTTCTCGCGACCGGCGGGGGCGGCGATACGCTCATCGGCGAGATCACGGCCGAAGCCGCCTTGCGCACCCATGGCCCGGTGACGCTTGCAGCGCTCGACAAGGTCCGCGACGACGCGCTCATCGTTCCGATCGGCGCCGTCGGCTCGCCGACGATCATGCTCGAAAAACCGTCAAATGGTCATGAGGCCGGCTGGGCGCTCGACGCGCTTGAAAGTTTCCTGGGGCGCAAGGCTGACGCGCTTATCGCCTTCGAAGCAGGCGGCATGAATGCGCTGATCCCGTTTTGTCTCGCTGCTGAACGGGGCTTGCCGGTGCTTGACGCCGACGGCATGGGGCGCGCCTTCCCGGAAATCCAGATGGAAAGTTTTTCCATCTATGGCGTGTCCTCGACGCCGCTGGCGCTGGCGTCCGAGCTTGGGGACCGGATGATCCTTGACCATGTGCGCTCGCCGGAACTCGCCGAACGGCTGATCAGGCATTTTTGCATGGACGCAGGCGGCGGTCAGTGCATTAGCGCCGAACATGTGATGGACGGCGCCACGGCTCGGCGCGTCGCGGTGCCCGGCACAATTTCATTGTGCCTGGAGATTGGACGTCTCTTGCGGGAGAATGCTAATCAACTGCCAATTTTCCTCAGCAGGCTGACGACGTTACTGGAGCCGACCCATTATGGTGAGGTGCGGAAAATCTTTGAGGGCAAGGTCACGGACATCGCCCGGCGGATGGAAGGCGGCTATGATTATGGCGATCTGCGCCTTGCGCCATTCGATAACGCCGCTGCGATGGAAATCCGTATCAAGAACGAATATTTGTTGGCGCTGCGTGGGCGCGAGCCGGTCGCAATGACGCCTGATCTCATCTGCGTGCTTGATATGGAAACCGGCCGCCCGATCACGGCGGAAACGCTCCGCTACGGCCAGCGCGTGACGGTGATCGCCATTGGCGCGCCGGCCCTGATGCGCACGCCCCGCGCCCTCGAAGTGGTGGCGCCGCGAAATTTCGGCTTTGACTATGATTATACGCCGCTGGAAGCGCTCTGACCCCAGCGTCCGGTCTGTTCCCGCATTCGGGGAAATCTTTTTTTCCGATCGCCGCAATATTGGCCGCGCCCGGTTACGCTGGAACCCCCGCCGTTAAAGGCTTTGAGGCAGATACTGGACAATTTGTGGGAAACTTATCTTCCCCCTCCGTCACGCCCCGTAAGATGGCGGGCGTCGGCGTCACAAGCGTCGGTCCCGCCGGCGCGTGGTTTCGCGCCTCAGCGGGCGCTCTTTGACATTTTGGTTTTTTACGCGGCGCGCCGCTCGTGTGCGCCGTTACAAATTGAAGACGCGCACCGGCTTCAATTTTAGTCCGTCCAGGGCGCAAATCGCCACCGGGTCGCCATGGAGGCTGGCGAGCACTTCGGGGATGAACCCGGCGCGCTCACCGCGCACGCCCTTGGCCGCCGCGGGCGCGATGACGGCGGCTTGTCCGCGTTTGAGCTTTTCCGCTTCAGCGCCGGAGATCGCCGTTTGCGGCATGGCGGCGAGGGCGGCGTCGATCCCGAGCAGGGCTTCATCGCGGTCGGCGGGCGCCTCGAACGCCTCAAGGTCCGCGACCGTGACCCCGTCTTCCGCGCGGAAGGGGCCGACCGCGAGACGGCGCAACGCGCTCACATGGCCTTCGGTCCCCATAGCTTTGGCCATATCTCGCACCAGCGCGCGCACATAGGCGCCCTTGCCGGTCACAGCTTCGAAGACCGCGGTGTCTTTGTCGGGCGTCTCGACCAGGATCAATTCGTGAATGTCGATCGTCCGTGTGGGCAACTCGACCGTCTCGCCGGCGCGCGCTTTGTCGTAGGCGCGCTCGCCGTCGATTTTGATGGCGGAAAATTGCGGCGGCGTCTGGTCGATTTCCCCGGTGAAGTCGGGGAGAACGGTCTCAATGTCGGCGGCGCTTGGGCGATGATCGGATGCGGCGATCACCTCGCCTTCGGCGTCGTCGGTCGTCGTGGTCTCGCCCCAGCGCGCGGTGAAACGGTAGCGCTTTTCAGCGTCCATAATGTAGGGAACCGTCTTTGTCGCTTCGCCGAAGGCGATCGGCAACACGCCCGTGGCGAGCGGGTCAAGCGTGCCCGCATGGCCGGCCTTTTGCGCTTGAAACAGCCATTTCGCCTTCGAGACGGCTTCGGTGGAGCCGACGTCATACGCCTTGTCGAGGATCAGCCAGCCCGAAACCGGACGGCCCTTTTTATTACGTCTTCCCATGTGCGATCCGTTTAGCGCCCGAGCCCGGATTGGACGGGGTAGGGCCAGATTGAAAGCCGCCCACGAAAGCTGCGGGCGGCGGCGCTGTTCAAACCACCAAGCGGGCCGCGCCGTCAAGCGGAAGAGATGCCGGTAACGTCCGAGTTTGCGATTTTCACTCAGGCTTCTGAAAAAGCATCACGAAGCGATTGGTCTTTCCGCGCAATGGTCCGAAGACGCCTTCTTCCATCGGGTCGTCGGGATTGGCGAGGAGGTCGCTTTCCTTCACAAGCGTGAAGCCCGCGGCCTCAATCTCGGGCCTGACCACTGCCGGGTCGATGCGGTGGAGGTCATTGGTGACCGCGTCGCCGGCGCCGGCTTTCGCGGCGTGGTCGATGATCAAGTAGTAGCCGCCGGGCTTCAGCGCCTCGAAGATCGCTTTGTTCATCTTCGCGCGGTCAACGCCGGACCAGACCGTGTCGTGATAATAGAGGATGTTCAAAACCCGATCGACGGGCGTGTCCAATGCGATCTCGTCGAGATTCATGCGCAGGCTGATGATGTTGTCATCATCGCTGGCGTCGCCGTATGCGTCCGCCGCGTCCAACGCCTGAGGAAAGAATTCTTCAAGCCGCTTCGGCCCGATCATGATTAATTCGCCGTTGGGACCCACCACATCCGCCAACAGTGGCGCGTAATAGTCAGGGCTTGAGGCGATATCGACGACGGTCTGGCCGGGCTGAATATCGGCGAGGCGTAACACCGCGGCTGGCTTACGGCCGGTGTCGCGGTCGCGCGCTTCCTGGCTTCGCGCCGGGTTCAGGATCGCTTTCGAGATCGCATCAAGGGCGATTGAACCGGTCTGGATGGAATCGTCGTCCGGCGCTTTTGTTTCGCTTGTTTCTTGCGCGGCGTTCGCTTTTTCCTCGTTCGCGCAAGCGGCCAGCGACAGGAGCGCGGCGCCCGCTAGAATTACGTGTTTCATTCGTTGCACTTCCTCTGCAGATGTTGCGCCGCCTGGCCGCTACTATACGCCGGCGCCGGCAACGCGTCTAATCTTCAGGCTGTTCGGCTTGCAGGTCGCGGCGCACCTCAGGGCTCGCCAGCAATTCGTCGATCTTTGTGGCCTCTGCGAAGCTCTCATCGCGGCGGAACGACAAAGCGGGCGTGAATTTCAGATCAATCTTCTGGCCCAGGAGATGCCGGATATGGGGCGCGATCTTGTTGAGCGCGGCGATTACTGAGCCGTCCCCATCGCCCGCGACGGTGACGCCAAGAGGCGCGCAAAAGACGGTGGCGTTTTTTAAATCAGGCGAGGCGCGCACTTCGCTGACGGTGAGGGAGACGCCCGCCAGCGACGGGTCGCGCAAATCCTCGCGCTGGAAAATCTCTACCAGCGCGTGACGGATCAACTCGCCCGCCCGCAACTGCCGTTGAGAGGGGCCCTTGGTTTTGGGAAATCTTTTGGCCATGGCGGCAATGTAGGCCGCACGGGCGCGGAATTAAAGGGGAGGCGCCTCAATCGCGCAGAGCGATGCGCTGTGGACCCTTGCCGTCTAGACGCACGATGTCGCCGCGTACTTCCATCTCCAGCTTAACGGTGGTTACGTGCCATTTGAGCGAGCCAAGCCGCTCTAAAGTGTCAGCGTCGAGGCGCCCGCGCACTTTCTCGTGCAAGTCTTTGAAGGGAACCGCGCCGTCTTTCTTCAGTATTAAGAGGATGGCGGCGCTGACGGCGTCATATTTCCATTTCGGAATATTGGTGACGCCGTCGCGTCCCTCGGCCGGCGTGCGGCAGGCGACTTTTTCTTCGTTACGCATGAGGCTTTAAGGCCTCGGCGAAGGCGCGGACTTTTTCAGGCAACAATTGATATCCCGCTTCCCGGTCGCGGAGCCCCGAACAAAGATCGACGCCCCAGGGGCGAACCGCCTGCATGGCGTCGGCCACATTGCCGGGGTGCAGTCCGCCGGCCAGGAGCACCGGTTTGTCAATGTTCTCGACAATCCGTTTGCTGACGGACCAGTCATGCACATCGCCGGTGCCGCCGAGGGTGCGTTCGGGCGCGCTCGGCTTGCCGGAGTCGAGAAGAATGATGTCGGCGTGCGCCGCCGCTTCCTCTGCTTCCGCGAGCGCGCTGTCGTCTTCCACATGCACAACCTGAATGATGCGCACGTCCGGGCAGTCGCGCCGGATCTTGGCGTAAGCGCCGTTTTCGGGCAGGTCCACAATCTGGACCGTGTTGACGCCGGTCGCCGCCACATGATCGGCGAGCCCCGCGCCGTCGGTGCGGCTTGTGAGCAGCGTCGTCCAAATGCGGTCGTCGTGCGTTTTACGAATGGTCGCCGCAATCCCGGTGATGATCTCGTCAGAAATCAGCCCCGGTCCGTTGGGCATATTGTCGGCCACAAGACCCACTGCATGCGCGCCGGCAGCGATGGCCATCTCGGCTTCGGCCAGCGAAAGCATGCAACAGATTTTCAGCGGAAGCATCGGCGCTGCTCCTCAGCGGTTCCGGCTATCCTTTAGCGTCCGGATTATGTTGGGTCTCCCACAATTGTATCGGATTGCCCTCCGGGTCCTCAAGACGCGCGAATACGCCGTTGGGATAGGTCTGGTCGTCAACGTCAACCGCAATTCCCGCCGCCTTCAGTTGGGTGACCATGGCGGTGAGGTCGGGCACCCGAAAGTTGATCATCCACTGCTGGTCCTTTGCGCCGAAATAGTCGGTGTCGTGAGCGAACGGCGCGAATACCGTTTCACCGGCGTCCTGCGTCCAGCATTCAGCGTCATAATCCTTAGGCACGCGCGCTACGCCGAGATGGCGCTCATACCATTCGCCAAGGGCGGCGGGGTCCTTCGCGCGGAAGAAGAGCCCGCCGATGCCGCAAACTTTTTCCATGATTGTTTTCTCTGTTTTTTAAAGCCGGCGCGGCATGAATTTCTCGTTTCGCAAGAGCGCGGCGGCGACAAGCGCCACCAGAAGGCCCACCGGGAAAATCTCCAGAAACGTGATCGGGATGCGATACACCGGATTGGCGTACTGGTCCCGCATCTCGTCCATTTTCGCTGTCAGCTTCTCAAGTTCTTCGCCGGTGACGCCTTGTTCCTTCTTCGCTTCGATCACGCCCGTGGTGTATTGGTCAATGAAGGCGCTTCCCGTTTGCGTGAGATACACCTCCCAGATCGCAACATAGACGATCGCGGCGACGGCGGCGATTGAGAGGCCTGTGAGAAACGCCTGACTGAATTTTATCACGCCGCCGAGGTCGCGGTCGCGATATTGTTTGACGCCCACAAAAATGAGAGTGAGCGCGATCAGCATGATGAGATAGCCGACCAGTTCCGATCCGCCTCCGGCGTCGCCCGCGAGCGTCAGGCCGAGGATCATGGCGGTGATGATGACCGCCCCTGAAAGGCCGCCGAAGATGAGTGCGATTCTAAGCATAGTGTGTCCCCTTTCGTTGCAGCCGCGCCCGCGTCTCCCGCGCCAGCATAGCTGATGTGACGGGTGAATTTTACCGCGCGGCGGGGCCCGCAAGCGATCGCCCAAAGGGGTGATTTGGTCCTGATCACCCGAAAATTGGACGGTTTTACGGGATTAGCGCGAGATCTTTCGCCTTTTGCACGGCTTGCGTGCGGCGTTGAACGTCGAGCTTGTCGTAAAGGCGCGCCACGTGGGTTTTGATGGTGTTGGGCGACACGCCGAGATCGCGGGCGATCTCTTTGTTGGTCTGGCCGGCGGCGATCAGCGTCAGGACATCAACCTCGCGCGCCGTGATGCCAAGCGACTTTAACGCCGCTTCATTTTGCGCAAATGGCGGCGCCGGCGTCTTGTTCGTCAGCCGATGGCCGGCCCAGGCGCCGAGCGCGGTGCACCCTGAGGCGATCAGGACAATATAGAGTTCTGTGGAAAGGCTGCGGGTGAGCGTTCTGAATTCCAGCCATTCGAGAATGAAGGCGGCCCCGGCAATGGCGATCGCTGAGAGAACGATCGTGCGGCGCATTACTCAGCGGCTCTCACCGGCGTCGCCGACGGCGAGGCGAAGGCGCGTGCGATCCGGGCGGCGAGACGTTCCGCCACTTCCGATTTCGGCATTTCCGGCCAGGCTTCTTCGCCGTCTTCGCTGATCAGGATGATCGCATTTTTCTCCCCGCCCATGGCGCAATGGGCGCCGGCGGAAACGTCGTTGGCGACAATCCAGTCACAACCTTTTCGGGCGCGTTTCGATTGCGCGTGATTGACGATGTCGTCGGTCTCCGCAGCGAAGCCGACGACCAGCTCGGGCCGGCCTTCAGGCAGACGAGAGATCGTTTTCAGGATATCCGGATTTTCCGCAAGCGGAAGGTTGGTGAGGCCGCCGCGTTCTTTCTTGATTTTGTGTTCGGTTTCTATTTCCGGGCGATAGTCGGCGACCGCCGCGCAGCAGATCGCGCAGTCAACCGGCAGCGCGGCCTGCGACGCCGCCATCATTTGGCGCGCGCTTTCCACCTGCACCGTTTCAACGCCCGCTGGCGGTGTTAATTCCGTGGGCCCGGAAACCAGCGTCACGTCAGCGCCGAGATTACGCAGCGCAACAGCAAGCGCATAGCCTTGCTTGCCCGATGACCGGTTGGCGATGTAGCGCACCGGATCAATCGGCTCATGGGTCGGGCCCGCGGTTAGGAGAATGCGTTTGCCCTTCAGCGGGCCGTCGCTTGTCTTTGCGAAATGATTTTCGATGGCGTCGGCGATCGCCGATGGCTCGGCCATACGTCCGGGCCCATATTCGCCGCAGGCCATATCGCCCTCATCGGGGCCAACCATCATGACACCGTCGCCGATGAGCGTTTCGAGATTGCGCTGCGTGGCGGCGTGCTCCCACATGCGAACATTCATCGCCGGCGCCATCATCACCGGCTTGTCGGTCGCGAGAAGCGCGGTGGAGGCGAGATCGTTCGCAAGCCCGTTTGCCGCCTTCGCCATCAGGTCCGCCGTGGCGGGCGCGACGACGATCAGATTGGCGGACCGCGAAAGCTCGATATGGCCCATCTCCGCTTCATCGGTGAGGTCAAAAAGATCCGTGTAGCACTTATCGCCTGATAGACTTGAAACGGACAGCGGCGTGATGAATTCGGCCCCGCCTTTCGTGAGGATGGCGCGCGTTGCGACCCCGCGTCTCGATAACTCGCGGATGAGTTCAAGGCTCTTATAAGCGGCGACGCCGCCGCCGATGATCAACAGGATGGAACGATCACTCATACCGCACTCTTAGCCGAAAAACTGAACCGCAGCCAAAAGAATTGCGCCGGCGCCGGCGAACCAAAGCGCAGCGCGCGTCATCCGGCTTTCTTTTGACAAGGCTTGCGCCAGATCGTCCGTGCTGGATTTGGAGAGGGCGAGCCTGTCCTCGGAAATGCGCGATGAGGCCTCTGCGATCTTTTCCACATAATCCGGCAGGTTCGGGGCCAACTCCAGCGTGCGGAAAGCAGCGCTTCGCAGTTTTTCCACCTGACGGCGGGGCCCGATTTCATTGGTGATGTAGTCTTTCACAATCGGCGTCGCCGCCTCCCACATGTTGACGCGCGGATCGAGCATGCGGGCGACGCCTTCCACCGTCACCATGGTGCGCTGCAGCAAAATCAGCTCAGGCCGCAGATGCATGTCAAAAAGGTCGGTGACGTCGAAAAGCTGCTGCAGAACCCGGCTCATATCGACCGCGTCTGCGTTGCGACCGAACAGCGGCTCGCCGACAGCGCGCAAGGCCTGCGCGAAGGCTTCCAGCGAATGGTCCTTGGAAATATATCCAGCGTCGAAATGCATTTGCGCCGTATGGAGATAGTCGCGCGTAATGAACCCATGAATGATCTGCGCGAACGTCGTGCGTGCGGCTTCGTCCAGCCGGCCCATGATGCCGAAATCGATGAGAATAAGATCGCCCTTGTCGTCGATCATCATGTTGCCCTGGTGCATGTCGGCATGGAAAAATCCTTCATGCAGGGCTTGCGTCAGGAAAAGCTGAAGGACTTTGACGGCCAGGGCGGGACGGTCGATCCCCTGTTTGTCGAGAGCGGCGATGTTGCTGATCGGGGTCCCGTCGATCCAGTCAAGCGTCAAGACGCGGCGCGACGTCAGCGGCCAGATAATTTCCGGCGCGCGCACGCCCTCTTTCTCGCTGAGGCTTTCGCCCATGGCCGACGCGGCGCCGGCCTCCATGCGCAAATCTAGCTCCACCGCCGCGGAAGCTTTCAGGGTCTCGATGAACTTCACCGGCTCCATGCGCCGGGCGCCGACCGAAATCATTTCGAGCATGCGCGCGGCCCTCGCGAAGGCGCGAAACTCCCGCGTCGCAATTTTGTGGATCTCCGGGCGCAGCACTTTGACGGCGACATCCTCGCCGCTTTTTAGCGTTGCGCGATGAACCTGCGCCACCGATGCGGCGGCGATCGGCTCGGAAAACGCCGCAAACAGATCGTCAATGGGTTTGTTGAAGCTCTTCTCGATCGCCGTGATCGCTTCGGACCGCGGAAACGGCGGCATTTTGTCTTGAAGGCGCGCAAGGTCGCCGGCCATCTCAAACCCGATAATATCGGGCCGTGTGGCCATGAATTGCCCGAGCTTCACATAAGCCGGACCCATGCCTTCAAACGCGGCGGCGAGGCGCTCGCCAGGCCGAAGCCGGCGCCCATTGTCGCTCGTTTTCGCGCCGATCCGGCTCGCCTTGCCCAGGAGATCAACAGCCGTCGGCGCAAAGTGAGCGTATTCAGAGGGAATCAACGCGTCGAAGCGCGACAAACGAAATGCGGCGCCGGCGAGGCGGGCCCAATCTGTAATGGCGTTGAGCATGGTCTAAATCCGCCAGCCCATATGCAATGCGGCGACGCCGGCGGTGAGGTTTTCATAAGTGACGCGGGAGAACCTCGCGTTGCTTATTTTTTGCGCGAAGGCGTCCTGCAACGGAAAGCGACGGATCGACTCCACAAGATATTGATAACTCTCACGATCATTGGCCACCTGTTCGCCGAGCCATGGGATCACGTTAAAAGAATAGGTGTCGTAGAGCTTCTGCAGGCCTTCCGTAATCGGATGAGAAAATTCAAGACAGATGAACCGGCCGCCCGGTTTCAAAACCCGATAGGCTTCTTCAAGGGCCCGGTCCATGTGGGTCACGTTGCGAATGCCGAAAGCAATAGTGTAGGCGTCGACGCTTTTGTCCGGCAGCGGCAAATCTTCCGCGTCCCCGCAAATGCGCTCGAGCCGGCTGTTAAACGCGTGTGCTTCTTTGCGGTCCACGCCAGCGGCAAGCATCTCATAATTGATGTCGCAAATGATTGCGCCTGCGAGCGCGCGCTCATGCGCGTTGCGCCGTTCGTCCGCACGCTTCAGAAAGTTCATCGCCACATCGCCGGTACCGCCGGCGACGTCGAGCAACGTCTGGCCTGGTTGCGGATTCAGCCTGTCGATCAGCGTCGATTTCCAGATACGGTGCACGCCGCCCGACATTAGATCGTTCATCAGGTCGTAATTGCCAGCGACGGAATCGAAGACGTCGCGCACCAGCCCCGACTTGCGATCGGCGTCAACGGTCCGGAACCCGAAACTGGTTTTTGAGGCGTCGCTCTCCATGGGCGTACACTTATTCAGCAAGGTTAAAATTTAGAAGCAGCCTTGACGCCGCATGCCGCCTTTGCAAGGTTAACGTACTGAATTCAGGGAGATTTTAAATCATTCTCCTTTGGGTTGCACGTGGGGAGGCGATTTCCAAAAACGATCGCCAACAACTTTGCTGGGGTTGGGAGCAAATGGCATGATCAAATCAGAGCTCGTCCAGAAACTGGCGGACGAAAATCCAAATCTTTTCCATCGCGACGTGGAGCGCATCGTCTCAATCTTCTTTCAGGAGATCGCTGATAGTCTCGCGCGCGGCGAGCGCGTCGAGCTGCGCGGCTTCGGGGCGTTTTCGGTGAAACACCGCCCGGCGCGCGTTGGGCGCAATCCGCGCTCCGGCGAGCCGGTGAATATCGAGGAAAAATACTCGCCGTTCTTCAAGTCAGGCAAAGAATTGCGGGACCGGCTGAACGCGGAGGGACGCTTCACGCCGGGCGCGCAAAGCGGCGGAGCGCCGGAGGATGACGATATGTCCGGCGGCGCGTCCTAACGCCCATCCGGCGGCTTCGCATTTGCGAAATCAGCTGACTACGGGCATAAATCGCGCATGTTGAAGAAGTTGTTCGCTCGCCTGATCTGGGTCCCCATCGGGCTCCTCCTGGTCATCTTTCTGGTCGCCAACCGCCATCCGGTGGCGGTGAGCCTTGATCCATTCTCCACCGATAATCCGGCGATTGCGACGCCGGCCTTCCCCATGTGGGTCTGGATGATCCTGATGCTCATGGTCGGCTTTTTTCTGGGCGCCATGACCTCCTGGTTCGGGGCGCGCGGAAAGCGCAAGCAGGCGCGGGCCGACCACCGGGAAGTCCAGAAATTGCGCCGGGAAAACGAAACGCTGAGCGCCGCGGCGCCAGCGCAGGATGGCGCGGAATCGGGCGACAATTTACCAATCCTCAAGGCCTCCTGAGCGCGCTCATGCCCGGCTTGATCAAGATTTGCGGCCTGCGTGAGCCAGCCTCGGCTGAGGCCGCGTGCGCCGCGGGCGCAACCCATCTCGGATTTGTTTTTTATCCGAAATCGCCGAGATATATTGAAGCGCATGAAGCGGCGTCGATCGCCGCCGTGATGCGGAGCGAGATCAAAATCGTGGCGCTTGTGGTCGATCCTGCGGAGGCGTTGATCGGCGAAATCATGGACCGGGCGCGCCCTGACGCCGTGCAGTTTCACGGCGCCGAAGGCGCGGATGCGCTCGCCCGTATTAAGGATAAATGGGACGGGCGCATAGAGGTTTGGAAGGCGCTCGGTATGGCCTCGGCGGAGGACATGCGTCAGGCAGAAGCTTTTGACGGGATCGCCGACCGTCTTCTCTTCGACGCGCGCCCGCCGCGGGGCGCCGATCGGCCAGGCGGGCACGGCGCAGCTTTCGATTGGTCCATTCTCGGCGCCTATGAAGGGCGAACCCCCTGGCTGCTTGCGGGCGGATTGTCGCCTGAAAATGTGGCCGCCGCAATCGACGCCGCCCGGGCCATACCGGGTTTTGACGGCGTTGATGTTTCCTCCGGCGTCGAGCGCGCGCCCGGCGAAAAGGACGGCGAAGCGATTGCGCGCTTCGCCGCCGCGGCGCAAGCTGCATTTAAAAAGGACGCGCCCCGATGAATCGAATTTGCAAGGTCATACCAGCATTATTGTTGAGCGTTGCAGTTGCTGGCTGCGCTGAGCCGGGCGGAGACGGTGCGTCCGCTTCGCGCGATGCGGCGCCGGTGATTTACATCATGCGCCACACCGACAAAGCCGCCTCGCCGGAGACACGCGCGGCGGCGCCGGCGGGGTATGACCCCGCGGAATGCGAGATGCGGACCGGCCTCAGCGCCGCTGGCGCCGCGCGAGCTGGCGCGGTCGCCGAGGCGTTGAGCGATATCGACTTCGCCGCCTCCTATTCCAGCGCCTACTGCCGCACCGCGCATGCCGCTCACATTGTTTCCGGCCTCGCGCCGTCCACGAGCCTTACCGACCCTGACGCGGGGCGCGCCGCGTTCATCGCTGGTATGACCGAAGAAGCGCGTCAGGCCGGCGGGCCGATATTGCTGGTCATGCATTCAAACTGGATCGGCGCCCTGTTTTCCGGCGACGCCCCGGAGATTGACGCGCCAAGCTGGGCGGCGCCGCAATGTTATGGCGACGTGCGCGCCTTCCGCCTTGACGGCGAGCGATGGGTTTACGCCGGGGGCGACCACGGCGCGGTCACCGACCGCCAATATTACGAATGTGAGAACGGCCATACCGGCTGATTGACGAAAAATTTCAGTAGAAAGACTGTTTCAAAATGGAACACCTCAACACGTATCGCGAAGGCCCGGACGCGGACGGCCGGTTCGGGAAATTCGGCGGCCGCTTCGTTGCTGAGACCCTCACGCCGCTCGTGCTCGCGCTTGAAGAAGAGTATGGCCAGGCGAAAAAAGATCAATCATTTCAAAGCGAATTGGCGTATTACCTGAAGCATTATGTGGGCCGGCCATCCCCGCTTTATTTCGCCGAGCGCCTCACCGAGCATGTGCGCGCCGCGCCGCAAACACGCTCCGGCAAGGGCGCCAAAATCTATTTCAAGCGCGACGAGCTGAACCACACCGGCGCCCACAAGATCAATAACTGCATCGGCCAGATTCTTCTGGCGCGGCGGATGGGTAAGACCCGGATCATCGCCGAGACCGGCGCCGGTCAGCATGGGGTGGCGACGGCGACGGTGTGCGCGCGCTTTGGTCTGCCCTGTGTCGTTTATATGGGCGCCACGGATGTGGAGCGGCAAAAGCCGAACGTCTTCCGCATGGAATTGCTCGGCGCCGAGATTGTTCCCGTAACGTCCGGTAGGGCCACCCTCAAAGACGCCATGAACGAGGCGTTAAGGGACTGGGTCACAAATGTTGAAAATACGTTCTACATCATCGGCACCGCCGCCGGGCCGCACCCCTATCCGATGTTGGTGCGCGATTTTCAGTCCGTCATCGGCGTGGAGGCGATCGACCAGATGCGTGAGGCCGAAGGGCGCCTGCCTGACGTCATTATGGCCTGCATCGGCGGCGGCTCGAATGCGATCGGTCTCTTTCATCCATTCCTAGATCATTCCGATGTCGAAATCATCGGCGTCGAAGCAGCGGGTTTGGGGGTGGAGACCGGCGCGCATGCGGCCTCCCTCACGGGCGGGCGTCCCGGCGTTTTACACGGCAATCGCACCTATCTCTTGCAGGACGAAGACGGGCAAATCAAAGATGCGCATTCGATTTCCGCCGGCCTCGACTATCCTGGCATCGGCCCGGAGCACGCCTGGCTCCATGAGACGGGGCGCGTGACGTATTTGAGCGCCACGGACCAGGAAGCCCTCGAGGCGTTCCAGCTCTGCGCAAAGCTTGAGGGCATCATCCCCGCGCTCGAGCCCTCCCACGCCCTCGCGCGGGCGCTGGAAAAGGCGGCCGAAATGGACGCCCACCAGATCCTCCTCCTCAACATGTGCGGACGCGGCGACAAGGATATCTTTTCGGTGATGGATGTTTTGGGCTAAGACCCTTGACCCTCAACCAAAATGATATACATTTTTGATCGTGAATATACACACAAAGATATCCAAGACGGTCAAAGTCTCCAAGTGGGGTAATTCGCTCGCCGTGCGGTTGCCGGTAGAACTTGTGCGGGCGCTTGGTCTTGAAGAAGGCGACGAGGTCGCCTTGTCGTCTGGGCGCGCTCGGGACGAATTGACGGTGGAAAAGGTGTTGTCAGTGGAAGAGCGCCTTCAGCGGCTGAAGGGCGCAATGGGCCGGATGCCAAAAGGGTATAAGTTCGACCGGGAAGAGGCCAATGCCCGCCGCGAAGATTTTTCTTGATACGAATATTTTAATTTACTTCGCCACTGATACAGACATCAAAAAGCGCGACCGCGCCGCCGAATTGCTGTCGACCTCGCCGACAATTAGCGTCCAGGTTCTCAACGAATTCACGAGTGTGATGCGCGCTAAATTGAACGCGCCTTGGCCGGCTATTCGCGCCCAGCTCGATCTGTTCGGCGAGGCGTGTGAGGTGGTTTCGCTCACGCAGAAAGTCCAGTCGCACGCCGTAGATATCGCCGAGCGCTATCGGTTCGCCATCTACGACGCCAACATCATTGCAGCCGCCGAAGCTGCGGGCGTGACCGATCTGTACTCTGAGGATATGCAAAATGGGCAACGTTTCGGCAGGCTTACGATCCTTGACCCATTTAAGGAGTAGGTGCTGGTAATGGTTCCGCGCGTTGCCAAGTCGCGTTTGCCGGTTTATTGCGGAAATGCTTTAGAGGATTGTTCGCCCCACAAAGTCTCGCTAGGTTTGCGGCTTCATTAGCAAGAGTGTTCGCCATGCCCATTCAAAAACCCGCAATTTCGTTGATCGCGCTCGCAGCCGCCGCAATCTCTCCCGCCCACGCCGACGACGCGTTGCGCGCGGCGATCGCCGCTGATTACAAGGAAAATCTGGAGCCGTTATTCAAGCATTTCCATGCGAACCCGGAGCTTTCACACCGGGAATTCGAAACGTCGAAACGCCTTGCGGCCGAAATTGAAGCCCTCGGTTTCGCTGTGACGACGGGCGTCGGCGGCACCGGCGTCGTGGCGGTCATGGAGAACGGCGACGGGCCCACCGTGATGCTTCGCGCCGACATGGACGGGTTGCCCGTTAAAGAAGATACGGGGCTTTCTTATATCTCCAAGGCGACGCAGGAAGATATCGACGGAGAGGTAAAGCCAGTCATGCACGCTTGCGGACATGATACGCATATTACCTCGCTCGTGGGCGCGGCCCGTCAATTGGCGGCGCGCAAAGACCAATGGGGCGGCACGCTTGTATTGATTGGTCAGCCTGCAGAAGAACGTATTTCAGGCGCGCGAGACATGCTTGAAGACGGGCTCTACAAACGCTTTCCAAAACCGGATTATGCGCTGGCGTTTCATGTCTCCGCGCAGATGCCCTCAGGCAAGATCAAGGTCTCCGAAGCGGCGGCCTATTCCAGCGCAGACTCTGTCGATATCACCGTCTATGGCGTCGGCGCACACGGCGCCTCGCCGCACAAAGGCGTCGATCCTGTGCTGATCGCGTCGCAAATCGTCGTCTCGCTGCAATCGGTCGTGGCGCGTTCGATCGACCCGCTTCAACCGGGCGTGATCACAGTAGGGTCGATCCATGGCGGCACGAAGCACAATATCATCGGCGACCAGGTGCATCTGCAATTGACAGTGCGTTCCGACAGCCCGGACGTGCGTGAAAAGCTGTTGGACGGGATTGACCGGGTGACCGAAGGCGTCGCCCTCTCCATGGGCGCGCCCAAAGATAAATTGCCGAAAGTGGTGCGCTCGCCCACCGAGACGACGCCGCCCACAGTAAACGATGCGGAAACCGCGCGCACGATCAAAGCCGCGTTTCTTGAAAATTTCGGCGCGGAAACCCTTTACGACAAACCGCGCCAGGGGATGGGCGCAGAAGACTTCGCCTATTTCGTAACCCCTGAGCTTGGCGTGAAGGGCGTCTATTTCGCGGTGGGCGGCACGCCGGAAAAAGACCTGGCGCGCGCTGCATCGCACCATTCGCCCTTCTTCAAAATCGAGCCCGAACCGGCGATCACCGTAGGGACCGAGGCGATGGTGGTCGGGGCGATGACGCTGATGGCGAAAGAGTGAACGAATAAGGCGCTGATCCGGCGCGATAAAATTTTTGTGTTTGGCGCCCACTCCTGAAACGGCTTAGGGTCTGCGCTTTATTATCAGCAACCAGAGAGCGTCCCTCGTTTTGGCTTCATCTGATTCTGCGCCTGCTAATCCCGATCAATCCGCCTCCACCATCGCCGACCAGTTCTCGGCGCGCGTCGCGCGTATCGCCGAACATTGCCGCGCCTATCAGGGCCCGCAGCTCAGTCGCTCGGTGCGACAGGCGCTCCTGAGCGCGGCCCTCTACGCCGTTGCGATTGCGCTAATGTTCTTTCTGGTGAAAGCCGGTTATTGGTATGCGGCGTTGGCCCTGGCCCCGGTGTCCGGTCTTCTGCTCGTGAAGCTTTTCACAATCCAGCATGATTGCGGCCATGGCTCATACTTTAAGGCGCGCCAGGCGAACAACATAATCGGCTGGTTAATCAGCATTCTGACGTTCACCCCTTATGGCTTCTGGCGGGACTCCCATAACCGCCATCACGCCGGCTCCGGAAATCTTGACCGGCGCGGTCTCGGCGCCGTCGATATGCTGACCGTTGAAGAGTTTAAGCGGCTAAGTCCGAAGCAGCGATTTCTGTACAGATTTTATCGCCACCCGCTAACGCTTCTTGTATTTGGGCCGCCCTTCTATTTCATTTTGATGCAGCGTTTGCCGCTGAATAAAACGCTGCCCTTCATGGAGACCTATACATCCATGAAATTATCGCAGATCTGGAAAAGCGTTGCGCTGCTTGATTTGGCGATCATTGTCTTTTACGGCGCGCTTGCGCTGTGGCTCGGGTTCGGCGCCGTGGCTCTCGTGATATTGCCGTCGGTGGCGGTGGCTAGTTGGGTCGGCGCGTGGCTCTTTTATGTGCAGCATCAATATGAGAACGCCTACTGGGCGAAATCAAAGGACTGGAATTATGAAGAGGCGGCGCTTCTCGGCTCGTCTCATTACGATCTGCCGAAGCCGATCCAGTGGGTGACCGGCAATATCGGGTTGCACCATATTCATCATCTGTGCAGCCTCATTCCGAATTATCGGCTTCAGGAATGCTATGACGCCAGCGAGGATTTGAAGGCCTGGCCGAAAATGTCCTTTCTGGACAGTTTGAAGACGACGCGGCTCGCGCTCTGGGATGAGGCGCGCCAGCGCATGATTTCATTTCGCATGGCGCGACGCGCCGCCTGACGGCGAAACTCTGCTGAACCGGCTGGAGACCAAACGGCGTCGCCATTAGGGTGACGCCGACACTGTTTGAGAGGGGCGTTCCCATGAGACAATTCATGATAGCGACGGCGATGATCACGCTTGCGGCGTGCGGCGGCGACAAAGAACCGGCCCCGATCGTGGCGGCTGAAGTGACGCAAAAAACGGTCGCCGGCGGCGATCTTGTGGGATTTGTTGCGCCAAGCGGCGCCCATGTGTGGCGCGGCGTCTCGTTTGCGGCGTCGACGGCGTTCGAAAATCGTTGGCGTGCGCCGCGTCCGGCGCCTGCATGGGAAGGTGTGCGCAACGCCACGACCTTTGCGCCGCTCTGCCCGCAGATCGCGAATGCATTCACGCAGATCGAAGACATCACGTACGGCGACTTAATCGGATCGGAAGACTGTCTTGCGGCTGATATTTATGCACCGCCGGACGCGGCGGGAAAAGCGTTGCCGGTGATGGTTTGGATCCATGGCGGCAGCAATGTCTCGGGCGGGTCGCGATTTTATGACGGCGCTAACCTCGCGGCGAATGAGAATGTGATCGTCGTTTCGGTTCAGTACCGTCTGGGCCCTCTCGGTTGGTTCGCCCACGATGCATTAAAGCAAGGCGCGGAGGTTCCGGAAGACGCCGCCGCCAATTTTGGCACGCTGGACCTGATCGCGTCGCTGCAATGGGTGCGCGACAATATCGGCGCCTTTGGCGGCGACGCCGACAATGTGACGATCTTCGGCGAGAGCGCCGGCGGGCACAATGTGGCGAGTCTCTTAGCCTCGCCCTTGGCGGCTGGTCTTTTTCATCGCGCAATCATTCAGTCCGGCAGCTTCGATAGCACGTCCATGAGCGACGCGACGGGCGAAACGGGCGATTTGCCGAATCCGTCGCGCGAGGTCGCCACGCGCCTTGGCGTTCAGAATTTTCACACGGCGACCGCGCAGCAAGTCTTCGACGCCTATACGCTGGACGGTGGGGGCTTCATGGAACTGCCGCGCGTGATTCAGGACGGGATCGTCTTGCCGGCGAGCCCGTTGCGCGATGCGTTCGCTTCGCCGGAGACATTCAATGCGGTGCCGATCATGACCGGCACTAATCGCGATGAGATGAAACTCTTTTATCTCCTCGACGAGCGCCTAACGAAGAAAATTCTCGGGACGTTTTATGTGGCCCGTGATCAGGATCTTTATGACGCCGCGTCGGACTATTCCGGCCGAAATTGGCGATTGCGGGCGGTTGATCGCCCGGCCATCCGGATGCGCGCCGGCGGTCATGAGGCGGTCTACGCCTATCGTTTTGATTGGGATGAAGGCGGAAGATTTTTGTGGACGGACTTTTCAAAATTGCTCGGCGCCGCGCATGCGCTCGAAATTCCTTTCGTCTTCAACAAGTTCGCGCTGCTCGGGGACGCCGACAAGGTGTTGTTCAAGAAAAACACCTTTGAGACGCGTGACGCTTTGAGCAAGACGATGGGGAAGTATTGGGCGAGCTTCGCACGCAACGGCGCGCCAGCGCGCGGTCAGAAAGCGGACTGGCCCGTTTACGGCGCTGACGCTGCGGTGATGATTTTCGACACGCCAAAAGACGGCGGCGTGCGCGTTGAGCGCGGCGCGGAAAGCATCGACAAGATTGTCGGCGATCTGGAGGCCGACGCGCGCATCGCCGCGGCCGAGAAATGTGAAATTGCGCAAGCCATCATCGACTGGACGCCCGAAGTCGCCGGGCCGATGAGCGTCGCGCTGCCTTGCCGGTAACGCGGCTCTTGCATTTGCACGGCGCCGCGTTAGGTGATGCGGCGACGTCACCGAAAGTCGAGCCTTGTCCCGTATCGCCGCCCGCTTCGATCAGTTAAAGCGCGAGAACCGCGCCGGTTTCATCCCGTTCATCATGGCGGGCGATCCGGATATGGAGACGTCGCTGTCACTGATGAAGCAGCTGCCGGCCGCCGGCGCCGATCTGATTGAGCTCGGCGTGTGTTTCACTGATCCTATGGCTGACGGCCCAGCCATCCAGGCCGCGGGCCTAAGGGCGCTCGAGGCCGGGCAAACCCTGCGCAAGACGCTCGAGATGGTGACGGCCTTCCGTCAAGCGGATCAGGAAACGCCGATCATTCTGATGGGATACTTTAACCCGTTTTACATTTATGGCGTTGAGGCGTTTTTGAAGAACGCGGCAGTTGCAGGCGTCGATGGGCTCATCATCGTGGACCTGCCGCCTGAAGAGGACAGCGAAATGTGCCTGCCGGCGCAGGCGGCGGGCCTTGATTTTATTCGGCTCGCCACGCCGACGACGGATGACAAGCGGTTGCCGGCGGTTCTGAAGAACACAAGCGGGTTCGTCTATTACGTCTCCGTCGCCGGGATTACAGGTCAAAAATCGGGCGCCGCGGGCGCTGTGAGTACGGCGGTTGCACGCCTCCACGCTGCATCCGCTTTACCGGTGGCGGTCGGTTTCGGGATCAAAACGCCTGAAAAAGCGCGGGAAACGGCGCGTTTCGCCGAGGCTGTGGTGGTCGGATCGGCGCTCGTTGAGAAAGTCGCGCAGGGCCTTGAGGCGGGGCCCGACAAGCCCGATATTGTCATTAACGAGGTATTGAGTTTAGCGCGCGATCTTGGCGACGCGGTGCGTCACGCGCGGAAGGAACGCTAGAATGAGCTGGCTCTCGAACATTACGCCCCCTGGCATCAAGAATCTCCTGAAACGTCAGGACGATAACGCCGACAATCTGTGGGTGAAGTGCGGCGGTTGCGGCGACATGATTTTTCATCGCGATCTCGAAACGTCCCAGAAGGTTTGTCCGTCTTGCGACCACCACATGAAATTGTCCGTGGAAGAGCGGATGAAGTCGATTTTCGATCACGGCGCCTACGAAAAAATTGAGACGCCGGAGCCGCCGTCCGATCCGTTGAAGTTCAAGGACGAGAAAAAATACATCGACCGGCTCAAAGACAATCGCAAGCGGTCCGGCGAGCAGGATGCGATGACCGTGGCGGTAGGCGCCCTCGACGGCGCGCCGCTTGTGGTGGCGGTTCAGAATTTTGGCTTTATGGGCGGCTCCATGGGCATGGCGCTCGGCGAGGCGATCATCAAAGCCGCGGAAGAAGCGATTGCGCGCAACGCGCCGCTCGTGCTCTTTTCCGCGTCTGGCGGCGCCCGCATGCAGGAAGGCATCTTGTCGTTGATGCAGATGCCGCGCTCAACCATCGCCGTTCAAATGATGAATGAGGCGAAGTTGCCCTATGTCGTGGTGTTGACCCATCCAACCACAGGCGGCGTTACGGCTTCCTACGCTATGCTGGGCGACGCGCATATCGCGGAACCGGGCGCCTTGATCGGGTTCGCGGGCCCGCGCGTGATTGAACAGACCATTCGCGAAAAATTGCCTGAAGGCTTTCAGCGGGCGGAATTTCTGCAGGAAAAGGGCATGGTCGATATGGTCGTCCATCGCCACAAGTTGCGCGAGACGCTCTCCTCGCTCTTGCGTGTCCTGGCCAAAGGCGGCGCTGCGGCTAAGCCAGCGCCGGTCCTCGTTCCGGTTGAAGAGACGACTGAACCCGCGCCGGCGGAAGAAGACGTCGCACTCGACAAAGCTGCGGAGTAACGACCGCTGTCTAAACAATACGAGGCGCCCGCAACGCCGTCCATTGATCTCAACGCTGTTATGAACGCGATTGCGGCGCGTCGTCCGTCGCTGATCGACCTTGGGATCGCGCGCGTTGAAGAGGCGCTCGGCGCGCTTGGCGATCCGCACCGGCGTTTGCCGCCAGTCCTGCACGTGGCGGGCACAAACGGCAAAGGCTCAACCATCGCCTATATGAAGGCGATGCTCGAAGCGGCGGGCGCGCGAACCCATGTTTTCACGTCGCCGCATCTCGTTCGATATAATGAACGGATTGTGCTCGCCGGTGAGATGATTTCCGACGCCGCGCTTGCTGATGTGATGACGCGCGTTGATGCGGCGGTCGGCCAGGACGCATTGACCTTCTTCGAGACGATCACGTGCGCCGCCTTTCTAGCCTTTGCTGAAACGCCGGCCGACTATCTCTTGCTGGAGGTTGGTCTCGGCGGCCGGCTTGACGCGACAAACGTGATAGACGCGCCGCTTGCGAGCGTCATTACGCCCATTGCGCTCGACCATCAGCAGTTTCTGGGCGCGGACCTCGCGAGCATCGCCCGTGAAAAAGCCGGCATCTTCAAACGCGGCGCGCCTGCCGTTATCGGCCCTCAGACGCCTGAAGCAATGACGGCTCTTGAAGCTTGCGCCGGCGCCGCAGGCGCTAAACCCTTTGTGCACGGATCAGATTGGACTGTATTCGCTGAACAAGGACGTCTCGTTTATCAGGACCATGACGGCCTCAGCGATCTCGCGGCGCCGCGCCTTCTAGGCGCTCACCAGATCATGAACGCTGGCCTTGCGGTGGCGGCGCTAAAAGCGTCGTCGCGTGGCCTTAGCGACGAAGTTTTGTCCGCGGGCGTTGTGAACGCTCATTGGCCGGCCCGGCTCCAGCGCTTGACGCAAGGCCCGCTTGTGACTGCTGCCGGTGACGGCGCAGAGATTTGGCTCGACGGGGGGCATAATCCGCATGCCGCGCGTGCGGTGGCGGCGGCGTTTTCCGATCTTGAGGAACGGTCCGGCGCACGTCTGGTGCTCATCGCCGGTTTGCAGGCCAATAAAGATGCAAAGGGATATTTCGCCGCTTTTGAAGGCCTGGCGTCAAAGGTTTTTGCGGTGGCGGCAGCGCACAAAGCTGCTGCGCCCGCCGTCGATATCGCTGAGGCGGCGCGCGCCGCGCGCCTCAATTCAACGACAAGCCCGTCGGTTGCTGACGCGATTGCAGCGGCGAGATCCGAGAATGAGGAGCCGCTTAGAGTTTTGATTTGCGGCTCCCTCTATCTCGCTGGCGAGGTGCTTGCTGAAAACAGTTAGGCTGACGCTGCGCTTGCGGCGGCGTCAATCTCAGATTTGATCCAGGCGTCGATCGCAGATTTCGGATATGCGCCGACTTTGGTGGCTTTCAGTTCACCATTTTCGAAAATCATCAGTGTGGGGATGCCACGAACACCGAACTTGCCTGGCGTTTCCGGACTTTCGTCAATATTGACCTTGGCGATGGTCAATGCGTCGGCGTAATCGGCGGACAATTCTTCGAGCGCCGGCCCAATCTGTTTGCAGGGGCCGCACCATTCCGCCCAGAAATCAACGAGCACGGGTTTGTCGGACTTAAGGACATCGTTTTCAAACGATGCGTCTGTGACTGCTTTCGTCGCCATTTGTCTTACTCCTCGCCGAAGCGGCGGTTGCGGCCGGGGGCCAATTTGAACGCCAAAGATAGGCCGCCGCCGCCGATCTTCAAGCCGTTATGCGCACAAGCGCGCGAAAGCGTGATCGAGTAATGTGTCGGGCAGGGGCATTAGTGTTGCTTCAAAGGTCCATAGAAGCGCTGAGTCTATTCGCCTGCCGGGGTAAATCTCCCGCAGGAGCGCTCGATAGGCCGCCATTTGCGCCAGATAACTGGCTGCAACGTCTTCCGCCTTGGCGGGCGGTGGGCGATTGGTCTTGTAATCGATGACGAGGACCCGTGTGTCTGTCACAAGGAGGCGGTCAATCTGGCCAGAGATGATCTGATCGCCGCGTAATCCCGCAGGCGCGCCGGCAATAGAGACTTCGGCTCGGCCTTCGGGCGCAAACACGTCGGCAAATGTGGGTTCGCTCAGAACGGCCATCGCTTCTTTGCGCCAACGCTCCTGTTCTGCTGCGTCAATATCGGGGGCCAGCTTTTGAAGAAGGCGCGCGGCGGCCTCATTGCGCGCCTCGTGCGGCAGGTCAGGTAATAGTTCAAGCAGCCGATGGAGAACGCGCCCCCGGAAATAGGGATCGCCCCCGGCGAGCGGCGCATAAACGGCCGGTTCCGCCGACGCCTCGGCGTCATCGGCGAGTTTTGAGGGCGACAAACGCAAAATCGGCTGTTCGGCGGGCGCGCGCGCGCCGAACCAGTCGGGTGCTTCCGGCGGCGCGAACGGCGCATCCGACTGCTTTTTCTTGACCTTCTTTGTTTGCGGACACTCAACTGACAAGACGTCGCCGGCCCAACCGGAATGAGCTTCGGATTGAACATCGTCTAGTCGCCCAAAAGCGTCCTCTGCCAGCGCGTACCAGCTTTTTTCCGCAGTCGGTTTCTTCTGTCGATTCTTGCTGTTTTTGTCTTCGACGCCGCAAATGTAGAGCCGGTCGCGTGCACGGGTCGCCGCCACATAGAGAAGCCGTCTGTACTCTTCGTATTTTTCGCGTTTCGCCTCGTCATAGAGCGCTTGAACGGCGGCGCTGGCGTCGTGTTTGACGCGGCACAGAACAGGAATGTCGGCGGCGAGCTTTTCTGAAGGCGCAGGCAAGACCGAACCGGTTTTGGTGTTCGGCGGCTTGTGAGCGTCGAGCAGAAAAACGATATCGCCTTCAAGCCCTTTGGCGCCGTGGACGGTCATTACCCTCACGGCGTCGCTCGCTTGTTCGAGCTCGCGCTTGATCTCTCCGGCGTTTTTCTCCGCCCACGAAATAAAGCCTTGGAGACTGCGCGGGTGACCCGCTTCATAGTCCAGCGCCTGGCGCAGGAACTCGTCGATCGGCTCGCGGCTTGCGTCGCTGAGGCGGCCGTAGAGACGTGTGCGGCCTGACGGCGCGCCGCTTTCCAGAATATGGCTGAAGAAGGCGTAGGCGCCTTCCTTTTGGGCTGTGCGCCTGGCTGCGCTGATCTCATCGACGGCCTGTGTCCATGCGCGGCGCTCACGAGCGCGCTTTTGCAATGTGCGCCACAGGCTGTGTTTGCGGTCATAGGCGAGATCAAAGAGGTCGGCGTCATCAAGTCCGAAAAAAGGGCTCTTTAAAATTTCGGCGAGCGACAGATCGTCTTCGTCGAGTAAGACGCAACGCGCATAGGCGAGGAGGTCCTCCACCGCCGGGTCTTCAAGCAGCTTCAGCCGATCGGCGCCGGCGACGGGCACGCCGCTGCGCGCAAGCGCATTAATCATCTGATGGAAGAGCGGACCCCGGCTTTGAACAAGTATGATGATGTCGCCCGCCTCAACCGCACGGGCGCGCGATTGAAGCGTCTCGGCGCCGATCCATGCCTTGATCTCAGCTGCGATATGTCCGCACAGGACTGTCGTCGGACTATCTTCGCTAACAGCATCAACCGGCGCGTCCCAGGCTTTTGTTTCTTTCTTGTCAGGCTTCGGGGTCAGCGGCCACAGCTCAACGCGCCCTGCCTCGCCTGCACGATTGACGCCGTGGCGCAACGTTTCGTCTGCGACGCCTTCCAGCGCTTGCTTGTCGGCGAAGAGCGCATCCACAAATGCTAACACCGGCGCTGTCGTGCGAAACGATAGCGTGAGGGGCACATTTTCAAAGGCGTGGTCGGCGGCGGCGATGCGCTTGCCGAGGTCGGCCTGTTTGGCGTTGAATAATCCCGCGTCTGCGCCCTGAAAGGAATAGATCGATTGTTTCTTGTCGCCGACGGCGAAGAAGGTGCGCCCGTCCGAGCGCGCTCCGGCGCCGGCGAAGAACTCCGTAAGCGGCCCTTCCACAATGTCCCATTGGCCGGGGCTCGTGTCCTGCGCTTCGTCGAGGAGAATATGGTCGAGCCCAGCGTCAAGCTTGTACATGACCCAGGCGTTACGTTCCCTGTCGGCGAGCAAAGCGTTGGTAGCGATGATCAAATCGTCATAGTCAAGGCCAGCGCGCTGTTCCTTGAGATTTGCGTAGTGCGATAAGGCGGCGTCAATAAGCGTGAGGAAATTCGCCGTATCGCGATAGATTGCGACCGACTTCAGCGTATTGATCTGTTCGTGGAAACGCACCTGCGCATCTGTTAGCGCGTCATTGAGTGTCGGATCGATTTTCTTAACCGGTGCGTCGCAGAGTTTGTCGCGCGGCGTATCACTTTCTGTAAGAAAGTAAGTGCGAACGGCGGCGACGGCGTCTGCAGGTGTTGCTGCATTGGCGTATGCCGTTAGTTGGTTTTCGGCGTACTTCTTCGCCGTCGGCCCGCCGTGTGCCAGCGCCTCGCGGGCGCGCGCCATCAGACCGCGGTCAAGGCTTGCGGCGATTTGCTTGATCACGGCCTCCTCCGTGTCCGCCGGGTTAACGCCAAGAAGGCGCGCGACTTCTTCGCACGCCGTTTCCAGCGCGCCGGGTCGGGCAAATAGAGCGTGCAGGTTCTGGCGTGCAAGCAACGGCGTCTTCAACGCGTCACGCAATGCGTCCGGCGCAAATCTCTCGGTCAAGCGCGCCAGCGCAACATGGACGGCGCCGCTCTCACCCTCATTGCCGAGCCCGTCAATCGCCTGGCCCGCCATCGCCGCCGCCGCGTCGTCTTCCAGAACCGTAAACCCCGGCGTGACGCCTGCTTCCAGAGGAAACCGTTTCAGAACGCTTTCGCAGAAGGAATGGATCGTCTGAATCTTTAGCCCGCCAGGCGTTTCGATCGCCCGCGCAAACAGGCGCCGCGCCTCCGCGAGTTTTTCCAGCGTCCGGTTCTTCCGGCCGCCTTCGAGTGCGTCCAGCGCTTCGTTGAGGTCCTTGTCGTCGGCCAGCGACCATTCGCCGAGCAACTTATAGAGACGCCCGGCCATTTCTGCGGCGGCCGCTTTGGTGAAGGTAATGCAGAGAACTTTCGCCGGATCGACCTCGTCCAGAAGAAGGCGCGCCACCCGGTCCGTCAGTACACGCGTCTTTCCGGCCCCTGCGTTCGCGGAAACAAATGCAGAGCGCGCCGGCGCCGCCGCACGCCGCTGATTCTCGACCGTTTCCTCAAACGGGGTCACTGGGTCCATCCTCTTCATTGCGCCATTCGCGGCGGCGCGCGAGTTGGTCATAGTCGCCATATACGTCCACAAACTCCGCGCGCGGCTGCGATAGATACGCCGTATCTGGATCAGCATAATGGGCAATGATTTTTTCAAACCCGTCGCGCGCGTCGTTCACCGCTTTTTCAGCCTCTGCGTCTTCGGCGGAAAGCGTGTTTTCCTTGTCTTTGTCTTTGCGGAGGAGAAAGCGAAGATACTGGAAACTTTTGACGCCGCGCGCATTGATCCCGTCGAAGCCGCCTTCGCGCGCGATCAGCGCCGTTAAGGGGAGTTGCGGGCTGAAGTCGCTTTTGATCTGTTTCAGAGACGGTATGGATTTGGACTTGTAATCGTAGATATCAACAAAGCCGTCGGGTTGCAGGTCGATGCGGTCGGCGCGCGCTTTAAGCGTGAATGGCGCGCCGGCGATTTCATGAGTCCAGGCGCCTTCGGTTTCCACAAAAACAGTGGGCCCAGCCTCTAAACTGGACGCATGAAACGCCTCGAACCAGCGTAAAGTGTCCGTCACATGAGCGCGCCAGAAAGCGTCTTCTTTTCGCGTATACCCAAATTGTGGCGCCGTCTCATCAAACAGCGTTGTGAGTATCGACTCTGCGTTGTCGGGCGAAAAACTGGGATACTGTTTGGCGAACTCCTCAAAGACTTTGTGAAAAAGACTGCCGAGGTGTCGCGCGTCGAAGTCCTCGCCCAGAGCGTCGAGCTTGCGCAATTTCAAGATTTGGTTGGCGTAAACCCCGTAGGGGTCGCGCAATAGAGCGCCGATGCGCGTGACGAAAAGCGATTTGGGACGGGCCTCGACAGGCGGAGCGAAGTTTGGCGCCGCCGCTGGACGGACGTCCGCCGGTTTGTTTAGAAGAAAAGCAAGGTGCGCATATTTTGCGGTTTGATCCGTGTGCTTGATTGCGTCTCCGCCTGTGAGGATATTGCGTAAACGGAGCAACCACCGCGAGGGCTTGGTTGGCTTACCTCCGGCGCGCGCCGCGCGTGTTAGGGCGACACGTCGACTAGAGGCCAGTTGCGCGAAGTCGTGGGCGGCCAGTCCAATCCGTCGTTCCGGCGAAGGCAGGCCGATATCCTTGCGCATGGGGCGCGACAGGAACGGATCAACCGCCGCTTCGCTCGGCCAGACGCCTTCATTAAGGCCGCCGAGAATTACGAGGTCAGCGGACTGCAGACGTGCTTCCAGCGGTCCCAAAATCGACAGGCGCGGATGCGCCGGCGTTCGGCGGCGCACCGTAGCGGCCGATATGAGTTGGGCGAAAATCTCTGGATACTGCGCGCCTGGCGCAGCGACGGCGTTCACCGCCGGCTTTAGATCCGCCATAAGAGCGGCGCCGGTCTCGCCGTCTTCGCCCGCCCAGAGCGCCGCCGTTCCCGGCTCGTTGGGCCGCGCGGCGAGCGCTTCCGCGCAAGCAATATGGGCGCTGAATACATCCTGAAAAGTTGCATTTGACGTCGATGGCTGAAACCGCTCGGCCCGTTCAAGCGCATCGCAGATCGGCGCTAAAGCCTCGGCGCGCCCAGACTGCGCCGCGCGCTCTCTGACGCCCGCAGCCCCAGGTTTGCCTGGCGCGAGCCCGCGCAGCGCTCGATCGAGCTGGTTCACACGCTGCGCTTTTTCGGTGTCGTCGAGACTGAAGCGGCAGAGCGGGTGGCGCGCCATCGCCATCAACTTGACCGGATCGGCTCGGTCATGAAGCCACTCGGCCACTAACCGAAGATAGAGCCCACACGGACTATTATGAAAGGGGATGCCAGCGGAATCGTCTATCATCACGTCCCAACGCCGCATCTTTGCCGCTACCCGCCGCGACAAGTCCCTGTCCGGGGTGACGAGCATGGCCGTGGCGTCGGGCGCCTCCAGCGTCTCACGCATCATCAGCGCAATCGCCGTCGCTTCTTCCTCTTCGTCAGCCGCGTCAATAAGTGTGAGGTTTTTGGTCGCCGATTTTAGGTGCGGGTCGTCGCGCGCGGCTTCTTGGACCAAGGCGCGCCAGTCGTCTGTGGCGTTGGCGGGACGTAACGCTATGGAAATCAAACTTCGACGGGGATTATGCGCCTCGCCAACAGGCCATGACCGCACTTTTGGTGCGGCGTAGGCAATCTCTTCCAGCAGCGCTTTCAACCCCGCCTGCGGATGCGGGTCGTCAATCTCGGCCCAGCCCTTTTCCGCCGCGAGATCAGTGTCGAGACCCGGCAAAACAATCGCGCCCTTTTCAAAGGACGCGACCGTTTTCATGAGCTGCGCCACAGATGGCGCAGACCCCGTGGTGCCGGCGATAATGACAGGATAATTCGGCGGTTCGGCGGACCACTGAGCGCGTTTCGCGTTGATCAAGCGTACGCGCCGGTCCGCCGGATCTAGCTTTCCGATCGCCGCCAGATGCGCCGGCCAGGCCTTGGTGACGATATCAAGAAACGTGAGCGACTCATTCCAGTGCGCAGCGAACCGCTCCGGAACCACATCCCGAAGTTTATCGAAGGGAATTTCCTCCGTATAAAAAGAATCGAGGAGCTTCGCCAATTCTCCCGCGGCGCAGAGAGCTGCCGGCCAGTTTTCCTGGCCGGCGAAGGCCCGGTCCTTTGCGGCGACGAGTTGCGCAAGGGTGAGCTTTCGCTCCATGGCGCTGACGGCCGGCGGCAAGGAAATTTCCGCTTCAGTATCGCCTCTGAAGAGTCCAGCGTCGTCGTCGATATCGCCGAGCGCTTCGATGCGCGGCAACAAGACGGCGCGAACGCCCCGTTCCATTGCGGATTTCTGAAAGGCTTCGCCCAGCGCCCGGACGGCGCGGCGGGTGGGCGCGAATATACGCATATCGGCAAGCGCGACGGGATCGCCGCCCGTAGCGTCGGCGAGTCCAGCCGCAAGGTCGGTTAGAAAAGGACGCCCGGCTGCGATCGAAAAAATGCGCGGCGTCGCGGCATTCAGGAACGAGCGTGCGGGTTCCGCCATCAGCAATCCGCGTCGCGCCGCAGCCGCGCCTCGGCGGCGGCGAGCCCGTCCGGATCACCCACATGCATCCAGAAACCTTCATGGACGCAACCGAAGAGCCGCCCTTCCTCAAGCGCGCTGTCCCATAGACGCTTGGTGGAAAATGGCCCCTCCGGTGCGTCGTCAAGAAGCGCAGGCTTGATGATCTGCAGGCCTGTGAACACGAACGGCGCATGCGCGTCGCGTCGGAAGTCAATCCGTCCGTCGCCGGTCAGGGTGAAGTCGCCGGCGCCGATGTAACCGCTTGTCTCGGCGATCGGTGAGAGAAGCAATAGCGCGTCCATTACTTCCGGGTTCCAGTGCGCATGCAGATTGGCGCAAGCGTCCGTATCCGGCGCATCGAGCAGAATAGCGTCGGTGTTTGTGCAAAAAATTGCGTCGCCGTGAAAATGACCGCGCGCTTTTTTCAAACCGCCACCGGTTTCCATCAGTTGGCTTCGTTCGTCGGAGATAATAATTTCCGGGCGCTGTCTTCGTAACACATGATCTTCGACCATTTTAGCGAGATAGTGGACATTGACGACGGCGCTGGCCAGCCCTGCCTCAGCGAAGCGGTCAAGCGCATAATCTATGAGCGGCTTTCCCGCGACCGGGATCAGCGGTTTCGGGCGGTCGTCCGTAAGTGGACGCATGCGCGTGCCGAGACCGGCGGCGAGCACCATGGCGGTTGTGATTTTTGGGGCGGTTGAGCTCTTGGTTGTCACGGCGCGAGTTCCGGCAATGTATCTGTGAAAAAGCGGCGCAATTCGGCGAGCGCCGGCGTGCGTAAATTTTGCCTGAAGTGCGCCTCAACGCGCGGGAGAAATTGTAGGTAGCGCAGCTTTTGATCGCGATTGATGAGGCGTGCAAAGATACCGAGAATCTTTGCGTTTCGCTGCGCGCCGAGTATCGCGTAGTCACGGCGCAACCGCTCTTCGTCAAAGTCCGGGAACTGGACCGCCTCCTGACAATAATAATCGAGAACTGATAGCGCCAAAGTTGGGTCAACGTCGCGGCGCGCGTCTTCCAGTAGAGACACAAGATCATAGGCCGCATGTCCGAAAAGCCCGTCCTGAAAGTCGATGACGCCGACCCTCGACGCCGCTTCGCGGTTTGGCAGCCACAACAAATTCTCAGCGTGATAGTCGCGAAGGACCATCAGGTGCGGCGCGCTCACATCGGCGATAATGTCCGCCCAAATCTTATTGTAAATGTCGTATTGATCGGCGGAGAGCGCGCCGCCGGTCTTATGCGGCCAGTACCATTCCGCCAACAGATCGACTTCCGCCTTCATGGCGACCGCATCATATACGAGCATTTGATAATCGGCGGTTGGCGGTGGGGTAAGTCCGGCGCCGCGCAGCGTAATCAACGCATCAACAGCGGCGCGGTATAGTTCGGGCTCATCGGCGCCGGCGGCGATTGTGGTCGTGTAAAGATCATCGCCTAGATCTTCGATCAGCGCGAAACCGTTCGCCGCATCGACCGCATATATTTCCGGCGCTGACAAACCTGCGGCGCGGAGCGTCTCGCCGATGCTCAAAAAGGCGAAGAGATTAGGCCCGGCGAGGCGCGCCATGGCGTTATAGCCTAGCGCGCAACGCTCGCTTGCGCTGGCTTCCGGCGGACAAGCGGCGGTTTCGGCGCCTGGCGGCGCGATCATTAATAGGGCGTTTCGGCCCTTGTCGATCATGCGCACATAGCTTCGGGTGGAGGCGTCGCCGGCGAGGGGACGGGCGGTCGCGCTGGCCCAACCGGCATCGGCCAAAAACGCCGCGCGGCGGGCCATTATTTCATCGGGCGTAGTCGTCATGAATTGGTTTTGTTTTCCCGCAACTTTTCTTTCAGCGCAGCCACTCTTGTCGCCCAGTTTCCGCGTCCCGTCACGCTCGCCGCGCGACTTTGTCCTTTGAGCGAAATTCGGACCGCCAATAAATCGTGTGGCAGGTACGGCTCTATTTTCTCCGGCCATTCGATCAGGCAAACGCCATCCTCAAGCGCTTCTTCGAACCCGATATCCCAGACTTCTTCGGCTGATTTAAGGCGATAAAGGTCAAAATGGCGGATGGCCCATTTCGGCGTTTCATAGACCTGGACGAGGGGAAAGCTTGGGCTTGGCGCTTCATCCTCGCCTGTTAATGCAGCGATCAGCGCGCGCGCAAGGCTGGTCTTCCCGGCGCCCAGCGGGCCGGAAAGGCACACAAAATCCCCGTCAGTGAGACGGGCGGCGATGGCGGCCCCGAGCGCCTGCGTATCGGCTTCTTTGGGCAAATCGATAGCGAACTGTTCCACGCGCCAACAGATAGGGCGACGCGCGCCGCTCGCCAAGGATTCGCTGCCGCCCGCGGTCCTCACGCGCCACTTGTCGCGGCGCGGCGAAAGGGCTTGCGTCGCCCCGCCGCCGCCTTACATATGCGCCTTCAAGACACGAGCGGAACACCTGTCCATGCCGAAAATCACCTATATCGAACACAACGGAACCGAACATGTCATCGACGCAGAAAATGGCGTTTCGGTGATGGAAACGGCGATCAAAAATATGGTTCCAGGCATTGATGCGGACTGTGGCGGCGCCTGCGCTTGCGCCACTTGCCATGTTTATGTCGATGAGGCGTGGGTTGAGAAAACCGGCAAACCGGAAGCGATGGAAGAATCAATGCTCGATTTTGCTTCTGAACCCAAAGCGAATTCGCGCCTGTCATGTCAATTGACAGTGAGCGACGCATTTGATGGCCTGATTGTCCGCCTGCCTGAATTTCAGGGTTAAATCACTCCACCAGCGCCCTGATAGTAAGCACGCCGGTGTCGCCCGTCGCCAGCGTTGCGCCTTCTAACCTGACAACGCAATCGACTGTGGTCGCTGAGCACGAAATGGTGTTCGGCGGCGCGCCCGAATCCGTTGTTCGAATGAGGCCGCCCGAAAAAATGCTTGCCGAGGCGCCGGCGTACGTCAGATTATTTGGCAGCACGTCGGACAGATTAATATTGGTCGCCGCAGGACCGCCGCCCGGGTGCGTGACGGCGATTTGATATTCCATACAAGCGCCCGGCAATGCGTATTGGTCAGCGCTGCCCGGGTTCGGCGCCGCAGCGCATGTGGGCGCGTCAATGCCGTCGGTCGCGACGACTGAAACGGTTTTCAGGGCGTTGAGGGTGACTGACGCAGCCGGGCACCAATTTAAATCATGAATAGACAATCCCTGCTGGCCGGGATTTGCCGGTGCAGAAGGCGCGCTGCCATATCTTATTCTGACGGTATCGACCGGTTGCGTAAACGTCACCACGAGATTTCCGTCTCCGGACGTTGCGTTGGAAATTGCAACGCCAGTGGCGGTGAAACCGGAAACGGTGTTGGCCGCGCCGTTCGTCAGCACTGGGGCGACGACCACCCCATTCAATGTTCCGCTGATTTGGGCCTGCTCGACGAATCCGACGCCATTACCGCCAGTATTGATATCCAAATCGAATATCGTGAATTGGAGTTCGCTGACGCCGACGCCGGCGGCGCCAACGGAAAAGCTCAGCGTTATCGTCTCGCTCGAAGACTCGAAGTTTGCGACGGCCAGTAATGAATCCTCTGCTGGACTAAGACCACCTGTTAAGATCGGATCGGTCCGAGGCGTTGCGCCGCCACCATTAAAATTCGTTACAAACCGATTAGTGTCGCCTGTGACCTGAAACGCCAGCGTTTCTCCTGCGGACGTGTAGGTTTGACTCAATGATCCCGCGGGCCAGGCGTTGGCGTCCCAATCATGTTGGTTTGATGATCCATTGCAGGACAATGCAGGCGGAACGCCTGGACCGCCGCCGGGGATGAGCGATATCGCGCTTGTGTCGTCTTCACCAGGCGCTGACGCCGCGTTATTCGGCGATGAATCGGCGTCCGGCAGATCGGAGGCGGACACCTCGGCGAGATTCGTGTAAGAGCCCGATCCATTCACAAGGGCTGAAATCTGCAGGCTCGCAGAACCGCTCGAGGCGATAGCGCCGGGGATCGCCCAAACGCCGGTACTTGGCGTATAGGCTCCTCCAGAATTATCGGAGACATAAGTGAGCCCGGAAGGAAGCGCGTCGAGAACTTCGACCCCTGTGGCGGCGTCCGGTCCGGCGTTGTCGACCCTTACAGTGAAAACGACGGTATCCCCAATTATCGGGAATTGATCGTTTACGGTTTTTGTTAAAGACAAATCGGCGCTCGGCACGGCCGTGAAAAGCAATTCTGCGCGCAAAAACTGGCCGTCGTCAAAGTTTACTTCCGTATCGCAAATCTGAAGCGTCCAGTTCCCGGCGGCGTTCTCCGAATCAAACGCGCTGAGCGCATTGTCCGGGCGCACCGTATCTTCGTAGGGCGGCGTGCTGACATTGTTGGGGCCGTCGAAGGGCGCGTTGTTCACAAGCGTCGCCGCTTCATCGTCTAAAAGGATGTTATAATTGTCTATGTTCTGATTACCGGGACCTGTTCCGAGTCCGTCAAGGATAAGGACGGACGTCCCCGAAGGCGATGTAAGAAGCGCCTCAATATCCGTGCGCCATGTGTGGCTGGCGATAAAGCCTACATCCACATCGTCGATGATGAAGGTATCCGGCACATTGATGGTTCGCGTAATCGGGCTGGCGCACCCGGTTCCCGCGTTTATCGTAGCTGGCGTCGTATTGAGATAGGGCCCGGTTTGCGCGGACGCCAGCGTCGGCGAAAGCACACTCATAATTCCTGCGGCGACCGCGCGCCACTGATTTCGGCGCATTGACATCATTGTCCGCTCCCAGAACGGATCGTATTCAACAATCCCTTAGCGGTGTTCTGGTCGAACTTCACGCGGAGCTTGATATAGGGCCCCTCATTGGTGAATTCGGCGGCGGCGAAGTCCTCGTCCGAGAAGCCTTCGAAGTTCCATCCGGCGCTGATCCAGACATTCTTCGCCGGCGATACGCCTACGGAGGGTCCGTAGGAATAATCGACCGCGCCGGAATTGTGTGAATAGAGCGCAGAACCCTGAAAACCGATGTCGATATTTTCGGCGATGTCGAAACGCGCCTCAAGGCCGGCGAGTTGGGTTACACCGTTGTTCGAGACGCCGTCGGCCTCGAACGACGAATATTTAAAGCCATGGTTAACCGACACTTGCAGCCGCTCGTCGATTTGGGCGTTGATCGCCAGGTTATTGATCGCTTTCCAGCTCTTGAATTGTCCGTCAGTTTCATCGGCTTTGATGTCAAATCGGTTAAAAGCGATTAACCCAGCCTGCCCGCGCGGACGCCAGGCGACGCCAAGGCGCGCGTCTACAGACCGTCGATCCGCCGTTAGATCGTTGTTCTCTTGCTCCACACGCGCTGCGCCGGCGAATGACAGTTGTTCGTTGATTTCGCGCGCCGCACCGAGAACGCTTGTGTAACGTTGGCCCTCGTCCGATTTTCGCACCTCAAACCGGGCCGAACCAGTGGTTGCCTTGTCTCGGTAGCCGGCGCCCACATAGAGCGATGTGAAATTCTGATCCACTTCAAGCGGTGAGAGCGGACCGTCAGGCACGATGTCGTCAAGCGGGTCCACCTCGCCGTCGGAATCGAGCTGCTGGCGGCGAGTCATACCAAATGAGCCTGACCATTTATCGCTGAAATTCACCTGCTGATCGACGCCGAGCGTTGCGCCGATATTACGGCCTGCATCCTGCGTGATGACGTCAGTGGAGGCGGTAATACTCGAACCGGTCCAGGGTTGGGCGGTAAGACCGACGATCGTGTTGGCGCTTGAAGCGTTTTCGCCATTCTGGATTTCGTGGCTCACGTTCAAATTCAATCCGTCGATGATCCGCTGATCGATGCCGACGGTGGTTCGTGTCGGGAAGAAAGTGGACCCGCCGCCTGAAATCTCCTGATCGCGGCTAGCGGTGACGGTCAGACCAATTTTATTGAACGATTGGCGCAGGGCGAGCGTCGCCAGAAGCGCATCGCGTTCGTCGCTTCCGTCCGCTGGGTCTTCCGTTACATAGCGCAGCCCTACTGCGCCCGCCGTCGTCGGACCTTCCTGACGGAGCGCCACTTCGGCAAGGGTGCGGCTCGCGCCGGTTTCCAGATTTTCCTCGCGATAGGCGGTGGCGTCCACAAAGCGCGCGCCCTGTTGCGCGCTGTTTTTCACCTCAAACGTATCCAGGCGCACATTTGCTTCGAGGCCATACCGCCGGACGCCAACAGTCGCGGTGTTTTGCTGGTTAAGGCCGAACGCCTCGTCAGTCTCGCTGAAATAGGCGTTCGCCGTGACCGTTTCGCCGCGATGTTCGATTTCGGCGAGGATCGCATCGCCTGTCTCGCGCTCGCCCTCCGTCTCGCGGCGGGAAATCCCGTATTCGAGGCGCACCTCAGTCTTGTCGGTCACATTGACGCGCAGATCGACGGCGGCGAGGTCGCTTTCGCCGTCTGGTTCGCTGGCGCGCCCTTCCTCATGGATTAGAGTCGCGCCAGCCTCCACCTTGCCGTCGAGGAAACGCACTGCGCCGCGCCCGCCGGCGGTGAAGTCGCGTTCGGTCGAGGCGAAGCTTTCATATTCAGCGACGATTACATTAAATGCGTTCGCGCCTTCGGCGGCCGGAACCGGCAGCCGGAAGACAATCTCGCCGGTGAAGAAATCAATGTCATAGTCGCTGTAGCGCACGAATGTTCTGACGCCCAAAATTCGGTCCGGGCGGAAACGGTCGCGTGTTTCTACGATGATGGTTTCGGAATTACGCACGATCGGCGTCGTGGTCAGGCGGAACGGGCCTGACGTACCGTCCGCAGAAATCTCGTCGCGGATGAATTCCTGATTGCTCTGGGCGGCGAAGCCGTTGAACGAAAAGCGATCGCTTTCATAGTCCGCTTTCAAACCGGCGAAACGCCGAGAATAACGCCCAAGGGTCGTGTCGGCGAGGCCTGTGTCGTAATCGCCGAAGAGACCCGTAAACCCGTCTTTTTCGACTTTGGCGTAGACGGGGAAGCTGCTTTGCGCCTCAAATTGCTGAACCGACCGGTCTCCATAAAGGGGGAAGCGTGCGTCAGGATCGATCACGTCGAACAGCTCGTCGTCGGTGTCGCCGCGCCCTTTCGCCGTATCCGCTGCGATTGTCACGAGCCAATCGTTCTTGACCGTGCCTTTCGCGAAAACTGCTGCCCGTCCCTCACCCAGAAGCGCGCGGGCGCTTGGCGCGCCGCCGCCGATTGTCTCCTGATCGAGACTGCCGGTTCCCTCGGCGAGACCGACGACGATCCAGTCTCGCAATTCAGGCTGCAGGATCGCGGTGATCTCCTCAAAACGCTCATCATCGAGCTGGATGCGGATGCGCGCTTTGCCTGTACGCGTCGTCGGTTCGAGTTCAACCATGGCGACACCGTCGGCCCCTGTAGAGACGGAGGATTGCGCCGAAAGCGGCGCCGTCAGGGGTTGAAGGTCTTCAACTCGCCGCTGGCCGCGGGCGCGGTATGGCGGATCAATCTCTACCGAGACGATCCGGCCCGTATGCACTGGCCGTCCGTTGCGGTCGGTCAGTTTCACGGCGATCGCGGGCGGTGTGCGGCCGTCGGCGATAAGGCGGGATTTTTCGGGCGCATAGACGGCGCGGTCCACTTCAGTCACGAAGAGAACGGTCTTGTTGATGCGCTCAACTTCCTCGCCTTGACTGTTGAAAAGGATCGCCTCGAAAACATTTTCCCCGTCACGCAAATCGACGCCGCGCCATTTGGTCAGCGCGAGCGTCCCCGCCACATTCACGTCGCGCCCGGCGAAATTCAGTCCCGGGACTTTTTCGCCGTTCAGGAAAAGGTGTACGGTGTGCCTGATGTCATGCTTCAGGCCGAGATTTGTTGAACGCGTTGTCAGGTTTGCGTCGTCGATCGGGTAGGCCCACGCTAAACCCAACGCCTGGTCGTTGAGCCAGCGCTGATCGAACGCCCTCACGCTGATGTCTGCGGGCGCATCGCCGGTTATTTGAACCGCAGCCGGGGTCGGATTGGTATTGCGCAGATAAAAATTCGCACGCCATACCGCGCCGCCTTGCGCATCGACAAATTTTGAGATTGCGCTGCCCGCGTAGCGCGTATTTTCTTCGCACTGAACGACTTCGTACCCAAGAGGGATCGTCGTTTCATCAAGCTGAACCACATGGGTGCGCGCTTCCACATCTTCGAAATGGAAAAGGCCGTCCTGATCTGTGACGACATAGGCGCCGGTCTCCATGTAGAGCCGGACGCCGGCCACGCCGACGCCGTCTCTTATCTCGCGCGGCCAGTCATCCTCGGGCGTACAGGCATTCTCTGCGACGCGCCCGACGATGGTGAGGCGGCTGCGGAGCAGGTCTTCCTGGATAAAGATGGCGGCTTCCGCGCGGTTCGAGATTGGCGCGCCGCCGCCATTGACGGCGATCGCCTGATTGACCGCTTCGCCGTTTTGCGCGCTTGGAATGATCTCCGTCACATAGCTCAACTGAACGGCGCTCGTACTTGAGACAACGCCAGCATTGAACGAGAGCGCAAGGCCGTTGGCCCCGATATCAGGATCAGCGACCGCGACGCCGTCCAGGCGTGCTGTGCCCTGCTGATAGCGGAAACCGCGCGGCAGCGTATCCTCAATGGTTACGGGCAAGGCGTTGGCGCCGGTGTTTTCGATATTGATCACGTAGCGGACGAAGTCGCCAATGGCGGCGACTTCGGTTGATGTCTCTTTGGTGATGACAATATCCGAAGACGGATCAAGCGGCACATCGAAACTCACGTCACCGGTGCCGTCCAGAATGAATGCGCCGCCGAAGGAAGCATCGACAATGATAAATGGGGCGTTCGGCAATGCGCCAAAGCTATCGCGCGGCGCCGTTGACGGAGCGGAATACCCAGCCGGCGGTTCGATAACGAGGCGATATTGCCCCGGGAACATGATCGGAAAGAGAAATTCCCCATCTTCCAACTCATAGACGAGGCCGCTGGCGTCTGTGACCGTGCCGCCGGTTGTGATGGTGGAGGGGTAAGCTGAAACGCCGTCGACCCCGAAGACATCCGCCGGTTGGCCGGTTGCGGCGTCGACGATGGTGACGATCGCGCCATTGATCAACTCGCCGGTGACGCTGTCGAACAAGCGTCCGAATGGATCGACGCCAGCATTGTCAGTGGAGACATCGGTGGCCACGAACGGATCGGTATAAGTCGCGGTGAGCGGTGTGCTTTGAGCCACGGACAATTCCGGATCATTGACCAAAGCCGCTGCGCCCGTGCTCGGCAAGTAAGCGTAAAACTCGCCCGTATCTGGACCGCTTTCGAAAAGGCGCAGACGGATCGTATCGCCTGTATCGGAGGTGACGTCCGCTTCTAGCGTTTCAATCGTTGCTGGGTCGCCATTCTGACCGAGGTCGATGACGCGCACGAAAATTAATTCGCCGGTGAAGTAAAACTCGGTCGGAGCCAGTATGACCGGTCCCGACAGATCGATAATTCCACCCCCGACAGTGACGGGCGGGCCAATCGGCGTGAAGTCGCCCGGCGTTGCGCCGCCGCTTGGGCTGAATTCCGATCCATTAATCTGAACGGAAATACCGTCAGGCGCATTCGGCGATACGCGAAAAAATTCGATGTTGGAAGGTGTGCGGCGGGCTTCAATTGTGAAAGACGCCGTGGGCGTTGTCAGCGTGAAGGCGCTCGGGCCGTTCCGGAATGAAACGGTCGCGACATTATCAACCCGAGCGCCGAGGGTGGCGGCGTGCGCAAATGGCGTTATTGGGGAGAAAACTCCCGCAATAATGGCGATGAACGCCGCCATATGCCACTTCGGATTGATCACTATACTAACAAAGCCTTACGAAACTCGCTTAATTTTGATGTTCCAAATCGCAATGCGGCCGCCGAACCGGTTTCCCGGCGCGGCGGCCACATGCCAGAGGAACGTGTTTCAATCTGGCGCTATTCCACAAGCGCCCTGATTGTGAGTGTGCCGGTTGTCGATGTCGCTGGCGCCAGTGGCGCCGCCAACGTCGCGCCCGTGAGCCGAACAACACAAACAGGCGTCGCCGCCGTGCATGTCACAGGGTTCGGCGTCGGCGCCGCATTGTCGGTGGTTGCAACTGTGCCGCCGGTGAAGACCGCGTCTACGGCGCTCACATAGGTGACAGCCGTCGGCAGTTCGTCGGCGAGGGCGAGCGCCGTCGCGTCTGATGACCCTGTGTTAGTTACGCTGATCACATATTCAACGCATGCGCCCGGCACCGGGTAGAAAGTGGTGTCGGTGGGCGGCAGCGAAGGCGTGGTCGTTGTGTTGGCGCAATCAGTGGCGTTGCTGGCCGTTGCAAGGACTGCGACAGTCTTGTCAGCCACAAGCGCCGCGGACTGGACGCGGAAGCGGCCGGTGTCTGAATGGGCGCCGTCCGTCGCATCGTCATTGGCGGCCGTCGCTGGGCCGTCAGCATCAGCAAGAACGTTGTCCGTCGCACCAATCTGGTTGGCGCCGTCGCCATCGGAGTCATCAAGCGTTTCAGAACCTGCAGACCCTGTGGCGCCGTCAACGATCCAGGTCGCCGGGTCAAGGGTGTTGGCGACCAGGATGAGATCGCTGATATTGCCGTCGACCGCGCTCGCCGGGATATCGCCAGAGGCCACGACCCAGACGATCGTCCGTGTTCCTGTCGGATCATCAGGCGCTATATCGTCGGTAATTGACGTGTTCTGCGCGATGGGCGCGCCTGCGCCGTCCTGGCCGGCGCCTGTGCCCGGATTGAAGACGCCGTCACCATCATCGAGATAGTAGGTCAACGCAACTGACGTGGAGTCGAAGTTGTCACTTGTCGGTTGTTCGACAATAAACTCATAACGCTGATTATCGTTACCGTCATTGGTGACGGCGAAAACGAGTTCAGCGCCCGTCTGGCCGGGCGACACATCGACCGGCGTGGCGATTGGGTTTTGCGCCGTGACTGTAACGTCGACAATCCGGTCGACGACAAAGTCAGTTGTTGAAGGTGGAGTTATTTGCGTCTGGTCGACGCCCCCAACCTGGTAGTCGAGCGTGAACGTGTTGGAAACGGTTGTACCCGCATCCGTTCCAGCGGCGAATGCGCTGGAGGCGACGGTGGAAGCGCAAAACGCGCCCACTGCCGCTGCCGCCGCTCGCAATGAGCGGGTTTTTTTCGCTATCATTAGTTAGTCCCTCTGTTAAGAACAGAGACTGAGTAAACTTTTTAGGTAAAAACTCTGGAAAGCAGTGTAGTTAAATTCGAATAAAGTAAGTAAACAGAATATTAATTTTTATGCAGATGATCTGAAGCGAAATGGCATGAATCCGGTTTCATTGAAACTCTCCCAGTATTGAAAGACGTAAGTAACTCCCCAGTTTAATGCAAATTTTACAAATTGTTTTTAGCGCTGGTAGATGAAAATTTTTAAGGATGTCAGTATGCGAAAAATTCCCGTAATCGCTATTGCAGCCGCCCTAATGTTGCCTTCCGCTGGCGCGCTTGCAGAAATCGTCGCTGAACAGCGCGTCGAGCAGGAGCGTGTCAAACGCAACGCAGACGGCAGCGTCAGGCTGGAGCGGATCAAGGCCGAGAAAGTCGCGCCTGGCGATGAGGTTATCTACTCGGTCAACTTTACCAATCAAGGCGCTGAGCCGGCCGCCGATCTTGTGATGGTCATGCCGGTACCAGTTGAAGTGACCTATGTTGAAGGGTCCGCCAGCGGCGCGCCGGCGACGGTTACATTTTCCGCCGACGGGGGCCGGACATACTTGACGCGTGGTAATCTCACCATCAGAGAAAACGGCGCCGAGCGCATCGCCACCGGTGATGACATCACCCACATTAAATGGGCGTTGAACGACGCGCTGACGCCGAGCGCGAGCGGCGAGGTCGCTTATCGCGGCGTCGTAAAATAGTGCGCTGACGACCAGCCATACCAATCCCTAAAAAGCGGTGGATGCGCGCAGTGTCCGCCGCTTTTTTTTAGGGTATTGCGGCCATACCGGCGCGTTTACCGCTGTGCTGTCGATTTGCTAATTGACGATTAAGCATCTGTCGCCTTAAATGAACAAATGCAGAACAATATTAATGCGGCTGCAGGCCATACCCGCCCCGATGTCACAGCCGATGTCACCCGCGGCGTCGTCCGACACTTCATCGATTTAGGTCTGTGCCCGGTCACCGAGTTCACGTTGCCGAACGGACGTCGCGCCGACGTAGTAGGGCTGGATGCAAAGGGCGTGATTACCGCAGCGGAGGTGAAATCCTGCCAGGCTGACTTTGATTCGGACCAAAAATGGTGCGACTACATCCCATTTTGCGACAAGTTTTATTTTGCGGTGGCCGAGACGTTTCCGACAGCGGTATTACCGGAGGAAACTGGACTAATTATCGCCGACAGTTTCGGCGCCGCTACGGTCAGACCCGCGCAGAACATGCCGTTGGCGCCGGCTCGGCGCAAAGCGCTAACACTTCGCTTCGCGCGTCACGCGGCGATGCGTGCAGTGACGCCTGCCATTTCCGCGACGGTCGGGCCGGTATGACTGCGCCGGACTTTAAGAAAATCGTCGCGGAAATTTACGACATGCTTTCCGGTCCACCCGGTCCGCGCGATTATGAGCGTGTGCGCCGGTATTACCACCCTGACGCGCGTCTCGTGCGTACGGGTATGACCGACGACGGCGCGCCATTCTCTGAGGTGATGACGCTCGATGATCACGCAGCGGGCGTCGCTGAACTGCTTCGCGATCAGTCATTCGACGAGACCGAAATCGCCCATGAGGCGTCTGTCTTTGGGTCAGTAGCTGTCGTTAAGAGTTTGTACACCTATCAATTCGGCGAGGGTGACGACGCTGTCTCAGGCCGCGGAATCAATCTGTTCACTTTTTATCATGATGGTGATGCGTGGAGGATAATTAGTTGCGTCTGGAATAATGAGCGCGACGGTTTCTCGCTCACTGAAGCCATCGATATCATGAAAAAGTCTTGAGAGCGAAACGGTCTTTTCACGAAAAGGCCTCTGGGGCGGGTTTCGGCTGTGCCGATCGCCAAAATTATTTGGCAGTTAACCGGCGAGATCAGCGCGCGCAGGCTGCGCCGGTGATGAAAGCATAAGCCTGATCGCGCACAAATGCGCCGCCGCCGCGGGCCCAGACATTATTGTGACCAGCGTTCGGGAGAATATGCGCGCATTTCATTCCGGCGGCGACGTCAAAGAGCTTTCGGCCCATATGTTCGGGGATCAGCGCGTCTTGACGGCCATGAACCCAACCGAGCGGCATGGCTACGCCGCCCATTTTCGCCAGACTGTCATAGCGGTCGCGCACAAGAACCGCCGCCGGCAGGTAGGGCAGTTGTTTTTGCGCCATCGCCGCCATGGAGGTGAAGGGGGCCGAGACGATGAGGCCCGCGGCATCCGAGGTCGCGGCGAGATCTACAGCGACGCCGCTGCCGAGGGAATGACCATAGATGACGATACGCTCAGCCCCAAAGCCTTGATCCCGCAGCCACGCATAGTTGGCTAAAGCGGCGGCGCGCATGCCGGTTTCGGACGGCGCGCCGTCATTACCCCCATATCCCGGATAGCCCACCGCGAGGACGCCTGCGCCCCAGCTCGCAATTCCGTTTAATTCGTAAGCGTAGTAGGGAAGCGATCCGGCATTGCCGTGAAAATAGAGAATAATCGGATCAGCATCCGATTGCGGGGGCCGCCACCACGAGATGGCGGGCCAATCGCCTATGTTGACTTCCAAAAAGCCGTCTAGCCCGGCCGACGATGGCGAAACGCGCTCTGTTGCTGGGTGGTAAATAAAATTGCGCTGAAGGAAAAATAGCGCCGCTGTCAGGCCTAGATACCCGGCAGCAAATAATGTCAGCGCAATTTTGAGCAGTGTCATCTATGGTGATTCCGTCAGTACACGCCGGGCTTTATAGAAAAAACGGCCGCTATCGCAGCGGCCGTTTTTTGGATTTTCACCGGTTAAAGGTCGTTGATGCTGCGAACTTCAACCGGCCCGATGCCGGCGGCTTCAACTTCAGCTTTGATCTTTTCGGCGTCGCCGATGATCACCCAGACCATTTTGTCGGGGTTCAAGACTTGCGCAGCGGCCGCGGCCACATCGGAAGTGGAGAGCGCCTCATACTTGGCCGGCAGCGTTTCCGGATAATTCAACGGCCGATTAAACCGGCTGCTCGAAAGGAGGCTTCCCATAACCGCGCCGGACGTTTCATATTGTCCAGGCAAGGAGCGCACATTGTCGAGTTTGACGCGTCCGAGCTCGTCGCCGGTCGCGGGCCTGTCGCCAAGATATTGCGCAAACTCTTTTTTCAGTTCCGCAAGCGACGGCCCGGTTTTGTCGGTCTGAACCGGCGCCAGGATAATGAAGGGCCGTTGCGCGCGCGCATCAAGCAGCAGCGAGCGCGAGCCGTAAGACCAACCCTTGTCTTCGCGGAGATTGAGGTTGATACGGCTAACAAAATTGCCCCCAAGCACCTCGTTCATCGCTGAGATAGCGATATTATTGTCGACGCCCGTCGGCGGCGCCACATGGCCGGCGAGGATAAACGATTGCGGCGAGCCCGGCCGGTCGATCAGGACCGTCCGCGGACCGTTAGGCAATGACACATCGGCGATTTGCTTGGCTGGCTTTTCACCGCCGACGCGCCAACTGCCGAATGTACGTTGCAAAAGCGGTTGAATTTCCGCCAATGTCGTATCGCCGACAACGAAGATTGTGCCGTTGTCAGGGCGCATCCATGTGTCCTTGAAGGTCACCAGGTCTTCGCGCGTGATACCGGCGACCGCCTCTTCCGTTCCTGACCCCGTGAGCGGAATGCCGTAGGCGTGACCGTCGCCATACATTAGCGGCGGCAGCAACCGGATGGCGATTTGCACCGGATTGGCTTTTTCCTGCGCGATGGAGGTTAGGATCAGCTTGCGCTGACGCTCAATTTCCTCATCGGCGAAGGTGGGTCTGCGCACCACATCGCCCAGAATTGACAATGACGGCGCAAGGTTTTCTTTCAGCGCAGACATGCGCACCGTCGTGGTGTCGAGATTTGACCCGGCCCCAATGGTTGCGCCAAGTTTTTCGAGCGCCGCGGCGAGCCCGAGCGCATCGTAGCGGCCCGCGCCTTCATCGAGCATGTCGGCGGTGAAATTGGCGAGCCCAAGCTTACCGCCAGCGTCAGCGGCGTAACCAGCGTCGAACTGCATCGCGATATTCACGACCGGAATCGTCGAGCGGTTCGCCACCACGATTTTCATCCCGTTCGTAAGCGTCGCTTCTTCAATCGCCGGAAACTCAAGGGCGGTCTCGCCGGTGACGGCCGGCAGGCCAGTGGAACGGTCGACCGTCGAGGCGGCGGCCGAGAATTCCGGGAACGGCAGAACGTCAAGCTGGTGCCAGCCGTCGCTAAGCCACGCTTGCGCCGCAGCCAAAACGCCTTTCGGCGTGGCTGCGTCCAACTCGTCAAGCTCTGTTCCGAAATAGGCGGGGTCGCCGGCGATTAGTTCGCCTTGCGCCAGCGTAACCGCTTTACCGCCGAAGCCGCCGACCTCTTCCAGGCCGCGGATAATGCTTGCCTTTGTTTTCGTGGAGACAAGATCAACCTCCGCTTTCGTCGGTCCCTTAGCGAGAAATTCCGCAATCATGCGGTCCATTTCCGCTTCCACTTTCTCAATGTCTTCGCCCGGCTTGACGCTGACGACGACGCCGAAGATCGACGCCATTTTCAATTCAAAATTGAAAACGTCTGCGTCGGTCGCAATCTGCTGATTATAGACAAGTTCCTTGTACAGACGGGAGTTCTTGCCGTCGCCGAGCACGCTCGCCGCAATGAAGAGATCCGTCGAGATCGGATTATGATCTTCCGGCGTCGCCCAGACGCGATAGATGCGCGCTTGAGGCACTTGATCGTAGAGCGTCGCGCGCGTGTTCTCCGTGCGCTTCGGCACCCACGCGTCTTGCGTCAGAAGCGGCGGCCCGGCGTCGATATGGCCGAAATATTTCTCGACTTTAGTGCGCGCTTCTTCGGTATTGATATCACCTGCAAGAACGAGAATCGCATTAGCGGCGCCGTAATATGTTTCAAACCAGCTCTTCACATCTTCGAGGCTCGCCGCATCGAGGTCCGCCATGGAGCCGATGGTTGAGTGGTTGTACGGATGATCGCCGGGAAACAACGAGGACTGGATATTTGTGAAAATCTTGCGGCCGTAAGGCTGGTTTTCACCCTGACGCTTTTCGTTCTGGACAACGCCGCGTTGCTCGTCCAGCTTTTCCTGAGTCACGGCCCCGAGAAGATGGCCCATTCGGTCTGATTCCATCCATAAGATGCGATCGAGAGCAGGCGTTGGGACAGTCTGGAAATAATTGGTGCGATCGGTGTTCGTGGTGCCGTTGAGCCCCGTTGCGCCCACTTCCTGCAGCGGTTTGAACCATTCGTCGTCGTAATTTTCGGTGCCGTTGAACATCAGATGTTCAAAAAGGTGCGCGAAGCCTGTCTTGCCTTTCGGCTCATCCTTCGACCCGACTTTGTACCAAACGGAAACCGCCACAACAGGCGCTTTCCTGTCTTCGTGGACGATCACGGTCAGCCCATTGTCCAATTGGAATTTCTCGTAAGGAATTTCGATGTCGGCGGCGTGTGCGGCCGGTATGGCCGTGAGCGCGCAGACAGCGAAAGTCGCTGCGGCATTCAAAAATCGCATAGGGAGCCCCTCTTCGCGTGTCGTTTCATTGGCATAATATCGCGCCAGCATCCGGGCGGGCGCGGCTAGCGTCAATATCCACCGGTTCCGTTCATCGCGCAATCGAAACGGCCGGGCGCGCATCGGGCGTTTCGCGCCGCGCCGCGCCGCGCCGCGCTTAGCGCGGGGCGCGTTTGGCGAGGATGCGTTGGAGCGTGCGGCGGTGCATGCCGAGGCGGCGCGCGGTCTCGGAGACATTGTGGTCGCAGAGCTCGTAGACGCGCTGGATATGTTCCCAACGCACACGGTCCGCTGACATCGGATTTTCCGGCGGGTCGGGTCGCTCGCCTGGGAGCGCAAGGAGCGCTTTTTCCACATCGTCGGCGTCAGCCGGTTTTGAGAGATAATCGACCGCGCCCGCCTTAACGGCGGCGACGGCGGTGGCGATATTTCCGTAGCCGGTCAGCATAATCACACGGCAATCTTCGCGCGCTTCATGAATGGCGTTGACCACTTCAAGCCCGTCGCCGTCTTCCAGGCGCAAATCGACGACAGCAAACGCCGGCGCAGTCGATTTGACTTCGGTAAGCGCTTCGCGGACGCTGCCGGCGAGCGTCGGCGTGAACCCGCGTTTTTCCATGGCGCGTCCCAATCGGTTCCGAAACGGTTCATCGTCGTCCACGATAAGGAGGCTCGCGTCTGCGGGCAGGCTAGCTTCGGCGGCGGCGGTCTCAGGCTCGGTCATCTCGCGGGGTCTTTCCATCAAGGCGATATTGGCTTTTCAGTTGACTTTCATCACATCTATATACGCTGCATGTGCGCCTAAAGGATCGGTCTTTCAACTAGATTGCGGCGATTTTGACCGCCGAAAGCGGCCATTCTACTGATACCCAGGCGCCCGCGACAGGGTTGTCACGATCCCAGGCGACATTGTCGAATTTGATCTCCGCGCCTGTGCGCTCAAGCAGAGTTTTGGAGATGAAAAACCCAAGGCCCATCCCCCTTTTTTTCCGGGCGGCGTGGCGCGACCCCACATAGGGTTCGCCTAGGCGCGCCAAGACTTCTTGCGGGAAGCCGCGCCCGTCGTCGTGTATGGATATGGTTAGTTTTTCAGGGGACCAGCGCGCCGTCATCAGGACTTTTGAGCGTGCGAATTCCACCGCATTTTCAATGAAATTGCGCAATCCGTACGTTATTTCAGGCTGTCGTTTCACAAACAAAAGGTCCTCAGCGTCGTCGGCGGCAATAATGTCGAAAATGATCGCAGGGCCCTCGGCCTGATCCAGAAACGGCCCGGCCGCCTCGCGCAGGAGCGTGTCGATCTGGAGCCGGTCCAGCATCGCGTCGCCTTCGTCACCGCGTTGTGACAAACGGCTTAAAATATCCCGGCACCGTTCGGCTTGGCTGACGAGGAGCGTGGCGTCGTCCCTCAATTGATCGCGACCGGTCAATTCGCGCGCCATCTCTTTCGCCGTCACCTGGATGGTGGCGAGCGGCGTGCCAAGCTCATGGGCGGCGGCCGCGGCGAGGCCGCCAAGTGCGGCGAGGCGCTCTTCGCGCGCCAGCACGAGCTGGGTCGCGGCGAGGGCGCTTTTCATCTCGGCTGCCTCCGCGGCGATCCTTCGCGCGTAGGCGGAGAAAAACAGAACTGAGAATGAAAGCGCCGCCCAAACGCCGGCTTTGTAGACCCCTGGCAAGGCGATCGTTTCCCCAACGCGCCAGGGCAGCGGCAAATGCATTAGCGCCAGGAGGCTAATGCCAGCGACGGCGATGACGCAGACAATCGCGATCAGGCGCACGGATAAGACGCTCGCCGCAATCGTCACTGGCGCGACGATCAGTACCGAGAATGGATTTAGGAGGCCGCCGGTCAAGAACAGCAACACACAAAGCTGGGCGATGTCAAAAATGATATAGCCCGCTGCTTCCCGGTCGCTCAGGAAGCGTTGCGGCGAAAAGCGCAGCGTGACAAAAAGATTGAGCCATGCGCTTGCCGCGATGGCGGCGAGACAGAGCCCGAGCGGCAGGGGAAAGCCGAAGCCAAAATGGACGAGAAATATCGCTGCTGTTTGGCCGGCGACGGCGAGCCAGCGCAGGGTCGTGAGCGTGCGCAGTCTGACCGGCCCGCGCAACGATTGCACGACCGCATCGCGCACTTCCGGCGCCAGGCGCTGGGGCATGGGCTTCCTTTCTCATGCGCGCGAGAAATGGGCGAATGCGCGCGTTTCCATTATGCCTGCACGCACGTATAGAGAAGTCAGGGGCCACAGACCAGCGATGCGGGACAGGACACGAATGAGCGCCATCATGACGAGACGACTTCTAGGCTTGATCGGACTTTGCTTCGCAGCGGCGTGCGGGGGCGGCGACAGCGCCGAGATACCAGCGGACGGGATCATCCGGCTTTCCGACCAGTTCGCTGGCGGCTTCGATCTTGTCAACGCAGACGGCGACCGGGTCACGAGCGAGGACTACAAGGGCAAGGTCTCAGTCATCTATTTCGGCTTCGCGTCCTGCCCGGACGTGTGTCCGCTCGCCCTCGGGCTGTTGAGCGCTGCGCTGGCCGATCTCGACGACGACGAACGCGCGCGGTTGCAGCCGGTTTTCATCACGGTCGATCCGGAACGCGACACGCCGGAAGCAATGAAGGTCTATTTGTCGTCCTTTCACGAGGACATTGTGGGCCTGACCGGTTCGCCTGCGGCGGTCGAGGCCGCGCGTCAGGGCTTCAAAGTCTACGCTCAAAAAGCGGCGCTCGAAGGGTCAGCGCTCGATTACACGATGAACCACACAAGCCTGTTTTATGTGGTCGACAAGACCGGCGCGCCCGTTCTGGCCTTGCGCGACACGCTGACGGCTGAACAGCTCGCCGCCGCCCTGCGCCGGAACATTTAAGGGCGGTTGATTTAAAGCCTTCAATTTTCAGTATTATTTTTATGGTTGCCCAATTCGGGCGACGCAAAATAGGGTGCGGAAAATTACAGGGCGTTAATTCGTTGCGCCGCGGCGGCATGCTGTGGCATGTTGCGCCGCATAATAACGAAGCGAAACCGCTCGATTAGGCCAAGGCCGCAGTACTGAGTAAAGCGCCGGAGGGGCAATGTTATACACCGCATATGAGTTGGGTTACGCCGCGTTAACACCGGCGCGGATCGCCGCAGGCATCGGCGCGCAATTCTGGCGATCGCCCTTTAACCCGGTTTCCGACAGCTGGCTCGCGCGCACGAGCGCTGCAGCATTTGATGTCTTCGAAAATGCGACGCGTCGATATCCGAAGCCGTCCTGGAACATTTCTGAGACCGTGTCGGACGGACAAACGCTCACCGTGACGCCGGTCGTGCGACACAAAAGACCCTTCGGCAATCTCGTTCATTTCCAACGTCAGGGCGCGCGCGCGAACGATCCGAAAGTGCTGATCGTCGCGCCGCTTTCCGGCCACTATGCGACGCTCCTGCGGGGCACCGTCGAGGCCATGTTGCCGGAGCATGACGTTTATATCACCGACTGGATCGATGCGCGCATGGTGCCTGTGAGCGAGGGGCGATTCGATCTGAACGATTACATCGATTACCTGATCGAATTTCTAACGGTGATCGGTCCGGGCGCGCACGCCATGGCGGTCTGCCAACCGGGACCGGCGTTGCTCGCCGCTGCGGCTGTTATGGCTGAGCACAATGACCCCCATCGCCCGCAATCGATGACAATCATGGGCAGCCCGATCGATACGCGCCGTTCACCGACTGTGCCAAATCTACTATCTAAAGAGCGTTCGTTCGAATGGTTTGAGCGGAACATGATCTATTCAGTACCTGCGCCGTACCCGGGCGTGATGCGCCGCGTTTATCCAGGATTCGTGCAGCTCTATTCATTCCTTTCAATGAATTCTGATCGCCACGTCGCCGCTCATTACGATTATTTCGAAGATCTTGTGAAAGGCGACGGCGATAGCGCGGAAAAGCATCGCGACTTTTATGACGAATATCTATCCGTACTGGATATGACGGAAGAATTCTATTTGCAGACGATCCGCGATGTCTTTCAGGAGCATTCGCTCGCCGACGGCAAGTTCACCCATCGCGGCAAGCGGGTGCGGCCCGAGACGATAACCGATATCGCGCTTTTAACTGTTGAAGGCGAAAAGGACGATATCTCCGGTATCGGACAAACACAGGCGGCCCACGATCTGTGCACGAATTTGCCCGATAATCTGCAGCTCGATTATATCCAGCCGGGGGTCGGACACTACGGTGTTTTCAACGGCTCGCGGTGGCGAACCGAGATCCAGCCGAAAGTGCGCGATTTCATTCGCAAGCACCATCGCGAAGCTACGCACCTGAAGGTGGTCGCTGCTGAGTAGCGAGGACCGGGGCTACTCAAGATCGCGAAACGGAGCGGCGTAACGCATTTGCGGCGTCATTGATGCGAGCGCGCCGGGCGTCAGTTCGAGCGCTTGCATGTATTTTCGTGGGTATGCATGGTCGAAGCGCGCGGCGGCGTCGGCCGAAAAGCCGAAGCGCCCGTAATAAGCGGGATCCCCTAACAAAAAGAGCGCGCGCCAGCCGGCGGCCCGCGCCTCAGTGACGGCGCGCTCAACAAGCGCTGACCCGATCCCGCGCTGTTGCTTTTCCGGCGCGGCGGCCACTGGCCCGACGCCGAGCGATCGTTCCGGCGCTTCCAGTTCGCTGAGGAGAATATGGCCGACAATCGCGCCCGCTTCTTCAGCCACCAGCTCCAGCCGCACGGCGCCCGCTGCACGCAGCGCTTCGGTTAGGCGCGCCTCTGTATCCCTTTCGAAGGCGGCGGTGATGAGCGCATCTATCGGCGCGTAGTCTTCAGCATTTGCGGCTCGAATATGCATGTGGCCTCAAAGGGTTCGCCCGGTGTAGCGGAGTGTCGTGACTGGACGGCTGGGACGGGGCCGCTTAAGGTCGTGGGCAGATTTTTCAAAGGCCCCGATAACCGAAAGCGGGCTAAGCCGACAAGAGGGGCCCTCCATGGAAGACTTCCAGACCTTTATGGAATTGTTGAACGCGCTTGTGTGGGGCGCGAACGATCATCCTTGGATGCAAGGGCCCGTCGGTCAGTTCTTCTTGAAATTTCCACCTGTCCTGATCCTTTTGCTCGGCACCGGCGCTTATTTGATGGCGCGCCTCGGCTTCATGCCAATCCGGCGCATGCCCTATGCGTTTGGGGAATTGTTTCGCAAGCGGGAAGGGTCGGGTGAAGAAGGGGATGTGTCGCCGTTCGGCGCGTTGATGACGGCGCTCTCTTCGACGATCGGCACCGGGAATATTGTCGGGGTGGCCGTGGCGATCGCGATCGGCGGGCCGGGCGCCATATTCTGGATGTGGATGACGGCGCTTGTGGGTATGGCCTCAAAATTCGCCGAAGGCGTTCTCGCCGTGAAGTACCGCGAGATTGATGCGGACGGCCGCCATGTTGGCGGCCCGATGTACTACATCCGCAAAGGGATGGGGTCCGGCTGGGCCTGGCTCGGGGCGCTGTTCGCGATCTTCGGCGTTCTCGCCTCGTGGGGCACGGGCGCGTCGATCCAGTCCAACTCGATCGCCGACGCGCTCAACACGAATTACGGCATGGCGCCCTGGCTGACAGGCATGATCCTGGCGGGCGGCGCGGCCGCGGTGATCCTCGGCGGGATCACGCGGATCGCTAATGTGGCGTCCAAATTGGTGCCAGCGATGGCGTTCAGTTATCTCGCCGCCGGTCTGATCGTGGTTTTAATGAACGCTGGCGCGGTGCCGGCGGCCTTCGGCGCAATCTTTTCCAACGCATTCGGCTTTGACGCTGCGAAGGGCGGCTTTGTGGGCGGGCTCTTGCTCCTGGCCATGCAGAAGGGCGTCGCGCGCGGCATTTTCTCGAATGAAGCTGGCCAGGGCTCGGCGCCGATCGCGCACGCGGCGGCGAAGAATAATGACCCCGTCAATCAGGGCGTTATCGCGATGCTAGGCACTTTCATCGATACGATCATTGTTTGCTCAATCACGGCGCTTGTCATTCTGACCGCGAGCATCATCCCGGAAGCGTGCGAACCTTTCGTGCGCGAGTCGCTCGTCAGCCTGCCGGCGGGGTGCGAGACCGGTGCGCCGTTGACGATCCAGGCGTTCAACCAAAGTCTGCCTGGCGTCGGCAAACATATCGTGGCGATTGGCCTTGCGATCTTCGGGTTCACCACAATTCTCGGATGGAGTTACTACGGCGAGCGGTGTGCGGAATATCTGTTCGGGGAGAAAATCGTCTTTCCATTCAAGATCAGCTGGGTGATTGTCGTCTTCCTCGGGTCGGCTGTGTTGATGCTCGAAGAGGGGGCTAATCCGATCCAGGATGTTGTCAGCCTCTTCTGGCTCGTCGCCGATACTTTGACGGGATTGATGGCCGCGCCCAACCTGATTGCGCTGCTCGCCCTTTCGCCGCTCGTGGCGCGTATGGCGAAAGAATATTTCGACAAGGAAAAAGCAAAGCGGGCCGGCGATGCCGGTTGACGCCGGGACGCTGATCGCTTTCGCCGCGGCGACAGCGCTGTTGATCCTGACACCAGGGCCGACTGTGGCGCTAATCATCGCCAATACGCTGGCGGGCGGCGCTCGCGCGGGATTGACCACGGTTGCTGGCGCGGCGAGCGCCCTCGGCGTTCATCTTGTTCTTGTTGTGATCGGCCTCTCAGCGATGCTATCCGCGCTCGGCCAGGCGGTTTTCTGGCTTAAGTGGGCGGGTGCGCTCTATCTCGTCTATCTCGGCGTCAAAGCGCTGCGCGCGCCGCCGCCCGCGCTTGAGGCGCAACCGTCAAATTCGAAACGCGTCGTCGCCGAGGCCTTTATAGTGACCGCGTTCAATCCGAAAGTATTGATTTTCTATGCGGCCTTCTTTCCCTTATTCGTATCGTCTGGCGCGCCCGCGGCCCCGCAGCTTGCTGTCTTGTCCATCATGTTCTGGATCGTCGCGGTCAGTCTCGATACAGGTTGGGCGTTAACGGCGTCGCGCGCGCGTCCGTTGCTGGTGCAGCTCGGCCGCTGGCTAAATCGTCTCTCAGGCGGCGTCCTGATCGCCACCGGCGCCGTGCTCGCGGCGGCCCGGCGCGCCTAAAGCGCTTCCATCAAATTTTTGTAACGGCGTAGCGGGCGATCACCGTTCGTAGTAGAAAACGATGCGGACGGAGCGGCGTCAGTTTTGGAGGTACCCCATGCGTTTGATGACTATTTCCACTCTCGTCTCGTCCATAGCGGTCGTCGCGTCAGGCGCCGCGGCGCAATCGGAGACGGGCCTTTATGGCCGTCTTCAGGCGGGCGGCACATTTCTGAACGACTTCGAGCAGAATTTAACGCCGGACCCGACGGTCGTCTTCGTCGCCCCGCCGCCGGACTTTCAGGCCGTGGAAACCGACCTCGGCGTGACTGTGGGCGCAGCGCTCGGCTTTACCTATCAGAGCGGTTTTCGCACTGAGCTGGAATATCGTTACGCAAGCGCGTCGATCGACACTGTTCAGTTGCTGGGACCGGCGACGGGATTATCGGTAGATATCGACGACGATAACGCCAATGCGCATTTCGTTATGTCCAATGTCTATTATGATTTCAAAAACACGTCGTTCATAACGCCGTATGTGGGCGTTGGCGTCGGCGGCGCTTGGGTCAGTCTCTATGACGGTCTCGGGTCTGACAGCGCGTTCGCCTATCAGGGCCGGGCTGGCGTTAATCTCGACATGGGTCCGCAAACGAGCCTTGGCGTTGAGTATCTCTACACGCGCACGCGTGATCTTGAATTCGAAGGCGAGGCGTTGGCGATCGGCCCTAACGCGGTCGTCGATGATGCGCCTTATGCGGCCTCTTCCATTCTTGTCTCCCTTACGCGGCGGTTTTAGCGCGATCAAAAAAGGTGATCCAAAGATCATGCGCGCTGTCCTTTCGGGGGCGGCGCTTTTGCGCTACGACGCCCGTCGAAATCTTGAATTGAAGGAGAATGTCCATGGCCCGCAATAAAATCGCCCTGATCGGCGCCGGCATGATCGGCGGTACGCTCGCCCATATCGCCGCCCAGAAAGAACTTGGCGACGTCATCCTGTTCGACATTGCGGAAGGCTTGCCCGAAGGCAAAGCACTCGACATCGCTGAGAGCTCGCCCGTGGATGGCTATGATAGCCGGCTCAAAGGCACTCAAGACTATGCAGACATCGCCGGCGCTGACGTGTGCATTGTCACGGCCGGGGTGGCGCGCAAGCCGGGCATGAGCCGCGACGATCTGGTAGGCATCAATCTCAAAGTGATGAAATCCGTCGGCGAAGGGATCGCGAAGCATGCGCCGAACGCTTTTGTTATCTGCATCACCAACCCGCTCGACGCCATGGTCTGGGCGCTGCAGAAATTCTCCGGTCTGCCGCACAACAAAGTTGTCGGCATGGCGGGCATCCTCGACAGCGCCCGCTTTCGGTATTTTCTGGCGGATGAATTCAACGTGTCGGTTGAAAGCGTGACCGCGTTCGTCCTCGGCGGCCATGGCGACACGATGGCGCCGCTAACCCGTTACTCGACGGTCGCCGGCGTGCCTTTGCCCGATCTGATCGAGATGGGTTGGACCACGCAAGAAAAAATCGACGCCATTGTCGAGCGCACGCGCAAGGGCGGCGGTGAAATCGTCGCGCTCCTGAAAACGGGCTCGGCCTATTACGCTCCAGCGGCCTCCGCGATCCAGATGGCGGAGAGCTATCTCAATGACAAAAAGGTTGTTGTTCCGTGCGCCGCCTATCTGGAAGGCCAGTATGGCGTCAACGATCGCTATGTGGGCGTGCCGATCGTGATCGGCGAAGGCGGCGCCGAACGCATTCTGGAAGTGAATTTCACTGGTGAGGAAAAGGCGATGTTCGACCATTCTGTGGCGGCGGTCGAAGAACTCGTTGAGGCCTGTCAAAACCTGGAGCCGTCGCTCAAATAGAGGCGCGCGTTAGCAAGCGCGCGCGCTGTCCTTGACGAAATTGTGAAGGACATGCGCGCGGGCATTCTCTATACTGATGCGAAGCTGGAGAATTGACGATGAAACTACTGCGAAGACTGGCGTTCTTGTTCGTGTTGCTGACAACCCCCGCGATGGCCGAAGATCTAGGTCCCGCGGTCGGCGCGACAATCCCGCATGATTTGACGGCGACCACGGCGTCCGGCGAGGCGACGACATTCGTTGATCTCGCCGGCGAAAACGGACTGGCGTTATTCTTTGTGCGGTCTGTCGATTGGTGTCCGTATTGCAAGGCGCAAGCGGTAGACGTCAACGAGCGGGTCAGCGATTTCCGCTCACGCGGCTACAGGGTGGCATTTGTGAGTTACGATGCGCCCGCAAAACAGCGCCCTTTCGTCAAGAAATGGAAATTTCAGCCAGCGCTTATCTCCGACGAAAAAATCGAGATTATCGAAGCGTTCGGTCTTCGTAACGAAAGCCATAAGGAAGGAAGCCGTTTTTACGGTATTCCGCACCCGGCTGTTTTCATCATCAACAATGATAAATCGATCGCCGCAAAGCTTTACGAAGAAGACTATGCGGTGAACGACAAGAGCTATCGCGACCGCCCGGCCGTGGATCTTATCCTCGATGCGATCGACAAGGCGGCGCAATAAACATCCGTCACGCCGGCTTAGCGGCCGCGTGCGACTCTGTTGGAATAAAATCCTTGCGTGAAACGGCGGCTCGGATAAACGTCGCCGGAATAAACTCCTTGCGTGCGCAGGGCGCGCAATAACGGGCGGCGGATAATAATTCTGGTTTCGCGTTCAATAACGCGCTCAACGACGCGCGGCGCCGGCGCCAATTCCGGCTCTGCGGTTTGCGACGCTGCGCCTTTGCACAAATGCGCGCCGCGTTGTTCCGCGCAGGCGAACCGCTCGCCGTGGCTTACGCGCGCCTCAGCGCCGCCCATCTGTAATATCGCAGGCCCGTCATGGGCGAGCGCGGCGGATCCTGCGAGCATCGCTGACACAAGGAAAATAGTGCTGATTGTTGTCTTCATGGGACCACCTCATACGCAACCGATGTACGTATTGTGCCGTTCCGTTCAGGCGACAACAAGAGGGCGGCGCGCCCGTCCTGATTGTATCGCGTTTGTTTGCAAAGGCGCGCCGAACGCGACATGGTCCGACGGCCCATTTGAGATGCGCCGCGCATGAAGATCCTCTATTCCCATCGCACCCGATCCGCTGACGGACAATATGTGCATATTCGCGCTCTCACTGAGGCGCTGGCCGCGCGTGGTCATGCACTCACGATCTGCGGGCCGGAAGAGCGGGATGGAGCGCCAAAAAAACTCGATGCGGGCGCGCCGGGCGGCGGCAGAGGCATGCTCCCGAAGCCGGCGTATGAGCTTGCGGAATTCGGGTATTCGGCGGTCGGATACCGTAGGTTGCGCGCGGCAGCGGTGCGCGAGGCGCCGGATATCCTCTATGAACGCTATAATCTATTTTATCATGCAGGCGTTCGTCTGGCGCGAACGCGTGGTCTACCCTTTATCCTTGAGGTGAATGCACCGCTCGTTGCGGAGCGTATGCGCCATGGTGGGCTCGCCCTGAAAAAATTTGCCGCGTGGAGCGAAGGCGCGATCTGGCGAGCGGCGGACGCGGTGTTGCCGGTGACGGAAGCGCTTGCGCGCCATGTTGTTGCGGCGGGCGTCGATCCGGAAATAATTACAGTCATTCAAAACGGCGTGGACGAAGCATTTCTCTCTCACATTAGCGGCGATCCCATCCGCACGCGTTTCGGACTCGAGGGTAAGACTGTCCTCGGCTTCACCGGTTTCGTGCGCGACTGGCATGGCGTTGACCGCGTGCTTTCGTTTATGGCCGCGGCGGCGCGACCGGATTTGCATCTATTACTCGTGGGCGACGGGCCTGCGCTGGCGGGCCTTGAGAATCAGGCGCACGCTCTCGGCCTCGCTGACCGTTTCACTGTAACCGGCGTTGTCCAGCGCGAAGACATGCCGGCCTTTGTGTCGGCGTTTGACGTCGCCCTGCAGCCGGCCGCGGTGGAGTACGCCTCTCCTTTGAAACTTTTTGAATATATGGCGTGTGCGCGGGCGATCCTTGCGCCGGACAGCGACAATATCAAAGAGGTCCTGACAGGAGGCGAAGATTGTGTGCTCTTCAACCGATTGGACGACGCCGATTTTGAACGCGCGTTGACGGCGCTGGTCGCCGATAGGGCGTTGCGCGATCGTCTCGGCGCAGCCGCGCGCGCCAGCTTGTTGCGCCAGCGCCTGACCTGGGCCCATAATGCCGAGCGCGTCGAAACCATTGCGCAAACCTTGCTCGAAAGCCGACCATGACCCTTCGCCTCGAAACCGAACGCTTGATCATGCGGCCGCTGGCCCCTGAAGACGCCGAGGCGCATATCGCGATGATGCAGGACCCGGAAGTGGCGGGTTTCCTCACGCAGGAGGGCGCGCCGCGCGCGCGCACGGACGAATGGCGCGCTTACGCGTCCATGCTCGGCCATGCGCAAATGCGTGGGTTCGGATTTTTCTCGGTCTTTGAAAAATCAAGCGGCGATTGGGTTGGACGCGTCGGACCGTGGATGCCGGAAGAATGGCCAGCGCTCGAGTGTGGCTGGGCGATCGCGCGGCCCCATTGGGGCAAGGGATACGCGCCGGAAGCAGCCGTCGCGTCGATCAACTGGATTTTCAATACATTCCCGGACCTGACGCGCATCATTTCCGCGATTGATCCGAAGAATGAAAACTCGCAAGCCGTTGCACGCAAAATCGGCGAGACAAAAACCGGCGAGACTTTTCCGCTTTGGAATTTCACGCTGGATATCTGGGCGGCGGATCGGAACGCATGGCTTAAAAAATTTGGACACGGATAAAGGATCGATGATGTTGAAACTGAAAAGAGCGGTCGCTGGCGCTTTTTGTGCGGCTTTTGCCGTTGAAGCTGCTGCAGCGCAAGAGCCTGCGGCGATGCTGACGCCTGCGCAGGAGAAGACGGTTGAACGGCTCATCGCCGCTGGCCTCGCCGACAAGACCGCGTACGATGTACTGGAAAGCCTGACGACCGAAATCGGGCCGCGGCTCGCCGGATCGGACGCGGAAGCGCGTGCTCGCGATTGGGGCGCGGCGAAATTAAAAAGCCTGGGCTTCCAGAATGTGCGCGTTGAAACATTCGACATCCCTTATTGGAACCGCGTGTCTGAGCGCGTGGAAATTGTTAGCCCCTTCCCTCAGCCGATGGCGGCGACGGCGCTCGGCGGCTCGGTCGCAACGCCCGACGGCGGCGTTGTCGGCGAGGTTGTGCGGTTCGGCACGCTTGCCGATTTGCAACGCGCGCCGGAGACCGGGCTAGAGGGCAAAATTGTTTTCGTCGATGAGCCCATGACGCGAACGCAGGACGGATCCGGGTACGGCGCCGCCGTCGCGAAACGATCCTTCGCCGCCATCGAAGCAGGTAATCGCGGCGCACTTGCGGCCGTAATTCGGTCGGTTGGCACCGATAGTCACCGCAACCCTCACACCGGCGGTATGGGGTATCGCGACGCGAAGAAAAAAGTGGCGATCGTTGCGGTGTCCAATCCCGATGCGGATCAATTGGCCCGCGCCCTGAAGCTTTCCGATGAGCCGGTGACGGTGCGTGTCGATGTGCAGGTGGAAACGCGTCCCGCCGCGACATCAGGCAACGTTATTGGTGAAATCCCGGGCGCGAGCGATGAGATTATTGTCGTGGGCGGCCATCTCGACAGCTGGGACCTTGGCACCGGCGCCGTCGACGACGGGGCGGGTGTCGCGATCACCGCAGCGGCAGCGAAACTCGTGGGCGATCTACGAGGCAAGCCGAAACGCACAATTCGCCTTATTCTCTGGGGCTCTGAAGAGACTGGCCTTCACGGCGCACGCGCTTATTCGAAAGCGTATGCGGATTCTCTCGACAAGCATTTGCTCGCCGCGGAGTCGGATTTCGGCGCGGGCAAGGTTTGGCAGTTGCAGACGCGCTTCGGCGAAAGTGCGCTGCCAAAAGCGAAGACCATGGCGCGGCTCTTGCGGCCTCTTGGCGTTGGTCCCGGCGACAATGCGGCGGGCGGCGGTCCGGATGTGATCCCTTTGCGGCAGGCCGGCGTGCCCGTCTTGAGTTTGCGCCAGGATGGCTCCGACTATTTCGATCTTCATCACACGCCTGACGACACGCTGGACAAAGTCGCGCTCGAAGATCTGCAACAGAATGTGGCCGCTTGGGCTGCGATGATTTACATGGCGTCCGAAATGGAAGGCGGATTTCGCGAAGAACAGACGGCGATATCCGAATAGGCGTCGTGCGACCGTCATCGAAGGCTGTTAGAATTACTGGGGAGCACAGAGGAAATTCCATGAATAATTATTTTGTAGCGGTCGGTGCGGCGATCTTCATTGCAGGGTGCGCCAATGCGCCAAGCGCAATTCCAACCCTGCCAAGGAGCGAAGCGCCGCCGAGCGCTGCGACTGTCGCAGACGCGCCGGCTGAAGCGCCGGACGGGGCCATCCGCGCGATTCCGATGCCGTCGGCGCCGCTCGATCAATCAAAGACGTTTACGCGGATCGTTTTTGCGTCCTGCGCGCAGCAAAACGAAGATCAGGCGATTTGGGACCGCATCGCGGCGGAAAACCCGGAACTCGTCCTTTACATCGGCGACAATGTGTATGGCGATGTTCGCTCCAACGATCCGGCTTTGCCCGAGTTGAAGGCCGCCTATATGCGCCTTGCGCAATCAAAACCCTTTGCGGCCGTGCGCGAGGCGTCCCCGGTGCTGACGGTTTGGGACGACCATGATTATGGTCTCAACGACCAGGGGGCGAGTTATCCTTATAAAGAGCAATCTGAAGCGTTGTTCCATTATGTGTGGGCGACGTCTGAAAACGATGCGCGCCGCGCCCGTCCCGGTGTTTACGGCGCCTGGATGCTTGGCGAGGAGGTTGGACGAAAAATCCAGCTGATCATGCTCGACACGCGCTATTTCCGTTCTGAATTGAAAGAAACCGATGAGCGCGGCGCCAAAGGCAAGGAACGCTATCTGCCCGATCCAGATCCGGCCAAGACCATGCTTGGCGAAGCGCAATGGGCATGGCTGGCGGAAGAGTTGAAAAAGCCTGCGGACTTGCGCCTGCTTGTCTCATCGGTGCAGGTGATTGCGGACGGCCATGGCTGGGAGGCCTGGAAAATGCTGCCGACTGAACGCGAACGCCTCTACCGCACCATTGATGAGGCGGGCGCTGAGAAAATCATCATGTTGTCGGGTGATCGCCATGCCGCCGCATTTTATCAACGTGACGACGTTATCGATTATCCGCTGTTTGAGGCGACGTCCTCCTCGCTCAACTTGCCCGCTGCGCGTTGGCGTGAGGAAAGCGGCGAGACCTATGTGGAGCCAGGGCTGCACCGGTTGGGCGGCATGATATTTGAAGCCAATTACGGCGTTATTGATATTGATTGGGCGGCGAGCGCCGTCACTGTCAGTATCAAGAGCGATGGCGGCGCACCGATTGCGACAAAGACGATTGATTTAGGGATGCTGGAGTAATTCCCTCCGGCGGCGCTGTCCCCTAGCTACAGCAACTCCCCAATCATTGAATTGGGTCGCTTATTGTCACGCCAATTTGGTTTGGCGTGCGCCCGCTTGGCGTTTCGCCTACTCAAAAAGCTTGTCGAGTTTGGAAAATGCGGCGGTCCATCCGGCGCGAACAATATTGCGCAACTCTTCATCACCCTCGACGCGCATGTCCGGGATGCCGGCATGAGTCAAAACAACCAGCGTACCGCTGTCGACAGCGCTGAAGTTGACAGTGACCAGCATCCCGTCATCCTCCACCGCGCGATAAGCGAGTTTGTGCGGCGGATCATACTCGACAAGCGTTGCGAATGACGGGGCGTCATGCTCATTGTTAATCGTCATATGGTGGTTGTATTTACCGCCGACGCGGGGTTCGACTTCGGAGCGAACATCCGTGCACTCAGCGCACCCCCACCATTGTTTGATCTTGCTGGTTTCGATCCAGGCGTCGAATACTTCTTCAATCGGCGAACCGTAAATCCGCGTCACTGTTAGCGTATCGCCTTCCAATGTCGTTTTGGTCTCAGTCATGGCCGCCCTCGTTTATCAGTGTCTGGATTGATTTTTGCGGGCGTCGAGATACGCCCCCACAGCGTCGAATTGGTCTTTCCAAAAGCGCTCATAATGGGCGATCCAGTTACGCGCCTCGTCGATAGGTTTCGGGTCAACCCGAATGAGAAATTCGCGCCCGGACTTCGTTCTATGGATAAGCCCGGCTTTTTCCAGAACGCCGAGATGTTTTGAGATCGCCGGTTGGGAAACGTCGTATCGCTCTGCGAGCGCAGTGATATTGCGTTCGCCTTCGGCCAGTTGCGCGAGCATGCTGCGCCGGGTCGGGTCGGAAAGAGCAGAAAACACTAAATCAAGTCGCGATTTATTCATAACCAAATGGTTATATATTAGCGCGTATTTGTCAATCGCTGATTTGCCCGGACTGAATTTTGGCTTGTTGCGTCTAGGCGCTTTGGGAGGGCGCTTCCGCGACTTCCTTAAGGTTAGCGAGCCCTTCTTCGTACGACTTGCCGATCATCTTATCCATAAAGAAGCCGAAGAAGGTGGCCATAGGCTGTTTCAGCGTTGGGACGCCCTCACGCATATTCGTGTCCAACGCCCAGACGACCTTTGAGGCCTCGCCCATTGCGGCGATATCGAAGGTGGCGCGCGCTCCACCCATCTCGCCGAAGTCAAGCGCGGTCACGAGTTGACGTGGCGGCTGCATCGCGATGATTTCCTGAGAGCCGGACCCGACTTCACGCTTCTCGCTCGACCACGCCATGCGCTGGCCGACCCCGTCGCCGGAAAATTCATATTTTGCATCGGGATCGAGTTTCGCCCAAGGGGACCACTTATCCCACTCAACGAAATCGCTGATCAGTCCAAAGATCTTTTCAGGCGGCGCGTTAATGACGGTTTCGCGTTCCACATGAACCTTGTCAGGCCACAGATAGCCGAGCACGAGCACGGCGAGAATAAGGATGGCGAGGAGGGTGAGGATTAATTGCAGCATGGCGACGCTCCCTTGCGATAGACAAAAGCCGGCGCCCGCCACGCGGCGGACGCATAACGCAACTTTGGTGAGCCCTCAGGTCCCTAAATGTCGATAACGTGAGGCCGGCCGCTATTCAGCGTTCTTGGCCTTGCGCGTGTAATCGACCTTTTCTGCGATCCGCGCGGACTTTCCGCGCCGCTCGCGCAGGTAGTAGAGTTTGGCGCGACGTACTTTGCCGCGGCGAACAACCTTGATCGAGTCCACAAGCGGCGAATAAATCGGGAAAACGCGCTCGACGCCTTCGCCGAACGAAATCTTGCGCACTGTGAAGGCCTCGTTAAGGCCGCCGCCCTGACGGGAAATGCAAACGCCTTCAAATGCCTGCAGGCGTTCGCGCGTGCCCTCGCGCACTTTCACACTGACGCGCAGCGTATCGCCCGGGGCGAATTCCGGCACGTCTTTGTTCAGCTCTTCCACATGCTCTTTTTCGAGCTGTTCGATAATGTTCATGATCCGCGATCCTTGTTCTTTCTTTCGCCGGATTGGACCGCCGCCTCTTCGGCTTGCCTGTGGCGTTCCCACAGGTCCGGTCGTCGCGCGCGCGTTATTTGCTCCGCCTGCCGCCGTCGCCAGTCAGCGATCTTTTGATGATCGCCTGATAATAAAACCGGCGGGACGGCTAAACCCTCGAATTTTCTAGGGCGCGCATATTGGGGGTATTCCAATAGGCCTGCGCCCATGGCCTCTTCACCGAGCGAGAAGCTTTCCTCGCCCAGCGATTGAGCGCAGCCTAATACGCCGGGGAGAAGCCGGACGCAAGCCTCAATCAGCGCCATGGCGGCGATTTCCCCGCCCGCCAGCACGAAGTCGCCGATCGACACTTCCTCGACGGGCCGCGCCTCAAATAAGCGCTCATCGACGCCTTCGAATCGGCCACACAGCGCGATCAAGCCGGGCCCTGCGGCGAGGGCCCGCGCGCGCGCCTGGTCGAAAGGCTTTCCGCGTGGCGAAAGGTAGAGAATTGGCCGATTGTTTCGAGGAACGCTGTCGATTGCAGCAGCCAGAATATCGGCCCGCATGACGAGCCCGGCGCCGCCGCCGAAGGGCGGCGCGTCTACAGAGCCATAGGAATTGTCGGTAAAGTCGCGAATGTTGACTGTATCGAGCGTCCAATGACCGTCAGCGCGCCCACGGCCCAGGACCGAAGCGTCGAGGGGGCCTGGAAACAGCTCCGGGTAAAGGGTGAGAACGCTCGCCTGCCACATGGGCCTGAAGTGGCACGGGCGCCAAGCGGAGGCAAGCGCGGCTTATGGCGACGCAGGTGTTTGCGTTGCGGTTTCGTTGACCGTTGGGCGCATTACCTCGCGCGCATGCACAGCGGTCGCTTCGATGAATTCCGGCTCCTCACAAGCGGCGATCGCGCCAGGCTTTGCGACGGCGCAGGTCACGAGCTGGCGCAGCGCGCCGCCGGCGTTGCCGACGCCTTCCAGCGCAGCGTTAATGATCGCCGGACGATCATGGGACGCCGCCAGCGCGGCGGGTGTGTCCGCAGGATCCCATTCCAGATAACCGATCAGGAAGTCGCGGCTGGCGCGGTCACAGTTGGTTGGCCGCTTGAAAATCACGTGAACACGTTTTGCGTCGTTTTCCGCTGCGGTCAGGCGAATACTGGCGGTGGAACGATTGCGGATCACCTCCAGCTTGTCGGCGCCGACCGGCCGCCAGAATACGGTCAAGGGACAATACCCATTGGCGCTGTTCACTGCGTAATCGAACCCGTAAAGGACAGTGTCCTTGTCGGGATCGACCGTGAATGTCGTCTCGCGGTATTGCCCTTTTTCCGGGATGACGAACGCGGTCTGGCGGGCGCTCAGCGCGCCGGCGGCGCCCGTCGCAGCGTTGAGATCAGAAGCGCCGACGACAAACCGCTGCAAATTTTCCGAAAATTGAACAACGCCGTCCTGCGTTGCGAACGGGGCGTTTGCGGTTAAGTCGATATCGCTGACGAGCCGCCGGTCGTCCGGGCGGTCTTTTTCAACCACGTAGGACTCATAAAACGACCAGGGCAGCACCGCACCGGCGCGCGCCCAATGCTCCAGCCGTTCCTCCCACGCCGGACGGAAGAGCTCGGCGAGCCGCGTTTCCTCACGCAGCGGCTCAAGGAGATCGCGCAACATGTCGGCGCGCTGGGCGAGACCGTCGCCGTTGGAGTCTGACCCGTTGACGCCGTGCGTATGAATACCGACGACTTCACCAACTGCGTTCAGCACCGGACTGCCGGAATTGCCGCTGGCGGTCGCCATGCGGTGAATGATCAGATTGGCGATCGCGGGGTCGCGCGCACTGCGTATATTATCGACTGGTGCAATCATGGCGGCGACGACGCCGCGTTCGGCGCGGCTGTCGGCCTTTGCGCCTAATTGCCCGCCGCCAACCCGGTCGCGGGGGAAACCGATGATGGCGATCGGGTCGCCCGCGCGCATACCGTGCAGCGTCTCTTCAGATGCGATCGGAAGATCAGGCCCCAGAATGTTCTCGCCCGCCTCGTCGAACGGATTGACCACGATTACGCCGGCGTCGAACGGTGTTTCTTCCACAGCGACGACGCGCGGACCGCTAAGCTCTGTGTCCCGGCGAACCGGCTGATAAGCTTCAACTGCTTTTGTGAACGATCCGAAGCCCGCATGTTTGCGCACGGCGCTGACAGAAATTGCCACGCCCGTATACTGATTAATGATCTCGACTCGCCGGTTCGGGTCGTCGATAGGCAATCCGTTAACCACGTGGGCCGCCGAAGCGAGGATGCCGCGCGCGCGATCAACCACAAAGGCGGTGCCGTTTGGATTACCGTCGACGCGCACCAGGTAAACTGATTGGTCAGCCGTCTCGATGGTTTCCGGGCGAATGATGGCGGCGAGCGCCGATTGCGCCTCGATACGGGTTTCAGCCAGAGAGGCCGAGATCTCCGCTTCCAGCGCCCGAGCGGCTTTCCGGTCGCCGTGCCGTGTGAACTCGCTATAAGCGAGGCCGATCGCCAGGGCGACGATCACCGCCAAAAACAATACGCGTTCCAACACCCCTCAACCCCTTCAACTACGCTATATCCATTGTCTTGCGCCTCGGGCCCGCTCCCCAAAGCTTAACAAGATGTAAGGAGTGTAGCGCGCAAACGGCGCGGGCGCTAGTTCTGGCGGGAAGGGTTAACGAGCATGAATCCGCCTCTTTGCCGGACACCAATTGCATCATGCATCCAAAAAAATCGGTGGTTCGACGGCAGTCTTTGGCGCAAGGGTACGCCGCTGTGGAATTAATGCTGCGCTTGATCCCCCGGCAAAAACGCCGCGTTCACTGTTACAGTCCCGCCCTTTAAATCAACGTCCGGCGCCGCTTCCTTCGTAAACGGAACAAGGTGCGCGCCTTTGTGGCCTGGAATTTCGCGAAGCTCCAACAGATCGCCTGCGCCGAAATTGAGAACGGCGGCCACGATGCCGGCGGGCGCCCCCGTCTCGGTGACGGCTTTCAGGCCCACGAGGTCTTCCATGTAATATTCATCCTCGTCGGGCGGCGGCAGTTTCTCGCGGTCGATGAAGAGTTTCACGCCGGCGAGCGCCATTGCGTCTTCCCGGCTTTCAATTTCCGGCGCGCGGACAATCACGAGGCCCGGCTTAACTTCGCGTACAAATGTCAGTGTAAAGCGGCGTCTTCCGTCTTCGCTCTCTACTGGCCCGTAGGCTGCGATGTTCCGAGCGTCGGCGGTGAAGGTTTTGATTTTCGCCTCGCCGCGCACGCCATGGGCGCCGGCAAACGCACCGAGACAAACGCGGCTCACTGCGGCGTCGCCCGGAACAGGCGTCCTTTTTCGCTGAGGAGCGCCACCAGTAATGCGCAAAGGCCGAGAACAGCGAAGCCCATAACGATCGGCGTTGTCGTGCCGTTATAAAACCGGCCAATGATCGCGCCGAGAACGCCGGCGAGCGTCGTGCCGGCGAAACCGTTGGCGGCCGCCGCTGCGCCGGCGATATGGCCCATAGGCTCCATGGCGAGCGCGCCGCAATTCGGACCGATCAGGCCGAGCGCAAAGAATGAAAAGCTCATAAAGATCATGAACACCGCAAGATTATCGCCCATCGTGGTGGCGATCGCCAGATGCAGAATATTGACGATGACAAAGAAGAGAATTGCTGCGTGGCAAAGGCGGCGCATGCCGAAGCGGCCCACAAGCCGCGCATTCGTGAGCGTCGCCGCGGCCAGTGCGGCGGCGACGGCTGCGAAGGCGAGCGCGAAGAAATCGCCGATGGCGAAGGTTTCAAGAAAGATTTGCTCAGAGGCGCTGATGAACCCGAAAAGCGCACCGAAGCAAAGCGCTGAGACGATCGTGTAGCCGGCCGCTGTGCGGTTGCCCAGAAATTCTCCGTAGGCGGCGAGAATGTGTTTGAGGTTCAGGACCGTGCGCTTTTCCGGCGGCAGGGTTTCGGGCAATCGCATATAAGACCATAAGGCGATCACCGCGCCGTAAAGCAGCAACACCACGAAGATGCCGCGCCAGGGCGCCGCGAAGAGAACAAGCTGGCCAAAACCCGGCGCGAGGATCGGCGCCGCCATGAAAATAGTGATCGCGAGCGACATGACTTCCGCCATGCGCCGCCCCGACACCTGATCGCGCACGCTGGCGATGATGGCGACGCGGGTCGCCGCGGTGGTCACCCCCTGAAACGCCCGCGCTGCGAGCAACAAGACAAAGCTTGACGCCACGATGCTGAGCATCGACGCAACGACATAGCCAATGAGCGACAGGAGGAGGATCTTGCGCCGGCCGAAGCGGTCGACGATGGGGCCGAAAAACAATTGCGCGACGCCGGTGCCGACCACATAGACGGCGACGATCAATTGGCGGTCATTATCGTTGGCGACGTTAAGCTCTTCGCCGATAATCCCGAGCGCCGGCAGCATCATGTCGATGGCGAGCGCATTGAGCGCCATCACCGCAGCGGTAAACGCCACCAGCTCGGTGAAGGCGAGCGGTTTGACGGATTTCACCGAGGTGGTCATCTGGTCCATGCTGGTCACGGGCTTTTTACGTAAGGTGAGGCGCGAGGGTCCGGTTTTGACGGTAAAAAGAAACCGGACGCAAGCACCTTTTCGTAAGGTGTTGCAGATCACAGTCTTTTCGGGCGGTCGCTGTCACTCTTTATGGCGGAGCGCAATCGAAGGAGAAACGCCGTGCCTTTCAAATTTTTGCTGGTCGGTCTGATCGCCTTCTTTTCATCTGTCCCGGCGCATGCATCGGCGGTGGGCGGGACGCTCGCTCTTTACGAGGCCGGGCGCTACGACGACGTGGTAACGCGCGCCGAAACCGAGGCGAATGCGGCGAGTTTCGTTCTTGCGGCGCGGGCGCTCAATGCGGTCGCCTATTTCGCCGACGACCGCAAAGAGGCGCGTCGCGCGGCGGCTCGCGCGCTTGAATTTTCTGAAGCGGCGATTGAAGCCGCGCCCGATGATCCCGAAGGCCACCTTCAAGCGGCGATCTCAATGGCTGTACGCGGGGCCAATATGGCGCCGGCGCGCGCCTTCTTTTTGGGCCTCGCTCGCCGGTCGCGTCGCCATATCGACGACGCGCTCGCCTTGAACCCCGACAACGCGTGGGCGTTGTCCACATCGGCGGCCTGGCGGCTCGAGGTGGCGCGGCGCGGCGGCGGGCGCCTTTACGGCGCCGATCCTGATGAGGGGTTTCGGGAATTCGTTCGGGCCCGCCAAAATGATCCGGATAACATCGTGATCGCTTATGAGTGTGCGCTGCGATTGCTTGCCAGCGAAAATGTTGTCTGGCGACAGGACGCGCTTGAAGCGCTGGAAGTGGCCCTAAACGTCGCGCCCGCAACGGCTTTCGAGGCCGACATTCAAGCCCGTGCAAAAGCGCTGCAATCTGCTATGACCAAGGGAAGAAAAGCAGAATTGGCGTTTATCGCCGCCCAACCTTGATGACAGACGCCGATCCTTCATTTTCCCCGCCTGACTTTGTTTACCGACTGATCGCCGCCGCTGACTGGGATGCGGCGCAAAAGTCCGGCGCGCTCGCTTATAGCGACATTGATGAGCGTGACGGGTGCTTCCATCTCTCGACGCGGGCGCAGGCGCTGGAGACGGCGCGACTTTACTTTGCTGGCCACGACGATCTCCTGGCCCTTGAAATTGCGTATACGGAGATTTGTGACGCTTGCCGCTGGGAGCCGGCCGACGCACGTGGCGGCGATTTGTTCCCGCATTATTTCGGCGTCATCGACGCCAATAAAGTCGCGCGGGCCATCAAACTCGAACAAGCAGGCGACGGTTATTTGTTCGTCGAGGCGGGGTCATGACGGTTCCGGCGAAGTTTGCGGATGCGGGCGCGCGCGCGATGACGCTTCTCAATCCGGAAGAGGCGCATGCGTTGACCGTCAAACTGATGGCGAAAGGTCTCGGGCCCCGGCTGCCTGAGCGTCTCGCTGCGCCGCCGATCTTGCGCACTGAAATGGCGGGTCTCGTCTTTCCTAATCCGCTGGGCCTCGCCGCAGGGTTCGACAAGAACGCTGAGGCCATGAACGCCATGTTGCGGCTCGGGTTCGGGTTTGTGGAAGCGGGCGCGGTGACGCCAAAGCCGCAACCCGGCAACGCGCGCCCGCGCGTCTTCCGGTTGCGCCGCGACGCAGCGGTTATCAATCGCTACGGCTTTAATAATGACGGGCTGGAGATCATCGCGGCCCGGCTCGCCAAGCCGCGCATCGGCGTCACGGGGATCAATCTCGGCGCCAACAAGGACAGCGCCGACCGCGTCGAAGACTATGTGATCAGCTTGAAGCGCCTTGACGGCCTTGTTGATTTTTACACCGTCAATATTTCATCGCCCAACACGCCTGGTCTGCGCACCCTTCAGGACAAGGCGGCGCTGACCGACCTTTTGCAGCGGGTCCTAGCCGCGCGTGATGCGCTGACTGTGGCGGCCCCAGTGTTTTTGAAGGTGGCGCCGGATTTAAGCGACGAAGACAAAAGCGATATCGCCGCTTGTGTCGTCGACTGTAGCGTTGACGGACTAATCGTCTCAAACACCACGCTCGCGCGCCCCAACACGCTTAAAAGCTATTTCGCAAAAGAAGCGGGCGGCCTTTCCGGCGCGCCGCTCTTTGCGCCGTCGACGACGTTGCTCGGCGAGTTTTACGACGTTTTGCGCGGCGCGGTCCCGCTGATCGGCGTCGGCGGCGTCGCTTCGGCGCGTGACGCTTATGAGAAAATCCGGAACGGCGCGACGCTGGTTCAGCTCTATACGGCGCTTATCTATAAGGGGCCGGGTCTTGTAAAATCGATCCTCACCGATCTGCCTGCGCTCCTCAAAGCAGATGGATACGCCCATGTGTCAGAGGCGGTGGGCGCCGCCCGTGCGTAACAGACGCGGCATGTAAACCGCGAGTGTCGCCGCGCGCACGAGAAAATAAACCGAAAACGCGGCCCACAGACCATGATTGCCGAACCCGTCGGCGAGCCAGATCGATACCGGCAAAAAGATCAGTACACTCATAATCATGCCGTTACGCATTTCCGCCGCACGCGTCGCGCCGATGAAAACGCCGTCCAGTTGAAAGCCGAGGACGACCACAAGCGGGCTGACGATAATCCAGAACAGATACGCGTCGGCGGCGGTACGGATCGCGCCGTCGGGCGTCAAGAGGCCGAGGAGCGCGCCGCCGCCCGCCCAATAGGCCCCGGCGAAAACGAGCGCGATCAGAAACGCCGGGACGAATGTCGCTTTGACCGCGCTTTTAAGGCGCGCCGCGCCGCGCGTTCGATCAGGGTCGCCAATGGCGCGCCCCACCAGCGTCTCCGCGGCTATCGCGGTTCCGTCAAGCGCGAGCCCGGTCAGCAGGAACAGCTGCATCAAAACCTGATTAGCCGCAAGCGTCACGTCGCCGAAGGCGCCGCCGCGCTGTACAAACCAGGCGAAACTGAAGGCGAGGAGCAGCGTCCGGATAAAGATGTCAAAATTGATCGACAGCGTACGGCGCAACGCCTCGGGTTGAAAGAGTTCATGCGTCCGCCAATGGCTCGTAACGCCGCCTTCGCGCGCAAGCATTATGAGCGCGATCAGCACCGCCAGCGCGAAGCCAAAAATCTCGGCGATTAAGGTGCCGGCGGCGACGCCGGCTGCGCCCCAGTCAAGGCCGATAACGAACCAATAATCGAGGCCGGCGTTGAGCGCCGTCATGGCGACGCTGACGATCATCAGATAGTCCGTACGCCCCTTGGCCGTGAACCAGCCGAACAGCGCATATGACGCAAGCGCAAAAGGCGCGCCCCAAATTCGGATGTCGTAATAATCGCGCGCGCGCGAAAGCGTCTCGGCGCTGGCGTTGGAATCAACCGCCAGCAATGGAAAGGCGCCCGCGCCAATCGCTCCTTGCAACAGGACGAGGCCGACGCCGATAGCCGCGCCGATCACGGCCCCGCGGGCGAGACTCGCGCGTTCCTCGCTCAGATCACCGGCGCCGCTCGCCTGAGCTGTCAGTCCCGCGACGCTCATGCGAATAAACCCGAAGGTCCAATAGGCGAGGGAGAAAATAACCGAGCCGAGGCCCACCGCCGCCACATCAAGCGGCCGCGTCGAGTGCGCGAGCGCCCACACGTCCACCGCCCCTAGGAGCGGCGTCACCGCCGAGGCCACTGAGGCCGGCCAGGCGAGCCGCAATACCTCGCCGTAGGAGACGGCGACGGGGCGGGATGTGATTTCGGTCGTCATGGGCGCCTTCCATCGCCCGGCTCGCAGCGATTGTCGAGCGCGGCGAAATCGGAGAGAGTGGGCTCGCCATGATGGATGACCCCGAAGACTGGAGCGAATGGCAGACCCCGCCCGGCGGCACCGGCAATGAGCTGAACAGCGCCGAGCTCGGCACGCTCGCCCATCTCTATCGCGGCGAGGTCTACCGCTCGACGATCTGGCGCACGCGCCTCGACGCCACCACCAACTGGTCGGTGGTGACGCTCGGCCTCGCTATGTCGATCAGTTTTGCAAGCCCTGACGCTTCACCGCTGCCGCTCTTGATGGTTGGCGTCCTAATCGTAATGTTCCTGATTCTGGAGGCGCGGCGCTATCGCTATTTCAATGTTTGGCGCGCGCGGGCGCGCTGGATCGAGCGGAATTTCTACGCACCGATGCTCCTGAAGTCCCATTGCCCCGATCCGGGCGAATGGCAGGACGTCCTCGCCAAGGACTATCTCTCGCCGCAATATCACATCACCTTCTGGCGCGCCGTAGGCCGGCGCATCCGCCGCAACTATATGTGGATCTTCGGCTTCCAGGCGCTCGCTTATTTTGGCAAGATCATCGTCCATCCAACGCCGCTAAGTTCTGTAGACGAATTTTTCACCCGCATGGCCGTCGGCCCCTTTTCCGGCGCCATGGTCCTCGGGCTCGGCGTTCTCTTCCATAGCGGCTGGATCATCCTCGCGCTCAGAACCCGCGTCGCCGACCGCAAGAAACACTTGGGCCGTAAGAGTGCTGACGCGATGGGGTAGGGGGTCGTTTTGCGAGCATTTCCGGACATAAGTAATTGGCGCATTGAACGGGTATTTCTGGCCCTTTTGCGACGTTCCTTTC
>JBCAXE010000014.1:0-79159 GCA_038534195.1 Pseudomonadota bacterium
CTGAAGCGCGGTATTTACACGATGCCGCAATTTCTTGATCAGCGGTATGGCGGCGGCGTCAAGACGCTCATGTCCGTCTACTGGATTACGCTCTATACGGCGGTGAATCTGACGACCGTTTTGTGGCTTGGCGGGCTCGCTGTAAGTTCGGTGACCGGGCTCGGCGTATTTCCATCCATGGCGGGGCTCGCCGCTTTTGCGGTCCTCTATTCGCTCTACGGCGGGCTTAAGGCGGTCGCTCTGACCGACATTATTCAGGTTGTTATTCTGATTGTTGGCGGCGCAGCCATCACATGGATCGCACTGGGGCTCCTTGGCGGCGATGCGGGCGCGCTCGGCGGTTTCAATCGTATCTCTGAAGAGTTGCCGGGCCATTTCAAGATGATTTTGTCACCCGACCACCCTGCCTACGGCAACCTCCCGGGAATCTGGACACTGCTCGGCGGTCTGTGGGTGCTACATTTTTCTTACTGGGGATTTAATCAGTACATCATCCAACGCGCACTTGCCGCTGAAAGTTTGCAGGAGGCTCAAAAAGGTCTCGCTTTCGCGGCGTTCCTGAAACTGCTCATACCGGTCATCGTCGTCGTGCCCGGCATCGCGGCAGTGATACTGGCGCAACAGGGTCAGCTTGACGCCAGCGTCCTCGACCCGTCCGTTTGTTCAAATCCCTCCGATCCTGCGACCTGTGGAAAACCAGACCGGACCTATGGCGAGTTAATGTCGTTGGCGCCGTCCGGGTTGCGCGGTCTCGTATTCGCAGCGCTGATCGCCGCGATCGTCTCGTCGCTTGCGTCGATGATGAATTCAATCTCGACCATCTTCACCATGGACGTTTACCGTTCTGTGGCGAAAGATAAAAATGAGCAGCATTATGTGAGTGTAGGGCGCCTGGCTGCATTTATGGCGATGGCGATTGCGCTCGTTTTGGCGCGCCCTTTTATCGGGGGCTTTGAAAGCGGTTTTCAAACAGTTCAGGAATATACCGGCTTTATCGCGCCCGGCGTCGTCGCCATTTTTCTATTGGGTTTCTTCTGGAGCCGCGCGACGACACTCGGCGCTTTCGCCGTCCTCTTGGGCTCGGTGGCGTTCAACATCGCCCTAAAGTTCGGCGCGCCCGACATGCCTTTTGTGATCCGAATCTGGATCGTATTTCTTGCGTGTCTTGGCGCAGGGTTCGCTGTTTCCATGTTTACGCCGCAGGGCGTTGAAAATCGGCCGGTGGAACTCGGCGATATCGGATTTCGAACCACGCCGCTCTTCAATGTGCTGGCTGTATTTGTGATGATATTGCTCGCAATGATCTACGCTGTCTATTGGTGACGATCCTTCATTGCGCATGTTTTGACAACCTGACGCTTGATGTGGGGTGTGCTATTGCTTGTCACCCGATTTCAAGTGGAAATGCTGGCTGGAATAAATCCTATCAATCAAGCTCGTGTAACAAGGCGGATTCCGCTGAATTCATTATGTTTCTAGTTCTTTAAGAATGAGATCTTTTCGAATTGCTTTTTCTAACTCGGCAATTTCAACTCTCATGGTTTGCGCCACTGCGGCTATTGAGTGCTCAAGAAGTTCAAGTTTTTTGAGGTTTACTTCTACGAAAATCCGTACGGCATCTATCGAAACATCGTTACACGCCGCGAAGCGCTCAGCCTCGATAAGCGCAGCCTTAACACTCTCTTTTTCTTTTTTTAGCGAACGCAGTCGCCGCGACGTTTTGGCTACTTTTTCTTGCTTTGTCAGAACGCAGGCGTTACTGATTTTGGTAAGATTATTCGTTAGCAAATTATTGTTGCGCGCCATAAGCGACTGACTGTTTTCTAACTTTATCAGCGAAGTGAAATGCAGCGGCGATAGCGCTATAGTGTTCGCGTTTAATTTCTTCCCCGACCTCTACACTCGACCATACCGCGCGTGCAGTCGGCGGGTCATGTCTTAACGGAACGCCTGACAGTACTGCAATCTCCCGAATTTTCATCGCCAATTCGTCGGTTCCCTTGGCGACACAAATCGGTGCTTGGTCTTTGTTCCTTTCCCAACTAAGTGCAACAGCAAAGTGCGTAGGATTGACGAGAACAACGTCCGCATTTGGAACGTCTTGCATCATACGATTTTGAGCAATGGTGCGTGACTTATCGCGGCGCTTCCCTTTGATTTCGGGATCTCCTTCGGTTTCCTTGTTTTCTTTTTTCGCTTCTTCGCGCGTTGTACGGTGCCGCTTTACGTATTGGTGTTGTGTCCAAGGCAGATCAATTGCCGCCACCAAAAGCGAAAACAGGACGATTACGCCCAAGAAAAGCGTCGATTGACGCATGATATTCTTCGGTAACGCAGTTGCGGGATGCGCCGCTTGGACAAGCAGATCAGATAGGTTATTCGAAAAAATGAAGAAGAAGCAGGCGCAGACGGCGATGAGTTTTGCTAACGACTTCGCAAACTCGGCCAAACCATCGACCCCGAATTTTTTCTTTGCATTTTCAACGATCGAAATTCGAGATAGCTTCGGTGAAAGTTTTTTTGGGGCGAAGACGACTGCCCGTTGCGCGATCACCGACACCGCCGCCCCAAATGCGGGAGCGAGGAGCAACCAGATAGCGCCAGGCAGCACCATGGCCTGAAGCATTTGCGCCGCGGCTGACTCACCGGATGCGCTGAAGAGAATTTGCGCAGTATGCAGCGGATCATTAAACGCCGCGCTGCTTCCCGTCAGTATCCCGCGTGCAGTAGCGTTGCTCGCCAATATGGCGCATAAAAAAAACGCTAAATAAGACAGGGCTGCTGTTAGTTCCTTCGACTGAGCGACATCACCATCTCGACGCGCTTTTTCCAATCGCGCGGGCGACGGGTCGAGTGATTTTTCCTGGCCGCTGTCAGCGTTCTCTTCGCTCACGGTTTTGCTCCTAAAAGCGCTGAGGCCGCCGACGCGTAGGCATTGAGCCACAGTTTTAGAGCCAGAGGCGCTGCGATTGCGAAAAGTAGCATCCCAGTCAGGATAATGGCCGGCGCCCCGACGAACGCCGCGCTCAATTGAGTCATTGCGCGGCTTGCGGCGGCTAAGGCCAAGACATAAATAACGCCGAGCAGGACGAAGGGCGCGCTGAGCTGCAGCGCGAATTTCAGGACAAATCCTGATCGATCTAATACCCAATCAGCTGCTGCGGCAGTTTCAATAAATTCGCCGAACGGAAGTATTTGATATGATTGAATAATGGCCGCCACAAGCTGGAGGTGCGCTCCCATGATCACAGCGATGCAAACGCCGCTGAAAGTGAGGATCGCCGAGAATGGGGAATCTGCCTCAAAACTTACGGCGCTTCCGAACAATTGTGAAAGCGAGAGATGCTGGGCGATGATACCGCCCGCTGTTTGAAGAACGAAAATGAAGACCCTCGCCGACAATCCGAGGAGCGCTCCTGCAAAACCCTCGATAAATAAAATCGTGGCCAGTTCAATTGGTGAATTAGGTATGGGGGGCCTATCCATATCCGATAGGGCGCTTGCGGCGAGCGCCGCGATAGCGAAAGCTGCTGCAAGGCGCGCCCCTATCGGAACGAAGCGTTCGCCAAGCCCGGGGGCTAGAATCGCCATGAATGAAACACGTGTAAAAACGCCAATAAGCAGCGTCGCTAGCCCAGCGTCAATTTTTAGCAATGCTGCTACTGACGATAAATACGACACGGATTATATTTTCCCTATAATACTCATTTGCATTCTCGCGTCGATTTCATCATAACAAAGAACATGTGCGGAAATTTTTTTCGCATTGACGAGTTCTCTCACAAACCGACGCCGATGACTCGTCGTTACAATGACTGGCGGTGCGCCTTGAGCACGCGCACGCGATACTTGTTCTTGGATAAGAAGCGTTAGCTCATTGAATTTTTCCGGCGGCAGAGCCACGTCCACGACACCGTTTGGTCGTTCAAACTCATGTTCCCGAAAAATATCTTCCCAATTTAAATCGATCTGGATGAGTGGAAGAATGCCAGCATCGGTCAGGTAACGAAAAATAAAAGCAGGAGCAATTTTTCGCCTAACAAACTCGGTCGCCTGTTCTGGCGTTTGAGCTTGCGCAGCTGCGTCCGCAATCGATTCGAGCAATAGAGGAATATTTCGGATCGGGACTAATTCGTCGAGTAAGTTGCTGAAGACGCCTTGGACTAACTCCGATGCAATTTTTTCAGGGATGAAGTCATCAACGATACGCCGATTGGCGACCGCCTTTGAAGGATCACTCACGCTTGTGAATTCGTCAAAGATACGTTGAAGCGCACGGCGCGTCATCAATTGCCTGAAATTCGATTTTATCGTTTCGAGAAGGTGCGTAATGATAATTTCTGCAGGTTCTATCACTGTAAGACCCGCCGCCGCGGCAACATCTCGGTCTGACACGGCTATCCATCGCGCTTGTGCGCCATAAACGGGTTCTTCAGCATCAACGCCAGCGACAGGTAACGTTGCGAGGTCATCCGTGATAACGAGTAGACGGTTTGGTTGTACTTGCCCACTGGCGCGCCGGATGCCTTGCACGTTTATTCCATATGCATTGGCGTCCATTTCGAGATTGTCTGTCAGGCGTACCGGCGGTGCGACAAAACCATATTCCTCTGCGATAAACCGGCGAATTTTTGCAATCCGCGCATCCAGCCCGAGCACGTCGTCCATCACGATTGGCGTCAGATTTGAGGCGAATTCCAAATGTAACTCATCCACATCCAGAATATCGCCCAAGGCTTTTTCGTCGCTATGCTTTAACTCGGTCGATTCTATTTCTGTAGTCTTTTCGTCATTTGTACCTTGTTGTGAAAAATAGGCCGCTGCAAAGACGCCGCCGGCGCCCAACATAAAAGGCGTAAACGGAAGACCGGGTAGGAAGGCAAAGGCTGCAAGAACAACGCCTACTGTGCCAAGTGCAATCGGGCTTGCGCCCAACTGTTTGAAAACAGCTTTGTCGGCCGACCCTGCGACGCCGCCCTTTGAAAGAAGGAGCGCAGTTGCAACGGAAATTATCACGGCGGGTATTTGCGATACGAGACCATCGCCGACCGTGAGTATTGCATAAGTGCTGGCGGCGTCAGCGACGGATAATCCGTGAGCGCCGACGCCTATTGCAAGCCCAGCAACCAGATTCAAAATCGTGATGAGAAGTCCGGCAATCGCGTCGCCTTTAACGAATTTCGAGGCCCCATCGAGCGAGCCGAAAAACGTTGTTTCCTCCTGTTCGATTCGTCGGCGTTCTACGGCTTCTTGATGGCTTATAGCCCCGGCGGCCACATCGGAGTCGATCGCCAATTGCTTTCCAGGCATCGCATCAAGGGCGAATCTTGCGCCTACTTCGGCCATCCGCCCCGCGCCCTTGGTGATGACCATGAAATTTACAATCAGCAAGACGCAAAAAACCACAATTCCAAGAAAAAAATTGCCGCCCATAATGAACATGGCAAAGCCTTCAATAACGCCGCCTGCGGCGTCAGTGCCGGCATGTCCCGATCCGATGATGAGTTTCGTTGAAGAGATGTTTAATGACAGCCTCAAAATGAGGGCGCCTAGGAGAACCGTTGGGAAGGCGGAAAAATCGAGTGGGCGTTCGATAAAAAGAGTTGTCGTAAAGATAAGAACAGCGAGTGCGAAAGAGATCGTCAATCCAAGGTCAAGAACGATGGATGGGACGGGCAAGACCATCATGACAATCACGATGATGAGCCCAACGGCAAGCAATGCAGTGCTGCGATTCTCGGACAGAGAGGAATTTATGGCCGTTTCGGTCGTCATTATTTGTGGAGATTGCTGTGTAGGCGCCAACGCTCTTGTTTCGATTAATTACCCTGCTGCGATCATTGGGAGAACATAATTCTCAAACAGTCCAAGCAGTCGCCGCGTCATGAAGCTGGCGGAGAGCCAGAAAGTGAACAGCATGGCGATGAGTTTTGGAGCGAAGGTCAATGACATTTCCTGGACGGACGTTAAGGCTTGGAAAAGACCGATCAGAAGCCCGGTAATCAGAGCAACTACAATGATGGGAGCGCCGATCCATACCGCCTCCCACAAAAAAACCCGTAATAAGTCGAGAACTTCATGTTCGGTCATGTCGTATCACTCATCAAAATCATCGTATTAAATGGGCATACGAAGCAGTTCCTGAAATGCTTCGACCGCTTTATCTCGGATTGTGGTTGCCGTTTCGACCGCTAGTTCCGCGGTCGCCACCGCTTCGATCACAGAATGCGGATCGGCGCCACCGGCAATCAGATCGCCAGCAGCCTGTTCGCTCTTCGCAACTGTCGATGCAAGCTCGTGAATAGCCTTGAATGCAGCGGAATCTGTTTGGCTTTGATCCGGCTTGGCGGTCTGAGGAGAAAGTCGCGCTTTTACAACGTCATAGTTTTGCTGGGCGAGGGAGTTTGAGATTTTCATGATTAAACTCCTACCGTCTCAAAAGCTCAAGAAGCGAGGAGAACATGCTGCGCGCCTGCTTGTAGACCTCAATCCCTGCATCATATGAACGGTTTGCTTCTCGCGCGTCGCCGAATTCAGTCATGATGTTGACATTAGAACCCACGACGAACCCTTCCTCATTGGCGAAGGGGTGATTAGGTTCAAAACGTTGACTGAGTTCGGTTTCGTCAAGCGAGATGTCTGCTGCATCGACGCGCGTTACTCCATCCGCTTGATCATACATTGACCGGAAGGTAACCAGCTTTCGTCTGTATCCGTGCGTATCCGCGTTGGCGATATTTTCACTTACTGCTTGTAGGCGTGTCGTTTGCGCCTTCATACCAGAAACCGCCGCTGCAGTGATCTTTGAAAAAGGATTCATCAATCAGACTCCTCAACGTCCGCCAAGACTCGCGCGCAGGATGGCAAGTGTTTTTCCGTAGATCGCGAGAGCGGTTGCGTGGTCGCGAGCGTTTTCTGCACCGCGCCTTAGCTCATCCTCAAGTGAGACGTTATTGCCATTTGGATTCGCGGGACCTGGATATGCGCTCGGTCGCTCAACAAAAGTCGCTGGAACGCCGGCCGCTCTTTCGAAAGCGACACCAAAAGGCTCCAGATCACGCGCTCTATAGCCTGGCGTGTCCGCATTCGCGATGTTTTCCGCTACAAGCGCTTGGCGTTGCGCCGCATATCGCGCGAGGCTAGACGCCGCTTTTAAAATTTCAATTTCGCTAAACATTTAATATCTTCGTTAGGTTGTTGTAGGCAATAATTGCAATTATTGGTTGAATAAACCGTTAACCGGAGCGGGTATGTACATCCCCCCCCTTATTGACGAACGACTCGCCGGGGGCGCGGCGCGCGCGGGCGCGGTCGTCTATGGACAGGTAAAGTCAGTGAACAGCGTCTCTGCGGTCGTTGACGGCCTGCGCCCATTCGCACGACTTGGAGATGTCGTGTGCTTAGAGTGTTTAGGTGAGGGCGAAGCGCTTGCGGAGATTGTTTCGATCGAAGGCGACGATTGCGTTGTTGTTGGATACGAAAACCTCGACGGCTTTGGTGCGTCGGGCAGGGCGGTCCTAAAACCAGGCGAACGATTTATCTTTCCTCATGACGGATGGCTTGGGCGTACGATCAATCCATTCGCCGAGTCGCTTGACGGCGATCGTTTGACGTTTGGATCAAAACGCTATGCGTTGAATTCAAAAGCGCCATTGGCCATTCATCGCCGATTTCTAGGTGAACGCGTTCGGACTGGGTACTGCGTATTCGATACAATTCTTCCTATCTGTCGCGGGCAGCGTATTGGTGTATTCGCTGGTTCTGGCGTCGGCAAATCAATCCTACTTGGAGAATTGATAAATCGGATCGAATGCGATGTGGCGGTCGTCGCATTGATTGGTGAGCGCGGTCGCGAAGTACGCACATTTGTAGACCAAACAATGAGCGAACATGGTCGCGCTCGATCTACAGTTGTCGTTGCGACCTCTGATCAATCACCGCTAGCCAAAAAGCGCGCAGCAACCGTTGCGATGTCGACTGCCGAAAAATTTCGGGATGACGGTAAGCATGTATTGCTCGTTTTCGACTCGCTTACCCGCTTTGCGGAAGCTCATCGTGAAACCGCTGTAATTGCAGGTGAAAAATCAGAATCCGGCGCTTTTCCTCCGTCAACGACACGTGAAATTGCGGCGTTGGTTGAAAGGGCGGGACCCGGTCCTGAAGGCAGCGGCGACATTACGGCTATCTTTTCCGTCCTCGTCGCCGGATCCGACTTTGAAGAACCGCTCTCGGACATTGTTCGTGGTCTTCTCGACGGCCACATCGTGTTGGACCGAAAACATGCCGAACGAGGGCGGTTTCCTGCTATTGACGTTCTAAAAAGCGTCTCGCGTGCGCTGCCGAACGCCGCCAACAAAGAGGAGAACGCCATGATCGCGCAGACCCGCAACATCTTCCGTACATATGAAGACTCAGAATTAATGATCCGAGCCGGACTTTATGAGGATGGGTCCGATCCCCTCATTGATCGCGCAGTGCGCGTGTGGCCATTGCTGGATAGATTTGTAGCTGAGTCTTATGGCGAAGGCATGCGCGACGAACAGTATGCTTTTCGACGCCTTACTGAGATCATGCAGAAGGAGGAAGACTCATTCCATTCTGACGAAAAAGAATCTTCAGATCAAATTTGATAGTAAAATATTAGTAGACTGAACATTTACAAAATTTGAACTATTTAGTAGTGCGAGGCTTGTGGCGCCAGGCGTAGACGGGTCAGGGCCGGTTTCGAGGTCGCGTCTTACAAAAAAGCGACGGATGGCGTCTTCGATAACTTCAGGATCATTGAAAAGCGAAAGCGACGATGATCCAAATACAGATAGCGCTCGCCTTTCAAAAATCGAACGTTGTTGGTCAACATCGAGAGTCGCCGTCGAAGTGGGCAGCCCAAGCGCTGCTTCCAAAACGGTGCGGAGCGGACGGTTCCCGATCACACGTAACCATCCGCTCCGGTCGACCGTTTCTGAATTCGCAATCGCTGCAATTTCCCTCCGGAAGTTGAGCGCTAAGCGAAAATCAGGCTCAATATCGCCGACACGGGCTTCAAAAGCACGTTCTAAAAAACGCTCAGCAATTTCTGTCCGAAATGATGTTGAATCGACGCGGGGGCCTGCTATGTCGCCGTATCCGAACGCCGCGGCAAAGTCGCGCCAGCGCGTGTCGCCGAGACGGTTGGCGAGAGCGCGCGGATCATCCACGCCGTCTTCCAATATGCGTCTAATGAAGGCGCGCTTATCGATCTCCTCGCTCAGCCCATATGCGGCGAGCGAGACTTCTAGCAATCTTCGATCCGCCACCAAGTCCTGAGCCGTGCGCGCGTTCGAAATGTTTTCACGAAAATAATCAAGCGCGCGTTGCGTTGTTGGATTCTGCTCGAATGCGTCGCGCTGACGGGGCGCTGTCGCCTCAAATACCCGAAAGCCGCCCAAGCCGCCAAAAATGACCGCCGGCGTGAAGGTCATCTGGCGCGCTCGTGCGAGGCGACGCGCCCGCCAGTCTCACCGTGTGAAAGCAGACGCTGCTCAGTATCGAAAAGACTGTTGACTGACCGCATTACAACGAAGAATTTTCCATCTCGTGCGCCTTGTTTGGCGCGACGCACTTTCTCGCCAGCCTCGCCTTGGAAGATCGTTTCAACAGCATCGAGACCACTAATAATCTGTGTGCGAGCATCCTCGTGGGAGGCTTCGCCTGCAAGTGCGAGTTGCGCAATATAGTAAACGCGCTTCAGAGGCGTATTAGCGTCCTCCGCTCGGATTGCATCACGTTTGCGGAGTACAGAAACATCTTTAGAGCGAACACGGATCTTAGCCGAACGTTCGCCATTTTGCAGAATTACGCCGTTTATGAGAACTTTCTCAAATGGCTTCAAGCGCAAAACTAAACCGGTCATGATTGCTCGCTCTTGTCAGAAGAAAATTGTCTGCGGAGACCTGCCATAATATTTCGGTTGATTTCTACAAGCGCCTCAGTCGTAATGTCGGAGTCGCCGGCGAGTAGTCGGTTCGTATGCGCGCGTGTGAAAACAAAGAGTTCGAAAATGGCTTGGCGTAATTCCGGCGTTAGCCCATTTTCATTCGAAGAGACCGCCGCCCCTATAGAAGTCCATAACTTTAGATTATCGCTGAGTGCAGTAACGTATCCCGGATTATCGTTATGGCGGTGTTTTTCAGCGGTAACGAGGGCGGTGGTGAAGCGAGAGAAGAGGTGAAATTCGATCGCGCGTGGCGAGCTTGTGGTTTTTGCGGACCGGTCGTAGCCGGCGCGCGCGAGTGCGGCATTTGTCATTTTCTTCAGGGCCTTTTTACCCAATTACAGTGGGGGCCGCCCCGCGACCGCCATGGGGGCGCGGGACGGGTTCTCGTTTATCGGAACAGGCCAAGCAGGACCTGAGGCGACTGATTGGCGATCGATAATGCCTGAACGCCAAGCTGCTGCTGCACCTGCAGCGACTGTAAGCGCGCCGATGCTTCTTCGAGATCGGCGTCAGTTAATGCGCCGATGCCAGTGCGTAGATTGTCGATCAGGCCCGTGACGAATTCGTCCTGAATCTCGATTCGACGCTGGCTGGCGCCGAAAGCTGAAGCCGCGTCGATCGATGTTTGAATACCAGCTTCGATCGTTGCAAGTGCGCCGCTTGGATCGGCGACATCGACGTCAATAGCGGCGACCGCAGCCAATCCGCCACCCGTTGCAGTATCTAGATCCTGTGCAGCGACTGTGATGCTTGACGCTGTTACGGAACCGTCAGAAGCACGGTCAAGCGAAGCAAGAACGTCGACATCTGTTGCGCCGTTTTGGATGAGGTTGAGGCCATTAAACTGTGCGGCGTTAACAATCGACGTGATCTGATTGACGGTTTCAGTGATGCCCGTCTGAATTTTCGCCCGATCGACGTTGTCTTCCTGAGCAGAAACGACAAGCCCTTTGATCTCCGTGAGCAGATCAGTGATTTGTTCGGCTGCTCCGCGTGCGACGGCGACGGTCGATGTGCCGAGGTTGAGCGTTTCCGAAATTGATTCAAATCCGCGAACATCGGATTCAATAACAGAAGAAACCGCGAAAATAGCAGCATTGTCGCGTGCGTTCGATACGCTTTTGCCGGTCGAGATCTGGTTCTGCACATCCGCTAGATCGCGATTGACAGTGCGCAGATTTTGAAGAGCGACAAAAGCGCTAGTATTGGTCAAGAGAGAGTTGGTCATTACATGCTCCAAGTTGGATTGATGGGCCCGTGACATTGGTCGTGGGCGGTTTTCTCAATCCGACCTCGGCTTTCGAGTTGTCGGGGCCCGGCAATTGGCAGCCGGGTTGAGCGCCTTTTTGCGCTTCGACGGGTCATTTAAACACCGCCGAGCAACCGTTTAAATTGCATAAGTATTTATATACAACCATAAGTATAAATATTCTGTAAATTCAAGTTTCTTTAGGCGCTTGAAGCAACTGAAGAACGATCGATATTCCCAAGCGGCGCCCCATCAGCGCCATAAGCGCCCACAGCGCGTTCGCGCTTGGCGACTGCGGCGATACTGCGTTGCGCGCGTTGCGCGCCGATGATGAAGGACCTGAGTTTTTTCATGTTATCGCCTGCACTGGCCTGTATTGAGCGCAGTGCTGCTGTAGCCGTTCTAGCGCTACGCGGATTTTCGAAGAGGGCGTTCGCAGCCTCTAACTGACTCAGAATCGCCGTTTTCCGTTCAGTAATTTCGGTGAGATTATCAAAGGAATATTTCTGTAATGCTTGCCGTTCCTTATAAAGAATATCGTCAAGCTCGCTCAATAACGTCACCACTGTTTTTGATTTATCAGTCATTTCCTTTACCTCCAATTTGTTCGATGATCGCCCGCCGAATTCCAAGCACGTCTTTTTGTGCGAGTTGATCCGCATAAGATTGGATTAACTGTTGGGAAAACGCCTGACCGCCGAAGCCTGAATCCTGTGCTATCGCCTCCCCGAGGCCGGTATGAGAGAGCATTTCGGCAATAAAAATCGCTTCGAATTCCTGGGCTCTCTCTTGCAAACTATCAATGCTGGAAGACGGAACCGATTGCTTCGGCGAGATTGTGGGTCGCGCGGCGGCTACGGAGGTAAGGCTTAGATTTGATGTCATTTTCTCCAACTTCGTTGTTATTCATAAGGCACGTATAAGTAGTGTAACTAAATAATAAGTTATTACAGGTAGTAGAAAGCATGCCTGCTACAACGTTGCCGCTGGACCAATTCTCCGAGCCGACCGCCTTTGCGACCCGTAATGCGTCACCGGTCAAGCCCACGGATACGGGAGCATTTGATCGCGAATATTTTGAAAAAGAGTTCGAAGAACCACACGCCGCACACTTGACCGTCGATAGTCAAGCCATTGCAGAAGAAACACAGCAGACTGACGATGCGTTAAAAACTGCTAAATCCGAGCCTTTGACTGGCGGCGATGGTGAAACGAATTTGACGCCTTCGTTTAGCTCATCGGGACCTAAAGGAAATTCCGTTTCGTTCGCTACCCAAAGGCTTTTTAGCCATGGCGAAACGGCGCAGTCGCCCCCTGGTGACGACCGTACATTACAATCGGCTGGCGATGCTGATCTCCGGGCCGCATCCATCAGCGACGCGCTCGGCCAGGCGCGAGCTCCAAGCGGTGCAGAGAGTCGGTCGGTTGTATCGACACAGGCGCCGGATGTTTCCGGCCTGAAAAGTGCTCCTACTATTGGCGCCCCTGAAGCTGAACTTGCAAATATCAACGTAACAGGCGTTGAAAGCGAAATCGCTACGCCTGACAAGACCGGTGACAAGTCGGCGATTTACAACCGCAGTCATTTTTCGCCCCAGGTCGAACGCGCAGCGGGCGAACAGGTCACAGCTGCAATTCTACGTAGTAAGGATAATGACCGCCTTGAGATAGCGCTTGACCCTCCGGAATTAGGGCGTATTCGTATTGATTTTGACTTACAGCGATCAGGCGCTGTAAAAGCCGTCATTTACGCAGAAAATATGCATACGTTTGATCTGCTTCGGCGCAATATCGATATACTGAAAAACGAGCTACTGGAACGTGGCGGCGACGATATCGATTTATCCATGGGCGAACAAACATGGTCCGAGAATAAAAATGAAAAACGCGAGGCGGGCGAGCGCACAAAAATGATCAACTTAATTGCTGCGTCAACTGATTTAGATTCAAGAGCATCTGGGCTGACGGAAAAACCTGGCCGAATCGATCGCGTTATTTGAGGAGATGTTAATGCAGAATATTGGTCAAAGTACGAGCGCCACGAGTTTGTCTCAAAGACTGCCGTCCAGAGACGACGTATCGGTAAACGCGGCGGCGAGTGAGTCGCAATCCTCCGGTGAGATCGGGGCAGACTTTGAGAACTTCTTGGAATTGCTAACAGCGCAGCTTAGAAATCAGGATCCGTTAAGCCCCTTGGATTCGACCGAGTTTGTTGCGCAATTGGCGAGCTTTTCTTCAGTTGAGCAGCTTGTAAACGCCAACGCACGTCTCGATCAGATTGCCGCGAGCGTCACTGGCGCGGACATTCAGCAATATGCGGGATTGATAGGGCGCGATGCGGCATTAGACGGCGCCGCATTCGAATATGATGGGAGCCCAATTGACTTTCTTGCGCCCAATTCGAGCGAAGGGACGCGCACCGTTATAAGTGTACGCGACGAAAATGGCGCTGTAGTCGCCGAGTTTGATGTGGTAAAAAGCGAGAACCCGCAAAGCTGGACCCCACCGCGCGAATTAGAGCCGGGCGCCTACCGGCTTGATGCCGCACTGTATCGTGGCGACGAACTGATAGAGATACAGCCGGCGGCCTTGGTCGGGCGCGTCGAACAAATCACATTGGTGGACGGTGAGATCGTGTTGCGTCTCGATAATGGCGTCACAGGTAATGCGTCGGCGGTGCGCTTGTTAAGAGAACCGCAGGCGTAGGCGAAACTGTAGATAGAACGTCGCCAGGATCTTCATTGCGGCGAGGGGTTTGTTTGCACCGCCTAATACCGTTGAATGCCGACATCCTGTATCAAGACATTGCGCACGTCCTCTCCGAGGACGGAACGCGCCGCTTTGAGCAGCGTAGATCGCGCGATTGCACGCGCCTCGATTTCACCAGGGAGACCACCGAGCACGCCATCGGCGGCGAGTTCGAATAGCGCCTCGAGTACGGCGTCGCGAACCTGGCTTTCTTTCGCATAAGAGCCGGATGTACTTGACGTCGACATCTCAAGATTAATTTCAAGAATGACCATGTATTGAGGCTTACGGTCAACCAGAACAGGAACAACAAACTGGCGCGAGAATTTAAAAATTGAAATGTCTTCTTCTTTACTCTCTTCGTGAACACTCTTCTTTTTCGATTCTTTTTTTTCGTTTGGCTCCGTAGATGGTGCATTTTTTTCGGCGTTTGAAATTTTAAAAAAGTAGCCGCCGCCGCCGCCGATAACCGCAGCGAGTAATAGTAAGCCGATGAACAGGATTTTTTTCATGATCAGAATGGCGAAATAAGATCAATAACTTGTTGGCCGTACCGGGCGCGTTGAAGGTCGCTTATTTGACCGCGTCCGCCATATGATATGCGTGCATCGGCGATCTTATCGTACGTAATAATATTGCCGCGCGAAATATCCTCGGGTCTGACGACGCCGGCAACCTGCAATTCTCTCAATTCATAATTCACGCGAATTTCCTGACTACCTGAAATTACGAGATGACCGTTTGGAAGGACGCCGTCCACTGTCGCCGCGACGCGGAGCGTGATCCGTTCTTCGCGTTGAATTAAGCCGTCGCCCACCGACGTGGAATTCGACTCCGTTTCTACCGCTGGATTAAGGTTTGCGCCTCCCGGCAACGCACGCGCAGCAAGCGTATTGACGCCGAGAAGCGCCGGAACCGATAAGTCATCACTGGAAGACCGATTTCGGTTCGTTCGATTGCGGATTTCTGCTTCTTCATCTATTTCAATCGTAACTGTAACGATATCGCCAAGCGCGCGGGCGCGGCGATCTCCGAATAAAGATTCAGGCCCGGAACGCCAAAGCGACGCCGTTGATACCGCCTCCGTTTGAGCAGGCGATGATTGCGTAATCGCAACCCTCCGCTGGGCGATCGGCGGAACAGGGTTTCGCGGTTTCCCCGGGGGCGACATGCTGGGCGGTTTGTTGAAGTGGTCGAGGTTCGTAGCGCAACTCGTTGTAAGAAACGAAACCGCCACTGCCACTAGGCTAATATTTCTAATCATCTTACTCTAACTGTCCCTTCCTCGATAATCATGCCACTGACGATCGCCTTGGAATCCGTATTCATCACGCGGATTGTTTCGCCGATACCGCCGGCCCCCAACGCACGTCCAGACGCGGACAATTCCAGCAAGCCCTTCGTAAATTCAATTTGAACGATTTCATTTCGGTCGATGACGCGAATCGGCGCCGTATCTGATGACGCGATAGTGTTGCCTGGATACAAGGTGCGCCGAGCAGCTTTTCCAACAATTGACGACAAGGCGATGCGCGCTTCGTCGTTCAGTGCGCCCGATATGACCAAGTTTTCGCGGGTGATTTCTTCGCCGGCGCGAATAGGATTTGCCGGCGAAATTGACGTCATCTGCGTTTGCGACGAATTTTGCGCAATTGCATCGACCGCATAAATCGTCGAAAACAAGGCAGCGCACGCTAGAACGGTCGAATTCAGATAGTTGATCATGGCGTCACCGGATTTGACTCGTGGCCGAGAGCATTTGGTCAACAGCGGAAATAACACGTGAATTCAATTCGTAACCGCGTTGCGCTTCGATCAGGTCGGCGATCTGCTGAACAACGTCAACGGAGCTTTCTTCGAGAAAGCCCTGACGTAACGTGCCGCGGCCTTCCAGGTCCGGTTGTCCGGGCTGTGGCGCGCCGGACGCTTCGGTTTCACGGAAGAGATTGCCGCCGATTGCAGATAAGCCTTTCTCATTCGGAAACCTCGTTAAGGTAATTGATCCGATTAGCTGCCCCTCTGGCTGACCATCGAAGTAGGCGAATACCTCACCGTTGGTATTGATGCTGATGCTTCGTGCATCTTCCGGGATGGTGATATCGCCGGATAGAGGATATCCATCAGCGGTAACGACGAGCCCTTCGCCCGTTCTCTTGAAGGATCCGTCTCGCGTAAAGGCTGCATCACCCGACGGCAATGTGACTTCAAAGAAACCGCGTCCTTCAATAGCAAGATCCAAATCGCCTCCAGTCTGTCGTAGCGACCCTTGCTCCTGGTTGACAGTGACTGACGCTGTGCGTACGCCCAGGCCGAGTTCGACGCCAGATGGCGCAATATTGCCGGTAGATGACGTCACTGCGCCGGGTTCCTGCAACAGTTGATAGTGAAGGTCCGCGAATTCGGCGCGTCGAGCCGCGAAGGCGGTCGTGCTCATATTCGCAATATTGTTTGAAATAACCGCGACCCGTGTTTGCTGGGCGTCCATTCCTGTGGCGGCGATCCTCAGAGCTTGCATATTCCTTTGCCTTTCCTGGTCTCGTAATTCGAATTTCACGCATTAGCCGTCGTTGCCGAAGGCGTCGATGGCGCGCGAAACCCTTTCGTGTTCGTCAGCGATAATCTGTTGGTTTAGTTCGAAGGCGCGCTGTACTTCTATCAGCCGGGTAATTTCCATTACTGAATTAACATTCGACTCTTCAACGAACCCTTGGCGCAATTTCGGCGCAGTAACTGGTGTGATCGCCGCAGTCGATCGTAACAGATTATCTCCTTCGCGGATCAGAGCCGTGGCCGGCGCTGTCGCGACCGCTAACTGGCCAACGGGTAGGCCGTCTGCCGCGATTGCGCCGTCGTCAGCGATTATCAAATTGGCGGCGTCCGTTGGTATGGTGATTGGGGCCCCGCTTTGATCGAGAACGGAATGACCGGATTGCGTTGTTAATCCGCCTTGGGCGTTCAGGCTAAACGATCCTGCTCGCGAAAGGCGTTCTCCTTGCGGCGTATCGATAACGAAAAAACCTTCGCCTTCTATCGCAACGTCAAGCTGGGCGCCTGTCTTTGTAATTGCGCCGTTTGAGAAATCTAATACACGTCCAGCGATCCGGGTTTGGGAAAGACTCTGATCGCCGCTTGAGAGGACTCGAACGTACTCAGAATAAAACGGGCGGTCCGAGCGAAATCCAATCGTATCGGCGTTTGCAATGTTGTTCGCAATAGTCGTGAGTTCTTTCGTGAGCCCATTTTGCCGGGAAATCGCCGTGTAAATCACATTGGTCATGGTGTAGTTCTTTTCTTCATGAAATCAATTTCGTCGTTGACGCGATTGTGAAACGCAGACATGAGGATTGGATCCTTCGATGCATTCTCAAAAGCCGGTCTGAAAAAGCTGTCCACTACTGCGAGCGTCTCTTCATCATCTCCGAGCGCATCGATCGCATACTTTGAAGGCGACGCTGCGCCGCCGGCGAGCGCTGATAGTAAGAAATCTTCGGCGTCTTGCGGCGAAAGCGCCGATTTGGGCAACAACTCATATAACCTTGTTGCATTTTCCCAATCGCGCGCTTTAAACGCTTCTCGCGCCAGTTGCGTCGTTGCGACACCTGCTGCACCGAGTTTACTCATGAGCGCCTCAGCATCCTGAGCACTTTGAGGCCCGTCGATGCGGTTTAGGGCGCGAAGACCCAACAGCGCCAACTCCGGATCAGTCGCATATGGGCGCGTGATGGCGAACGCGGATGCAGGAGCGTTCGCGTTAAGTGCCGCCCGCGCCGCTGCTAACGACTCGTCTCGCGACAATGGCGCCGAACGCCCGTCATAGAGCGCAGATATCACGTCAAGAAGCCCATATTCTGCGGCGACCGCCGCGGCGGCGTCGATAAGGTCGCCATATTCGGCGAACGTGATTTTTTCGTCTGTAATCTTTAGCGCTGCCGCGATGCGCTCATCTTCTGCAGAATCTTCGAGCGCTTTGACGAGCATCCGTTTTTTGTCTGCAATCGCAGAACTCACTGTCTCATGAGATGAGTCCGCGCCTTTTTCGATTTTTGAAAAGGCTTGCCCAATTATTCCAGACTTTGACGAAGCTGCAAGGGCGGCTTGATGGTTCTTATGAACTCCAACCGATTCGCTCACGCTTGACAGTCGTCCTTGAACGAGACCAAACGGCGAACGCTCAGCTGGCAATTCATTCTCGACGGCGGCTTGGAGCGGACTGACCAACGCTGCTTCTTGAACGGGTGATGTCTTGGCGACGATTCTTTCCGACCCAATTGTTGGCTCCGGACCAGTTCCCGAGCCCTCTAGGTTGACGCGAAGAAAACGAATAATTTCAGGTTGAGGATCTCCGTATGCGGACTCAGCGATCGCGGTGAATGCTGTTGCTGCGGCCTCGTCGCCGCGGTTCAAAGCGGTATGAGCAAGGCGAGCATGAATCGGTCCTGAAAAGACCGGTTTCAACGACAACAGTCCAGACAGTGCTGCATGATCAAAAGCTCCGCGACCTTCACTGAGAGCCGCCGTGGCGGCATTAAGACCTGTACTGATCGGATCACAATTGGCAATTTTGGAAAACGAAGCTGATGGCGGATGATTCGCGCTTTGAGCAAGCGGTCCCGTAGTAAGCTTCAAAAGGGCATCTAGAAAATTTAAGTCCATAGATTGTTTGGAAGACATCATAATTGCACGCGCTTCGTCGAAGAGCCCTAGCCCAGCGTAGGCAAACACGATCTCTCGTTTTGCTAGGGCGCGGATTTCTTCATCTGGGCTTTGCAGATCGCGTCGAAGGCGCACGATGTCACCGAAGGCGAATTCACGGCCCAGAGTCGATACGGCGTTGAGCGCATTGCTATCCGGACAGGCTTCAATAATTTTTTCGTTCGTTGTGGATTCTTCTGAAGAAGTAGTGAACGCCGGCGTGATTGCGGGCTGAGCGCGCGGCGCATCCGGCCTCTCCATAGATTCAGGTTGTTTCAGGGTGATCTCACCTTGCGCATTGGCCTCAGCAAGGAGTGATGTCAGCCGTTCACGCGCGATGCGAATGCGTTCTTGATGAGCCAGATCCCTTGCCGGCGCAGTAATGTCTTCATCTGTTGGCGCATGGCGTGTTTCAACGGGCGACGACTCGATTGCTACGATCTTTGTTTCAGTGTTTTCGGCTTCATCGCTGTTCTTGATATCGATAATGAGCGCATCAGAAATGCCTGTGTAGCGGACAATATTACAGTCGCACGTCAATCTGAGAAGCAGCGTCGCTCCGTTTCCGGTATTGGCGATGCTGGCTGAACGTACGCGATGCGCTTTCTGTGTGACAGTGAGTTCAGTGATGTCAAACGCTTGAGCTGGCGGTAAATCGCTGATGCGAACTGTCTTCTCAGATTTGTCAATAGCGAGCCTAACGTCGCGTCGCTTTTCTTTGGGGAGGGGAATGACGATCCGGGAGTAGTCGCCGTGCTCGCCCGCGCGCACCTTTATGGTTAATGCGTGGGCAGGTTGATAGGCTGCGGCGAACAGAAAAATGAGGCCTGTCAGGATAACGCGGGTCATGCCGCTTCCTTTTTAAGTGACTTCAATGCTTCTTCGACTTCATTAAAACTTGGCCTGTTATTACGCGGCGTATTGCGCCGAGCCACTTCGACCGACATTTGAGGCGTATGTAAATTTAGCGTTGCAACGAACGCTTCACGGATGAGATTGTAAAAGGTGTGTTCTTCGCGCCTGATCGTTGCAACCCGGTCAGCAATTGGACCAACAAGGCAATAGGCCAGGAAGACACCCAGAAACGTGCCGACGAGTGCTCCGCCGATCAATTGTCCAAGAACTTCCGGCGGCTTGTCGATTGACGCCATTGTTTTGATAACGCCAAGAACAGCGGCGACAATGCCGATTGCTGGCAATCCGTCCGCCATCTTTTGCAGCGCATGGGCGCCGTGTTGGCTTTCCTCTTCCATTGCTTCGAGTTGTTTTTCGAGAAGGTCTTCAACTTGATGCGGATTATCGTAATTCATCAGCATAGAGCGGATCGTATCGCAAATGATTTCTACTGCTTCATGATCGCCTTTGATTTTTTCATATCGATTAAAGATTGAAGATTCCTCGGGATTTTCTATGTGCTCTTCGGCCTGCACCGCATTTTCTCGCGTCAGACGGACGAGTTCGAACATCAAGCACAATAAATCTTTATAGTCGGCTTTTTTCCATTTCGGTCCGCTAAGTGCTCGACCAAAATCGCCACCAATCTGTTTGATCGTATGGAAATCGTTGCCGACGATGAGCGCGCCCGTCGCCGCTCCGCCGATAATCATGATCTCGTACGGAAGTGAATGGAGGATAATACTGAATTTGCCGCCCGCGATGTAGTAGCCGCCGAAGACCATTACGAGCGTAATCAAAATTCCGAGAATACTTGTCATCTACAATCCATGATATGCAATAGAAAACATTGCACGGATAAATTGCATACCTACAGATAGTTAAAGAAGCCCGAAGCTGTGTTCATCAGCGGCGAGATCGGTTGGCGAACTTGACCGAAATCGCATACGCTTTTTGTGGTTCCATACCTGCGAGAATTGCCGCCGCGCTTTCTGTGTCCAGTTGAGCTAGCAATCCTGAGGCGAAGTCGATATCCATCTCGTCAAGTATTTCGCTCGCCAGCTTTGGTTTCATCGAATTATAAATTGCTGCCAACTGTTCTACGTCCCTACGCTGGCGTCCTTCGATTGCATCGATAAATTGCTTCATTTCAGCGTTCGCCGAAGCCAATTCTTCAAGTCGCTTTTCAATTTGGGCCGCATACGTTTCCATCTGCGCCTGCTTTCTGGCGATTGCGTTTTCACGGGCGTCAAGCGCAGCGATCCTGTTCTTGAGGGTTGCGGCGAGTTCTGTGGATTCGCACACCGCCGTCTTCCGTTCCCCATCTCCTGCATCTTTTGTCGTGGATAAGGATATTGACGCCGAAGAAGCTCTCTCGTCGGGTTGCTTTGCCCCCGTATCGTCGGCGAGATCTGCTGCGAATACTGCGAGCCGGCCGACGAATGACATCGCAAAGCATGCGCCAAGAACCATCATTGCCCGTATTCTCATGGCTTCAGCAAAGCCTGATTGTTTGTGTACGAGACGCTGCAAGTGCTGACGAACGGCGCCATCCCATTATACATGCTTTGGTCAAAGGCTCTCGGATTGTTAGCGGAACGGGAAGAGGGTTTAGAAATTTCAACAACGTTGTCGTTTTCGGATTGCTCATCATTACTGAGGCGTTCGTTATCTTTTGATGCCTTGAATGCCGGCTTCTCAGAATGGATTGCACGACGCGCACAATTTGCGACTTCATGAATTTCTTCAATTTTTTTATCCGTAATCTGTGAGCAAGCCTCTGAAAATGACTGGAGTTCATTCAGTATCGATTTCGCTTCATCGATCTTTGGCGAAAGCCGATCGATGGTGTCATCGCTACTTTGCTTGGCTATGGTTACGTTTTCACGGGCGGTTTCGATTGTTTGAGATAGGGCTTTAATCGTTGCACCGAAGTCACCTGTCGCACTCCGCATAGATTTAAGGCGACGATCAAGGAGATAACAAAAAACAATTGCGGTGAAAGATGCGGATATCAGGATTAGGTCGAGGATGATTTGCATGATAACGTCTTTTCCTAAGATAGAAGAAACTCAGTGACGAGAACTTCGTGAATGACAGCTTCGGGCGCGACAAGCCGCGCACGATGCGCAATGCGTTCCTTAAGAACGGACAACATTGTCGGATCTTCGAATTGAGCAATATCGATGGTCCTCAGGTACGTATTGAGCGTGTCGATGATGTGGTAAGAGTGGATCGCGAACGCTTCAGAATCCTCAGGTGTCGTTTCAATCACGATGCGTATTTTAACGTGACGAGGCGATCTTTTTGATCGAACGGAAACGAGTAAGGGCGGGAATTCGACAAATGCAGAGTTACCTGAAATGAACGTGGAGACCCCTTTGGCGCCGAATTGTTCGTCATCCGACTTTTTCTTATCATTCGATTTTTTCTGTTTTTTCTTTTTTTCTTTTTTAGAAGGCGTTTTTTCTTTCTTCTTTTTAGCGGCGGCTGTGTTTTCGTCGTTTCCTTTCTCTAACGATCCATCGATGCTTGTGACTGAAGCGTGCTGTGTTTGCGGACTAGGAGCCAAGAAAAAGCCGGCTGCTGCGCCAGCGCACAGCGATGTTACAAGAGCCATTGCTATTGCAAGTTTTCCAACACTGCGTCCGCCGTCGGCGCCTTCGGTCGGATCGACTTGCTCCGCCGTATCGTTTCTTCTGTCCATTTCGAATAACACGTAAAAATTGCAATAATGGAATATTACAACTAATTGTAAACCGTTCTTTAAGATACCTCCGCAAAATTAACCATAAGGCGTTCCCGCGTGGGCGCGTTTTGGAGCGAGCGCATTGGACAATGTCTAGAATATTGAGTCTGTGGAACGGGTTTTCGTTGCAGCAAAAGGGCGTGTTGCTCGGTGTGCTGGCCACAACGATAGCGGCATTTGGCTGGTTAGCGACGGCGCCGTCTCGTATGCCAATGTCGCTTTTGTATGGCGGACTTGACGATGCTGCGGCCGGCGACATCGTCGCTGCCCTCGATGCGATGGAGGTGCGCGCGGAAGTTCGCGGACAAGCGATTTACGTTCCTAAGTCCAAACGCGATTCTGCGCGTCTAGCGCTCGCGCGCCAGGGATTGCCGCAACAAGGGCAGCCTGGATTTGAGTTGCTCGATAATATCGAAGGATATTCCACCACGTCCGAAATGTTTGATGCTGCATATTGGCGGGCAAAAGAAGGAGAGCTTGCGCGAACGATAATCGCAACCCCAGGTATCAAGTCGGTTCGCGTTCATCTCGGCGTCCCTAAAAGAACGACTTTTTCTCGCGGCGCTGGTGCGATAACCGCATCGGCTACGGTCTCCATGTCGCGTGGCCGCCTTGCTATGCAGCAAGCAACAGCGATCCGGTATCTAATTGCTTTGGCGGTACCTGACCTTGAACCAGAACAGGTCGCAATAATCGATGCGCAAAGAGGCGTTGTGCTCAAGCCGGGCGCAGTAGGTGAAGCGATACCTGGCGGAGGGGCGTCGGATCGCGCGCGACGGATGGAGCAAAAACTACTTGAACTTCTTGAAGCGAGGGTAGGGCTGGGAAACGCGCGGGTTTCTGTTGCGCTGGATATTGAACATTCTGGTGAAATCGTCTCTGAGCGAATCCTTGATCCCGATAGCCGAATACTTTTGAGCAGAGACATTTCCGAAAGCACCGAGATTGGCGCCGAAGGGGGCGGCCAGGTGACTGTCGCCAGCAATCTTCCCGAAGGTGAAACCAGACAGGATGAGTCGCAGAACGAACGGACAGAAACACGCGAAAAGCTTTCCTATCAGTATTCCGAGATAAATCGGCAAAGGCGCCGTGAGCCAGGCGCAATTACGCGATTACAAGTAGCGGTCCTGTTGAACGAAAGCCAAACGGTTGATGATAGTAATGGCGCAAATTCCCCAAAACGAACTGAGGAAGAAATAGAGGCGATCCGGGAACTCGTCGCCGCATCAGTAGGATTCAATGACGAGCGCGGCGATGTTGTGACGGTGAGAGTAATGGATTTCCATAAAGACGAAATCTCCGATGGTGAGCTTTTTGAGTCAGGCCCAGCCCAATTTTTGTCCTCAAATTTTATCTCAATCATTCAGGTTATTGTACCCGCTTTGGTCGTTCTGGCTCTGGCGCTCTTTGTTGTGAAGCCAATTCTCTCCCAGGCCCCGCCATCCGCTGAACAAGAACTTCTCAACACCGCGTCAGGTGCGGCTGCGGATGGTGAGGCCGTCGCAATCGCAAAATCACCTGTTGATGAGATGCGCGCTGTTGCGTCGAGCAATACTGACGCTAGTTCGAAAATCCTAAAGCAATGGCTCGGCGAAACCGAAGAGATCAAGCAACTATCGTGACACAGCGGAATTCCTCATCCGAAGTGGCTACGGCAAAGGCGGTGCTGCTCCCATCCTTTGACCGGCGTTCGTCTTTTGATCGACGAGAAGACACGCGCGCAGACGCCGAAAGCGCTTATAAAAAAGGCTACGCTGACGCCATTCGCGAACAGGACGCGTTGCAGTTGAAAGAGAGTAAGGAAGAAGCAGCACGCGAAAAGTGGTTGGAAGATTGCGTCCTCGAAGTTGCAGGGCGCCTTAGAGGCGAATTCCTCGAAGCAGTGAAGCTCCTTTTCACCTCTGTCGCTCCATCGCTTGCAAATTTGGAAGTTCGTACAAAACTCGCCGAAGTACTCGAAGCGGGCGTTCGCGACATTGATGCCCTCTCTATAAGGATAAATCCGACTTTGATATCACCAGATGATGATGACTTTATTGGAACCGTTACGGCCGATGAATCGCTCTCGCGGTTTGCGATTGAGGCGACATGGGGCGGCGGCGGATTGTTTTACGATGCGGAGTCGACGATCGGTGAACTGAAAAAACTGATCGACGACTGGATTAAAGAGGAGCGGTGCGAATGAACACTGATGCGGAGAGTAAGACCGAGAATTTGCCGATCGACGTCGGTGAAACAGAAACAGTACAAAGCCAACAAAATTCTTCAACGTTAAACGCGGCGCACGACCGGATCATGGCGTTACCGGTTGAGCTCATTATCAGTGTGGGCTCAACGCGTATGCGCTTCCGCGATATTCTCGAATTATCAACCGAAAGTGTTATTGATCTCAATTCAAGAGCCAGCGATCCCGTGCAGATCATGGTGGGCGAGAAAATCATCGCGGATGGGGAGCTAATTGAAAAAACACCTGGTAGCGGTGAGTTAAGCGTTCGAATCAATCAGGTTTTTAACAATGAGCGTTAGAGCGGCTTTGTACACTGCGTGCGCCCCTGATAAGCGGCGCTTTTTTGTGAAACTTGCGTTGCTCGTATCTTTTCTTTGTCTTGTGCAAACGCCCGTGACGGCGCTTGCTGCGGTGAACGGCGAACTTGCAGCGCCAGTGCTTGAAAGCTCGCTCGCCACACGCGTTGTCCAGATATTCATTGGCGTTACTGTACTTAGTCTAGCGCCGGGGCTTGCTATGATGGTGACCTGTTTGCCCTTCATGCTCATTGTTTTATCAATTCTGCGGCAAGGAACAGGATTGCAACAAGCGCCGCCAAATATGTTGATTGTCAGTGTTGCGCTTTTTTTGACATTTTACGTGATGGAACCGGTTTTTCGCGATATCTGGGCCGAGGGGGTCGCGCCGCTCACGCGTGGCGAAATTAGCGAAACAACAGCAATTCAACAATCTCTAGCGCCATTAAAACAATTTATGATGATGCGCGTCAGCGAAGAAGCGCTATTTATTCTTCATGAGGCCAAGGCAAGTACTGAACCACTTAAGCTCGATGACCCAGACGCTAGTCTATTGATTCCTAGCTTCGTGCTTTGCGAGATTCAGCGCGCTTTCGAGGTTGGATTTGTTATCTTGCTTCCGTTTTTAATTATTGATCTTTTAGTTGCTTCGATTTTGATGGCGATGGGGATGCTTATGCTTCCGCCGGCAATTGTCTCCCTGCCGTTTAAAATCGCCTTTTTTGTATTGTCGAATGCCTGGGTGAGCGTTGCTGGCGCACTTGTACGAGGATATACGCCATGAGAGCTAATCAAACTGATATTCACGGACATACAAATAACAGTGACGTATCCAGATCTCCTGAGGCCACGGAAACAACAAACCCCACCAGAACCATGAGCTTGTCGCGTTCGCAGAAAGCCGCGGTCGTATTGGCGTCACTGAGCGCCGACTTCGCCCCTCAAATCGCACAAGAGTTATCTGATGAGGAATTGCGCGCCTTTGTTGCGGCATTTAGCGAGTTAAGCTCAATTGAATCAGACATGCTCAATATTGTTGCTAGAGAATTTACATCGGAAGTGGCGGCGCAAAGTTCGCAACTCGCTACAGGCGATATGGAAGCACAGCGCATTCTCAACGAGATCGTGGATTCCGAACGCGTCAATTCCTTATTCGACTCAGGTCCAATCGCCGAAACAGCAGAAGGCTTGTGGCCGAAAATTGCGGAATTGGACGACGAGCCTCTTTTGGCCTACTTCAACACACAGTCGGCGACAGTTTGCGCAGTGACGCTTTCGCAACTGCCGGCCGTGAAAGCGGCGTCATTAGTGTCGCAGTGTGCTCCCGAGCAGGCACGGGAGATTCTGCTTGAGCTTGCGCGAAAGCCAATTTTTCCCAAGCCGGCGGTCGACGCTGTTGCGTCAGCGATAAAGGAAGAAATCCTCGATGAATTGAATAGCCGGGCCGACTATTCAAAAGGCGGCGCAACGGTAGGTGAGATTGTCAATTTTCTTCCATCTAATGAACGGGACACGATGATGAACGCCATCCAAAGCGAAAGTCCCGAAATTGCGAAGGCCGTAAAGAAAAATGTCATCACCTTTTCGGAATTGCACGTGCGCTTGCCCATAGAGGCGGCGCCCGTCATTATTCGTGAAATTGATCGGCGCATCCTTGTCGAAGCGCTGAGTTATGGCAACCAAATGGCAAAAGAGACTGTAGATTACTTTTTCGCATCAATATCCAAGCGACTTGGCGAACAAATCCGTGAAGAAGTCGAAGAAATCGGAACGATCGACGAGGCTACGGGTGATGCGGCGCATAGGGAATTTATTGCCAAAGTAAAGAGCCTTGTTGCTGACGGCGAAATTGAAATCTATGAATGCGATGCCGACTGAAAAAACCAATCAGGCTATCCTTATCGGTGAATGTCATTTCCCAGAAAGCTGTCTTCACGCCTCCGGCTGCACACCGGAATAGAGTGAATTAATCACTAGCCGACTGGATTACGACTGATCGCATGCCCGCGCTTTCTACTAACGCGCCATTGAATAACGGATACTCAAAATCCTTTTGTCGAATTGCGATGTTGCTTATCGAGGCCATGGGTAGATCGAGATCGACGCCGGCTTTGAGCGACATGAGTGATTTTACTGACATAGTAATGCGCGCTAACTCGGCGCTTAATTCGCATGAAGCATCTCGCGATATCGACTCGAGATCAATTTTTTCGGGAGGAGCAGCGTCTTCATTTTTCGTCTTTGTTTGAACAAACAGGGAGGCCGGCAAGACAATGCTCATATTTGCCAAATTTTCTGATCCACGCTCTCCTCGCTTTAATGACATGGTAATGCAATCATCATTTTCGTGAAACAGGGGGAAAGATTCCAGACTATCAATTGGCGATACGGCGATATCGCCGATCTTTGTAGAGGAGGCCTTAGGAGTTGCCGCGGGTGGATCATTGGTTATGGAGACCAGGATTGCATTCGACACTGTTTGCGCCGCATAACGCGCTAGGTGGCGTTCAACGCTTCCAAGCTCCCCGGGTTTAGCGAATGCGTTCATTCCAAAGTGTTGTGCGGCGATCGCTGAAACCATTGCTGTATCGAGGTTGATCACAATCAAGAGCTTGTCATTGATTGGATCCGGTTTGCTCGAACTGGTGCAGACAAAGCGCGTTGAATCTTCTTCCGCGATTTTTGCCGCGCGGCGCCACGGCTCAATAGAATAGGACGCATGAATTCGTTCAGCGCTGTCGCCTTCGAATATCTCGCCAAGAGCGGACTGCACCGCGTCGATGGTAAGGGTGATTTTTTCTTCGGCGTTCGCCTCAAGCGCGCTTCGGCGATTGTGGCTGTCGAGAATTTTCGCGACACCCGTGTTCTCCAATGAGCGCGGGATTATTTCATCGTCCGCCGCTTCGGGTTGTGATGATTGTGCTTGAGACACGGATTTGCGTTGTGATCCTATATCTTATTTTTACGGACGTAGTGATTGAACGGCATAGCCACTCAGTATGCGGAAATAGCACTCGAAAAGTGTTTATAATTTGTAAAACAACCCATAGTAGCATGCTCGCCTGATCAAAAAGACGAAGCTTTCTTCAAGTTGATGGCAGGGTAAACGATGGCAGGTTCGGCGCTACAGCAAAACGTGGTGATCATCAAGAAGAAGGTCGTCAAAGGGCATGGCGGCCACCATGGCGGCGCCTGGAAAGTCGCTTACGCCGACTTCGTTACTGCAATGATGGCGTTTTTTCTGCTCATGTGGCTAATTAATGCGACCACAGAAGAGCAGCGCAAGGGGCTGGCCGATTATTTCAACCCGTCGATTCCCATCAGTAAAGTATCTGGCGGAGGCCAAGGTGCATTGAACGGATCGTCAATCTTGAGTGAAGACACATTAATCCGGGACGAAATTGGCGCCAGCGATGAATTTCCGGCTGCGCGGCCTGAGACAGCAACGCCGGATGAAGAAGTCGAGGCGCCGCTTGATACGCTTCGTGAAAAAATCGAAATTGCAAAACAAGATACTGCAGTCAGTGAACTGGCGGCCCATATCAATACGCGGATGACGCCCGAAGGACTTCTTATCGAGCTGGTCGATGTCGATGACGACCCGCTCTTTTCGAACGGATCGGCGCAGCCGTCGCGGGTTCTTAAAAATCTGTTGTACGCGATCGCACCAGTGCTTTCGACGGTGTCGAATAAGATGGCGATTACCGGCCACACCGACGCGACATCCTTTTCGACTTCGGCGAACTACTCCAATTGGGAACTGTCTACAGACCGTGCGCACGCGTCCAGACGCTTGTTGGTTGAATATGGATTTCCGATTACGCAGGTTGCGGAAGTCGCCGGCAAAGCCAGCAACGAACCATTGTCTGATGATCCGTCCGCTCCCCAGAACCGACGCATAGCAATCACATTGCTCCGAGAGATATGATCGAAGGCGCCGCGTTAGGGCATTATTTACGAGGTCAGTGCTACCCTGGGTATAGTAAATTAAAAAATACGACCTAAAGGTGCATTTCAATGAGTATTTCTTCTTCCCTAAATGCAGGCGTGGCTGGTCTGGCCGTTAACTCTGTTCGATTGGCGGCGATTTCGGACAATATCGCGAATTCAGGGACTTTCGGATACAAGCGCGTTGACGCCGAATTCTCCGATCTTGTTTTGCAACAGGGAAGCGACGGCGCTTACGCTGCTGGAGGCGTCAGAGCATCGACCTTCCGTGATGTGAGCGCTGCTGGATCATTGCTAACGACCGCAAACGCAACCGATCTCGCGGTGAACGGACGCGGTCTGCTTCCGGTAACCGATCTCGCCGGCGTCTCGGCGCCGGCGGCTAATCGGTCTTTACTCTTGACGGCGACAGGGTCCTTTTCTCCCGACCAAAGCGGCGTTCTGCGGACATCGAGCGGGCTCGTATTGCTTGGGTGGCCAGCAGACGTCAATGGCGACATCGGCGCACCCGTACGCGATAGCGCCGCTTCTCTCGAACCGGTTCAAATTAACCTAAACCAATTCGCTGCCTCAGCGACGACCGAAGTGCGCCTTGGTGTTAATCTGCCTGCTGCTGAAACCCAAGCCGGCGCTACCGGCGACGCTCTCACCCTACCGATCGAATATTTTGACACGCTCGGACGGTCACAAACGCTTGAAATCAGATTCACGCCAACGGTTCCGGCGGCAGGCTCCTCCAACGCATGGACAGCGAGCGTTTTTGATCGCGCCGGAGACCCAGCGGTCCCAATAGCGTCTTTCGATTTAACATTTGACGACAGTCTCTCTGGCGGTGGCGCTTTGGCCTCAGTCGTTCCCGGCGCCGGCGCGTCATTCGATCTGGTTTCCGGCTCTGTAACTGTTAACGCGGCCAGCAATCCAATCAGTCTCGTTGTAGGAACGCCGGGAGAGGCGACGCCGCTTACACAATTATCAGCGAGCTTTACGCCCGTCGCCATCAGCAAGAATGGCGCGCCGCTTGGAAATCTTGCGTCTGTTGAAGTCGATGAGCAAGGTTTCTTGCAGGCGATTTACGATACTGGTTTTCGACGCACTCTTTATCAGATTCCTATCGCAGATGTCCCAAACTTCAATGGGCTGGATGCTGTTGGATCGCAGGCGTTCCAGATTTCCCAAGATAGCGGTGATTTCTATCTCTGGGACGCCGGGGACGGGCCGGCCGGATCGACGGTTGGTTTCGCGCTCGCCGAGTCAACCACAGACATTGCAAGCGAACTGACGGATCTAATCCAGACACAACGCGCCTATTCGTCAAACGCGCGCATTATTCAAACCGTCGATGAGATACTACAAGAGACGACGAATATCATTCGATAGCAGAGTATATTGAAAGGGACAGATTGTGAGTGTCGGCCAAGCGTTATCAAACGCGCTTTCAGGATTATCGGCCGCTGGTCGGAGAGCGAGCGTAACGGCGAACAACATCGCTAACGCTCAAACTGAAGGCTTCGCTGCGCGACGCGTTGATCTCGCCGAACGCGTAACGGCTGGGGTCGGCGCTGGCGTCGAGGTGGCTGGCGTACAACGGGCCGTCGCCCCCGCAGTAACTGCAGAGCGCCGTATTGCGGATGCGGAACTTGCCGGGGAAGAGGCGGCGGCGGAGGCGTTATCGCGGATCGTCGATCGCATCGGCGATCCTGAGGACGCGCGTTCCCTGGTTCAAGTTTTTGGACGTTTCGAACGCGCGTTGAGCGCGTTGGCGAACACGCCGGATGACGGCGCGTTGCAGTCAGGAGCGGTGCGCGCTGCGAACGGCGTCGCCGGATCTCTGAATGCGCTGTCGAATGAGATTCAGCAATCGCGCGTTGATGCCGACGCCAGGATTGAGCGGAGCGTCGAAGATGTGAATAATTCGTTGCGTCAGATCGAACGGCTCAATGCGTCCATCGCCAGCGGAGCCGCAAGCAATGCGGATGTCAATGCATTAATTGACGAACGCGCCCGTCTGATCGATCGCGTCAATCAGAATATTCCCGTGCGTGCTGTCGAACGCGGCGGCGGGGTTGATCTCGTAACAGCCGAGGGTGTGTTTCTGCTTTCCGGAACCGCAAGACAGCTTTCCTTCAAGCCGTCGCCCGTCATAACGCCTCAAAATGCCCTTGGGTCTGGCTTGTCCGGTCTTGAAGTGGACGGCGTTGAAATCACGCCGGGCGCTGCGCCGAATGCGCCACAACAGGGCGCTCTAGCTGGGTTATTCTCCGTGCGCGATCAAATCGCGCCTTCTTTGTCAGCCGCAGTTGACGCCGTCGCCCTTGATGTGGCCGAACGCTTCTCCGGCGGAATAGATGCGACCATCGCGTTCGATGCGCCTGGTCTTTTCACCGACGCGGGAGCGCTTGCGACCGAAGTCGGGATAGATGGGCTTGCGGGACGTTTCGCCGTAAACGCCGCCGTTGACCCTGAGAACGGCGGCGAGGCTCGTCGACTGAGAGATGGTCTCGGCGCCAATGCGCCCGGGCCGGTCGCCGCTGACGGTCTGCTGCGTGATTTTATCGACGCATTGCGTGAGCCGCGGACGACGCCGTCCGCCCTCGGCGCGTCGCGCGCGCTAAACGCTTCGGAAGCAGCGGCGTTTTTCACATCTTCCGCCGCTGGTTCGCTCGTTGACGCTGAGGCGGCGCGCGACGCATCCGCTGCATTCGCCGCTAGTCTGCAGGAGGCCGAAATCGAACGAACCGGTGTTGATACAGATGCGGAATTACAGAACCTTCTTACAATCGAGCAGGCATATGCAGCGAATGCGCGCGTCATCCAGACCGTCGACCGGCTGCTGCAAACACTGTTGGAGATTTAGACGATGTCCTCTGTAGGATTTCCCGATACGCTTCGTTTTGCACGGCTGTCATCGAACCTTGCTGAAATCCAAGAACGCAGCGCGCGTTTACGCAGCGAGCTCGTTTCCGGCCGAGTAAGCGACGTCAACCGTGCGCTTGGCGCACGCGCCGGCGATGCGCATCTTATCAGAAAAGCGATTGATGATGCTGTTGATGCTGCTTCGGCGTCGCAACGCGCTCAGTCGCGTGCATCGGCTTCACAACTTGTCTTGGCGCAGATTGGCGCAGACGCATCTGAAATCGGACCAGACGCGACGAGCGCCATCGGCCTTTCCGACGAGGCAAAGCTTGTTGTATCGGGCGAACGGGCGCGCGCTGCGCTAAGTGACGCGTTCGCGCAACTCAATCAACGTTATGAAGGACGATCGTTATTCGCGGGCGACGCCGTCGATAGTCCGGCGCTCAATGACGTCGATGTACTCCTTGCTGATGTCGCTGCAATAATTGATAGCGCTCCGGACGTCGCATCAGCGCAAGTCAATCTTGATACTTATTTTAACGATCCCGCTGGCGGGTTTGAAACATCAATCTATTTAGGCGGCCTTGGCGACGGTCCCGAGGTGGAACTTTTCGATGGAAGCCGCGTTCAGTACTCCGTTCGTGCAAACGATCAGTCCCTTAAAGATTTATTGCGGTCATACGCCGAGCTAGCAGTCTCAGCGTCACGCCCGCCGTCCCCCGACCGGAATACGCTCGCTAACGATGCGGCGACTCGCCTGATCGGCGCAGACGCGGGCTTGGCTCAGACGCGAGCGACATTGGGCGTCGCAGAGGAACGGCTTGCGCAGTCAGTGGAGATCTATGAGGCTGAACAAGGTGCGCTTTCTGGAACCTATAACGATAGGACGGCAATCGACAGTTTCGAAACGGCGACCGAACTACGCCAGCTTGAGAATCAACTTGAAGCGGCTTTTGTATTGACGGCGCGTATCGCATCATTGTCGCTCACAAACTTCCTGCGTTGAGGAGCGGTGATGGCGCTAAGAATATTCCTGTCGATCATCACCGCTCTGATCGCCGTGAGCGCGACGGCGAATGCGACTGTCCGCATTAAGGACGTTGTGACCTTCGATGGCGTGCGCGGCAACGACCTTGTTGGTTACGGCCTCGTCGTTGGACTTGACGGAACAGGCGATGGCGTTCGCAACTCACCCTATACAGAAGAATCGTTATCCAGTTTTCTGGAACGTCTTGGCGTAAATGTGACCGGGGAACGATTTCGACCCAGGAACGTCGCCGCTGTTGTTGTGACAGCGACGCTCCCGCCATTCGCCCGCTCGGGGTCGCAAATCGACGTGACAGTTTCAACGATCGGAGATGCCTCAAACCTCCTTGGCGGTACGCTGGTGATGACGCCGCTTCGAGCCGCAGACGGCGTAACTTATGCCGTTGCGCAAGGGGCCGTGCTTGCGAGCGGCGTCAGCGCGGACGGTGACGCGGCGTCGGTCACCTTCGGCGTCCCGACATCGGGCTCCATTCCGCAGGGAGCGCGCATCGAGCGCGAACTTGATTTCGTGTTTAATGAAATGAATCGTCTTCGATTGGCGTTGAGGTCGCCCGATTTCACAACGGCCAACCGGATAACCGCTGCGATCGTTTCAGAATTCGGTGCGCCTATCGCGAATATTTTGGATGCGGGGACGATTGAAATCAGTTTGTCAGAGGCTGGCGTTTCTCCGGTTGAAGCTGTGTCGCGTATCGAAAATCTCGAAATTCAACCTGCGGCCAAGGCGAAGATTGTAATCGATCAGAAGTCCGGCACGGTGGTGATAGGCGCTGATGTGAAAATTTCACGCTTTGCAGTGACGCAGGGAAGTCTCACCGTACGGGTCAGAGAACGGCCGGTCGCTTCCCAGCCAAATCCATTCGCGACGAACGGTGAAACGATTACTCTTCCCGATACGGACGTGGCGATCGACGATGGGGGCGCCAAAAACATTGCAATCGTCGAAGACAATGTTGCGCTTTCTGATTTAATCGAAGGATTAAATGCTTTAGGCGTTTCACCAAAAGACTTAATCGATATTCTGAAGGCAGTAAAAGCTTCCGGGGCCTTGCACTCAGAACTGGAAATTATCTGAATACTAAATACTGTTGGTGTTGAGAAGTTTCATTCGCGTGCTTGTGTATTTACGACCCGACCAAGGCGTAATCGATTAGTGCGTCATTGTCCCGACAGACCCTAATTCTTACGCTTATTATTACGAGAATAATATCATATTATGAGAGAAATAGCGTTCTATTAACTTTTTGATATAACTATTGGTTGTGGCGCAAAAGATTTTGCGATCATAGGTGGAGCTCTTGCCCAGTGCATGCCTCGCACGGGTTTTATCGCGGGAAGGGATTACTGTGGATAACGAAGCGACGCCGGGGACGAATTTACTGTTGGAGCTCGAACGCAATGCATGCGCGGTGAAACCTCGTCGCGTTCTGGAAAGACGAAAACACTATCGTCGCTTTCTGGAAACGCCGGTGCGGTTTATGACCGATGACGGCGGTGAATTCGACGGCTGCCTACTTGATATCTCCTTATCGGGATTAAAAATTAGATCGGAGACGCCGCCAGCGATCCAGCAAGATATTGTCCTATATATCAATCGTATCGGCAGGTTCGAGGGCCGTGTCGTCCGTTGTGAGGGCACGGAATTCGCCCTGGAAATGCGGATGAGTGATCAAAAGCTACTTCGTCTTGAGGAAGCTATTCAGCAATTCCTCGAAGAGGAAGCCCAAGACGCCGCATACCCAGAACGTCGCGGTGACATAAGCGACCGCCGTGCGCATTCGCGATGTATTCCCTGCATTGATGAATTTGAAGCGCGGACGAGTGGCGGAAACCAATTCAAGTGTTTTATTGCAAGTATCTCGCTAGATGGGGTTGAGATTGTCACGAAGGCCAAGTTAACCGTTGGGCAGTCGATAATTGTCGGCAATGTGGACGGCGTCGTGATGAGAAAAACTGAACGGGGCTACGCGATTAGACGTGTGGACTAACGTGTGGCCTAAAAAAATTTCAAGCGATTTCGCTCATTAATGCCAATAATTTCGTTCGTATCGATTTACTTTTTATGCGGATAAAAATAGCGAGAATCTTCGATATAGCGGCGGCTTCATCGCTGGACTCTTCATTCAAATCTGCTGAAAATTTGTGCGCCTCTTCGGAAAAGCCGCTCGCACTTGTATCTGGCCAAGGCAATATTTCCGTAATCTGGATATCGTAATAGGCTGCTAGCTTGTACAGAGTAGCCAGGCTGCACTTCGTCGCGCCTTTCTCGTACTTTTGGTATTGTTGCGCACTGACGCCCAAGTGGCTGGCGATGTCAACCTGTTTTTTACCTTCTGCTTCTCGTAAAGACTTAAGTTTTTCGCCGATCTTAATGTCTATATCATTCGCCAGTTCGATCATTTGATTGCTGGAAGCCGAATCGTCACTCTTAATATCTGCTTTTTTCCTATGAGGGGGCATTTCGTCCAATTTCACGACTTTCCGGATTGCAAATAAAAATGGCCTGTCGAAGCATCCAACGCAGGTTTGATCTTAACACCGCGATTCTCGGAAAAATACCGCAAAACCCTGCTTTTAATCGGTAAATGCGGGTGTTTTACCCGTATGACGACCAAAACATGAGAAAAATACTACCATAGATACATTTTTGATGATAACACACGTTTAAGTATATAATTGCTCTCATAATAGTACGCCTAGGAGGGGCTGGCGCATTGAAAAACAACCCTAAAAATGTCGTCGCCGCTGATATAGAAGACGCCTCGGAGCAAGACGAGGCGAAAACCAACGCGTTAATCGGCGCAATTCTTGGCCATCTGCGCCGCGCAGAGGGGCTAAGTCAGACGAGTTTGGCGGAAAAAATCGGGCTCAGCCGCGAAGAAATCAACGATTTTGAAACTGGCGCGGCGGGCTTGAGCTTTACCGATTTGGAAAAAATCGCGCAGGCGCTGAATTTCGAGAGCCGCGATTTTATCGAGTCTGTGGACGCCTATCATCGGCTTTTACGGCGATGAGATAGGTGGTCGCGGCGACGGTCGAAAGCAGCAATAGCGACGGAGCGACCAATGAACTTTCCTTGGTTCCAAATCCTAGGGAGATCAGTGGCGCGGCCCATAAAGAGGCTGCAAGAGCCTGCAATGGTAGTGGCCACGGCGCTTCGCCACGGCAAAGGACAATCAGGCCGGCCGCGATAAGAGGCCAGTCGTAAACCCAGAGAGAAGGGGACGCAGCGGCTGACGCAAGCAGGGTGACGCCGATTGCGAGATTTTGCGGTAATCGGCGGGCGCTCACCCAAACCACAAGCGCGGCTGCCCCTGTAACGGCGAATTGTCCGATAGAGCGCCACGTTGGATCAAAGCCCAGTTTTCCGACGGTTTGATGGATGGTTAGCATATCGACATGGAGCGTCGCAGCGTGTTGAGAATGGGCGCCGCCCAGCGATTGCACGAAGGCCATCCAGGGATCGATCCCGAAAAATGCGATGGAAAGAAGAACCAGTCCGAAGCTTGTCGTGATCGTCGCAACAATCGCGCGCCATTGGCCGGTGGCGGCAAAAAATACAGGCGCGATAAGGCCGAATTGCGGTTTCATGGTCAACAATGCGAGCAATATGCCGGCGGCGATTGGGCGCCGGCGCGCCAAACTGAGGGCGCAAAACAGCCCAAGCGCGACGAACGGACCGGCCTGAATAACGAGTAGGTGGGCGAACATCGCAGGCGACAACAAAATCAGCCATGCGAATGGATGGCCCCGTCCGGCGAGCCGGGCGAGGGCCGCGAACGCCGCAACGCTCAGCGCCAACCAGATGGCTTTCGCAGCCCCGTAAGGCAGGAGGCCAAGAGGTGTGACAAGCAAAAGAAAGTGCGGCGGGTTAAGCCATAAGAGGCCCGCGCCGTTTGGAGGCAAGCCAGCGCGGAACCGGTCGGAGTCATAAAGCGCCGCGGCGTCTCCCTGCACCGACATGACGCCGGCGCGCCAGAAAGCCATCAAATCTTCCTTGCTGGCGTTCGCCACGTCGAGCGGGAACGAGAAAATCTTGGCGAAGCGCAGATCAATCAGAAGGGCGGTGAAAAGCGCCGCCAGAACAAGTGCCGCAACGAAAAAGCGCCCACCGAAGCGCCTGATCGCCCAGTCGATATCGATCAGGGCGATGTCTTTTCCTGTTCCCGCGTGGCTGGTCATCATGGTAGTTTTGCGCGCAAGCGTTACTACCGGGTTTCCGCTTTTTTCTAAGCCCCTGGAGCATGGCGAATTAAAGCGTTGCTGCGGCGCCGTTTCCCGTTGCGCAAACCCGCGTAACTGCCTAGTTTCCCGCCAAAATCAACGAATGAGGCTGCTCCCGTGGCGACACCGGAATTTTTGCTCGATTATCTGCCAATCATCGTCTTTCTCGGCATAGCGGTGGCGCTCTCGCTCGCATTTCTGTTTTTGCCGATCGTGATCGCGCCGTCGGAGCCGGATCCGGAAAAGAACTCCATTTATGAATGCGGCTTTAACGCCTTTGACGACGCGCGCATGAAATTCGACGTGCAGTTTTATATCGTCGCCATTCTTTTCATTATCGTCGACCTTGACGTGGCGTTCCTGTTTCCTTGGGCGGTCACACTGTTCAATCCCGAACTCGGCATGGATCGCGGTTTCCAGATTTTTGCGTTCTGGTCGATGTTCGTTTTCTTAGCGGTCTTTGCGATTGGCTTTCTTTACGAATGGAAAAAAGGAGCGCTGGAATGGCGCTAGACGATCCGAAAATCGACCAGACGCTCGACAGTCACGGACCCGTTTATCGTCCTGATGCGAAGGATCCGTTTTATTCGGAGCTCTCCGACCAGTTAGCGGATCGCGGATTTTTCACCGCGCCGGCCGACGCCCTCGTCAACTGGGCGCGTACGGGCTCGCTGATGTGGATGACCTTCGGGCTCGCGTGCTGCGCGGTTGAGATGATGCAGGCTTCAATGCCGCGGTATGATCTGGAACGCTTCGGCGTTGCGCCGCGCGCGTCCCCCCGCCAGTCCGACGTTATGATCGTCGCCGGCACATTGACGAATAAAATGGCGCCGGCGCTTCGCAAAGTGTACGACCAGATGCCGAACCCGCGTTACGTGATCTCCATGGGATCATGCGCAAACGGCGGCGGCTATTACCACTATTCGTACGCGGTGGTTCGCGGTTGCGATCGGATCGTGCCGGTGGATATTTACGTGCCTGGCTGCCCGCCGACGGCGGAGGCGCTGGTCTATGGAATCCTCCAATTGCAGAAAAAGATCCGGCGGGAAGGGTCGATTGTTCGGTGAATTTGCCATCGGATCAAGCTCGACACTGCGTACAAAGTGCGGCGCAAAACCAAGCCTCGAACGATGAGGGCTAACGAATGTCTGACGAACTCAAAGAACTGGCCGACCATATCTCCGCGTCAATTGACGATGATGTGCGCAAAACATCGGTCGCCCATGGCGAGCTGACGATTGAGGCGCGGCCTGATCGTATCGTACAGGTCTTGAAATTCCTGCGCGATGACACGGTCTGCCGGTTCATCCAGCTAATTGATCTGTGCGGCGTCGATTACCCGACACGCGGCAAGCGCTTTGACGTCGTCTATCATTTGCTGTCGATGCACAATAATCAGCGCATTCGCGTTAAAGCGAAGCTTGGTGAAGAGGAAACGATCCCGTCGGTGATCGGCGTCTTTCCTTGCGCCAACTGGTTTGAACGTGAGGCGTTCGACATGTATGGCATTGTCTTTACGGGACATCCGGATATGCGCCGCCTGCTGACGGATTATGGTTTTGAGGGCTATCCGCTCCGTAAAGATTTTCCGCTCACAGGATACAACGAAGTACGTTACGACGATCAGGAAAAGCGCGTCATCTACGAGCCGGTAAAGCTTGTGCAGGAATACCGGAATTTCGATTACCTCTCCCCATGGGAAGGGGCGCAATATGTGATCCCCGGTGATGAAAAAGCCGAGGAGAAAGCCTGATGGCGGATATGTCGGGCCAGTGTCTGTGCGGCGCCGTGAAATTCACTTGCGCGCCGAAACCGCATGATGACGGCGTTCACATCGACGCTTGCCATTGCGGCATGTGTCGGCGCCTCGTGGGCGGCCCGCTTCTGGGGGTTACGCTTGCCGCGCCCCCGACAGTGGAAGATGAGACGCAGTTGGCGATTTATGGATCGTCCGATTGGGCGGAGCGCCTTTTCTGCAAGACGTGCGGATCAAACCTGTTTTACCGGATGAAAGACGGGGGTCTTTACACGGTTATCGCCGGCGCGCTTGATGATTTGTCCGGCGCGAAATTGACTCTTGAGATTTTTACCGACGAAAAACCCGCTTATTACGATTTCGCTCAAAAGACGAAGAAAATGACCGGCGCCGAAGTCATGGCGGCGTTCGCAAGCGGAGAAAGCGCTTCTTAAGATGGCTGACGGCACACGCACAATCATTGTCGAGGACTCCGCCTCGGACGCTTCGTCCGAGCGTAATTTCACGATCAATTTCGGCCCGCAGCACCCGGCCGCGCACGGCGTTTTGCGGCTGGTCCTGGAGCTTGACGGCGAAGTGGTGGAGCGCGTCGACCCGCATATTGGCCTTCTCCATCGCGGCACCGAAAAGCTGATCGAACATAAGACCTACCTGCAGGCGATCCCGTATTTCGACCGGCTCGATTATGTGGCGCCGATGAATCAGGAGCATGCGTTTTGCCTCGCGGCAGAAAAGCTTTTGGGGATCGAGGCGCCACGGCGCGCGCAACATATCCGCGTACTGTTTTCCGAGATTGGCCGACTCCTGTCGCATATCCTGAATGTGACGACTCAGGCGTTGGATGTGGGCGCGTTGACGCCGCCGCTGTGGGGATTTGAGGAACGCGAAAAGCTCATGGTTTTCTATGAGCGCGCCTCCGGCAGCCGCATGCATGCGGCTTACTTCCGCGTTGGCGGCGTTCATCAGGATTTGCCGGACGAACTCTTGAACGACATCGAAGCCTGGTGCGACGAGTTTCCGAAGGTGATGGCGGACATTGAAAAGCTCATCACCGGCAATCGCATTTTCAAGCAGCGCAACGCGGAAATCGGCGTTGTCACGAAAGAAGAAGCGTTCGAGTGGGGCTTCACCGGTGTTATGGTCCGCGGCTCCGGCGTGCCGTGGGATTTGCGCAAATCCCAGCCCTATGAGACCTATGCGGAGTATGATTTCGATATTCCGCTCGGCAAGAACGGTGACTGTTATGACCGCTATCTCTGCCGCATGGAAGAAATGATCCAGTCGCTTTCCATTATGAAGCAGGCGATCGCGAAAATCCGCGAGGAAGGGCCGGGCCCCGTAATGACGACCGACGGCAAGGTCGCGCCGCCGCGCCGCGACAAGATGAAAGGATCGATGGAAGCGTTAATCCATCACTTTAAGCTTTACACGGAAGGCTTTCATGTGCCGGAAGGCGAAGTCTATGCGGCGGTGGAAGCGCCAAAAGGCGAATTTGGCGTTTATCTCGTCTCCGACGGGACCAATAAGCCCTACCGCTGTAAAATCCGCGCACCAGGTTACGCCCATCTCCAGGCCATGGACTGGATGAATCGTGGGCATTTGTTGTCGGACGTTTCGGCGATTATCGGCTCGCTTGATATCGTCTTTGGGGAGATTGATCGGTAACATTCGTCGTTAGCGGCCGATCCTTACGATGCCCAACAGTTCAACCGACAAAAGCTTTTCCCATGATCACGTCGTTCTCGATGATGGCGCGGTCGCTTTCAAATGCTCAGATGACGAAGAAAAATGGACATGGCTGAAGCTGCACCCGGCGAACAATATCGTCGTGCAGATGATGAATTATTGGTGTTCGGTGGAAACGGGTAGCGCGCGGGGGACCCTTGATCCGGACAAATGGTCGGCCTTGACGCAATGCTCATGGCGCACCTTTGCTCTGGCGCCGAACGCAAGCCATGCGACGCATGGCGTCGCGCTGCCGAGCGCCGACGAAACGGCGCCCAGTTTCAACATGATTTTCTTCGGCGCCGACGGCGGACCTGTCTATCGCCTGAATGGCGCCGGCGTCGTCTTCCAGACCCGCGATTTTGAAAGCTGGCGCGCCAAGGCGAAAGCGAAGGCGGCGCTGCTGCCGGACCCGGACGGGTTTGCGCCCGCATCGCCGGACAGGCTTGGCGTTGAGACACCGATCGAATGTCTCGTCTCGGATGTTCACGATATTGACGGTGCGCAAAGCGTTGAGGCGCTTGTGACGAAAGAAAACGGCTTCGCGCCGGGCCACCCCTATCACGGCGGTTCCGGCGATCACGTGAACGCCGGGCATCTGCTGGATGCGGCTCAACAGGCCGCGCGCATTTTGAGCGGCGGGCGGATGACGGTCTGCGCCGGCGGGGAGGCTGCATTTCGCCACTATGTGGAATTGGGTCGCGCCTTTCGGATTACAAAAGCGGCTGAGCCGGCGCCGGACGAAATTGCGCTCACTTTCCATCAGGGCGACCAGCTTTGCGCAAACGTCACAATGAAATTCGCATCGCTATGACCAAAATCCGCTGCGGCACCCACGGCAAGCAAGATGAGACTTACGTTTGCCGGCATATCATCGACGCCGTCAAAGAGGATGAACCCCGTGGCTTCCATTGGAATGTGGCAGGCGGCGTCAATCAGGCGTTGTGCACCGCCTGCAACAATATGAGCGACGAGGAATTCGCCGCCGCAGAGGCGGATATAATAGCGACTTTGTGTTTCGGTTGTTTTCAGGAAGCAGCAGCGCTAAACGGCATAGAGATCGCCTGACCAGAAAACGAGGGGCCCATGGCCGCCAGAAAACCAGCAAAAGAACAACCGGACGCCTTCGCGTGGAGCGACGCAAACCGCGAGTGGTGCGATGTCCAAATGAAGAAGTTTCCGGAAGGCCGCCAAGTGTCCTGTGTGATTCCGTTCCTGTGGCGCGGTCAAAAACAGGAAGGCTGGATTTCTATCCCGATGATGGAGGCGATCGCGAAACAGCTCGATATGCCGTATATCCGCGTCTACGAAGTGGCGACATTTTACACCATGTTCAATCTCGAACCGGTGGGTGAGTTCTTTGTGCAGGTGTGCGGCACGACCCCGTGCATGTTGCGCGGCGCCCATGATTTACGAGAGGTATGTAAAAAGGAAATCGGGCCCGAGAGTGTCGTGTCCGACGACGGTAAGCTTTCCTGGCTCGAAGTAGAATGTCTCGGCGCCTGTGTGAACGCGCCGATGATCCAGATTTCTACTAAAGACGGCGATCATTACTACGAAGATCTGACAGCAGATGTTTTCGAGGAAATGCTTGGTAAACTTCGCGCAGGCGAGGAAGTAAAGATCGGGACCGCCAATCCGCGTCGCCACACATCTGATCCGGAAGGGGAGAATACATCTTTAGTTGATCCTGCGCTCTATGATGGGACGGCGGCGGCGCCGATCCAAGAGCTTCCAAATTCTCGCCCTCCAGCGCCAGCGGAATAGCGCGATGACGCCGCTTGGGCCAAGATAGATGGATTTCGACAAAGATAAACGCAAAGCCGCCGTGCGCGCCCTGATCAACATCGCGATACTGGAAGGCGGACTTATCTTCGCTGTTATCGGTGTTTATCTTTACACAGATAATATAAATTACCTGATTTTGGGCCTGATTGGCGTATTGCTTATTTTCGGTCCGGTTTATTTCCGGTTCGTCAAAAGCCACGGTGGTGCGCTGCGGCGATCGTCCTCTGACAAGAACGATATTGATCTATGAGCGACGAGAGCTCATTCGCTGCAGGGACAGGGACGGCCCTTGATCAATTTACGATGCCGGCCTGTTCTAAAACGCTAGGCTATGAATTTGTTTCTGTTGATCGCGACGCTCAGACCATGGAGGTCCGCTTCACCGCGACGGCCGATATGGTCAATCCCATGGGTAACGTACAGGGTGGGTTCCTGATGGCGATGCTCGACGATGTGATGGGATCGATGATGGTGGTCCTCACGGACGCCAAAAAAGGACCAGTATCGGTTGACTTCCACACGCAGTTCTTGCGCCCGGCGAAGGTCGGCGTTTTTGTCGGGAAGGGGCGCGTTAAGCATATGACAAATTCGACCGTCTTTACTGAGGCGACGCTTTATAGCACTGACGGCGAAGCGGTGGCCTCCGCCGTGCAAAGCCAACGGCTGTTTCCGATCCGGGGGAGTAGATGAGCAACAATGCAGATCGTGATCAGGGTCCTCACTACATTCCGGAACTTGATCCGGACAATTCAAAATGGCCGAAGCCGCTGAACCGCCGACCCATGTGGATCGCCCTTACGATCAGCTTTGTTCTGATGGCGGCGGGCGTCGCGGCCTTTTTCCTCGGATTTCCTGAGGTTGGGGTGATCATTTTCCTCCTCGGATTGCTGGTGCTCGCGCCGTTTGTCGCCTTTATTGGCTGACAAAAGCTGCTAAACCCCTGCTATCGGCAGAGAAACGAGACAACCCATGCTCCAGGACAAAGACCGCATTTTTACGAACCTCTACGGCCTCCATGATTGGCGGCTGGAAGCGGCGAAGCGGCGCGGCGCGTGGAACGGAACGGCCGACATTATCCAGATGGGACATGACTGGATCATCCAGCAAATCAAGGACTCCGGCTTGCGTGGCCGTGGCGGCGCCGGTTTTCCGACAGGACTCAAATGGTCGTTTATGCCGAAAGAGGTCGGCGATCGTCCGCATTATCTTGTGGTCAATGCGGATGAATCGGAACCTGGCACGTGTAAAGACCGCGACATCATGCGCCACGACCCGCACCTCTTCATCGAAGGATGCCTGGTTGCGTCTTACGCCATGAAAGCGAATGCTTGTTACGTCTACCTGCGCGGCGAATATGTGGACGAACGCGAGACGCTGCAGGCGGCAGTGGACGAAGCATACGCGGCGGGGCTTCTTGGCAAGAATGCTGCGGGCTCTGGATGGGACTTTGACCTCTATGTTCACCATGGCGCCGGGGCGTATATTTGCGGTGAAGAAACCGCGCTCCTTGAGAGCCTGGAAGGCAAGAAGGGTCAGCCGCGCCTGAAGCCGCCCTTTCCCGCCGGGGCCGGCCTTTACGGATGCCCGACTACCGTGAACAATGTGGAATCTATTGCCGTCTGTCCAACGATCATCCGGCGCGGCGCGGACTGGTTTAAAAAATTCGGCCGCGAGAATAACGCCGGCACGAAAGTCTTCTGCATATCCGGTCATGTGGAGCGGCCATGCAATGTGGAAGAGGAAATGTCTATTCCGCTAAAGACGCTTATCGAAACTCATTGCGGCGGCGTCGCGGGCGGTTGGGAAAATCTGAAAGCGGTGATCCCGGGCGGGTCGTCGGTTCCGCTTCTGCCGAAAGAGATTTGTGACGACGTCCTTATGGATTTCGATGCGTTGCGCGACGTCAAGTCCGGTCTTGGCACGGCGGCCGTCATTGTTATGGATAAATCGACCGATGTGGTCCGGGCGATTTCGCGCATTTCCTATTTTTACAAACATGAAAGTTGTGGTCAGTGCACCCCATGCCGTGAAGGCACCGGCTGGATGTGGCGGGTCCTAGAGCGCATGGCTGTCGGCGATTCATCGACAGCGGAAATTGACAAGCTGCTGGACGTCGCCGGGCAGATTGAGGGGCATACGATTTGCGCGCTGGGCGACGCCGCTGCGTGGCCCGTGCAGGGATTAATTCGGCACTTCCGCCACGAAATCGAAGAACGTATTAATACGTATCGGAATGATCGGCCGCATGTGGCCGTAGGCGTCGCCGCTGAATAGCATGGCTCCGCGTATCCGGCTTGCCGAAACTGAAGACGCGGCCGCCTTATCGGCGCTCGGCAGAGCAACTTTCACGGGCGCGTTCGGATTTCTTTATAAGCCTGAAGATCTCTCTCTTTTTTTTGACAAGAACCACTCAGTTGACGTCTATGCACAGCGCCTTTCCGATCCGGCGCACCGGGTCTGGGTGCTTGAGGGCGACGAAAAAACCCTTCTCGGTTATGCGTCCGTGGGGCCATGCGGACTCCCAGTGCCCAATATGCCAGAGCGCGCGGGCGAACTCGAGCGCTTCTATATTCGCCACGGTCACCAGGGCGGCGGGTACGGCGGGCGCATGTTGGAGCTGGCGCTCGCTTGGTTAGATAAACAATACGAGTACACGTATCTCAGCGTCTTTTATGCAAACCACGGCGCGCAACGGCTGTACAAGCGTTTTGGCTTCAGGATTATCCACGAATACCGGTATAAGGTGGGAAATCAGGCGGACCCGGAATATATCATGGAGCGCGTTCGTCCAGATAGCGCGCCTGACGAGCATTAATAGCGCGGCAGTACGAAATGCCCGATCCAGCCGTCCCGCTCATAGGACCTTGATGATTTATTAGCGTACTGAATAGAACGCCATTCCTTTGTTGTCGTTGCTGTCAGAGTAGCGAGAATCATTGTTTTTGCATCCTCGGTCGGATCGTTTTTGACAAGCAAGACGTCGCCGCCCACCTCCGGCGGTCTCGCGGGATCGACCCACACAATTTCGCCAGCGTGGAAGCGCGGCGACATCACATCGTCCGGCGAATAGAAGCCAAACACCTTTGCGGCGTTCTGGAAATAGGGCGCGCGTTGTTTGCGATCAATCGGCGAGTTAGCACTATGTAAAGTCCAGCTGCCGTCGAAATTCGTTGTCGCCTCGTAAATCGGCGCGGTATCAGATTCAGTCGCTGATCGGCGGTAGCTTTCCCGATTGTCCTCCCGGAAACCATCGGCAGGGGCAAAGCCTGCCGAAACACCAAGGTAGGCGGCGATTTTCTCGGCTTCAGCGAATTTCAATTGCCGTTCGCCGTTCAGTAGCCTTGTGATAGCGGATTTATCAACGTTTAGCGCACGCGCAATGCCTGTTCGTGTTTTGGTCGGATCACGCTCCAACGCCTTTAAAATCCATTCAATATCCGCTTGCATGGACCGCAAGATGTCGGGCGTTGGATGGAAAATCGATTGTGAAAATCGCAACATACTGCCTAAAGGTTGTAGAAATCACAATAATCGACCTTTAATATATATTCTTTAGATTCTGCAACCAGGTGGTGCAGGCGCCTTTTGTCAACCAAAGAAGGGAATGCGATGACAGATTTGGATGCTATCGCTGACGTGCAAAAAAAAATGACAGCGCAATTGAATGAAATGGAAAGTCGCTTGGCGTTGATCCATGAAGAGTTGCGCGAAACGGCTTCTAACGTCACGCGCCTAAAGCTAATGGCCGGCAATGCGAAAGCCGTCGAGGAACACCGGACCGCCGCCCTTGAGGGCCTAACCGAGACACTGACGCGTATCGAAAGTCTCCTCCAGAATTCGCCCTGATGGTTGCGTTCTCGGCGAAAAATGCGACTGCGAAAACGCGACATTTTTTTGCTCGTTGAACAGCCCACATCCGCTGGAATCAGCGTCGAAATCCAGCTAGATAATTTGTGAATTCCATAGAGCAGGCGCAGCTATCTCATGAGCGATACCCGAGTTATCAAGGTCAATGGCGACGAAATCGAAGTTAGGTCTGATCTGACTCTGCTTCAGGCGTGTGAAGAGGCGGGAGAGGAAATTCCCCGCTTTTGCTACCACGAACGCCTTTCGGTCGCCGGCAATTGTCGAATGTGCCTGATCGAAGTGAAAGGTGGTCCGCCCAAGCCGGTCGCCTCCTGTGCTCAGAATGTGCGTGATTTGCGCCCTGGACCCGACGGTGCGCCGCCGGAGCTGTTCACCAATACGCCCATGGTGAAAAAAGCCCGCGAAGGCGTCATGGAGTTTCTCCTGATCAATCATCCGCTCGACTGCCCGATCTGTGATCAGGGCGGCGAATGCGATCTGCAGGATCAGGCGATGGCATATGGACGCGACGGAACCCGCTTTGAAGAAAACAAACGTGCGGTGGAAGAAAAACATATGGGCCCGCTGATCAAGACCATCATGACGCGGTGCATTCAGTGTACGCGGTGTGTGCGTTTTGCAACGGAGGTGGCGGGCGTCGATGATTTGGGGTTGGTCAATCGGGGCGAGAACGCTGAGATCACGACCTATCTTGAAAAAGCGGTCGAGAGCGAGCTAACCGGCAATTTGATCGACGTCTGCCCAGTCGGCGCGCTGACGTCAAAGCCTTACGCCTTTAATGCGCGGCCTTGGGAATTGACGAAGACCGAGACTATCGACGTGATGGACGCTGTGGGATCAAACATTCGCATCGATACGCGTGGGCGTGAAGTCCTTCGAATTTTGCCGCGTCTTCATGAAGATGTGAATGAGGAATGGATATCCGACAAAACGCGATTCATCTGGGATGGATTGAAGACCCAGCGTCTTGATCAGCCTTACATTCGCGAGCACGGGAAATTACGTCCGGCGTCTTGGGAGGAGGCGTTGCGCGTCGCGGGTGAGAAACTGTCAACGACGCCTGCGGACCGGGTCGCCGCTATCGCTGGCGATCTCGTTTCTGCGGAAGCGGTCAAAGCGTTAAAGGATTTGATGGGCGCCATCGGAACACCGCATCTCGATTGCCGCCAGGACGGAGCGCTCCTCGGCGGCGAACGGCCTGCTTATCTCTTCAATTCAGGCATTGCCGGCATTGAGCACGCGGACGCGATCCTTCTGATCGGCGCAAATCCCCGGATCGAAGCGCCGCTTGTCAATGCGCGACTCCGCAAGAGTTGGCTCGACAAACTGCATCTGAGAATTGGCCTTATCGGTCAGGAGGCCGCGTTCACATATGATTACGATTATCTCGGCGCTGGTCCGGCCACATTGAAGTCACTGGCGCAAGGCGAGGGGACATTCTTCGATGTGCTGAAGAACGCGGAGCGACCCGCCATTATTGTCGGATTAGGCGCGCTCACCCGCGACGACGGGCCTGCGGTCCTAGCGCTGGCGGCTCAATTGGCGAACTCTGTCGGCGCCGTCACGCCTGACTGGAATGGCTTTAATATTCTGCATACGGCGGCTGGCCGGGTCGGCGCCCTTGATCTCGGCTTTCTGCCAGGTGAAGGCGGACGTGATATCTCAGGTATTCTACAAGGCGCTCAGGACAGGGAAATTGACGTCATCTATAATCTAGGCGCCGATGAAATCGACACGGCGAAATTTGGCGGCGCCTTCGTGATCTACCAGGGGCATCACGGCGACGCAGGCGCTCGAAAAGCTGACGTCATTTTCCCTGCGGCAGCGTATACGGAACAAAATGGAACTTATGTGAATATGGAAGGACGCGTCCAAATTGCGCGGCGCGCCCATTTCCCGTTCGGCGAAGCGCGCGAAGGTTGGGCGATCATTCGCGCCCTGTCGGATCGCGTGGGCAATACACTGCCCTATGACGATTTGTTCAGTTTGCGGCAGGCGATGATTGAAGATGCGCCGGTGCTTGGCCGGCTGGATCAGGGTCCAGCCAAGGAAGGCGTTGAATTTGATGTGACGAAAATTGGCGTCGCCGGAGAAATTACGGATGCGCCGTTCGTTAGTGCTGTTCAGAATTTTTATTTGACCAATCCGATCGCTCGCGCCTCGAAGACGATGGCGGAATGTGCGGCGTCGGCTGACGCCGTTAAGATGGCGGCTGAATAGAGGTGACGCGCGAAACCGTTTCAGCGCAAACGGTCCATGCGAGCATCCGCAGTCGGATCGCCTTTGAAAAACTGGTTCTTTCTGTTCTTTACGGCGCGCTGATCAGCGCCACGCTTTTCCTGGCGTGGCAAGTTCTAGCGATGATTTTTGCAGCGTCAGTGAACCTTGCCGCTTTCGCACGGCTTGCATTCGCTACAATCTATTATGCGTTTCTTGTGTTTCTCGGCGGATTTCTCGCCGCGGTGGGTATTGGAATGCCATTGTTCGAACTATTGGAGCGGCGCAAATTTCGGAAAGCGTGGCCTTACTTTATCGCCGCGATCATCGTGAGCCTCGCACTGTTGGCGCTGCTCCGGAACGGCGCCATTTTTACGGAAGAACCCATTGCCGAGACCGTATTCGTCGTGGCGCCCGGAATGCTCATTGCGACCATTTTCACCAATCTCATCCGTCCGGTTTGGTGGGATGCGGAATTGGCTGAAGCTGAGACGCCTTCCGCCAACATTGTGCGTATCCACTAGTACCCCAATTTTTTCGGGTTCTTGCTGAATAGAAAATCACCCGCGAGGCCAAGTCGCTTGCAAGCAAGCACCGGCGGCGATAAGGGCAGAGGCGTCCGGTCGGCGATGCGCGCAAGCCGGTGGACTATGGCCGCGCTCCTTTTACTTAACCGATAGTGCGAAAGACCCAGGCGCTTGTGCAATGGCGGCGGCAGTATTTCGACCGCGGCGCGCACAAGGAGATCTCGCGGCGCCGGCAGCGCAGCGCGCAAGACGCTCAAGAAATCTTCAATCACGGGCGTTGCACTAATTACGGCATCCGTTGCTGCGAATAGTGCTGCGCGTTCGTTTTCGGATGTGGGCGCGGCGGTTGCGCCATAAAGCGTCGCAGCTATTGAGCCTTCTCGGTAAAACTGATCGCGTTCTGCTGGCGAGAGAGGGTTTGCGAACTTGTGGTACGCCTCAAGAAAACCGTAGCTCGCTGTTGCTTGCACCCAAGTGAGTAGTGAGGGGTCGAGAGCGCTGTACGGAAGACCGTCCGGCGTCACGCCGCGTACATTGTGGTGCATGCGGCCCACCTGTGTGATCACTTCGCGCGCGGTTTCTTCAGGCCCATAAACAGTCACCATGGCCGCCAAGCCCGTTCGACGCATCCGCCGCAAAGGTTTTGTCCGAAAGCTTGAATGTCCCCAAACGCCGGCGCGAACCTGCGGATGCGCAAGTTCGAGCAAGACTGCGGCGACGCCGCCAACCGCCACGGTGACCGGGTTTTTGAAAACCCGCCATGACACAGATGTTGGCGGGGTCAGCGCGGCCGCGCCTCTTGGCGCGCCGAAGTCGATATCCACGCTCAAGTACTTCATAATTGATAAATAGGAGACGCAAGGGACCGCATGAAGGCGAAAATTCGCCGGGGTTATGGCCTTCAGGAGCGAATTTGACCAAAGGAGCGTGCGACAAATGACAAAGATGGGTTTTGCAGAAGGCGGATGCGCTTGCAGCGCTGTTCGTTACCGAATGACAGCGCCCCCCATCTTCGTTCATTGCTGTCACTGCACATGGTGTCAGCGCGAAAGCGGGTCGGCCTTTGCGGTCAACGCGCTCATCGAAGCGTCCGAAGTGGCGCTCCTGAAGGGACAAGCAGTGCGTGTCAGCGTGCCAACGGCGAGCGGCCGGGGACAGACTTTCACCCGATGTCCCTCTTGCAGCGTCGGGCTTTGGAGCAATTACAGCGGGGCCGGCGAGCGTATCAATTTCATTCGTGTCGGAACGTTAGACGATCCCAGTTTGGCGCCGCCCGATATCCACATTTATACGTCCAGCATGCAGCCTTGGGTGACCTTGCCGAATGAGGCAGTCGCGAAAACTGGATACTATAAGCGCGACGCACATTGGCCGGCGGACAGCATCAGGCGTTACGACGCCGCTCGCGCTGCCTAGTTTTCTAGCGCCCCAAAGGCAATGGACCGGACGAGATCACCTGCGCGCGACGGTTTGTCATTTGGACCAGGCTCACGTTGCGCGAGGACCACATAGGCGAGCCTGTCCTGGGGGCTGATCGCGAATGTGGTGTCGTAATAACCACCCCAACCGAATTGGCCCGCCGCGGACATGTTACCGGAAAGGCCTGGCTCTTCAAGGACCCATCCGCCGAGACCAAAGGTCAAGCCGCCGTTACGCCATTCCTCAGGCCGCGCCTCAGCGGGAACATGGCTGTCCAGCATCAGCCTGACAGTAGCGGGTGATATGATGCGCGCGCCTTCGAGCTCCCCTTCATTCAATAGCATTTGCAAAAATCTTACGTAGTCGCCCGCAGTGGAAACCAACCCGGCGCCGCCGGAATACCAGCCTGTTCCATTCTTGTTCGGAGAGCCGCTCAATCCGCCGCCGTCAAACGGAATCATGGCCCCTTCATCGTCAAACGTATAGACGGTCGCGAGCCGGTCAAAGTCGGACTGATCAAAGAAAAATTCCGTATCCGCCATTTTCAAAGGCGTGAAGATATTGGTGTCCATGAATGCTTCCAGCGACATTCCCGAAGCGATCTCGACAATGCGACCAGCTACGTCCGTGGCGAAACTGTACTGCCATTTTTCGCCGGGTTGCTGATAGAGTGGGTATTCCGTGATGACATCAATGCGCGACTTTAGATCGCCATCGTTTGCAAGGACGCCTCGCTCTAGAATCGCTTTTCCAAGATCTGTCTGATTGTCAAAGACATAACCAAGGCCGGCCGTATGGGTGAGCAAGTGATGGATCGTCACAGGGCGTGCAAGCGCTTCGGTCGGAATAGCGCCTGTTTCGTCTTTGAAAGGCGATGTGGCGACGCGCATGTCTGCGAACGCCGGGATATAGAGAGCAACGGGGTCGTTCAAAAGAACGCGACCTTCTTCAACGAGCATCAGCAATGCGACCGTTGTTATCGGCTTCGTCATGCTGGCGATGCGGAAGCGTGTTTCTGCCGACATCGCGGTCGACGCTTCTATGTCAGCAAGGCCGACAGCGGTCGTGTGGAGCACCTTCCTCTCATCTGCGATCATTGCGACAAAGCCTGACCGGACGCCCCGATCGACCTCATCCTGCAGCACGGCCTCAATTCGCGCGTATTGATCTGCGGCGCTCTTATCCGCCGGTGAGACGCTTGCGAGGTTTGCGGCGGAGACGTTGGTGCTCTCATCGGCGGATTTCGCGCAAGCCGCCAAAGCGAGCGATAGTGCGAGCGCTGCGCGCAAGATGTTTTTCATGCCTCTCTCCGGATAAGTCAGCGGCATCGGAACCAGACTGCACAATGATGTCAACTCAAATGGGAGGCGATTGAGCCGCCGCTCATGGTTGGTAGATGAAGAAACTCAACTGGCTTCCGCCATATAAGCGATTGTCGCTGCAAACATATTTTTCGACTTCCGGCGGTTCCTCGTCTTTCGATTGTTCGATAATGATCGTCGCGCCAGAGCGGAGCCAGCCGCCTTTGTCGAGTTCTTGCAACGCGAGCGGTGCGAAATTGTTGCGGTATGGCGGGTCTAGAAACGCGACGTCAAATGGCTCCCCAGCGCTCGCCGGACGCGCGCCGAGACTCGTCGCCGAGCGCCGATGAAGTCTGGTCCGCCCGAAAAGGCCAAGCGTGTCAATATTTTCGCGGATTGCACCGCGCGCTGCAGCATCGGTTTCCACAAACAGAGCGAAAGCCGCGCCCCTCGAAATCGCCTCAAGCCCAAGCGCTCCCGAGCCGGCAAACAGATCAATCACGCGCGCGCCCTTGAAGAGTTCCGGTTTTTGTGAGGCCAGAATGTTGAAAAGCGACTCGCGGTTTCGATCTGTTGTGGGACGAGATGTGTCCCCCTTAGGCGCAATGATCTTTCGGCCTCGCAACTCTCCGCCAACAATGCGCACGTCAGTCTTCTTCTTCTTTCTGGATTTTATGCGCCGCCACGTGAAGCGTGTTCGCGTTCATCGCTTTTTTGTCCAGAGCTTTTTCCGCATTCGTCCTACCGAATTTTGCGCGATTTTCGATCGCGCGTTGTTCTTTGTCCTGACGCGCTTTGCGTTTGCGTGCTTTATTTAGGTTCGTGACATTACCCATTAGTGTGGACTACCACGAACAATCGAAGCCGTCACACCCGCCAAAGTCGCCGCAATCTGGGGAACTGGATTTACCGCCGCCAATGCGCGGAAAACCACACGCACCACAATCGCAGTAACGATCATACCATCTTTCGCGCTTCGTTTTCTTGCCCGAAGCGGACGGTTCGGCCGTACGGTTTTCTGCTGCTAGAGCCAGACGCGCTTTTTTGCATTCAGTCAATCGCGAGTTCAGAAGAGACCAACCCTGCCTGTAACCTGAGCTTTTGAAGGCTGACAGTCCAAAATCCGAACAACTCCCATCGTCATGAACGCGTTGGTGGGGGCAGCGAAAGCCTTTCGCTGGCGATAGAAACCGACGGTAAAAATGGATTGCGATAACGACAAGCTGCCCAAGCGCCCTGTCTAAGCCTACGCGAGCCCAATTTCCGTACAAATCTTCTTCCCAAGTTGCTCCTTCATTTGTTTTGCCGGAATTTCCTCAACAATTCCCTTCTTGAGCGCCCCGAGTTGAAACGGCCCATAGGCCGTCCGGATGAGCCGATTAACCTGAAGGCCAAGATGGCGGCAAACGGTCCGCACTTCGCGGTTTTTCCCCTCATTGATTGACATTGAGAGCCATACATTGCCGCCTTGCTGGCTTTCGAATTGAGCGCGGATCGGGCGGTAATCGACCCCGTCAATCGTTACCCCCTCGGCTAACGCGTCAAGCGCATGTTGAGTGACGCGACCGTATGCACGAACACGATAACGCCTTGTCCAACCGGTCTCTGGCAATTCAAGCATTCTGGAAAGACCGCCATCGTTGGTCAGAAGAAGCAGGCCCTCAGTGTTGAGATCGAGTCGGCCAACGGAGATCACCCGAGGCAGCCGATCGGATACAGCGTCGAAAACGGTTGGTCTTCCTTGTGGGTCTTGATGGGTCGTCACGAGACCAGCGGGCTTGTGATAGCGCCATAATCTCGCCGGCTCTTTTTCGCCGACACGTACGCCATCGACACGGATATCCATCTCTGGCGTCACCTTAAAGGCTGGTGTTGTCAGTGTAACGCCGTCGACTGTCACAATGCCCTGTTCGATAAGGCGCTCGGCCTCGCGGCGGGATGCGACCCCGGCGCGCGCCAGCACTTTGGCGATGCGTTCGCCATCTTCCGCGGGCTTGGATGCGTCGCTTGCTGAGGTGGGGTTCATGGTTAATCGGTCCTTAATCCGAAGAAATTAAGGGTGAATATTGAAGAGGAATTGATTGCGTCATGGACTTGAAAGAAGAAGCGGCGATCAGCGGGGATCCATCTCACCACTGGTATTACATTTCAAAGGGGAGGGCGATCAAGAGTCTTCTTGACGGTCAACGCGCAGACGCGATGTTGGATGTGGGAGCGGGTTCCGGCGTATTTTCCCGGATGCTCTTACAGGAGGGGGTATGCAACCGTGCGACCTGTGTCGATCCGAATTATTCAAATGCGTGGTTAGAGCAAACTAACGATGTGCCAATTGGTTTCACCAGAAGCGTCGGCGCAGTTGATGCATCCCTCGTCCTAATGATTGATGTCGTTGAGCATGTCGATGACGACAAAGGTTTGATTCGGGAGTATGCGAAAAAGGCTGATATTGGAACTCGTTTCCTAATTTCGGCCCCGGCATTTCAATTCCTCTGGTCGTCGCACGATACCTTTCTTGAGCACCGTCGCCGGTACACCGAAGGCGATTTAGAGGCCACTGTGCGAGCGGCCGGACTTCAGCCACTTAAATCGAGATACTTTTTTGGCCTTCTTTTTCCGGCCGCAGTCGCATTGCGGGCAATGGATAGGGCTCTAAAGGGTAAGGGTGAGGCTAGTCGCAGCGCGCTCAAGACAGCTCCGGACTGGCTAAACAAGACGCTTGTTGCAATCCACGATGTCGAACGCATCGCACTACTTCCCTTTAATCGTATCGCTGGGGTCACGGTTTTTTGTCTTGCTGAGAAACGTACTGACGGGATATTTGATTAAGAAAGACCCCAGCATCTCGTACCTAAGCGAGCATGTTGCTATTATTCTTCGGAGAGCGGTTATGACGCGGATTTTCTTGGCAGTGTTTTTATTTCTCTTCCCGACTTCGCTTTTTGCGGGGGAAGCCGACGTTATCGACGCTACGGCTAAGAAGACGGGCGACGGCGTCTACCGCATCGCCGCAACAGTTCGCCATGCTGATGACGGCTGGGACCATTACGCAAACCGGTGGGAAGTACTCGACAAGGACGGCGTTGTGTTAGCCACCCGTGTTCTCGCCCATCCCCACGACGATGAGCAACCCTTCACGCGCTCGCTTTCGGGCATAAAAATTCCGGGGGGCGCCGACTTCGTCATTATCCGGGCTCATGATTCAGTGCACGGATATGGCGGTGCGGAATTCAAGCTCGTATTAAAAAAGTGACAGCACAGGTTGATGAGACGATGATGCGCCTCGCCCTCGACGCCGCGCACGCCGCGGCGGAGGCGGGGGAAACGCCCGTGGGCGCCGTCATCATAAGCGCTGAAGGCGACGTGCTTGCGCAAGCCGGGAACGCGCCGATTTTCTCGCACGACCCAACCGCACATGCCGAAATTCGGGCGATCCGAGAGGCGGCGGCGCGGCTGGGGAATTATCGCCTCACGGGCGCCCATCTCTACGTGACGCTTGAGCCCTGCGCCATGTGTGCGGGAGCGATTTCCCACGCGCGGATCGCCCGGCTGATTATCGCCACCTCCGATCCGAAGGGCGGCGCCGTTTGGCATGGGCCGAAGTTTTTTGAACAAGCCACCTGCCATTGGAAGCCGGAAGTTGTGGCGGGACCATTCGCCGATGAGGCCAGCGCGCTTTTGAAGGACTTCTTTCGCGCGCGCCGGAAAAACTAGCGATGCAGTTCTCCATACAATAAGCAGTGATCTGAAAATTTCTCGATCCACGCTTTCTTTTTTGATGCCGTCGTCTCTTCAACCCACCCCTTGACGGCGACCTCAGCCGCGCCGAACTTTTTGAATGTCAAATGTTCAGCAGCGTAGACGTGGTCGAGGCTCGACGGCTCCCAGTTGTCTTTTCCATTCCACCATGTTTGCGCGTGTGTTTTCTCCAGGCGGCGCATGCCGTTGATTTTGGCGCCCATTCTTTTATCGACGAAAGCCAGTTCCTGCGCGCCATCAAGATTGATTTTATCGTTATATGACGGGTCCATGCCCATCGTGTTGATGTCGCCGAGGGCGACAAAATTTGCCTTACGATTATTGGGCGTTATCTTGTCGATTTTTCTTTTCAGACTGCTTACATGAGCGAACATGTCGTCGCGCAATCCCCAGTCGCGAGGGCCGTCAAAACTTTTCAAGTGCAGGAACAGGAAACTGTAATTCTGGCCCTCTTTTGTGATTGTGGCGAGCGCGCCTGGGCGCAGCGTCGGCACTTTTGACTGAAGCTCATCGCGCTGCGTGACGAAGCTGGTCAAACTGTTTCGCACGCCTACGAGAATTTCCGGTAAGGCCGAGTTTGCAGTCTCGGTGATCGTGAAATGATAATTCGGCATTTTCTCGACCATCGCCGAGAAAACTGCGGCCCCTTTGACCTCATAGAGGGCGAAGACGTCCGGGTTTTCATTGGCGATTTGGTCGACAACGCGATCAACGCGTGCTCGTTTATTGCTGAAATTCTCAACATTCCAGGACAGAAATGATAGGATTTTCGCCATGAGACCGCCTCCGTCTGTGCTTGCAATTGGGCAGGTTAAATTTAGGCGGGTTTTGGAAGACAGGCGACCCAATCCCGAGTGAACGTGTGCGGTAGGTAACTGCTTTTGGTCCTTTTATCGGGCCGCCCTTGGCCTATGATATCAATCAAACAGTGAGGAGAGCCCACAATGGATTTTGAGTATTCCGACCGTTGCAAAGACTATATGCGCCGCGTTTCCGACTTCATGGATAAGTACGTCTATGAGGGAAATGAGGAATATCATCGTCAGCATGCAGAGTACGGTCCGGGCGAAGGCCGATGGAAAGTGCCGCCGATTATTGATGAACTCAAGGATAAGGCGAAATCGGAGGGCCTTTGGAATATGTTCCATCCCGATCCGAAATTCGGACCGGGTTTATCCAACGCCGATTACGCGCCGATCGCGGAATTGACCGGCCGCTGCCATATCGCGCCGGAAGTTTTTAACTGTGCGGCGCCCGATACCGGAAATATGGAGGTCCTTTCCCGCTACGGCACGCCGGAACAACAGGAGGAATGGCTCCACCCATTGCTTGATGGAAAAATTCGCTCCGCCTTTTTGATGACCGAGCCGCGGGTCGCATCGTCGGACGCAACGAATATTGAAACCGAAATCAAACGCGATGGCGACGATTATATCATCAACGGTCGCAAATGGTGGTCGTCAGGGGCAGGCGACCCGCGCTGTAAGATTTTTATTGTGATGGGTAAAACTGACAAAACGGCGGATCGTCACAAGCAGCAATCGCAAATTCTTGTTCCGGCCGATGCGCCGGGGGTGAAGGTTCTCCGGCATTTGCCGGTGTTCGGTTATGATGACGCGCCGCACGGACATATGGAGGTTGAGCTCGATAACGTCCGGGTGCCGAAGGAAAATATTATCCTTGGCGAGGGACGGGGTTTTGAAATTGCGCAAGGCCGCCTTGGGCCGGGTCGCATCCACCACTGCATGCGCACGATCGGCGCCGCTGAAGTTGCGCTCGAAAAAATGGTGAAACGTTTGCTTACGCGTGAGGCGTTCGGCAAGCCGATTTATAAACATTCGATCTGGGAACAGCGTGTTGCAGAAGCACGTATTGATATCGAGATGGCGAGGTTGCTTACGCTCAAAGCGGCGTGGATGATGGACACGGTCGGCAACAAGGTGGCGCAGGGCGAGATCGCAATGATCAAGGTCGCGGCGCCGCGGATGGCGCTAAAGATCATCGATGACGCGATCCAGGCCCACGGCGGCGGGGGCGTCAGCAACGATTTCGGTCTGGCTTATGCGTATGCGGGGCTGCGCACGTTGCGTCTTGCCGACGGGCCGGATGAAGTCCATTGCCGGTCGATATCGCGCATTGAATTTAAAAAACACTCAAACGCCGTATAAGCGTTTTTACCGTTCGGGCGCCGAATGAGCCATAATGTTTATTTTTTCAATGGCCGCCGGCGCCCGATTTCTCTTAATTCAGTTGTCGCCTATTTCTCGGACCGCGCATACTGGTCCGTGGATGCGGATGCCGCGCAAGTCGCTTACCTGAATTCAGATACGCATGTTTCGTTCGTCGCGCGAATTCGTGAGAGCGGCGCTTCCAACGCATGTCTGGAGATTCCGAAACCAAGCGTCGCATTCCAGGTCAACTATTTCAGGCCGCCCTTCTTTGGTGATGAGGCGGCTATTGAGCTGAGCGCCTTCAGAGAATTCTTCGATCCTGAGTTCGTTGATCCGCAGGCCGGTGTGTTATCATCAAATGATACGATAACATATTTTTCGAACGGTTTCCTGTCGCATTATCGCGTCGGGAACGCAAAGGCGTACGTAACAATTATAGAGCGTCTCCGAGAAGAGGGCGGCGCCATTCCACCATGCGTTGCTGAAACGAAATTAATGGACGCTTGGCGATGGAATAGGCTGCGCAAACCAAGCCTTGAAAAATATTTCCGGGATAGCGGCCAGGATGTGTGCGTTGCATCCTCAATATGGGCGACAATCCCTGAAGAAGGGGGACGGCCGCTTTGCGTTGCGACGTGGACGGATGGCGCTCGCGCTGCGATCCCTACGTTTGTTGATCGAATCATCCTCATCGCTGACGGCATCCGGAGACGGCGCCGCGGGATCTCGTCGCTCTTGTTCAGAAGCAACTCAGAAGCAACCATGTGTATGGTACACGTGGATGATGTTGCAGGTTTGAATTGTGCGTCGGCGAAAACACACGATAATGCGCCTTACATCTTTGTCGACTCCGATGTTAGCGACCCGCCGCGGGAAGTGATCGACTTGTATCGCCGCCCGCAGCCGCCTTTGTCTGAAAGTTTTCAGGTTACGCCATCTGATGAAATTCTGAGCGCGGACTTGATGGCTGAGGCGCGATCAAACGCCAAGCGATAAAGTCGTATCACCCACGAATTTCAGAACGGAGTCGCACACATGTTATCGCCAATCATCGCCCTGATAGCGTGGACCTTGATCGTCTGGGTCTGGATGTATGCGACGCGATTGCCGGCGATACGTGCGGCGGGCATTGATCCAAACGCGCATATTCACCCTGGCGCGCTTGATCAATTACCTGCGCCTGTGCGCGTTGTGGCTGATAATTATAATCATCTGCATGAGCAGCCGACTGTGTTTTATGCGCTCGCCTTCGCTGCGCATTTGTCTGGCGCCGCCGACAGCGTTAATATTGCACTGGCGTGGGCTTATGTGGTGTTGCGCATTGTCCACTCGTTTGCGCAAATCGTATTGAAGAATGTCGTCATACGATTTTTGGTTTTTGCGTTATCGACGCTCATGCTGATTATTATCACTGTCCGAACGACTATCGTTGTAGCGGGATAGTTCGGGCGGCCTTTGCGAAAGGATTGTTTATGGAAGAGTTTATATTTGAAAATGTGTGGCTGGTGATCGCGGCGACAGCGCTGTTTGCATTTACGATTGGGAGGATGGTGGGTTCCGGTGCGCCTTCCATCGAGCAGGAAGCGCAAGAGATGGTCTCGCAGCAACATGCTGAAGAGGCATTTTCAGCTCTATCGCCCACAACTCAAGACGAGGTTGATCATCTTATCACCGAAGGAAAAGTTATTGAGGCGATTAAAACGATCCGAACCGAGTCCGGCTATGGGTTGCGTCAAGCAAAGGCGATCGCCGACAATCGCCGCCGTATGTTGAAAGGCGCATAGGCGCGGTTTTCCCCAAGTTTCGCCACGCACGTTAAGTTAAATGGTGGCGGTTAGCTTGTTTGACGTGTGGCGGGCGTTCCTTAAGGGGTTATATTCCGATCATGATCGAGACATGGTCTCATAGAATTGGACGCTTTTCACATATGGGTTCGTTTGAGCCATTTTATCGGCGGCCTCAAAGCTTTCAGCCTCAATGATCATATATCCAGTGAGCGCGTCGGGTCCGAGCGTAAGGTCCTTTACGCCATCGTCGGAAATTTCGCGTCCGCGCGGTAAATGCGCTTGCTCCACAATATTTTCTTTGATCGATGCGAACCACGCACTCCATTTTTCCATAATTTCGGGCGTCGGTTTTTCAAACCCGTATGTCAGAAATAGAAACTTCGCCATTTGTAATTGCCTTTAACAGCTGCACCATCCTTGTGGAATGTCAGCTTTTCGATTTCAACACATCCTTAATAAGAGCGCTCTCGGCCTGACGATTGCGCAGCGTTCCAAATTCCTGGGCACGCATGATTTCCGCCGCGTCAGAGGCAAGCGCAGCATACGCGCTCCATGCCAAACCGCTGCCGACACTGATGCGAGCGACGCCGGCGCCGGCGAGGTCTTCCACCGAACACTTTGTAAGCTCTCCCATAACCAAGACGTTCACCGGCTTATCAATCGATGCGCATACCTGTTTCACGGCCGTCAGGTCAGGAAGTCCAGGCGCAAAAAGAATGTCGGCGCCGGCGTCGGAATATTTCTGTAGTTGGCGAATAACGTCTTCAAGCTTTGCGTGTCCGTGAAGAAGAGCTTCAGCGCGCGCCGTCAGCACAAAGCCGGTCTTTTGCGCGACCTCCGCGGCGGCCGCTATTCTCTCGACTGCAAGTGCTTCCTCAAAGATTGGCTGCTCGTCGTCGCCGGTTGAGTCTTCGATCGATCCGCCAGCCAGCTCTGTCTTTGCCGCCTGTCGAATCGTTTCGGCCGCATCTTCCGGCGTTGGTCCAAATCCATTCTCAAAATCAGCGGAAACAGGGACGTCGACGCTCGCCGCGATAGTTGCCGCATGGGCGAGCGCTTCTTCGCGCGTAACGCCATAGTCCTCGCGTCCAAGCGTGAGTGCGAATCCGGCGCTCGTGGTCGCCAGCGCCTGAAAGCAGGCATGTTCGAGGATGCGCGCAGATCCGGCGTCCCATGGGTTTGGCATGATGAAAGGGGCGCCTGTTTGATGTAGGGCCTTAAACGTTTCTGCTTTTGAGTTCAGCATATTTGGCGTCTCAACGGTAATGTCGCGCACCGGCGTCGGCGTTCAATTGCGCTGGCGACATTCATCAAACTCAGCATGCAAGCCGGTTAGGAGGTTTCCATCTGCCGCCGAATAGCAATCGAACTCTAGCATACGATACAGGCCTGAATAGCCCGCGTCGATCCACCCTTGCGATCTAAAATGCAAAAGCCGCCGTCGGCAATCCGGCGGCGGCTTTTTCATTATCTTGATGAGTGAACGTTACGCGTGAACTTCTTATACATCGTCCGCTTGCGGATTTGCATGGGCCTCTTTGGACATCCGCTTCATAGCCTTCTGCAATTTCTCAAAGGCGCGAACCTCAATCTGGCGAACGCGTTCCCGGCTCACATTGTAGACTTTGCTCAATTCCTCAAGTGTTGAAGGGTTTTCCTTGAGGCGCCGTTCCGTGAGAATATGTTGCTCACGTTCATTAAGGTTTTTCAGCGCTTCGCCAAGAAGCTCCATACGCATATCGTATTCGTCATCTCGAACAAGTTGCGCTTCAGCGTTGACGGCATTGTCGTCGACGAGCCAATCCTGCCATTCGCCGCCGCCTTCGGCGTCTTTTCCCATTGGGGCGTTCAATGATGCTTCGCCGCCCGACATGCGACGATTCATGGAAATCACTTCGTCATTGGTGACGCCCAGCTTTGTGGCGATGTGCTCCACCTGATCAGGGTGCAGATCGCCTTCGTCAACGGCGTCAATCTGCCCCTTGATTTTGCGCAGGTTGAAGAACAGCTTTTTCTGCGCCGCCGTGGTTCCGATTTTCACAAGACTCCATGACCGCAAAATGTATTCCTGGATCGAGGCGCGAATCCACCACATGGCGTACGTCGCGAGCCGGAATCCCTTCTCCGGGTCGAAGCGTTTCACCGCCTGCATCAACCCGACATTGCCTTCGGAAATCACTTCACCGATCGGCAGGCCATAACCGCGATAGCCCATGGCGATCTTCGCGACGAGGCGCAAATGCGAATTCACGAGCTGTTCGGCTGCTTCAGGGTCCTCATGTTCGGAAAAACGCTTCGCCAGCATATATTCCTCATCCTTTTCAAGCATGGGGAATTTACGGATTTCGGTCAGATACCTGGAAAGGCTTCCTTCTGGCGTCAAAGCGGTTGTTCTCGTGAGGGCTGTGCTCATGTCGATTACTCTCTCAAATCTTGTAGTGAAGACCCCGTCGAAACGCCTGGCGGCGCTTGATGACCTTCATATGGTGTCAAATACGCGAATTTCCAGTGGTTAGATTGTTCGATACGGCTGGAACATGGGCTAAAACCCCCGGATTTACTAATCATCTCGCAATCACTGCAGTGCAAAATATCGTGATTGAAGGCGGTCAGGCGCGGGTTCGAATGAATTCATTTCCTGATTTTTATGTAATATTTTTAGGGGCTTAGAGGGCGGCGCGCGTTTGGCTCCATTCAGAGCTTTGACAGGGCTTCCTTCAAACGCGCGAAATCGGGCGGATCGTTCGCCTCAAAGCTGAGCGGCTCCCCTGTTATCGGATGGGCGAAGCCCAGAATTTTCGCGTGGAGCGCCTGACGCCTGAATTTAGACACCGTGCAAAGCGCGGTGTCAGCGGTCGGATCGACTGGTTTGACGCCGGAAAGGCCCGGTCCGCGGCCATAAACGGGATCGCCGATCAGGGGATGACCGATCGACGCCAGATGAACGCGAATTTGGTGGGTGCGCCCGGTTTCCAGACGGCACTCCAGAAGGCTCGCCACCGCATCGCCCTTAAGCTTTGCGCGGTTCCTGCCGTACGCCTCGAGAATTTTGTAATGAGTGACTGCGCGCCGCGCATCGGGGCGGTCGGGGTCACTCACGACGGCGAATTTTTTGCGGTCGCCGGGCGCGCGTCCGATTGGCGCGTCGATTGTTCCGAGACCGGGGCGGGGCGCGCCATGGGTGATAGCCTCATAAACGCGCGTAATATCGTGTACGGAAAAAGCAGCGGTGAGCGCTTTGTGCGCCTGGTCGTGTTTCGCGATCACGAGCAGGCCCGACGTATCCTTATCGATCCGATGAACAATGCCGGGTCGCGCGACGCCGCCGACGCCCGATAAACTGTCGCCGCAATGATAAATCAGCGCATTGACGAGCGTGCCGGTCCAGTGACCTGCGGCCGGATGTACGACCATGCCCGCCGGCTTGTTGACTACAATCAACGCATCATCTTCGTAGGCCACATCAAGCGGAATATTTTCGGGTTTCGGGGTTGGGGCGGCGACCTCCGGAATTGTCAGCACGAAATGTTCTCCTTCGCGCATCTTCCAGGAAGGGTCAGTGAAGCGCTCCCCGTTGCGCACGAGCGCGCCGTCTTCAATCAACGCTTTCAGGCGTGTCCGTGTCAGGCCCTCGATTTGTTCTGACAGCCACTTATCAAGGCGCGCGCCACTGTCTTCTGCGGCGATCTCGAAGGCGTGCGTGTTGGCGTCTTGGTCCGTCATCAGCGGCGGATGTCATGGGCCCATCTGGTTTGTCAATGGCTGGCGGCTCGACGTTTTCAGCGCCCTTGACAGGTTGCCAATTTAACTTTATAAAATAAAGTAATTTGCAGGAGGGATTATGAGCAAGGTTACTATGGAAACCGTCGCCGACGACCTCGCCTATGCGCGCTCGATTGCGGAGGAGGGGCGGGCGGCCCCGTTGTTAGGCGGACGTCAATTTGTGATTTGGGGCTTGGTGGTTGTCATCGGGTCGATGTTCACATGGGCGACAGTGTCGCGAGCGGCGCCGTTTCCACCGGTGAGCATTCTTTTTGTTTGGCTCGGGCTGACGGCGGCGGGCTGGATTTACAGCTTTGCGACAGGATCGAAACTGGCGCAGAAACCAGGCGCGCAGACGACCGGCGCAAAGGTCGAGCAAGCGGTATGGGTCGCATCGGGGGCGTTCTTCGGATTGCTTGCAACGAGTTTCACGTTCGTCGCTGCGACCGGCGCTAACGGAGAAGCCGCGGCTTGGCTTCTTTATGCGGCGCTGCCGCCGGTTATTTTCGGCGTCTATGCCGTCGCCCTGACAGCGACTATGGTCGCGTCGAGCGCGTCCTATTTAAAGCCGTTTATCGTTTTATCCTACATTTTCGCGATTATAACGGCGCTGTTGATCGGCTCGCTTTTTCAATTCTTTGCCACGTCGATTGGAATCCTGCTTGTGTCGGTGGTCCCCGGGGTCTTAATGCTCCGCCGGGAACCGGATGATCTGGCGTCGTAATACGAATGAAGGCCCACACGAAGTAAGGCATGAGCAAATCGACTGATCATTTGCCGAACGATTATCGCGCCATCAATGACGTGATCCACGGACGCGTGCGGCTTGCGGTCATGGCGTATCTTTCCGGCGCCGGCACGGCGGATTTCGGCGAATTGCGTGCGAAAGTGGGGGGGACGGATGGAAATCTCTCGGTCCACATCCGAAAACTGGAGGAAGCGCGATACATCAAAGTCGAAAAGCGCTTCAAGGGGCGAAGACCTCAAACGCTTTGCCATCTGACGGCGAAGGGACGCGAAGCCTGGATCGCCTACATTGGACAGATGGAAGCGATGCTGGGGATGAAGGCGGCCGAATAACGCGGGTCGCGCCGCTTGAAGTCGCTGTGCCCACGATCCATGTTCCCCGAAACGTATCGGCGCGCTTTAACGGCGCGCTGGGCAGGAGCAGGCAATGACGTCTGGCGCGTCCATTCAGGAAGAATCGCAAAGGGTCCAGGCCGACATCGACCGCGGCTCCAGCTTTGCCTCGGAGCTTGAAAAAGACCGCGCCCATCGCGAAAAGGCGCGCAGCGCAAAACCGCTGAAGCGCTTGGCGCCGTTTGTCTTCAGATATCCAGGGCTGCTTGCGGGCTTCGCCGTTTTTCTGGCGCTTGCCTCGGGATTGACGCTTGTTTTACCGGCGGCGTTTCGGCTTGTGGTTGATTGCGGATTTGGCGGCGCGTCCGACGCCGCGGTCTGCGAAACATTCGCTTACGGCGATCAACTCGGCGGCTATTTTCTCGCCGGAATTCTGGTGGCTTTTTTTCTTGGCCTCGCGAGCGCCATGCGCTTTTACTTTATCAGCCGGCTTGGCGAGCGCGTCGTCGCCGATTTGCGCCGCGCGGTGTACGACCATCTGTTGACGTTAAGCCCTGGTTTTTACGCCAAGACACGCACGGGCGAAGTGTTGTCACGCCTGACGACGGACACAACGCTGATCCAGACGGTTGTCGGCTCTTCCATATCGGTCGCGATCCGAACAGTGGCGACCACATTCGGCGCAATTGCATTGATGTTTGTCGTCAACTGGCAGTTGACGCTCATGGTGTTGGCGGTGGGCCCGTTAATCCTTGGACCAATCATGTTGTTCGGCCGGCGGGTACAGCGCCTTTCACGGGACAGTCAGGATAATCTGGCGGAGGCGTCCGCGCGCGCGAGCGAGTCCTTGCGCGCCGTCGAAACAGTGCAAGCGTTTACGCGGGAAGACGCCGAGCGCGGAAATTTTGCAAACGCGGTGGAAAACACATTCGCAGTCGCCCTGAAGCGCATTCGCGTGCGCGCCGCCATGACTGCGCTAATCACATCGGTTGTCCTCACCGGACTAATTGGCGTTTTGTGGTTCGGCGCCGTTCAGGTCCAGGGCGGCGCCATTACGCCCGGCGCCATGACGCAATTTGTCATGTATTCATTTATCGCGGTAAGCGGCGTCGGCATGTTGACGGAAACGTATGCGGAGGTCATGAGGGCGGCGGGCGCCACCGAGCGCTTAATGGAAATTCTGGGCGCGTCATCGGAGATCAAGTCGCCGCCGGCGCCCGCTTCATTGCCACAACCGGTTAGCGGAGCGTTGCGTTTTGAAAATGTCACGTTCGCTTATCCAGCGCGACCAGAGACGACGGTCTTGCATAATGTATCCTTGCAAGTCAGGCCCGGACAAACAGTGGCGCTTGTCGGGCCCTCCGGCGCCGGTAAGAGCACTATGTTCCAGTTGCTGTTGCGGTTTTACGACCCGCAAAGCGGCGTTGTTTACCTGGACGGCGCGCCGCTTGCGACTGTCGATCCGGCCGCGTTGCGCAAGCAAATCTCGATCGTCCAGCAACAGGCGCCCCTATTTGCAGGGACGGCGCTCGATAATATCCGCTTCGGCCGGCCGGGCGCCCGCGACGATGAAGTGCGCGCCGCCGCCATTGCGGCGAACGCCCATGATTTTATTGCAGCGCTGCCGAACGGTTACGACACGCCGCTCGGCGAGGGCGCGACCACGCTTTCGGGCGGGCAGCGTCAGCGTCTCGCCATTGCGCGCGCGATCCTGCGCGATGCGCCGGTTTTGCTATTAGACGAAGCCACAAGCGCCCTCGATTCAGAAAGCGAGCGGGCAATCCAGGATGCCTTTGAAAAGATTTCAGCCGATCGTACAACGCTCGTGATCGCTCACCGGCTTTCGACGGTGTTGAAAGCGGATCTCATCGCCGTGATGAAAGACGGTCGAATCGTCGATCAGGGAACGCATCATGAGTTGCTCGCTCGCGGCGGCCTATACGCGCGCCTCGCCGAGTTGCAATTCGGTCAGCAAACCGCGGCGGCTGAATAGCGCTGCATCAAGCTGCACTGCGAACAACCGTTGTGGTGGGGAAGGGGATTTCGATCCCTTCGGCGTCAAACCGTTCTTTGACGGCTTGGGTCAACGCCCATTTGACAGGGAAATAATCGCTCGCATTCACCCAAACGCGGCAGATGATATCAACGGAGCTGTCGCCGAGATTATCCACGGCGACAACCGCTTCCGGCGATGCGAGGCCGCGTTTTTCTTTTCCTACTTCGTCTTTGATGAGCGTCACGGCCTTGTTGAGGTCATCGCCGTAAGAGACGCCGAATACAAGGTCTACGCGCCGCGTGTCGTAGGCTGAGAAATTGACGATTGAAGACGACCATACTTCGCTATTCGGCATAATGATTTTTTTGTTATCCGCTGTCGCCAATTCGGTTGTGAATAGCGTGATCGCCCGAACGCTGCCTTCCAGTCCCGCGGCCTGGATATAATCGCCGATCTTGAAGGGCCGGAAAGCGAGAAGCATGACGCCGGATGCGAGATGGCCGAGAGTTCCTTGCAGCGCCAGTCCAACAGCGAGCCCGGCGGCGCCCACCACTGCGGCAAGGCTTGTGGTCTGCACCCCAAAAATTCCAAGAGTCGTGATGACGACGAGGACGACCACAGCGTAATAGATGAAACTGGAAAGAAAACTCTCCAGCGTAGCGTCGAGGCGCGACGACCGTTCGAACCAGGATTGCGCAAGCGCGCGCACACGCCCCGCGAGCCACATGCCGATGATGAATACCAAAATCGCGCCGACCACATTCGGCAGAAAGTCGACGGCGCGTTCCAAAAGCCCCTGGGCGATTAAGAGCGCCGCATCCATGTTCTGCACCCCGTCCAATAAATTTGAAGTGGGGGTCGCGGCGGCGTTCCCGTCTTGCATGATCGTTGGTCCTGTCGTCAAAGGCGCTGAGTTTTCAAGACTAAACGTTATCCCTGTTCGCTTCGCAGAAAACCCGTCAGCCACAGAGCCAGCGAGAAAAAACGTTCAGGTTCGCCGCTGTGCAGAAACGGCGAAACCGACCGAAAATCTGAAGATGGACGACTGGACGACGCAAGGACCGCACAGGGGCTTACAAAAATTTCAACGGTTTTGCGCTTTTTTGCCGATCGGCGCCGCGAGGCGCTGTCGGCAGGCTGTCCGACGAATAGCCGCCTTAGGTAGGCTTGAATGTTAGGGCGACGCCGTTGTTGCAATAGCGTAGGCCGGTCGGCGCCGGGCCGTCTTCGAAAACGTGTCCTTGATGACCGCCGCAACGCGCGCAATGATACTCGGTACGCGGAATGATCAATTTGAAATCGCGCTTGGTGCCAAGTGACCCTTCGATGTAGTCAAAGAATGAAGGCCAGCCCGTTCCAGAATCGAATTTTTTGTCTGATGTAAACAGATCAAGACCGCAACCGGCGCACGCGTAGACGCCATCGCGTTTTTCGTCATTGAGAGGGCTCGTCCAAGGCCGCTCGGTCGCCTCTTTGCGCAATACGGCAAACGCTTCCGGTGAAAGGCGTTCCTTCCATTCCTTGTCGGAAAGTTGCCATTTGTCGTAATCAGGTATCCCTTTTGGGTCAGGTTTCGCCACAGTATTCTCCTCGCTCACCGTTGCGATAATTTCAGTTTCAGTTGTCTCGCTTTTTGCGCCGGAGCACGCGCCCAAAATTGTAAGCCCTGCGCTGCTCAAGAAAAACCGCCTGTTAACCATGGTTTTTACGTCCCTCTGTAATTTCGCCCGATAACTGATTTAAGGTCCGCCTACGACGGCTTCCAATAACAATGGCGCGAGCAGAAGAAAACCCGCATTCCGGTTTGACTTGAACAGCAGGAGACATCTGGCGCTGTCGTTGATATCGAGGGTTCTAATTTGCCAAGCGAAATGTGCCGTGGGCGCGATTAGCGCCACGTAAAAAAGCGGGCCAAAGCCGGATAATCCGCCAGCCAACGCGAACAAGCCTATAACGGCCCCGTAAAACAGCGTTAGAAACGGCTTTGTATCTTCCGCAAGGCGTCGCGCGGAAGATTTGACGCCAATCAATGCGTCATCGTCTTTGTCCTGGTGCGCGTAGATTGTGTCGTACCCCAGCGTCCAGAAAATGCAGGCGAGGTAGAGAATGAGCGCCGCAGCATTCAAAGACGCAGCGGCGGCTGCAAAGCCGACAAGGGCGCCCCAGTTAAAGGTGAGACCGAGCCAGGCTTGCGGCCACCAGGTTATGCGCTTCATGAAGGGATAAGCTGCGACCAGCGCGAGGGAAGCAAAGCCGAGAAGAATGGTGAACGGATTAAATTGCAACAGAACAATCAAGCCGCATAGGCACAGCGCGATTAGAAATATCCAGGCGTTGCGCACAGTGACCTGACCCGAGGGGATCGGGCGCAATGCAGTGCGGTCAACCCTGGCGTCAAAGTCCTTATCGACGATATCGTTATAGGCGCATCCGGCGCCGCGCATGACAAAGGCGCCAATGGCGAAGAGCGCCATATGGGACGCAAATGGCGCGGATACATCCGAGGCGGCGGCGAGCGCTGATCCGAACCAGCAAGGCAACAGCAAGAGCCACGCGCCGATCGGCCGGTCGGCGCGCATCAGGCGCAGATAGGGCTTGGCCTTGCGCGGCGCGAACCGATCGACCCAATTGTCAGGCGCTGTGTCAGGAGTGGCGGACATGGGCTTTCCATAACCTCCTCCGCGACTGGAGAAAAGCGGCGTATTGGAGCACACTGACGGCTATGACTATTCGTCTGCATCTTAACCAACAGCTAGGCGACGGCGCTGAGGCTTCACTAAGCGCCGAGCAAGTCCATTATCTGCGCACCGTCATGCGCCGACAGGAAGGTGACGCGCTTCTCGTCTTCAATGCACGCGACGGCGAATATGCGGCGGTGATCAATTCGCTCAGCAAAAAGACCGGCCTTGTCACGCTCGGCGCCCGGACGCGCGTCGCCGAATCAGAGCCGGATTTGTGGCTCCTCTTTGCGCCGATCAAGCGTGGTCCTGTGGATATAATCGCGCAAAAAGCGACCGAGCTCGGCGTCAGCGTTCTGGCGCCTGTGTCCACCGAGCGTACGAATGCGGGCCGCGTAAATACCGAGCGCTTGAGCGCCATCGCAACAGAGGCCGCGGAACAATGCGATCGGCTTTCTGTCCCTGAAGTTCGAACGCTGCAAAAGCTTGAAAAAGCTCTTGCCGACTGGCCGCACGATCGATTGCTCATCTTTTGCGACGAGGCAGGCGAAAATGAAGACGACGCATGGGGCGGGCGTGAGGGCCGCGCGGCGCCGATGCTTGAGGTTTTACGGACGCGGGAGAATGCGGCTGAAAGCGCGGCGATCCTGATTGGGCCGGAAGGCGGCTTTTCGCGCGAAGAACGCGCTCTGTTGCGCGCCAAGCCCTACGTGGCGCCGGTCACGCTGGGGCCGCGTATTCTGAGGGCCGATACCGCTGCAATCGCCGCCGTTACGCTTTGGCAGGCGGCTTGCGGAGATTTTCGCAAACAATGACAGGTAATTGCGCGAGGATCACTCACAGGGGTTTGAGTAATTCTTGCTTGGCCAGCGTCAGGAGCGCCGCTACAGCTTATTTCCGTCAAGGGCTGAATGCGGGAGAATAAAAATATGAGTCTGCAAGCGTCGTCAGGCGACCAGCCGCCGATTGAAAATGTCGGTCAGCTCGCGGCCTATCTTGAGAGCGGTTGCAAGCCGAAGAAAAAATGGCGCATCGGCACCGAGCATGAGAAATTCGTTTATTGCCGCGAAAACCTGACGCCGCTTCCTTATGAGGGCGAGGTCGGCATCCGCACGTTGCTGGAACGGTTGTCCGAGCACACCGGATGGGCGCAGGTGATGGAGGGTGATCATCCAATCGGGTTGAAGGGCGCACGCGCGTCGGTTTCGCTGGAGCCGGGCGGTCAGTTCGAGTTGTCGGGCGCGCCGCTGGAAAACGTTCATCAAACGTGTACGGAGGTGAACCGCCACCTGGAGGCCGTCAAGCATGTGGCTGATGGGACGGGCGTTGCGTTCTTCGGCATGGGGTTTGCCCCCACCTGGACCCGCGATCAGATGCCGCGCATGCCGAAAGGGCGCTACGACATCATGCGGCGGTACATGCCCACAAAAGGCGATCTTGGCCTCGATATGATGCACCGCACTTGCACCGTGCAGGTCAATCTCGATTACGCGTCGGAAGCCGACATGGCGATGAAATTTAAAACGTCGCTTGCGTTGCAACCGATCGCAACCGCTTTGTTTGCAAACTCCGGCCTCTATGAGGGCGAACCGTCTGGGTGGGCGTCGTGGCGCGCAAATATCTGGACCGATACGGACCCTGATCGCACCGGCATGCTGGATTTTGTCTTCAACGATGGTTTCGGTTTTGAGCGCTATGCGGACTATATGCTGGATGTGCCCATGTATTTCGCCCATCGCGGCGGCAAGTATCTGGATGCGGCGGGGCTCTCATTTCGCGACTTCATGAAAGGCGAGCTTCCGATCCTGCCGGGCGAGCGCCCGCATATGGGCGATTGGGAAGATCATCTATCGACGGCGTTTCCTGAAGTGCGCCTGAAAAAATTTCTGGAAATGCGCGGGGCGGACTCGGGGCCGTGGGCGCGGATATGCGCGTTGCCCGCGTTCTGGGTTGGGCTTCTCTATGAAGAGACGTCTTTGCAAGCGGCGTGGGATGTCGCCAAGGCGTGGACGAAGGAAGAGCGGGAGGCCTTGCGCACCGATGCTGCGAAGTATGGGCTAAAGGCGGAAATCCGCGGCCGGACAGTCCAGGACATTGCGCTCGAAGTGCTGGCGATCTCTCGCGATGGCCTAAAGGCGCGTGCGCGCCCCGGCTCTACGGAGCCGGACGAAACCGTGTTCCTCAATCCGCTCCAGGAAATCGCCGAAAGCGGCGTCACCATGGGCGAGTACACCGCGGACTACTTCGTGAATGTGCTTAAAGGCGATGTGCGGCGCTTGTTGAGCGAGAGCGAGTATTGATCGTGACGTCGCTTGACGTCTTCGCAGACACATCGTCCGCTTGCGCACTGTTAGCCGAACGAGAGCCTACGCTGGCGAGGGCGTTAGCGCCGATATCAAAACCGGTCGTGCGCCGCCGGGAAGGCGGGTTCGCCGGGCTGTTTCGGATCATCGTCGAACAGCAGGTTTCAGTGCCGAGCGCGCAGGCGATTTGGGCGCGCTGCCAGGGCGCGTTCGATGCGATCACCCCGACGCACATTATTGATCATGGGGCGGACGGGTTAAGGGGTTTTGGCCTTTCCGGACCGAAAGCGCGCTATGTGCTGGGCCTTGCGAACGATATGGAATGCGGCGCTATCGATCTAAGCGCTTTATCGGCGCTCGATAACGAGGAGGCTGCTGCGGCGTTGCAATCAGTGGCGGGCGTCGGTCCCTGGTCGGCTGCGATTTACCTTCTTTTTTGCGAAGGGCGGGTCGATATCTGGCCGCCTAGGGATGTGGCGCTGCGAGCGGCCTATAATGCGGCGAAACCGAGAAAGCCTGAGCTCGACCAGAATCGCCTCGATTCGCGCAGCGCCCGCTGGGCGCCCTATCGCGGCGTCGCAGCGCATATTCTGTGGACTTATTACGCGCATATCCGCGGCCGAACGCCCATTTAGAGCGGGAGTTTGAACAAAAACGCGCTGATGCGACGAAAATACCACGCAATCTGTCAAACGTTTGTCATGGAGAATCAGATAATTGTGTCGGTATGGTCGGCTCCCTATATTGTTTGGACGAGTTTGGAGGTGTTGCGTTCAGGAACGTATGGATTGACAAGCGGGCGAAAGCCGCACGAGCAGTGGGGGCCGTGTGATGGAACTCGCCCCAATCACTGCGCGCAAACAGTCGCCGGAGAGTTGTCCTGCGCTGGTTTTGAACGCCGACTTCCGGCCGCTCAGCTATTTTCCACTATCGCTCTGGTCCTGGCAGGACGCCCTGAAGGCAGTCTTCCTTGATCGCGTCGACGTCGTCGCGCAGTATGAAACGATGGTGCGCAGCCCAAGCTTTGAGATGAAGCTGCCATCTGTTGTTTCGCTCAAGACCTACGTCAACCACAAGCGCGCCCCGGCCTTCACGCGGTTTAACGTCTTTTTGCGCGACAGTTTCACCTGCCAGTATTGCGGCAACCCCGACCGGGACCTGTTGACGTTCGATCATGTGGTGCCGCGGTCCAAAGGCGGTCGCACGACGTGGACGAACATTGTCGCCGCCTGCAGCCCCTGTAATTTGCGCAAGGGCGGACGCATGCCGAACGAAGCGAAAATGCATCCAGCCCGCAAACCGATCCGCCCGACCATGTTCGAACTGAATGAACGCGGCCGCGCGTTTCCGCCCCATTACCTGCACGATAGCTGGCAGGACTTCCTCTATTGGGATAGCGAACTGGAGCCGTAATCGATAAGGGCTGTTGCTCTTTCGCGTCTGTCGGGCTTACTTTTCACGAATGGATAGAGTTCGGCATTTTGTTCGCCATCGGCCTGCATTGGTTTCCTCGTCAATATCGCGACGCGCCGTCGCGTCTGGTCTCGCGGCGACCATTTTGACAGCATGTTCCTACGATGAAGAGTTGGGGCCTAATGAGTTCCTATTTGTGTCTTCACGACAAATGGCTCAGCTGGCGCGTCCGGTATGGTCGCAGTTGCTTGAGCGTCACTCTGTGTTGACCGACGCGGACGATGTTGCGCGCGTCGAGCGCGTCGCCTCGCGGGTTGTGGCCGCTTCCAACAATGATCCTTCCGAATGGGAAGTCGCAATCGTTCAATCTGACGCCGTAGACATTGTCGCGTTGCCGAACAAAAAGATCGCTGTGCATTCGGGGTTACTGTCGCACACGGAAAATGACGATCAGCTCGCGGCGGCGATTGCGCTGGCCGTCGCGCATGTAAATTACAATCATTATGGTGAGCGTTATACACGCTCGCCTCTGGCCGATAAGGGGCTAACCGCGGCGCAGGTCGCCGGCGCCTATCGCACAGATAAGGAAGCCGTCGAAGCGCTTTTTGGCGTGAACGAACGGGACGTCCAACTGATCCCGTTTTCCCGCGATCATACTGTCGCTGCCGATAAATTCGCGGTGCGATACGTGGCGCGCGCGAACTATGATCCGCATGAGGCGGGTCGTCTGTGGCGCATGCTGCAAACCCTCGATGATCCGCGCTTTGCACAATCCCACCCGATCGACGAAACGCGGTTGCGTAAACTTGTTCAGGAAATCAATTTGCTTTCTTCCGCGCCGGGCCAATAAGCCCACGACGAGCAGCGCACACATTGATTTTTGGATAGTCGCGCGCATTACAACCCATGAACGGGTTTCCCATGGGGGCAATTTTCGTATAGTTAATGCCTGTTTGGGGCGGCGTTCAGCGCATGAAAAAAAGGGATAAATGATGAGGGAACACCAAAACCTGAAAAATTGCACAATTGTTAGAGGGCTGCTCGCTGGGGCCGCTGCGCTTGCTATGACCGCTTGCGCTTCTCTGGATCAGGCGTTCGCGCCGCCGCCCGATCAATTGCGGGCCGGCGCCTTGTCGGCCTGGTCGGGGATTAAGAAGCAGGAAAAAATTTCTACCGACCCGAAATACACATCGCGTATGGCGCGCGTGGCGCCGAAAATTATTCGCGCGGCTGGCGGAAATCCTGCGGAGTGGGAAGTGCAGGTATTCGACTCCGATCAATTAAACGCCTTTGCGTTGCCCGGCGGGAAAATTGGTTTCTACACGGGCATTCTTGATTTGATGGAAAACGATGATCAAATCGCGGCTGTCATGGGGCACGAAGTGGCGCATGTGGAGCTTGAACACTCGATGAAGCGCGCAGGCCGCTCCAATCAGCTCGCCGTTCTTGGCGGCGCGGTTTCGGTCGCCGCCGGACAAACGGCGAACCCTCAGGCGTGGATGCAAATCTATGGTCTTGGCGCAAGCGTCGGCAATGCGTTACCGTTCTCGCGCTCGCATGAGACAGAGGCGGACAAAAAAGGTCTGCGTTATATGGCGGCCGCCGGCTATAATCCGTATGAAGCGGTTCGGTTCTGGGAAAAAATGGCGGCGCAAAACAATGGCGCGCCGCCGGAATTTTTGTCGACCCATCCGAGCGGACCGACGCGCATTCAAAATCTGAAAGCCGAAATCCAGGCGATGAGCGCCGGCTCATAAGGTGATCGGGAATTAAGGAAAATAAAATGATGAAAACATCCCTGAACGTTGCAATTCTCTGCAGCGCATCTCTTCTCGCATTGTCGGCATGCAAGTCTCTGCCGGGCGGCGACAATAGCGCTCTTGAAGCCGCCGAGGCTGCGGCGCCCGCATTTGACGGAACAGCGTTAGCGACTGTTGTCGATGGTCGAAGCGACGAAGAAAAAGCGCGCGACGAGTGGCGCAATCCTGGTGAAACGCTCGCATTCTTTGGCGTTACGCCCGACATGACCGTGGTCGAGACGCTGCCGGGAGGCGGCTGGTATTCGCGAATCCTTGTGCCGTATCTCGACGACGCGGGTGAATATGCGGCCGCGAACTATTCGGTCGAAATGTTCGAAAAAGTGCTGCCGAATCCAAGCGAAGAGACGATGAACCGCATTCGCGGCTGGGCGGCTGGATTTCCGGATCAAGCTGCGATGTGGGGCGCCACCGGCGATGTCACCGCATTTCATTTCGGCGAGATGCGGGATGAGATGAAGGAGAAGGCCGACGCCGTCCTCATGATCCGGGCGCTCCACAACTTCAATCGCGCCGGCGGCGACTATGGCGCGGTCGCGCTCGCGGAAACATATGCGATGCTAAAGCCGGGCGGCGTTTTGGGCGTGGTGCAGCATCGAGCAAATCCGGACGCTGAGGGCGCGGACGCCGATGGTTCTCTCGGCTATATGAGCGAAGAGGCGGTTGTTGCGATGGTTGAAGCCGCCGGATTTGTCCTCGAAGAGAAATCGGACATCAACGCCAATCCCGCCGATAATCCGGCTTCGGGCGAATTTGTGTGGCGATTGCCGCCAAGTTTCGCCATGGGCGATCAAAACCGCGACGCATTTGCGGCGATCGGCGAGACTGATCGCATGACGATGCGGTTCCGCAAGCCGGCGGAATAATCGGTCGGCCGCTCCCAATCGGCGCTTGAAAAAAGCCCGGCCCGGAGATAGTTTCCGCGCTTCTCGGCGACATCTTCGGGCTCGTTGGCGCCGCCGGGAAAAAGCGTGCCGCCTTAGCTCAGTTGGTTAGAGCGCTAGATTGTGGATCTAGAGGTCGGTGGTTCGAGACCACCAGGCGGTACCATTCTCCCGAAATACGTCTTTAAACGACATCGTGCAGTGCAGAAATTAACCATGCGCGCTGATTTTTTGCGCGCATTGCCCTCCAGTGTTTACGGGCTTTTTGGACAGATACTGGACAATTTGTGGGAAACTTATCTTCCCCCATTTTCGCGCCCGTATAGTGGCGCATATGAATGTTGCTCGACCATATGTGCGGAGCGCGCAAATTGGCGCCGCAGAGCCCTGGACGCTCGCGCGCGCGGCGTCCCATCGTCCTATGGAATGTGTTTCAGTCCTGCAGGGTGAAGACGAACTTTTCGATGACGCCGCGCCGCGCCACGGGTTTGCCGTTGCGCCGGCCGGGCGCATACTTCCAGCGGGAGACGGCGCGCACGACGGTGCTGTTAAAACAGCTGTTCGCCGATTCCAGGATTTGGACGTTGATAACGTCGCCGTCCGGCGTCACATCGAATTGGACGAGCACCACGCCCTCCGCACCGCGCGACTGGCAGGTGTTCGGGTATTGCGGGGCAACCCGAATGTCCGGCGTAACCGGCCCAATCGATTCAAACTCAAGCGGCCCTTTTTCGATCGGGCCGGGTTTCGCGCCCCACCCATTGTTTCCTGGATTCGTTTTCTTCCCCTCATAGTCAGGCGTTACGGGGTCCGGCGGGTTCGGCAACGGGTTTGGTTTCTGCGGTTGGGAGGGCGCAATCGGCGTCTCGATGATCTTCGCCAGAATATTAATCTCAGGCGTCGGCTTCGGCGTAGCCACAGGCGCTTCGCTCTTGATCATATTCGCCATAAACACAAAGAGGCCGAGCGTAATCAGCGCCGCCATCGGCAATCCAAAAATGATACGAAAGATAGTCATCTGTCTTTCTCTCCGCCCGCTACAAATGTCAGTGGCGGGACTGCCTTGCCGCCCGTTAAACTTGCGGCGTTCAATACAAAGGGCGCAGTTCTTTTATTATTGCAGAAGAATTATCCGCTTACATCTCACCTTGGAAGGATGGCAAAAATTTGTGCGAAAGGCAAAATTTATACTGACCTGTGTAGTTTCAAAATTGTTCAATATATTCAAAAGAAAAGGCGGCCCAAAGGGCCGCCCGAAAATTCTCGTATAGTAAAAATACTAGTAACGATATTGCTCATTCTTGAACGGGCCGTTCTGTCCGACACCGATATAATCAGCTTGTTCGGTGGACAATTTCGAAAGGTTGGCCCCAACCTTGTCGAGGTGGAGAGCAGCGACTTTCTCGTCCAGATGTTTTGGCAGGACGTAGACTTTGTTTTCGTAGTCGTCGCCCTTGGTCCAAAGTTCAATTTGCGCCAGGGTCTGGTTCGTGAACGAGGCGGACATCACGAAGGATGGATGGCCCGTTGCATTGCCGAGATTCAAAAGCCGGCCCTGGGAGAGCAGCAGCATGCGTTTTCCGTCCGGGAAGGTCACCATATCGACCTGATCCTTGACGTTTTTCCATTTGAAATTCTTCAGGCCCTCGACCTGAATTTCATTATCGAAGTGACCGATATTGCCGACAATCGCCATGTCTTTGAGGGCGCGCATATGGTCGACAGTGAGGACGTCTTTGTTGCCGGTGGCCGTGATCACGATGTCGGCGCGCGGCGCGGCTTCTTCCATGGTGACGACTTCGAAGCCGTCCATAGCCGCTTGCAGTGCGCAGATCGGGTCGACTTCCGTCACCATAACGCGCGCGCCTGCGCCGGCGAGAGACGCCGCCGAACCTTTGCCCACGTCGCCATAGCCGCAGACGACGGCGGTCTTGCCGGCCATCATCACGTCGGTCCCGCGGCGAATGCCGTCCACCAGCGATTCCTTGCAGCCATACTTATTATCGAATTTCGACTTGGTGACCGAGTCGTTCACGTTGATCGCCGGGAACGGCAGATCGCCGGCCTTCTCGCGCTGATAGAGCCGCAGAACGCCGGTGGTCGTCTCTTCGGTGACGCCTTGAATGTTTGCTTTCACTTTCGAGTACCAGCCGGGATTTTTTTCCAGACGCCGCTTAATGGTGGCGAACAGGGCTTCTTCTTCCTCGTTGCCTGGATTGTCGAGAACCGAGGGGTTGGTTTCGGCTTCTGCGCCAAGGAGTACAAGCAGTGTCGCATCGCCGCCATCGTCAAGGATCATGTTGGCGGTCTCTCCGTTGGGCCACTCAAAGATTTTGTCGGCGTAATCCCAGTACTCCTCGAGCGTTTCCCCTTTAACGGCGAAGACAGGGGTGCCGGCCGCCGCGATCGCCGCCGCGGCGTGGTCCTGCGTCGAATAGATGTTGCAGGACGCCCAGCGCACGTCAGCGCCAAGCGCCTCGAGCGTCTGGATCAGGACAGCGGTTTGGATCGTCATATGCAGCGAACCGGCGATGCGCGCGCCCTTCAACGGTTGCGCGGAGCCATATTCCTCGCGCGTCGCCATCAGGCCGGGCATTTCCGTTTCGGCGATCTCGATTTCGGTGCGCCCCCATTCGGCGAGGTCGATGTCTTTTACGATGTAGTCTTTGTCGGCCATGGCGGCTTTCCTCAGGTTTTTCGTGGATTTGAAGGTTTCGCAGCGGCTTATATCAACGCCGCGCCGGTTCGCCAAGCCACATATAAAGATTTCTTTATGTCTCTTTCGGGGTTGGAGCGCCGCCGGATGCGCAAGAAAATCGCAATTTTTATCGGATATGCCGGTTTTATGGATGAGGGCAGCTCCACCGAAACGCTACAGACGATTGTTTACGCCAGCGCCGAGACGGCGCCGATGACGGCGGTCGCATTGCACTCCCTATTGACGAAAGCGCGCGCGCATAATCGGCGGAACGGGATAACGGGGATGCTCGTCTATGCGGAAGGCAATTTCATGCAGGTGATCGAGGGGCCGCGCGAGGCGCTTGACGCAACACTAAGGCGCATCCACACCGACCAGCGGCACACGGGGATCATTGAGCTGTTTCGTGGTTCAATTAAGGAGCGCGCCTTCGGCGAATGGTCCATGGGTTATCGCCGCGCAGAGGGGTCGCTTGAGGGGCTGGTTGATTTTTCGAAAGAGAAACTGAACGCGATTACAGCGGAGCATCAGCGATCTGAAGTACCGATCCTGTTGAAAAACTTTTTTCAATCTACGTATCCGTATACGGTGCTTTAGTATTCATGCATCGCGCTGACTTCTTTTTCTGATGAAAATATCGCTTTTAGGCCTTCCTTATACGAAGGATAGTTTAAGTCGGCGTTAAGAAGTTCTTTCATGCGTTTATTGTAAACGCGTTTATTATCTCGATAAAAGCTCGTCGCCATCTCGCTGAGATTTGCTTCTTCAATCGGGATCAATGGCGGGACGGGTGCGCCCAGCAGGTCGCAAGCATAAGCGATTACGTCCTGCGGCGGCGCCGGATCGTCATCAGCGATATTAAAGATTTCACCCTCGGACGGCTGATCGATACTCGCGCGAATAACGGTTGCGATATCGTCGACATGGGCGCGATTAAAGACTTGGCCTTCTTTATAGATACGCTTTGCGTTTCCGGCCCGCACTGTGTCGAGCGCCGAACGGCCCGGGCCATAGATTCCCGGCAATCGGAATATCTTTACTGGAATTTCTAAGTCCCGGCCCAGCGAAAGCCAGTCATCTTCAGCCTTGATACGCCGCCGACCGCGTATGGACGTCGCCAGCCTCGGGCTGTCTTCATTGACCCAGTCACCGTCGTGATCGCCGTAGACGCCGTTTGTCGATAGGTATCCGATCCATGTCGGCGGTGACTCTAATGAGCGCAGCCACGGTGAGATCGCCCGAAGGGAGGGGCAACCATCTTCGTCGGGCGGTGTGGAAATCAGAATAGTCGAACATAGTTGGTCTGGATGGAGG
>JBCAXE010000015.1:0-12916 GCA_038534195.1 Pseudomonadota bacterium
CCCAATCTTCATCGCCTAGTCGAGCGTGCGCGCGACCTTCTCAACAGCGAAGCATTCGATCACATCGCCCACTTTGAGGTCTTCATAATTGGCGAAGCTCATGCCGCATTCCTGGCCCATTGGCACATCGTTGACATCGTCCTTGAACCGCTTGAGCTGCGACAGCTCGCCTTCGTGGATCACCGTGTCGTCGCGGATAAGGCGGACTTTAGCGCCGCGCCGCACTGAGCCTTCGACCACGCGGCAACCGGCGACCTTTTTCTTGCCGTCGCGCGTAATCGAGAAGACCTCGAGGATTTCGGCGTTGCCGAGGAATGTCTCGCGCAATTCCGGATCGAGCATGCCGGATAGAACACCCTTCACGTCATCAATGAGATCATAGATGACGGAATAGTAGCGGATTTCCACGCCTTCTTTTTCAGCTTCGTCGCGCACCTTTTTCGAGGCGCGCACATTGAAACCAAAGACCGGCGCGCCCGACGCGCCAGCGAGAATGACGTCGCTTTCGGTGATGCCGCCAACGCCCGTATGGAGCACTTTCACGCGCACTTCATCCGTGGACATCTTTTCAAGACTGCCGACAATCGCTTCGACGGAGCCCTGCACGTCGCCCTTGATGACGACCGGCATTTCCTTGATTTCGGCGTCCTGAAGCTGCGCCATCATTTGTTCAAGCGAGGTGCCGGAGGATTTCGCCACTTCGCGTTCGCGCTTCTTACGGTCACGGAACTCAGCCACTTCACGCGCACGCGCTTCCGTATCGACGACGGTGAATTGATCGCCTGGCTCCGGCGCGCCGTTAAGGCCAAGGACCTCGACAGGGAATGCGGGACCAGCGGCATCGACCTTGGCGCCCTTATCGTCAGTGAGCGCTTTGACTTTGCCCCATTCTGAACCCACGACAACGATGTCGCCGCGCTTCAGGGAGCCTCGCTGAACGAGGAATGTAGCGACAACGCCGCGGCCTTTGTCGAGGCGCGCTTCCACAACGGAGCCTTCCGCGGGGCGGTCGGCGTTGGCCTTAAGCTCTAAAAGCTCAGCCTGCAGAAGGATCGCCTCAAGAAGCCCGTCGAGATTGGTTTTCTGAAGGGCAGAAACCTCCACATCCTGGATGTCGCCGCCCATGCCCTCCACTTGCAACTCATGTTGGAGCAAGTCGGTGCGCACCCGATTAGGGTCCGCCTCCGGCTTATCAATCTTGTTGATGGCGACGATGATCGGCACTTCCGCAGCCTTAGCGTGATTAATCGCCTCGACCGTTTGCGGCATGATGGAATCGTCAGCCGCGACCACCAGAATGACAATATCGGTCACCGAGGCGCCGCGCGCGCGCATTTGCGTAAACGCAGCGTGGCCTGGCGTATCAAGGAAGGTGACTTTCTTTTTATCTTTGCCGACTTCGATCTGATAGGCGCCGATATGCTGGGTGATGCCGCCAGCCTCGCCAGAGACGACGTCGGCCTGGCGCAAAGCGTCAAGAAGCGATGTCTTGCCGTGATCGACGTGCCCCATAATCGTGACCACCGGCGGGCGCGGGGTCATGTCGTCGGCGCTGTCAGCCTCACCGAAGAGACCCTCTTCCACATCCGCTTCCGCGACGCGCTTCACGGTGTGACCGAGCTCTTCAACGATTAATTCGGCCGTGTCCGCATCAATCACCTCGTTGGCGGTGACCATCTGGCCCTGCTTCATCATCTCTTTAACGAGATCAACAGCGCGCATCGACATGCGCGAGGCGAGCTCCTGAACCGTGATTGTTTCCGGCACAACGACGTCGCGCACGATTTTCTGTTGTTCCCCGCGTTTCTGGCGCGCCATCTTCTCGCGTTCGCGCGCACGTTTAACAGACGCCAGCGAGCGCTGACGCTCATCATCATCAAGCGCATTGGCGATTGTCAGACGCCCGGTACGACGGCGCGGCGCATCTTTGGTTTTTGAATCGCCGGCGCGGTTTTCGAGATTCTTACGCTTCGTTTTGAGACGCCCGCCGAGTTTCGCGAGCGGATTATCCGGATCGTCGTCAGCCTTTGGCTTTTCAGCGTCGGCTTTGCCTTTGCCGGCGGCTTTCGCTTCTGCGCGCTTCTTGCGTTCACGATCTTCGGCTTCGAGGAGCGCCTGCGCTTCTTCTTCCGCTTTCTTGCGTTCAGCAGCTTCTTTTGCGCGCTTGGCGTCTTCGGCCGCCTGGCGCTTGCGCTCAGCCTCGAGCTTTTCACGTTCGGCCGCCTCGCGCGCTTCACGGTCGGCGCGTTCGGCTTCCTCGCGCTTGCGGCGCTCTTCGCCTTCCTTGCGCGCCTTTAACAACGCTGCGGCGCGGGCCTGTTTTTCATCCTCTGACAGGGTGCGCAGAATTTCGCCGTGCGGCTTCTCCGGCTCTTTGGCGGGCTCGGGCGCCTTGGCTTTGGTTTCCGTCGGCGCTGTCGATTTTGACTCAGCCGCTTTCTCGCCGGGCTTTTTCGGCGTTAGGACGCGGCGCCGTTTCGTTTCCACAACGACAGTCTTGGTGCGCCCGTGAGAAAAACTCTGCTTCACGGCGCCGGTCTCCGTCCGCCTGAGGGACAGAGGCTTGCGCGCCGGTTTCTTTGAGTCTTCGGCTTTTGTTTCGACGTCGTCGCTCATTCAATCTCCGTTTCGCCGCAATCGCTGCGGCGGGCTTTCGGATCAAGGACATACCGCCCTGAACCGCTGTGGTCTACATGGCGCGCCCTATTTATGGGCGCTGGCGCTCGCAAAAGCGCCTAATGGTCTTTTCCTTCGGCGCGTGCTGACTGCCTATAGGCGTCAAAGCGAACAATATCGCGCGCGAACCCCGCCGCCTCGCACCGTTTTTTCAACGCCGCGTGCCGGACGCCGTCGCGGCCGAGCGCGCCGGAAAGCTGAAGCGATGTCAGCGCGCGAACGATGCGCGCCTCGCCGGCCATGCGCGCTAACTTTCCCGCACCGTCGGTCGACGCGTCGCTGGCCGTGATCAACAGCGCGGCTTTGCGCTCTTTAAGCGCGCCCGCAACCTGGTCGAACCCGGCCACCATCGCGCCCGCCCGGCGCGCCAGCCCGATCGCCGCAAGCGCCCGCCTGCGCAACCCTTCTTCAACAGCATCCGCGAGCGTGTCCGCCGCCGACACATCGGCGCTGAACGCTCGGTTGAAGGCGCGCCGCGCCACAGCCGCCGCCACCATATCCTCGCGAGCGCTGACCCAGACCCCGCGGCCCGGCAGATTCTCCGCAAGATCGGGCGTCACCGCCCCGTCCGGATCCAGCACAAACCGGATGAGCCCGCCGCGCGGCGACACTTCGCCCGTGACGATGCATTTTCGCTCCGGCGGGCGCCGGCGGTTCGTGCTGGAACCTGAATGAGGGCTACTGCTCAGCAAGCGCTCCCTCTTCTTCCTCGGCCGCGGCGGCCTCCGCCTCGGCGCGCGCCTGGTCTAGTTCTTCCTGCGTCACCCAGCCGGCGGCGACGCGCGCGCGCATGATTAGATCTTCGGCCTCTTCCGGCGCAATCTTATAAGCCTCGAGCATACCGTCATAATGTTTGCGCTCACCGTCGACCCGTTCGGTCCAGCCCGTCAGATCGTCTGTGGCGCAACCGGCGAGGTCCTCCATGGTTTTGACGTCGTTTTCCGCAAGGGTGATGACCATTTTCAGATCAAGCCCTTCCATTTCCGCGACCGCGTCTTCAACACCCATTTCAATGCGCTGGGCGTTCAATTTCTTGGCTTCTTCCTCAAGGAAATCATTGGCCCGCGCCTGGAGCTCCTGCGCGGTTTCTTCATCGAACCCGTCAATCTCCATCAACTCATCGAGCTCCACAAAGGCGATCTCTTCAACCTTCGCAAACCCTTCAGACACGAGAAGCCCGGCCATCATGTCGTCCACGTCGAGCGCCGCCATAAAGAGCTCTGTACGCTGACGGAACTCCTCCTGACGCTTGGCGCTCTCTTCTTCCTCGGTCATGATGTCGATTTCAAAACCGGACAGCTGAGACGCAAGGCGCACATTCTGACCGCGCCGGCCAATCGCAAGAGACAATTGCTCGTCAGGAACAACGACCTCGATCCGTTCCAGCTCTTCATCGAGAACAACCTTGGCGACTTCAGCCGGCGCCAGCGCGTTCACAACGAACGTCGCCTGGTCTTCAGACCACGGCACGATATCGATTTTCTCGCCGCCAAGCTCGTTCACCACCGCCTGAACGCGGCTGCCGCGCATCCCGACACAGGCGCCGACGGGGTCGATCCCGCCATCGTTCGAGTGAACGCCGATTTTTGCACGGCTGCCCGGATCACGCGCCACCGCCTTGATTTCGATAACGCCGTCATAAACCTCCGGCACTTCCTGCTCGAAGAGTTTGGCCATGAATTGCGGATGGGACCGCGACAGAAAGATTTGCGGCCCGCGCGGCTCGCGGCGCACATCCATAATGAAGGCGCGCACGCGGTCGCCGTTACGATAGGCTTCGCGCGGTAATTGCTGGTCGCGGCGGACTATCGCTTCGGCCTTGCCGAGATCGACGATTACGTGACCATACTCAACCCGCTTGACGATGCCGTTCACAATCTCGCCGATGCGGTCTTTGTAGTCTTCGTACTGACGATCACGTTCTGCATCGCGTACTTTCTGGGTGATCACCTGCTTCGCGGCCATCGCAGCCACGCGGCCGAAATCGATCGGCGGGAGCGGCTCAGAAATAAAGTCGCCCACATTCGCCGCCGGGTTCTTGTAGCGCGCATCCTCAAGGAGAATCTCCGCGGAGTCGTTTTCGATTTCTTCCACAACCTCGAGCAGGCGCCACAGTTTCGTCTCGCCGGTGCTCGGATTGATTTCCGCCTTCACATTTGTCTCATGGCCGTACCGCGAGCGCGCGGCGCGCGCCAACGCGTCTTCCATCGCTTCAATCACAAGCGATTTTTCAATCGACTTCTCGCGAGCGACCGCGTCAGCGATCTGAATAAGCTCCAGCCTGTTGGCGCTAACAGCGGTCATTTCGTGTCTCCGTTAGGAAGGCTCATGCGTGGTCTCCATCGTTTCATCGTCAACTGATGCGGCCTTCGCCGCTTTTAAACTTTCTGCAATCAACTGATCCGTCAGCACCAGTTTGCCGCCGGCGATCCAGTCGAAAGGGATCATTGCGGTCTCGTCTTCGCCGTCGATATCAAAGAGCACGCTCGCCTCTTCGACGCCGGCGAGAACGCCGCGCAACCGTTTGCGCCCTTCCACTAGACGGTTCAGTTCAATCTTGGCCTCGTAGCCTTCCCAATCGGCGTAATCGGAAAAGCGGGTGAGCGGGCGATCGATGCCAGGCGACGACACTTCAAGGGCGTATTTGCCCTCAATCGGGTCAGCCTCTTCCAGCACCGGCGACAGCGCGCGCGAAAGCCGCGCGCAATCTTCCGCCGTCATCGTCTTGTCCGGGCGTTCGGCCATGATCTGGAGCGTCAGGTTTTTCGCGCCCGAAACGCGCACGCGTACAAGCTCAAACCCCTCGGCGTCCACAACCGGGGCGATCAGGGCTGAAATTGTCTCCTCAATCGGGGTCAAGCCGATCCTTCCTTTACACGTGCGCAACAAGCGGAACGGGCCCATTCGGTGCGGGGGCCGTCTTCCTGATGGCCTCAAACCAGTCGACAGGGAATGAAAAAAGCGGGCCCGGCGGGCCCGCTTTCGATACTATCGACAGCGATGTGAGGCGTATATAGGAGCCAAATTCGCGTTTGTCACCTGAAAATCAGGAATTGTTTTTGGCGGCGCCTGAGCGTCGGCGCACGCAGCCGCGCATGAATTGCCCCTTAACTATAATCGCTATACTGTAACAGTGGGGGCAAAAACTGAATTGAAGGGGCCTAATCACATGAGGGTTATTTTAATTGGCGTCGCGCTATTGGGCGCGACCGCATGTTCCACTGTTGTCCGGGGAACCAAAGAGACCGCGATTTTCGAAAGCACGCCGCCCGGCGCCACTGTCACCGCGGATCGCATCACGACAAATGACGACAACCCGGTGTCCTGCGTGACGCCATGCAAACTGCAGCTGAGCCGTAAACGGGACTTCAACGTGACCTATGAGCTTGACGGCTACAAGCCGGTTACGGCGAAGCTGTCATCGCTTGTCACAGCAGGCGGCGGGGCCGGTTTCCTTGGAAACGCTGTGATCGGCGGCGGCGTCGGCGCAATCGTCGATGCGGGCACCGGCGCGCTCTACGATCTGCGTCCGAACCCGATGATCGCGGAACTGGAGCCGTTGGACTCTCCTGATCCCTCGATCGTCCTTGATGTGGACGCGGACGAACAGGTGAGCGGCGTCGACGCTGAAGCGGTAAAAGAACAAGCGCAGGAAGCGGCTGACGATGCGCCGCAATCAGTCAGCGATGAGATTCTGACCGATGTCGAAGAGGCGGCTGAATCGGTGGAAGAGGCCGCCGACGAAGCGATCGACGCCGGAACCGAAGCGGTGACGGGCGACGCCATGGAGGAGACGCCGGCTATGATCAAACCCGAAAGTGCGCCGCTTGAAATGGCGCCGATCGGCGACGATAGCGGCGAGCCGGGGCTAACCGACCAGTAAAAGATTGGTCCGTTAAATGTTGGAAAGCCCGGCGGTATTCATGACCGCCGGGCTTTTTCTTTGTGCGGCGCCCCAACAGATTGATCAAGAAAACTGCTCCCCATCGCCGAATGTCGCGCTATAGTGCCCGGCGGGCGGACGGAAGGGGTATCGACCATGGTGGGACGTTTTTTGGCGGTTGTTCTGGGACTGGCGGCCGCGGCGGGCGGATCGCAGGCGCCGGGGTTCACGCTGCAATATATGCAAAATCTCAATGGCCGCATCGATGAGTTGCGGCCCATTGTCGAGCAATTCGACCGCGATGTGGCGGCTTATAACTATACGCGCGCGCAAGCCATGGCCGAATGCGAGACAGCCGACGGCCTGCTTGATGCGCTCTGCAACGGCTACGAGACCACCATCCGGCGGTTTGAAGAACTGACAGCGCATTTCGCCGAATTGGAAGCGGTGGGCGACTATGCGCAACCGCTGGTCCTGGCGCGCAGCTACAAGCGTGACATTGCGGAAAGCGTGATGGACGTCTTCGAACCAGCCGTCCCGGCGACGCTGCCCGGCGGAGCTTACGCCGGCGGCGCCTTCGCCGTCGTGTGGGGCGGCTTGTCCTTCATCTTCGGCTTGTTCGGGATGCTCTTCAGCGGCGGCGACAGGCGGATCGCTTAAAGTTCGTCTGAAAGCAGACTGAAATCCCAAATCCGCTCGTCGATGAGATGACTAGGGCGCACATTCTGGAGCGCGCGGAACATCACCTCGCGTCTGCCGGGGTGGCGACGTTCCCAATCGGTGAGCATCTCTTTCATCATCGCGCGCTGCAAACCTTCTTGCGTCCCGCATAAATTGCAGGGAATAATCGGATACGCGACCAGCTTGGCGAATTTCTCAATATCGGCTTCCGCACACTGAATAAGCGGACGCAACACGTGGAGGTCGCCTTCATCATTTAATAGCTTTGGCGGCATGGCGGCGAGACGTCCGCCATGGAAGAGGTTCATCATGAACGTCTCCAGCGCGTCGTCGCGGTGATGGCCGAGCACGATGGCGTCGCATCCTTCCTCGCGCGCAACGCGATAAAGGACTCCGCGGCGAAGACGCGAACAGAGCGCGCAATAGGTTTTACCCTCTGGCGTCTTTTCCTTGACGATGGAGTAGGTGTCCTCGGTGACGATCCGGTGGGCGACGCCGAGACTTTCCAGATAATCCGGCAACACATGTTTGGGGAACCCGGGCTGGCCCTGATCGAGATTGCAGGCGACGATTTCAGCGCGCAATGCGCCCTGCCATTTCAGGTCGAGAAGGCTCGTTAAGAGCGTATAGCTGTCTTTCCCGCCGGAAAGGCACACGAGCCATTTTTGCGGCGCGCCGTCTGCGCGCGGCTTATCCATAGAGAAGCGCTGCAGCGTGTCGAGCGTTTGCCGCAAAAGACGCTTGCGCAGCTTCTTAAACGCGACGGATTGCGGCGCGGCCTCGTAAAAGGCTGGAAACCGCCAATCATCGGCGGGCGCTTCACCCGCCTCTTCATCAACCAATATCTCACTCAACGATCCTCTCCCGTCCCTCTTCGCAACAGTTCGGTTCCGCGCCATCCTAGCGGCGGCGGCTCAGAAGCAACAGTCCGTATCTAGGTGGGCCTGACGTAGCCGACGCCAATGAAAGGATTAACTCGACGGGTCTTTAAAGTGCGCGTCCAGGAAGGCGAGGAAAGCTGGCCAGTCTTCCTTGACGACGCCGTGGGTGCCCGGCCGAATCCAGAAAGCGATATCCGCCTGCGGATTAAAACGCTTCAGCCGGTCCTGCGTCAGGCCGCCAACGCCGTAAAGCTGATAGATCGGGTCAGCGCCCTTCGCCGCCCGAAAGGCGCCATTAGGATCGGACCACACATCGCGGCGCGCATTACCGAGGAGGACAGGCCGCGGCGCAATAAGCGCGAGCAGATGATGCTGGTCGATGGGCATTTCCTGTTCACGCCCGGCGTATCGCGCGTAAGTCTTTGCAAACCAGTGCGGATAGCTGTCGGTGATGGCGGCGAGGCTTTCGCCTTTTTTCTGGCGATTGAGCGAGGCGCCGCCGGTGCCGGACTGGTGGGAAATGACGCCATCGATCCGTTCATCGAAAGCCGCCGCCACAAGCGCGGCTTTACCGTAGCGCGAATGGCCCCAGACGATCATCGCCTCGCGGTCAAATCGGGAGTCTCCTTCCAACGCATCCACCATCCGCGAGAACGCCCAACCCCAGGCCCCGATGGCGCCCCAACGCGTGTCCTCGTCGCTATGGCCAGCGGACAGAAGGCGCAACGCTTCGAGCCCCGGCTCCGGCCGATCGGGCACGAATTCGCTCGGCGCGATGGTCGCGATGGCGTATCCAGCGTTCAAAATATCCTCTATTGGCGGCGTGCAGATGTACCGTCCAAAGATGAACGTGGCGATCGACCCGCCGACGCCGCTCATCATGTCGCGCGCACCGGCGGGTCTATAAGCGTCCGGATGCGGTAGCGTTGCCCATCTTGGGCAAAAGGTCTCCATCAGGATCACCGGCGTCGGCCCGACGACGTTCGCCGGCGTCGCCACCGCCATGATGAAACGCGCCTCCCGCGACACGCCTTTGAAATCCGCCGTCACGCTCAAGGAAAATTCTTCGTAGACGCCCGCGCCGTTGAACGCCTCGGCGTCGACAACGCGACGATTTTCAATGGCCGTGCGCGCGCCGTCCGGTAAGACGCCGTAAACATTTGTCTGCAGCGCTTCACGAACTTGCGGCGCCGACGCGCTTTCCCAATCATCGACAGAAAGCGTCGCCGCGCCGCCCGCCGTAATCGGCGGGTTCGCGGTCGGTCCGCTGGCGCTCAAGTCGGTCCACGCCATGGTCAGCCGAACGCACGCAGGCGTCATCAGCATGATGATCAGCGCCAGAAATAATCTCGATGCCGCCACGCGCGAACTCCCTACCTGAACCGATGCGCCAATCCTGACCCGCTTCAATAATCCATCGCAAGTCACAAAATCGGCGCCGATCTTCATACGCGCCTGAAGCGCAAGTAGACGGGCGGGCGCCCCTCGCGCCGGGCTTTTGCCTCATAGCGCGTCTCCGGCCAGTCGGGCGCGCGATCAAGCCAATCGGACGGCGACTCAGCAGTCCACTGAAAGTCAGGCGCGCCCTGCGCATGCATCAGCGTCCAACGGATATAGTCGGGAATATCCGACGCCACGCGCAATTCACCGCCGGATTTCAGGAGCCGCGCCACAACGTCGAAGAACCACGGCGAGATCATGCGCCGTTTGTGATGGCGTTTTTTAGGCCATGGATCGGGGTGCAAGACAAAGAAACGCGACAGGGCGCCAGCCGGGATTGCTTCCAGGAGCGGACGCGCGTCGCCATGGTGAATTTTAATATTGCCGAGATTTTGGTCTTCAATTTGCGTCAGCAGTTTCGCCACGCCATTAATGAAAGGCTCGGCGCCGATCATGCCAACCTCGGGGTTTTGCGCGGCTTGCCAGGCGAGATGCTCGCCGCCGCCAAAGCCGACCTCCAGCCAAATCTCAGGCCCGCCCGGAAACAGGGCCGCGATATCGAGCGGCGCATGCTCGGCTAGCGGAACGGCTACCGCCGGCAGCAACGACGTCATCAGCCGCGCCTGACGCGCTTTCAGCGGTTTATCCTGCCGCCTTCCATAGAGACGCGGAATGTAAGGCTTATTCTCTGTCATAAGGGCGCCCTTATGACAGAAGCGCGGCTGGACCACATCCAAAAATCTTTGAACCAAGGGATGTGGTCCAAGTCTTTGTTTACGCTTGTTTTGTCGCAAAACCCAACGCCCGCCGTTTGCGAACGCGCTCTATATGTCGTTGCTCTTTTCGCGCAATTCCTCGATCAACGCGCCCTCGTCCGTGGCGCTGTCCCCGCCGCCAAAAACAATTGCGCCAGAGGTGTAGCTGGACCCGAACGTGGTGACGAGGTTCACCGTTTGCCCGAGGCCGGAGCCAAATTCATCAGGGGTGATGGATGACAGCGGATGAATGAATGTCGCCCAGACGACGCCTTGCGCAATCGCGTACCGCGCGTCGAGCGCGCTTTCGAAATTCGCTTGCATCAGGCGGATCATGATTTCCGGTTCGATTTCATCAAGCGCCGTAACGGCTGACACAAGACGCATGCGGTCAGCGTTCGTATCATAGACGAGCGTAACAGGCACCGTGTTGACGCGAAACGTTGCGCCGCTTGCGCCAAACTCAGCAGTCGGATCAATGCGACGCACCGCCTCGCGAAGCGCCGCCGCCGCAGCCACAGCCGGATCGCCGAGCGCTTGTTCCGGCGCCGGCGCGGCCTCAAGCTCAGGCGCGGAATCCTCTTGCGCACAGCCGGGCTGTGAAAAAGCCGCCAGAAAAAGGGCGCTCGCCAAAATAGGTATCCGCATAGGTTCCTCACGTGTCGATGCGGCCATAATAACAGAAAAAGCCCCGCAATGCGGGGCTTCTCGAAACTGTGATGCGGTTTGAAGACGCTAGGCGAGCGCCGCCTTTAGAGCATCCACAAGGTCTGTCTTTTCCCAGGAAAATCCGCCATCGGCGTCAGGCTCGCGACCAAAATGACCGTAAGCGGCGGTGCGCGCATAGATCGGTTTATTGAGGTCAAGGTGACGACGGATGCCTGACGGCGACAAGTCCATCACATCGCCAAGCGCGCGCTCAATCGCCTCGTCCGCATACTCGCCTGTGCCGTGTTGGTCCACATAGATCGACAAGGGCTGAGCAACGCCGATCGCATAGGAAAGCTGAATGGTGCAGCGTTCCGCGGCGCCGGAAGCCACCACGTTTTTCGCTAGATACCGCGCCGCATACGCCGCCGACCGGTCAACCTTGGTCGTGTCTTTACCGGAGAAAGCCCCGCCGCCATGGGGCGCCGCGCCGCCATAGGTGTCGACGATAATCTTGCGCCCGGTGAGGCCGGCGTCGCCGTCCGGTCCGCCGATGACGAACTTGCCCGTGGGATTGACGTGCCAGGCGCAATCAGGCGCGATCTCAAGGCCGCTTAGCGCTTCACGCACATAAGGCTCCACGACGGTGCGGACTTTGTCCGAATCCCAGCTTTCATCAAGATGCTGGGTCGAGACGACGATGCTGGTAGCCGCGGCGGGTTTGCCATTTTCATAATGAACCGTGACCTGACTTTTCGCGTCCGGACCGAGCGAACCCGCATCGCCTTCGCCTTTGTGCCGCGCGGCGGCCATCAATTCGAGAATCTTGTGGCTGTAATAGATCGGGGCCGGCATCAGCGCCGGCGTTTCCTTGCAAGCATAACCGAACATGATGCCCTGATCGCCCGCGCCTTCCGCATTTGCGTCGGCCGCTTTATCGACGCCTTGCGCAATGTCCGCAGACTGACTGTGGAGAAGAACGTCCACATCGGCGGTCTTCCAGTGGAAGCCGTCTTGCTCATAGCCGATCGATTTGATCGCAGCGCGGGCCGCCTCCACGATGGGTTCCGCTTTCACTTTGCCGCCCCCAGCATAAAGCGCTTCGGGCACGCGAACCTCGCCGCCGATGACGACTTTATTGGTGGTTGTGAGGGTTTCGGCCGCGACGCGCACGTCCCAGGGGTTCATGCCATTGGCGACAGCTTCGCGATAGATGAGATCGACAATCTCATCAGAAATGCGATCACATACCTTGTCAGGATGGCCTTCAGAGACGCTTTCGCTGGTGAAAAGATAAGACTGGCGGGCCATGGAACCTGCGCTCCCTTCCATATAAAGAAAAGTTTATGTGTTTCGGCACGGCTTGTACCCAAACGCATCCGCGCTGTCTATGGCTCTGTTTTTGACGGCAGGAAACTTAGTCAGCGCCGGCTTTCTCGCCCTCAGCGATCGCCCGCACCAGATCAAGGACCCGTTTTTTCACCTTCGGATCTTCGATCTCTGCGTAATAGCGGCAAAGCTGAACGCCGTCCGGCGTATTCAAAAGCTCCATGAACGAGGCGTCGCCGTTGCCTTCGGCGAAGCCTTGGGCAGGTGCGTTTGATGAATAATCATAATCGTCAAATAAATACTGGATCGGTACATCGAGAATCTTGGAGATCTCGAAGACACGGCTTGCGCCAATGCGATTAACGCCCTTCTCGTATTTTTGGATTTGCTGGAAGGTCAGGCCCAGCGCTTCGCCCAGCTTATCCTGGCTCATGCCGATCAGTGTTCTTCTGAGTTTTACGCGCGCGCCAACGTGGACATCGACTGGATGCGGAGATTTAGTCTTTTTCATTTTTCGCCCCAAATGAAGAACGCGCGCCTCCCTGACGCGTTCTCAAATACTCTCCCTTCGTGATGTTATATAACACTTTTTCCGACACGTGAAGATTGAGAATAAAGGCCAA
>JBCAXE010000015.1:13016-73693 GCA_038534195.1 Pseudomonadota bacterium
GCCACCACGGCCAACGCCAAAACCATCAGAATAAAGAAAGAGTCGCCGACAGCCGCGTAAATCGTTCCTTTCAGCGGTTTCGGCAGCGGTGCGTCGACAGCGCCGGTCTCGTAAAGCGGCAGCCGAGCAACGTAGACGCCCCGCGCGTCAATAAGAGCGGAAATCCCTGTGTTGGCGGCTCGCGCCATCGGCAACCCGGTTTCAATGGACCGCAAGCGCGCCTGATCAAGGTGCTGGCGCGGGCCGGACGTATCTCCATACCAGGCGTCATTAGTGACGGTCACCAGCCACTCGGGCCGGCGTCCTTTGGGATACATCGCGCCTGGAAAAATCGCCTCGTAGCAAATAAGCGGCGCGAATGAGGGCCCGCGAAACGAGAACGCCTGCGGCCCGGCGCCGGGCGTGAATCCGTCTTCAAACGGCGCAAGCTGGGATAGGCCAAGCGCGCGCAGAACGCCCTTTAACGGCAGATATTCGCCGAAGGGCACAAGGTGGTGCTTGTCGTAATGCGCAACGGCGCGGCGCCCTTCCGGCGTTGGTTCGACAAACGCGATAGAGTTGAAAAATCTTTGCGTTCCTTGCGCATCTTCCTCACGCCGCACGGACCCGGCGATCAGCGTTGCATTGTCAGGCAGCGCGGCGGAGAGCTCGCTCAGCGCCTCGTCCACCTCATCGATGACGGGCACGCCGTTTTCAGGCCAGATCACAAAGACCTGCGCATCGCTGGCCTCTATCCCTTTCGATAGATCAAGGTGACGCTCAAAATTGCGCCACCAAAACTGAGGGTCGATTTTCTCCGTTTGCGCAATACTCGGCTGGACGATGCGGACATGTGTGTTCGCATGCGTATCGGGGCCGATCATGGCGAGGCGGAGCACGCCGACAGCGAAGAGCACAGCAGTCCCGCCGGCCATGATCAGCGTTCCTCGCCAACGCGCGCCGTGACGGTCGATCGTCATCGCCGGCGCTAGCGCGAGAAGCGCCGCCGCCAGACTGAGGCCGTAAGCGCCCCAGATCGCCGCTGTTTGCGCGCCGACCGCGGTGCCCGCCAAAGCTTGACCAGGCAGGTTCCACGGCAATCCTGTCAAAATATGACCCCGCGCATATTCAAAGATCATCAATGAGAGCGCAAAGACAACACCCCGGCGCCATCCCTGCCGCCAGAACGCCACCGCAAGCGCGCATGCGCTCGCGTAAAAAAACGCCAGAAACGCCGGCATGCCGGAAACTGCAAACGGAATCATCCAGGCGAATTGATCCGCCTGCACCAGAAAGGCGAAGCCAAGCCAATAGAGCCCAACAAGGAAATAGCCGAACCCAAAAAACCAACCGATCATCGCGGCGGTACGAATGGGGCGCTTCGCTTCTGCGGCGCCGTCGAGCAAAATAATCAGTATCGTGAAGCTTAACGCCAACAGAGGAAGGAAATAGAACGGCGCGAGCGCCAGCGCCGCCGCGACGCCTGAAGCGAAGCTGACGCCCCGGCGGCGCCATCCGCGTAATTGAGAAAACGTGTGGTGGAAGCGGCGCAGCGCCTGCGCGCCTTTCGTGTCAGCGACCATTATTCAGCCGCATTCGCAAGCGCATCAGCGGCGACGGCGCGGCGGCGGACCAGGATTTTTCTGATTTTGCGCGCATCGGCTTCTTTCACTTCAAAGTCGAGCCCTGAGGGATGAGAAAGCACTTCGCCGCGTTGAGGGACGCGTCCCGCGAGGGAGAAGACGAGACCGCCCAGCGTATCGACCTCTTCTTCATCATGATCGCGGTCAATATTGACGCCGGTAAAATTCGCGAATTCCTCAAGTTCGACGCGCGCATCCGCCTCCCAACCGCCGTCGGCGCGAACGACGATCATGGGTTCCTGATCGTCGTCATGTTCGTCGTTAATATCGCCGACAATCTGCTCAACGAGATCTTCGATGGTCAAAAGACCGTCGGTGCCGCCAAATTCGTCGATCACCAGCGCCATGTGAATGCGCGACGACTGCATTCGAAGGAGCAAATCGATGATGCGCATGGACGGCGGCACATAGAGGATTTCCCGCAATATCGATTTCAGGATCGGCGCGGCGTCGCCTTCGGCCTCCATCGGATTGGCGAGCAAATTGACCACGTCCTTGATGTGCGCCATGCCGATGGGGTCATCGAGATCGCCGCGATAGACGGGCATGCGCGAATGGCCGGCCTCGGCGAATGCTTCGATCAGATCCTGCATCGGGGTCGAGACGTCGAGCGCCACAATGTCGGCGCGCGGCGCCATGACGTCGACCACGCGTTTTTCGTCAAAGGCGATGACCCGCTCGATCATTTCGCGCCGCGTGCGCGGAAGCTGGTCGCCAGAAGCGCTTTCGGTCTTTTCGATCGTCGCCGCGAGCCCATCTTCCGCGGGCGTTTTGCCGAAGGCCGCTCTAAATTTTGCGAATATGCCGCCCGAGCCTTGCGCCGAACGTTCGCGTTCGTCTTTCGAGCCGCCGGCCGTCTCGCTCGTCATTCGTCGCACCCCTCATAGGGATTGTTGACGCCCAGTTGCGCCAGAATCCTGACCTCGAGCTTTTCCATCACGCCAGCGTCATCGTCCGTTTGGTGATCATAACCTACCAGATGCAGTAGCCCATGGACAATAAGGTGGGCCGCGTGGTCCGCCAACGCAACGCCGCCATCTGCGGCCTGGCGCGCGCAGGTCTCAAACCCAAGCGCCACATCCCCAAGAAACGCCTGCGCCGCATCGCCCGACGGAAACGATAAAACATTGGTCGGCTTATCCACATCGCGAAAGGACGCGTTGAGGGTTTTCATGGCCGCGTCGTCCGTAAATAGAAACGAGACAGAACCGTCGAGCGCGGGCGCAGCCGCACGCGCCGCCGCGCAGCATTCGCCGACCAGATGATCGACTGCGATACTACGCCAGCTCTCATCGTCCACACGGATGTCGATCACTCGTGAGACTTCAGGATCGCCCGCCATCTCGCCGCTCATATGCCTTGATAATCCGCGACACGAGCGGGTGACGCACCACGTCAACCGCTGTGAACCGCGCCACCGCCACGCTTTCAACGCCCTCAAGCAGCGAGAGCGCATCAGCGAGACCAGACGCGACGCCGGGCGCGAGGTCCGTTTGCGTCGGATCGCCCGTCACCACCATATGCGAGCCTTCGCCGAGGCGCGTCATGAACATTTTTATTTGCGCGACCGTCGCGTTTTGCGCCTCATCCAGAATGACAGCCGCCCGGGTCAGGGTCCGTCCGCGCATGAAAGCGAGCGGGGCGATTTCGATCTCGCCGGACCCAAGGCGCCGATCCACATAATCCGTGTAGAGCATATCATAGAGAGAGTCGTATAGCGGGCGCATGTAAGGATCGACTTTTTCCTTCATGTCGCCCGGCAAGAAACCGATTTGCTCACCGGCCTCCACCGCGGGGCGCGAAAGGATAATCCGTTCAACCGCGCCCGACATTAAGAGCCCGACCGCATGCGCCACCGCAAGATAGGTCTTGCCGGTGCCGGCGGGTCCGACCCCGAAGGTCAGATCATTGTTGCGTAGCGCGCCGAGATAGCTAGCTTGATTAGAGGAGCGCGGCCGGATCGTCCGTTTCGGCGTGCGAATCGAAATGTCAGTATTCTGCGTGTCCGTCGCCCCCTTTTCAGGCGCCGCCGCCACATTACCAGCGGCCCGCACGTCGCCGACCGAAAGCGCTTCGCCGCGCTCAAGACGGCCATAAAGGTTTTTCAAGGCCCCGAGCGCCTGTTCGCGGGCTTCCAGGTCGCCGGAAACTGCGAGCCGATTGCCGCGCGGATCAATCCGTACGCCGAACGCTTCTTCAAGGATCATGAAATGCGCATCATGCTCGCCTGCAAGCTCTGCGATCAGGCGGTTGTCGTCAAACGTAACATGCGCAACGGCTTCAGTGCTCAAAATGTCTCCCATGGCGAAGCGGCTTTCACGATCGGATGCACAAGAATGCGCCTATCCGTTAAGGGCGCCGGCCAGCGCATTCGGCGTGACGGCCTCAATTCGCACCTCTTCGATACATCCTATCATGGATTGTGGCGCCTCGACGTGAACGCTTTGCAAATAGGGGGATCGGCCGATCAACTGGCCGTCGTGCCGGCCCGTTTTCTCAAAAAGCACCGGCAGAATTGCGCCTTTCTGAGCGCGATTGAAGGCTTGTTTCTGGTCTTCCAGGAGCGCCTGCAGGCGCGCGAGACGCGCGTCTTTTTCCGGTTCCGGCACCTGTTTCGGCATAGCGGCCCCCGGCGTTCCGGGACGGCGGGAATATTTGAACGAATAGGCCGACGCGTATGAAATATCGCTCACCAGCGCCAAAGTTTCCTCAAAATCCTCAGTCGTTTCGCCTGGAAAACCAACGATGAAGTCCCCCGACAAGGCGATATCGGGCCGTGCGGCGCGGATCCGGGCAATGAGGGCGCGATAAGCCTCCGCGGTATGGCCGCGGTTCATGGCTTTCAGCATCCGGTCGGACCCCGCCTGCACCGGCAAATGCAGATAAGGCATCAGTTTTTCTTCGTCGCCGAGGGCGTCGATCAGCGCGTCATCCATGTCGCGCGGATGCGATGTGGTGAACCGGAGGCGATCGAGCCCGTCAATTTTTGCAAGGTGTCGGCAAAGCTGGCCAAGCCCCCATGAACCATCTGCGTTAGGCTGAATTTCGGCGCCAAAATGTCCTTCCGGGGGCGGCGACGCCCAGGCGTTTACGTTCTGCCCGAGGAGCGTGATCTCGCGCACGCCCTGCGCGGCGAGTGCGCGCGCCTCTGCGACGATGGCGTCCACTGGCCGCGAGACTTCGGCGCCCCGCGTATAGGGCACGACGCAAAATGTGCAGAATTTATCGCATCCTTCCTGCACGGTCAGGAAGGCGGTCGGCCCTTCGGCCTTGCGCGCCGCCAGACGGTCGAATTTCTCTTCAACGGCGAAATCGGTTTCCAGAACCTCGCCGGCTTCCCGAGCGTTCCGCGCCAGCATCTCCGGCAGCCGGTGATAGGCCTGAGGTCCGAAAACGAGATCGACCTGAGGCGCGCGAGCGGTGATTTCAGGGCCCTCCGCCTGCGCCACGCAACCGGCGACCGCAAGGGTCATCGCGCCGCCGGCGGCGGCCTTTCTGTCCTTCAGCTTCTTTAAGCGTCCGAGCTCGGAGTAGACCTTTTCAGCGGCCTTTTCGCGGATATGGCACGTGTTCAAAATGACGAGGTCGGCGTCATCCGGCGCATCGGCCACATGATAGCCGAGCGGCTTCAGAAGGCCCGTCATCCGTTCTGAATCATAGACGTTCATCTGACACCCATAGGTGCGGATAAACACTGATTTAGACTTTTGATGCTCTATTTCAGACATAAGGCGCGCATCTATGCGTCAGGCGGATAGCGGAATCAATAAGCGCGGCAATTCCGGCTCGCTTAACGGTCGCGCAGTTGTGACAGTTGGTGCGATTGAAGGAAGCGGCGCGATCCGCGATAAGGATAAAAAACGAAAAGCTCATGAATCTGTTGCGTTTCATAAAAATCTCCGCCGCCGTGATGGGCGTCAGCATAAGCCTTCAGGCGCATGCCGAAGATTTGCTGGAAGCCCGCTCGCCCGTTGTCGTGGAGATGTTTGTGTCGCAAGCATGCGAGAATTGCCCGAAAGCGACGGAATATTTCGCCAAGCTCGCCGAGCGGCCCGATATCGTCGCCCTCTCCTGGCATGTGGATTACTGGGATAACATTGTCGCAGGCCGCAATGGGCGGTGGTCTGATCCGTTCGCGGATCCTTCCTACGCCGACCGCCAGCGAAACTATAACAATAATCTTCGCGGACGCCCGATCGTTTTCACCCCGCAAGTGGTGGTGAACGGATCAAAGAGCGTCGTCGGATCCCACTTCGCCGAGGTCGAAGAAGCGATCGAGACCAACCTTATGCCCGCGGTGGCCCCTTCCATCCGCTTTCAGGCGTCAAAGGGCGAGCAAATTGAAGTCGCGCTCGATAATCTTTCTTCGGATCAAAGCGTTTTTCTGGTCTCGTTCTATAAACAGGCCGAAACCCACGTGAAGGGCGGCGCCAACGCCGGGCTTACCTTCAAGAACGCCAATATCGTGAATGAAGTGAAAGCGCTCGATTTCCTGGCCTCGCCGAAACGAAGCGTCATGATCGACCAGCCGATGGACCAGATGGGGTGCGCGGTGGTTGTGCAGGCGCCGGGTCAGGGCGAAATCCTGAACGCCGCTTACTGCCCGTCAAAAAGCGCCGGTGCGGCGCAATAAACACCCCCGTACGCACGATCTGCCTTTAATCTTTTGCCGTGTCTTTGAGCGGTACGCCGTAGAGTTCGAGCCTGTGCGCAACAAGTTTATATCCGTGCTCCTCGGCGATGCGATGCTGCAGTTTTTCGATCTCTTCGTTGACGAATTCGATGACGTCGCCTGAGCGCAAATCGATCAGGTGGTCATGATGGTCATCGGAGGCTTCCTCATATCGCGAACGGCCGTCCTGGAAATCATGGCGTTCGACGACGCCTGACTCCTCAAACAACCGCATCGTCCGATAGACGGTGGCGATCGAAATCCGGTCGTCGATTTCGGAGGCGCGCCGGTGAATTTCTTCCACATCCGGGTGATCGTCGGAGACCGAGAGTACGCGCGCGATGACGCGGCGTTGTTCGGTCATGCGCATGCCTTTTTCGATGCAGAGTTTTTCCAGCCGATCCATGGCCGCCGCCTTTCGCACGAGGGGTTGGTCTTTAAAGCTTCTTTAATCACGGCGCGCAGGCCCGACGCAACTTAATGGGGCGTATTGAGACTGTGTCGCATAATCAATGCGTCGGCGCCGTTGCGGTAGTAGGCTTTACGCGCGCCGACGGTCTCGAACCCCGCTTTCTCGTACAGCGCCGCCGCTGCGCCATTGCCGCCGTCTACTTCCAGAAAAAGGGCCGCCGCTCCATTGCCCTCAACCGCTGCAATAATTTCATCAAGCAGCCGCATGGCGAGACCGCGGCGGCGGTGAGCCGGATCGACGCCAATCGACAGGATTTCCGCCTCGTCGCCCGCCTGGCGCCAGAAGGCGAAGCCCGCCGGCTGACGACGGTCGTCGGACGCGAGGAGCGCTTCGGCGCCGGGTGAGATCAACGCCGTGCGCACCCCTTCGCCGCCCCAACTCGCTTGCCCGAACGCCGCCGCCTCCAAGTCAATAAGGATGGCCAGATCGTCGATCCCCGCCCGGCGCACCGCCCAAGAGCGCTCTCCGGTCACGGACGGCTCGCCATTTCGAACAGAGAAGCGCCTGCTGCTTTCGCATCGGGCGGGCGCAGGTAGAGCGGCGCCGGGGGATGGTCGCTGATCGCCGCGCTCTCGCAAAATTGCGCCAGCGTTAACACATCGATCTGGCCGTCGCCGGGGAAGATTTCCCAACCGGCGCCTTCTGCGCCAATCAACGCCGCGCCGGAACCAATGCTCGTCGTTGCGTTCCCGCCAGCAGCATCACGCAGACGGCGCAAGGCCGCTTCCGGCGCCGCAACGAACGGCGCGAGCAATTCCTTCCCGGCGTCATCGTAAAGAGCGGCGTAAACCTGGTTGCGGCGCGCGTCGATGACGGACGCGACGAGCGACGCGCCCTTAACCATGATCGACAGCGCCTTCAGGCTGTTCAAGCCCACTACTTCGGCTTTAACGCCGAGCGACAGGCTGCGCGCGAAGGCGAGCCCTACCCTGACGCCCGTAAAGCCGCCCGGCCCGACGACGACCCCGACCCGGTCCAGCGACGCCACTTCGACGCCCGCTTCGGCCAAAGCAGACCGGACCATCGGCGCGATGCGTTCGGCATGGCCTTTCACCAGAGGCGAAGCAACGACAGCCATCGGCGCGCCGTCGCGGACAATCGCGACGGAGCAGGCCTGCAAGGCGGTATCGAGGGCGAGCGTCAGCATCGTCTTTTTCTTCTTTCAGCTTCTTGAATTACGCAATAGGGAACCCAAATCTCGTGCAGGTGAATGAATGTTGGAGTAGTCAATAATGACGTCATTCACCACTGGATACAGCGCTCAATCTTTGCGCGATCCCAAATCCTTTCAATTCGATCTCGCCGCAGACGCGAGCCCGCCGCTCGCGCCCCTAAAAGACGAGGTCTGGTTTCCGTTAGCCCACAAGGTATGGCCGGTCTGCACCTCGGCGCGGCTGTTCGATCCGACGCTGGGGATCAGGACCATCGTCATCCACGCAACGGCGGGCGGGTCTAGCGCCGGCGCTTTTTCCGTGATGCGCGACGCCCGCGCCAGCTTTCACTGGCTGATTCCCGATGAGGACGAAGCAGGCCATGGCCGCGTGATCTGGGCGACAGCGCCGGAGACGCGCGCCTGCTGGCATGTGCGCAACGCCTGTCGCCACCCGGATGTCTGGGAAGGCAAAACGCGGATCAACCATTCCTCGCTCGCAATCGAGATCGTTAATCGCGCGAACGGCGAGGATCCGTTCTCATCCTGGCAGGTGGACGCCGCAGCCCGCATCGTCCGTTATGCCTGGGGCAAATATCCGAACCTGCGCCACGTCGTCTCCCACGCCAAGTTAGACCCTAACCGCCGCACGGACCCTGGCGCGGATTTCCCCTGGGAGCGCTTTGAGGCCGCCGTCAAACGATATTGCAAACGTCGCTGAAGGCGGGGCGCGGGGAACGGTCGAACAGGTTTTCATCCGTACCGTAACCAATATTGCAAAGAAAATTGGACTTGACGTTCGTCCCAGCGAAGAACTCCTTATCGACGCCGTCTTTGTCAAAGCCCGACATCGGCCCGCAATCGAGACCAAGCGCGCGCGCGGCGATCATGAAATAGGCCCCTTGCAAAGTCCCGTTCCGGAACGCGGTTTCTTTAATCAGGTCTTCATTGCCGACGAACCAGCTCTTTGCGTCCGTATGCGGAAAAAGCTCGGGCAATTTCTCGTAAAACTCCATATCGTGGCCTATGATTACACACACGGGCGCCGCCATTGTTTTCTCAAGATTGCCTTCCGCGAGATGCGGCTTGAGGCGCTCTTTGCCTGCCTCGGAAGAAACGAAGATATAACGCGCCGGGAAGCAATTGGCCGATGTCGGACCCCACTTCATCAAATCATAAACCGCTTGCATCAAGGCGTCGGCGACCGGCCGTTTCTCCCAGCCATTATGCGTGCGCGCCTCGCGAAAGATCACGTCCATCGCTTCATCATTGATGATTTTCTCAGCCATATTACGCCCCTTTGAATTCGCCATCAGCGTTACTTTTTCTCGTAGCGGAAGCCGAGTTCAAGCGCGACCTGATAATAGGCGACCTTGTCGTCATCAATGTAACCGCGGGTCTCGACGACTTCGAACCAATCGAGATTTTTAACGGTCTTGGCCGCCGTCGTGATCGCATTTTCGATCGCATCCTCGATCGATTTCTTCGACGTGCCCACCACTTTGTTGATAGCGTAGACATTAGACATGCGCATTCTCCCTCAGTTGTTAAGACATTCGAAACGACTGCCTAACACGGATTCATAAGTCGCATTCAATGTTAGGCCCTACTTTACGCCTTGGGGCCCTTCTTGCCGCCGCCGAATTCCCGTCCGCGGGGCGGAGCCGCCAATGGCCAACGCGCGCGCGGCGCAAGCGCCAGGCTTTCTTCAAGCGACGGCGCCAGACCTGCGGCCAGGCGCTCAGCGCCGGCGAAGGCGATCATGGCGCCATTGTCGGTGCAATATTTCACCGGCGGAACGATCATCTTCCACCCTTGCGTTTGGCAAAGCGCGGACAGCGCCTTCCTGATTGCGCCGTTCGCCGCAACGCCGCCGGCGACCACGAGCGCGGGCTCCGGCGAGAAGCCCTCAAGGGCCGCCATGGCGCGCGCTGTGCGCCTTGCGAGATGATCCGCGATCGCCGCCTGAAACGCCGCCGCGAGATCGGCGGTCGTCCCGGCGTCGGGCGACGGTTCAGCTTCCGCCGCGAGCCGCACGGCCGTTTTCAGTCCTGAAAGAGAAAAGTCGCATCCGGCCCGCTTCAGAAGCGGACGGGGAAAGTCATACCGTGACGGGTCGCCACCCGTCGCCGCCGCTTCCACCGCCGGCCCGCCGGGCTGGCCAAGGCCCAAAAGCTTGGCGGTCTTGTCGAACGCCTCCCCCGCCGCATCGTCAATGGTGGAGCCCAGCCGTTCATAAGACCCAAGCCCCCGCACATGGATCAATTGCGTATGGCCGCCGGAAATCAACAACAGGAGATAAGGAAAAGGCGCGGCTTCCGTGATGCGCACGGACAAGGCGTGCCCTTCCAAATGATTGACGGGAATAAGCGGTTTGGCGTGCGCCATACTGAGCGCCTTGCCGGCCGTCAGACCGACCATAACGCCGCCCACAAGGCCGGGGCCGGCTGTCGCCGCGATCGCGTCGAGATCGCCATAGCCGACATCCGCAGCGCGCATCGCTTTATCGATGATCAGATCGACCCGCTCCACGTGACTGCGTGCGGCGATTTCCGGGACGACGCCGCCATAGGCGCGATGCCGGTCATGCTGGTCCCAGACTTCGTTGGAAAGAACAGCGCAGGTTCCGTCGGCATTGCGGCGAACTACCGACGCGCCGGTGTCGTCGCAGCTTGTCTCAATGCCAAGGACAAGAAGGTCCTGATCGTGATAGGATTTCGACAGCGCCATAAAGGCATGGAGCGTTAAGCCCCTTAAAATGCAAGAGGAAAGTATCACGGTGTCCGACGACCGCCCGCAAGTGATCGTGACGCGCCCCGACCCTGACGGCGCGGCCTTCGCCGAATTGGCGGCGGCGGCGGGACTGCGGCCGATCCTATCGCCCGCGATGGATATTGAAATTGACGAAGCGCGCGTTGATCTGACGGGCGTCGGCGCGCTCGCTTTCACATCCGCCAACGGCGTGCGCGCCTTCGCCGCGAATTGCGCCGATCGAACGCTTCCAGCCTACGCGGTCGGAGCCGCCACGGCCGCCGAAGCGCGCCGGGTGAGGTTCGACGCTGTGCACGTGGCGAGCGGCGACGTAAATGCGCTTGCGCAACTCATAACATCTTCGCCGCCCGGCGGCCGCGTGCTGCATGTCGCCGGCGCTGCGCGGGCGGGCGATCTCATCGCCGCGCTGGAAGAGGAGAATATCAGCGCGGCCAGACTGACGCTTTATCAAGCACGCGCGCGCGACGAACTGTCGGCGGAGGCGAAGGCGGCTTTCAGCGATAAGACCGCGATTTGGATCGCCTTATTCTCGCCGCGGACCGCTGAAATCTTCCTCAAGCAATTGTCGGGGACACGGGGCCTCCAGATAAACGCAACGCTGTTTGCTGCCTGCTTGAGCGACGCGGTCGCGCAACGGGCGGCGTCAGGCCCCTTCGACCGTATCGAAGTGGCGGAGACGATGTCGGCGCAATCGATGGTCGAACTTATTCAAGCGGCCGAATTCAGTTCTTGAGCGCCATGGGGGCGTTGGTTAAGGAATAACAAATCTTTTTTGCATTGCAGCGCCCTTGGAGTGACCGTCATGTCTGACAACGACAAAAAATCTGACACTAATGATCCGGAAAAGGCGGCCGCAGAAACAACGGATCAGGCGCCTGAAGTTGAAGCGGAAGTCGTTGAGGCGCCAACCGCCGTTGAAGTGGACGATGACGACAAAAGCGTCGAAAAGGCCGCAAGCGAGGCTGCTGACACTGACGCGACGGACAGCGGCGACGCATCGGAACCTGAAGAAAAAGCGGCCGCATCTGCGCTCGTTGATGACAACGCTGGAAACTCGCCGGGTCTGATCCTGTTCGGCTTTTTCGCCGCCGCAGCGCTCGGCATTTTTCTTCTTTTCCAGATGAACGGCGGTAACCGCCCAAAGGAAACCGCGCAGGAAGATGCTGTGACGGCAAGCAGCGATGTCAGCGCCGGCGACACTCAATCGTCAGCCAATGAAGCTGTCGAAACGCCGACGGTCGCCGAAGCCGGCCCCGCTGAGGTCTCCACGGAGGAAGTGGCCGAGAATTCTACGGAGGACGTGAACCTAACTACCGCCGACAATAATGCTGAGGAGGCTGATGCAGAAGCGAGCGACCTCTTCGCAGCCGATCCGACGGCAACGCAAGAAGAAAATGCGCCCACGGATGACGCAGACGCCGCATCCGAGCCGATTGACCCGCGCGCGGCCATCGCCGCCCTTCAGCGCGAAGCGGAAGCGCGTGCGGCGCGTGAAGCGGAGACCGCCGCCGCGCCGATTTCGCCTGAAGAAGCGAGTCGCGTCGCGGCTGAAGCGACAACAACTGCCACGACGGAAGAAGCCGAAGCCGGTCAAGAAAGCGCCCCAGAAGAAGAAGCCGATGCATCCCTTGCGGCGCCGGAAACCTTGGCGGAGGCGGCGGACGCTGCTGCTGAAGCCGCACGTGCGTCGGAAACGGTTGCGGACGCAGAGGACGCCGCCGGCGAAGCCGAAAACACCGCGCAAGACGCCGTCGAAACGGCAAGTGCGGGCGTTGACGAATCCGCTGCAGAGGAAACGGCTGAAGCTATTGCGGACACTGAGGAAACAGCGATGGAGGGGGCGGCCGACGCTGACGCTATGATGAGCGCGGCGCTGGACGCGGAGGACGGCGCCGATACGGCAGGCGAAGACGAGGCCGTTACAGCGGACGTCGCCGCCACTGACGATGACGCCGCTGAACAGGATTTTACGGAATTCGCCAACGCCGTTTCCGCCGACACCGGCAAGATCGCCAATGAGCTGGAGTCGCTAAAAGAAGCCTTGCGCGAAGAAACCGATGCGCTCGCCGCCGCCGTTTCTGAAGGCCGTCAGCTTACGGAACAACAATCGGCGCGGATTACGGAGCTTCGCGAAAGCCTTGAGCAGGCGCTTCTTGAGCGTGACGAACGGGCGAATTCAGAAATCGCCGCCCTTCGTGAGCGCTTGGACAAGATCCAGTCGAGCAGCGCGGAAACGCCCGCCGGCCGCAAAGCGGCGGCGGGCCTTGCGCTCCTGGCGTTACAGCGCGCTGTTGACGAGGGCGAGCCCTTCGCCGACGAGCTCGCCGTGATCGAACGCCTTGCGCCGGAAGCGGGCAGTCTCAGCGGTTTGCGGGCGAGCGCCAGCGACGGGGCGCCGACGCTCGCCTCGCTCAAATCGCAGTTCGCTCCTGCGGTCCGCGATGCGCTGGCCGCCTCCGACGGCGGTCAAGCCAAGGGCCTATTGGGGCGCATCCAAAAACTCGTCAGCGTCAGACCAGCGACGCCGCAACCCGGCGACCGCCCGGCGGCGGTGGTGTCGCGGGCTGAAGCTGATCTGGAGCAGGACGATCTCGCCGGAACCGTGGAAGAGCTTTCAAACCTGACCGGCGGCGCGCAGGACGCCTTCGCCGACTGGATGGCCCTCGCCCAGAAACGCCTCGCCGCCACCACGGCGATCGAAGAGCTAAACGCTGCGCTCTTGAGCGACTACGATCAATAGAACAAGGCTCACGCCATGATTCGCGTCTTAATCTTTTTACTGAGCGTTATATTCGTCGCCGGCGCGATCACTTATTTTGCGGGCATGACCGACTGGATCGAAGCCGAAGCTTTCGGATCGAAGTTCGATATCCATGCAGGCTTCGCTATCGGCGCGCTCTTCCTGTCGACCATCGGCGTCATTCTTTTGACTGTCTGGATCAAAGACCTCGCAGCCTTGCCGGGGAAAATCCGCGCGCGCGACAGGGAGGCGAAACGCACACGCGGCGTCGCCGCGCTCACCCGCGGCCTTGAAGCGGTAATGCTCGGCGACGCCGCCGATGCGCAACATCACGCCCGCGTCGCGCAGCGCAATCTCCAGGATGATGGATTGACGCGGCTCCTGACTGCGCGGGCTGCTGAACTCGCAGGCGATGAGAAAGCCGCCGGCGAAAACTTCACGGCGATGCTCGAAGCGCCCGAAACAGAATTCATGGGGCTCCAGGGGCTCTACCAGAAAGCCATGCGCGACGACGACAAAGCGGCGGCGCGGGGTTTTGCTGAACGCGCCTTCCGGCTACGGCCAAACGCAAAATGGGCGTTCGACTCTGTGTTTGAGTTGGGGCTCGACCGCGGCGCCTGGGGCGAGACGCGCGACGCCCTTTCAACGGCGCAGAAAAACAAAGTCGTCAATGCGGACAAGGCGCGCCGCGGAGAGGCTGCGCTTTTGACAGCCGACGCTTACGCCGCCGCCCTTTCCGGCGACAACGATCTGGCGCTGCAGGAAGCGGAAGCTGCGCTGAAGCTCGCGCCAAGCTTTGCACCGGCGGCCACCCTGGCGGCGGAACAGCATCACGCCAAAGGCAAGCGCAATCGCGCTGCAAAAATTCTGGAACAAGCCTTCGCCGAGGCGCCGCATCCCGCGCTGACAAAATCCCATTTTGATCTGTTCAAAGACGAACCGGCTGAAAAACAGGCCGAGCAGTTGAAAAAGATTGCGGACCGCAAACCGACCGCCCGCGAAGCGAAGCTAAATGTCGCCCGCCGTCTTATTCTTCTGGAGGAATTCGATGAAGCCAGCGGCGTTCTTGAGCCGCTGCTGATGGAAAAAGCGACCGCGCGCGAAACCGCCGCAATGGCCGAAGCGGTTGCGGGCGCCAAAGGCGCGGACGCGGCAAAACCCTGGCTGGAGCAGGCCGCCGCTGCGCCGCGCGATCCGAGCCCAGGCGCCGACGGCGCCTTTCACTTCACCCGCGATGGATGGGCGCGGCTTGTGCGCGAATATATGGACCATGGCCGCCTCGCGCCGCCGCCGCTCGAAGACGCGCCGCGCGGGCTTAGCCTTGATGAGATGAAACTCCTGGCGCCGCCTGTGGTCGTGGAAGAGATCACCGAGGCGGACGTCGAGGACGAAGAAAAGACCGACGCCAGTGAGTCCGCGGCCTCACCTGACGATGACGCGCCGCCTTCCGACCTTGGTGATCTTGGCGATCTCGACGCGTCGTCCGAGGACGTACCATCTGGCACGGCTGATGATGCGGCGCCGCCAGATGCGCCGGAGAAGGCCCCAGCCAAAGCCGCGGAAGCGAGCTAGCGCCGCGTTTGCGGGTCCGAGCGATGGCGATAGGGGCCGCCGCGTGATTTGAACTTCACGGAACCGGCCGTTTTGTACTTTTTGGCGACGGGGCGCGTCGCCTCCTGGGCCGCGCGGCGCACACTTTCTTTTTCGCTCAAAGCGCCCGCCTTTTGGTTCCCTGCGTCACGGCTCTGATAACGCGCATCGCTCTCCCGCTCTTCGCCATCATCACCCGCCAGCGCGTCCAATTTGATCCCAAGAACCCCGCGATGGCCGTCGCCGCCCGTCCTCTCATTCTGGATATACCAAAACGCCACCGCGCTGAGGCAGGAGAACATGATGATGAAATACAGAAGATCCATAGTTTCCGGGCCCAGTCGCGCGAACGCCTTGGCTGGCGAGGCCTGCAAGTGTCGTGCGCGTTAACCAATTCTCACGCCCCGATTGATACCACTTTCCCCTATGAAAGCGGAAGGCGATCCATTTGACGATGACGACGTCGCGCGCCCGGCGTTGATCGCGCTGAGCCTCGCGGCGTTTACGGTCTATCTCGCCGCCGCCGCCTTTTCGACGATCATTTTTCCCGGCGCGCTCCTCGTGTTCCTCGCGCCGCTGGCGCTCGTCGCCTTGGCCGCAATGCCCCAGGGCAAGGCGGCCCCCAAAAAGCTGGTGATGCCGCTCCTTTACGCGAGCGTCTTCCTGATGCCGATCTGGCCGGTCTATATCCACTTGAAGCTGGGGCCGGCGCCGATCATCACGCCGCCGCGGCTCTTTCTCTATGCGCTGTCGGCGATCTGGATGATCGATATGGTCTCATCGCCGCTTCGACGGGCGCAGTTTATCTCAGGATTGAAGCGCGGCGGCGCAGTTTCGTTTTTTGTCCTCGCGTTTTTCGCCATGAGCATTCTGAGCGCGCCGATGGCCGAAGGGCGATCGCTCGCTGTTCAGGAGTTATTCCGTCAGCTGATCATCTGGCTGGTCCCTTTTTGCATCGCGGTCACCTATGTTCGCCGCCCCCGTGAATTTCGCCGGGTCCTTCTTCTGCTGGCGGCCGCGGCCATTATCAACGCCGTCATCGCCGTCACGGAAAAAGCGACGGGAAGACTGCTTGCAAGCGTGTTGTCGCCCTTCATCACCGGTAACGCCGAATGGCTGCAGATGACGCAAATGCAGAAAATCAGAGACGGCGTTTTCCGCGCTCAGGGCACGCACACCCACCCCCTGTCCGTCGGCGAATTCATCGCCCTGATGACGCCGTTTGCGGTGGTGTACGCCATGCGCACAAAATCCTTCATGACACGCTGGATGTGGGCCGCGGCCGCCGGCGCCTTGATATTGGGGGCGCTGGCCACAAGTTCACGCGGTGCGCTCGTGGCGACTATCGTCAGTCTTGGCGCGATGGCGGTCATGCTCGTCTATCGCTATCTGACGAGCGCAAACACTGCGCGCTTTAAACCGCTCGTTGGTTTCGCCCTCCTGATCGCGATCACGACCGCGCCGATTACGCTCACTGGCGCGAAAAAATATATTGGCGGCGAAGGCGGAGCGTCGGCCTCGCGCTCAAGCCAGGCGCGCCTCGATCAAATTGAAATGGCGTGGCCAAAAATCTTGAAACGCCCTGTCACCGGCTACGGCTCCGGACGGTCGGCGCGCATCCTCGGCTATTACGGACGGGCGTTGAGCATCGACAATTATTATCTCTCCACCGCGCTTGATCTCGGGTTTCCAGGGCCGATCATTTTCGGCGGGCTGATGATCGCGCTCGCCCTCTCGGCGTTCAGGCGCATGCGCGAAGGCCCGCCCCGCGACCAACTCATTTACGTAGCCTTTCTGGCGGCGGTGATCTCCTTCGCCACCACGCGCACGATCGTCTCCATGGGCGGCAATTTCTCGTTCATGCATATTCTCTTCGGCGCCTTCGCAGGCGCTGCGCCCTTCATGCGCAAAAACCGGCGACGGCGCGACCGGCAGTTCTGACGCCGCCTTCTCCGTGCGCGCGAAACTCGCTATGACCTGCGCCAAACACAGGCGAGCAGCGAATGACTTATTCAGGAAAATGGGCGCTTATTACGGGCGCATCGGCGGGGATCGGCGAGACGTTCGCGCGCGCCCTCGCCGCGAGCGGCGCAAACCTTATCCTGACCGCGCGCCGCGGCGACAGGCTGGAAGCGCTGGCGACGGACCTGGAAGCCCAGCATAACGTCAAGACGGTGACGATAGCAGCCGATCTCACCGATCCGCTTGCGCCCGCCGCCATTTTCGAAGCCATTGAACGCCACCAGCTTCCAGTGGATATCCTGATAAACAATGCTGGTTGGGGCTTGCCTGGTAAGTATACGGACAATGACTGGCGCGCTTATAAAGACTATATCGCCTTGATGGTGACGAGTTACGCGCATTTATCGCGCCTCGCGCTTCCCGGCATGCAGGCGCGGGGCTATGGCCGCATCATTGTGGTATCGTCGCTTGCGGGGCTCGTCCCCGGCTCGTCGGGGCACACGCTTTATGGCGCCTGCAAGGCGTTCCTGATCAGCTTTGCGCAATCGCTCGCCGCCGAAAACCAGGAAACCGGCGTGCGCGTGAGCGCGCTCTGCCCCGGCATGACGTACTCTGAATTTCATGACGTGAACGGCGCGCGCGACATCGTCTCAAAACTCCCCAAAGCAATGTTCATGGACGCCGCCCCGGTTGTCGCCGGCGCCCTCGCCGCCGTGGAGCGCGCGCATGTGGTCTATGTGCCCGGCGCGGTCAACAAGTCCATCGCCTGGCTCGCCAAAGCGCTCCCCCGCCCCTGGGCCGCCGCGCTGATGAGCGCGCAATCACGGAAGGTGCGGCGGCAGGAGGGATGAGGGGTATATGAATACCGTCTGATCATGCCAGAAGGCGACATTGCACGAATCTTCAGTATCGAAGATTGTTCAAGCAAGTTACCTGCAGGTGTGGATAGTGGAAGCTGAGCAATCGCCATTTTTTCTGGGTTGGTGGGGAATTTCGCTTAGTAACGTTGGGTTAGGGGAAAAGCGGCCTGATGTCGGCACTTATGGCCTCTATGACCAGTCCAACCTGCCCCCTTTGCCTGTTCCGTTGAATGGCAACTTTTCTTGGTTGCGAGATGCGCGCAAACACGCACTCCATATTGGAATCGAACGACAGGCGGAGAATGAAAGATCACTCTCAGAGTTGGTGAAAGACTGTACAAATCGGAATGTCGCTTTGCCGCATTCTTTTGTAGAATTTATTTCTACACCCAAACTATACGCATGCGTTCGTTCAAATACGGATTGTTTCATTGACGTTGCTGCGAGACCAGTGCGGTCACCGGCCGGGAACGGCGTGTTGATACGTTTTCTTGCGGACTCACAGGGGTGTATCTTTTGGTATCTCTTTATTCCGACAGACTCAGACGATCATGCGGTTGTCGCGTCGCCGAATTTTTATGGCCCAGAAGCTGAACATGAAAATCGGGAGATTTCTGATGGCCCGGAGAGCACCGTTTTCGCTGAAAGATCATTCGAAGGATTCATCTGCCGGTTTTGGATTGAAAACGAACTTTGGTTCTCGGATTACGAAGCTACGCCAATTAACCAGATCGGCCGCAGATACCTTGCGGCTTATCAAACGAACGCTTAGTTCGCTTCATTCTTTGCGAGTGGCCGGTTTGGGCCAAAACCAACCCTACCCCGTCTTCTCCGCCCACGAACGATGTTCTGCGTCCAGCTCGTAAGCGGCCATCGCCGCCAGCGTGACAACATCGCCGACGCGGGCGCCGACCTGGGCGATCTGGACGGATTTCTCCAGGCCGATCAGCACCGGACCAAGCACGACGGCGCCGCCGATCTCGCCCACGAGCTTGGTTGAAATGCCCGCGGAGTGAACGCCCGGCGTGATCAGCACATTCGCCGCGCCCTGGAGCCGGGAGAAGGGATAGACCTCACGGAATTTCTCGTTCAGCGCCATGCGCGGCGTCATCTCGCCCTCATATTCAAAGTCAACGTCCGGGCTGTTGTCGAGGATTTCAACCGCGCCGGCGACGCGCCGCGAATGGGCCGTGTCCGGATTGCCGAAATTCGAATAAGAGACGAACGCCACTTTGGGCGTGAAGCCAAGTTGGCGCACGGCGTGGGCGACCTGCACCGCGATCGCTGAAAGTTCCTGCGAATTGGGCAGTTCGGTGACGCTTGTGTCCGCCACAAACAAGGTGCGTGACTTTGTGAGGATGATCGACATGCCGATCATGCGCTCGCCGGGGCGCGGATCAAGCGCGTGGCGCACATTGGACAGCGCCACATCATAGTGGCGGGTGACGCCGGTCACCATGCCGTCGGCGTGGCCATGGGCGAGCATGCAGGCCGCATAGACGTTTCGGTCAGTATTCACGAGGCGTTGCGCGTCGCGCTTCAGATAGCCTTTTCGTTGCAGGCGCTCATAGAGGTAATCTGCATAGAGAGCATTATGCGGCGAGGTGCGCGAATGATAGGTCTCAAACTCGGTGTTCACGGGCAGCCCCGCGTCAGCGAGCGCATTTTTGATGCGGTCGTCGCGGCCGATCAGGATCGCCTGACCAAGTTTTTCCTGCTGGAACGCATAAGCGGCGCGCACCACCGCCTCTTCTTCGCCTTCAGCGAAAACCACGCGCTTCGGCGTCTCGCATGAGCGCAGGGTCGACTGGATTTTCTGGAGGAGCGACGCCGACGGGTCGGTGCGCGCGGCCAGCGCCTCCGAATAAGCGTGCATGTTTTCAATAGGCTTGCGGGCGACGCCCGTGTCCGCGGCCGCTTTAGCGACGGCCGGCGGGATTTCCGATATGAGCCGGGGATCGAACGGCGTCGGGATGATGTAGCCGGGTCCATATTGCAGGCGTTTGCCGTAAGCGGACGCCACCTCATCGGGCACATCCTCGCGGGCTAACTTCGCGAGCGCCTCGGCGCAGGCGATTTTCATTTCGTCGTTGATGGTGCGCGCGCGCGCATCGAGCGCGCCGCGGAAGATATAAGGAAAGCCCAGGACGTTATTCACCTGGTTCGGATAGTCGGACCGCCCCGTGGCGATAATGGCGTCGTCGCGCACGGCGCGAATCTCTTCCGGCAGGATTTCCGGGACGGGGTTGGCCATCACGAAAATGATCGGGTTCTTCGCCATGGACCGGACCATGTTTTGCGTAACGGCGCCGGCCACCGACAGGCCGATACAGACATCGGCGCCGTCCATGGCTTCGGCGAGCGTGCGCTTGTCGGTCTCGGCCGCATGGGCTGACCGCCACTGGTCCATGCCTTCGGGTCGGCCCTTGTAGAGAACGCCGTTGCGCCCGCACACGAGCACATTGTCGTGGGGAACGCCCATGGACTTGAAAAGGCCGACGACGGAAAGCGCCGCCGAGCCTGCGCCGGCGACCGCCACCTTGGCGTCGCGGATTGACTTGCCCGCGATGTCGAGCGCGTTCAAAAGCCCCGCCGCGGCGATAATCGCCGTTCCGTGCTGGTCGTCATGGAAGACCGGAATGTCCATCTCTTCCTTGAGGCGCTGCTCGATCAGGAAGCTGTCCGGCGCCTTGATATCTTCGAGATTAATGCCGCCGAAGGCCGGTCCTAGATACTTCACGCAATTGATGAAGGCTTCCGGGTCGGCGGTATCCACTTCAAGGTCCACCGAATCAATGTCGGCGAAGCGCTTGAAGAGGACCGACTTGCCCTCCATCACGGGCTTTGAGGCGAGCGCGCCGAGATCGCCCATACCGAGAATGGCCGTGCCGTTGGAAATGACCGCCACCATATTGCCCTTTGAGGTGTAGTCGTAGGCGGTGTTCGGATCGTCGGCGATGGCCTGAACGGGGACGGCGACGCCCGGCGAATAAGCGAGCGATAAATCCCGCTGCGTCGCCATGGGCTTTGTAGGCGTGATCTCCAACTTCCCGGGCTTGCCCTTGCTGTGAAACAAGAGCGCCTCTTCGTCGGTGAATTTTGTTGAAGTATCGTCCATTATCGCCTCTTCTTGCGGGCCCTCTTCTAGCGCTTACGCCGTTGCAGACAGGCGGGCAACAAGCGCGGCGAACAATTCAAAGCCGCAGCGGATATATTGAAAGCCGCGGCGGCCATACCGGGCCCCCGCATCTTGTCCGGAGCGGCGATGATGACTAGCTAGGCGGTGCGCGCAAGCAAGGACGATTGAATGTTTATCCAGACCGAAGACACGCCCAATCCGCAATCCATGAAATTTCTGCCGGGCCAGGCGGTTTTAGGCGACGACGCCGATGGCCGGCCGCAGCTCGGCCATGATTTTCCGACAATAGAGAGCGCCGCCGCGTCGCCTCTGGCGCAGTCGCTGTTTGAAGTGGACGGGGTCATGGGCGTTTATCTGGGCGCGGATTTCGTCACCGTAACAAAAACCGAAGCGGTCGAGTGGGCGCACATCAAACCCGCACTTCTCGGCGCCATCGCCGATTATCTCACGACCGGCATGCCGGTCATGAAGGCTGGCGCTGAGGTTAATAAACCGGAAACATCGAGCCTCGACGATTACGAAGGCGATGATCGTGAGACTGTCGAGCAGATTCTGGAATTGATCGAGACGCGGGTCAGGCCGGCGGTCGCGGCCGACGGCGGAGACATTGTCTTTCGGCACTACGAACCCCGCACCGGCGTCGTCTTTTTGTCCATGCACGGCGCCTGCGCCGGATGCCCTTCGTCAACGATGACCCTGAAGGCGGGAATCGAAAACATGCTCAAGCATTACGTCCCGGAAGTCGCCAAAGTTGAACCGGTGATGTAATCACGCCGCCGGCGCGGCCATACCAGCGCTAGAACGAAACCAATACGACAATAAAAAGCGCGGACGCCGGGGAGCGTCCGCGCCAAGTTCGCTGCGTTCCCGCAAGGGAGGTATGTTTCGCATCTAGCCGAAGGAGGACAGGGGGCGTTGCGAAACGACGGAACCGCAGCGTTTATTAAAGGGGATGGCCGCTTAGACCACGACGCCGCGGGTGGCGTAATCGGCGACGGCGTAGAGCGCGCCGCCCGACAAGCCGGCGAGCGCCAGGGTAATCGCCGTGTGCAAGGCGAACGTACTGAGGGGGATCTTGATCTGTTCCATGTTCGTCAATCCATGACCGCTGCGAGTCGTTTGGCGGACAACCATTGGCCGTCGCGTGCTCGCATTTTGTTGCCAGCCTTATATAGATCTCGATAAACGATAATCAATGAACATTTTCGATTTTATTCATTATTTTTTGTATGATGATCATTAGCTTTGCTCACGCGGCCAGCCTCTAGGCGCGCGGCGGCGGCTCAGCTCATTAAAATTCTTTATTTTCAGAGCGTTATGGCGCGGATTCCAGATCGGACACGCGCATGCGCTTTGGCTGGTCGCCCGGTTTTGACGCTTTATCGCCCCGCCGCCAGGCAAAGGCGTCGAGGATCATGTCGATAATATCGTCCAATTCGCCGGATAATTCCTCGCAGTCGCCTTCGTGGAACACAACAGGCGTCGTGAACCGATAGACCATATCCTGAATGATGTGCGCCATGCGCGGCTTGTCATCGATCCGAAATACGCCTTCGGCCTCCCCAACGGAGAGAATGTCTGCAATCAGATTGGCTTCCGCCGCCTGCCAGCGCTCGGCCACATGGTGGCGCTCGCGAATGATCTCGGTGGAAAGCTCAAACGCTTTGGGGCGATCATGAAAGCGGTCGTAGGCGAGTTTGAATTTTGTCCGCAGGAACCGCCGCAAGCGCTCCTCCGGCGTCAGGCCTTTTGGTTCGAGCGCCGCCGCCGTTAATTTCGCAATATGCTCGCGCCGCAGTACGCGCACGAACGCTTCGGCGATATCCATCTTCGCGGGGAAATACCGATAGAGATTGCCGGTGGACATGTTACAGTCCCTGGCGATCTCGGACATGGTCGTCTTACCATATCCGTAATGGAGAAAGCGGCTGCTCGCCGCCTCCAGGATTTGAAGCGCTGTTTCGTCGAGTTCGTCGGTGCTTTTCAGCTTGGCCATTGGCGTATTCTTGCTTTGATGAATGTATAAACCGTTCAATGATCATCACGCAACTTGATGGTTGGACAGGCGCAACGGGCGAACCGGTATGACTGGATTTCAATCCCTATCCGTGATCGGCGGCGGCGCCTGGGGCACGGCGCTCGCCAATCTCGCTGCCTGCAACGCTGTCGCAACCAGGCTGTGGGCGCGCGAGCAAACAGTCGTAGACGCCGTTAACAGCCGCCATGAAAACACCGTCTATCTCAAACGCGTTCCATTAAACCCGGCCCTGAAGGCAGAGAGCGAGATGGCGCGTATGGGCGCGGACGCCTATCTCTTTGTCGTTCCGGCGCAGCATGCGCGCTCGGTCATACCGGACCTGAAAGCAGTTGCGCCCGCGGACGCGCCCGTCGCGCTTTGCTCCAAGGGCGTTGAAAACGGCGCTGATCTCTTGATGACAGAGGTTTTCGCGGAAGTATGGCCGGATGCGCGCCTTGCGGTTCTTTCCGGACCAAGCTTCGCGCGGGATGTGGCCGAAGGCCTGCCCACAGCGATCACGCTCGCCTGCCCTGACGACGCGCTGGCGGCGCGCTGGACCGAAACAATCGGCGCGCCCCATTTCCGGCCCTACCATTCGACCGACCTGATCGGCGCGGAGCTTGGCGGCGCCGTCAAAAACGTGCTCGCGATCGCCGCCGGCGCCGTTGAAGGACGGGGCCTTGGGGAATCAGCGCGCGCGGCCCTCATCGCGCGGGGATTCGCGGAATTTCAACGCCTTGGCGTGGCGATGGGCGCACAGCCCGAGACCATGGCGGGTCTTTCCGGGCTCGGCGATCTGATTTTGACCGCCACATCGAAACAATCGCGCAATATGTCGCTCGGCGTGGCGCTCGGACGCGGAGACCCGCTCGAGACGGTGCTTGCAGAGCGTAATTCCGTCAGCGAAGGTGTCGCGACCGCGCAGAGCGTCGTCAATCTCGGGCGGCGCGCGGGCGTCGATTTGCCGATTTGCGAAGCGGTGGCCGACCTTGTAGCCGGGACGAAAACCATGGATGAAATCATTACGGAATTACTGTCACGGCCGTTCAAAACCGAAGGCCGCACCGGACGCTAGAACCGCCGGAATTCATGGAGGAGGACCGAGCTCATGATACGCATTAAGGGACTTATTATGCTGGCGGCCTGCGCCAGCCTCGCCGCGTGCGGGAGCGATGACAATGCAGACGATGCGCAAAATGCGACGAGCGCCCCCGATCCGAATATGAGTTTCTTCCTCACCAGCGTCGGCCCCGGCGACGGCGGCAATCTTGGCGGTCTCGCGGGCGCTGACGCTCACTGCGCGCAACTTGCCAAAGACGCGGGGGTGACCGGCAAAACGTGGCGGGCCTATCTCAGCACCACCGGCGAGCCCGCCATCAACGCCAAAGACCGTATCGGAGAGGGTCCGTGGCGTAACGCCAACGGCGATATTGCGGTCGCATCGCTGGCCGAGCTCCTGTCCGATGAAAACAAACTCAGCAAGGAAATCTCGGTCAGTGAGACCGGGGCCGTAATCAATGGGCGTGGCGACAGCCCCAATCGACACGACATACTGACCGGAACCACGGCGTCGGGTGAATTCACCATTGGCGACGGCGACACGACCTGCAGCGACTGGACCAGCAACGCCGCCGACGGCAGCGCCATTGTGGGCCACCATGACCGTACCGGCGGCGGCGACGATCCCACATCATGGAGCTCCGCCCACGGATCGCGCGGCTGTGGTCAGGCTGACCTTCAGCGAACGGGCGGCGACGGTCTCTTCTATTGCTTTGCGGTGGCTGAATAATGCCGGTCTTCGCGCTCTATTGCCTGGATAAGGAAAACGCAGCAGATCTGCGCAAAACGACGCGGCCGGGCCACCTCGCCTACCTGGAAGAAAGCGACGTGACGCTTCATCTCGGCGGACCGTTGCTTGACGAAAGCGACGCGCCGATCGGCAGTCTATTGATTATCGAAGCCGCGAATGACGCAGAAGCGCAAGCGTTCGCAGATAATGATCCGTATGCGAAAGCGGGGCTATTTCAGTCCGTCGAAATTAAACGATTTAAGTTTGTCGCCGGTGAACTCGTCGCTGATCAAGGTTAGATCGAGCGGCGACGGTAAGAACGGCAACTTGCTTCGTAAGGTTTTGAGGAAAGCCGGGCGTTCCAACCCGCCGTCCACGCGTCGCCGCCTTCAACGCCGAGAACGGCGCGGCATTGTTCGAAGCCCGTGCGATATTGCGCGGACATCACGCCCACATCACTGCCAGCAAGCTTGAACGCATCATTGTAACACTGACAAACCCCGTCGGCGTCATCTGCGCTCGCAAGAACTGTCGGCACGCTCGAAGAACTGGCGCTCCGCGAAAAGTCGCGATCAGCACGATCACCGCCACCGTTAAATTGCGTTGTCGCAAGGGTGTAAACGGCCACGCCCAGAATGAATAAGGCGAGAACGCCCCCAAAGATTGCTTCAATTCGCATCATCACGCGTACCCCTTACAAATTGGCCTCTTACCAGCTCCGCAGCCCCACTTATTAGAAACATTAACGCAAGTGAGGCGTTTGGCAAACAGCCGCCCGAACGCGCCTCTTGCGGGAAGCAAGTGATCTACTTTCCCGCTTCCAACCCTTTTAAAATCAATGCCTTAGCTTCGTTCGCATCGCGCCACCCGACGATCTTCACCCACTTGTTCGGCTCCATATCCTTGTAGTGGCCGAAAAAATGCGTGATCCGCTCAATCAGGATGTCCGGCAGGTCCGTGTAATTGTTGATCTTGTCGTAATAGGCCGTGAGCCGCGGCGACGGCGTCGCCAGGATTTTCTCATCAAGGCCGGCTTCATCTTCCATGAGCAAAACGCCCACGGGCCGCGCGGCGACCACCGCCCCCGGCACAAGCGGCCGTTGGCCGTAGACCATTACATCGACGGGATCGCCGTCCTCCGCGAGCGTTCCCGGCACGAACCCGTAATTGCAGGGATATCGCATGGACGTATACAAAAACCGGTCGACAAACATCGCACCCGACGCTTTGTCGATTTCGTATTTGATCGGCTCGCCGCCAAGCGGCACTTCGATCACCACATTGATATCATCAGGCGGGTTTTCGCCGGATTTTATTTTTGAAAGATCCATAATTTACTCTTTATACCGCTAATCGTTTCATACCGCCAAAGCTCGAGACCCGCTATTACCGGCGACGCGCATGTAACTTCAATCGCAGCGCGTTCAGGTTGATAAATCCGGCGGCGTCTTTTTGGTCATAGACGGCATCTTCCTCAAACGTCACATGCTCCATCGAATAAAGTGAGTGCGGCGACGTGCGGGCGATCACGTTTGCGGACCCTTTATATAACCGCATCGTGACCTCTCCGCTCACATACTCCTGCGATTTATCGATCAGCGCTTGCAGCATTTCGCGCTCTGGCGAGAACCAGAAGCCGTTATAAATCATTTCCGCGTAGCGCGGCATAATGGAGTCTTTCAGGTGGGCCGCCTCGCGATCAAGCGTGATCTGTTCAATGCCGCGGTGCGCCGCCAGAAGAATTGTTCCCCCGGGCGTCTCATAGACGCCCCGGGACTTCATCCCCACAAATCGATTTTCCACAAGATCAAGGCGGCCGATCCCATGGCGGCGCCCGAAGTCATTGAGCACGGTCAGTAACGCCGCAGGCGATAGCGCCTCGCCGTTGATAGAGACCGCATCGCCCCTCTCGAAACCGACTATAATGTCTTCCGGCTGATCCGGCGCTGCAATCGGGTCATTCGTGCGCTGATAAACATAGTCCGGCGCCGGCTCGCCCGGGTCTTCGAGCACTTTTCCCTCTGACGAGGTATGGAGGAGGTTGGCGTCGACGGAAAAAGGCGCCTCGCCGCGCTTGTCTTTTGGAATTTCAATCTGATGGGCTTCGGCCCAGGAGATCAACTTTTCTCGGCTGTTCAGATCCCAGTCGCGCCATGGCGCAATCACGTGGATGTCGGGGTTAAGCGCGTAGGCGTTCAGTTCAAACCGAACCTGATCATTGCCCTTGCCGGTGGCGCCATGGGCGATGGCGTCAGCGCCGGTTTTTTCAGCGATCTCCACAAGACGCTTGGCGATAAGCGGTCGGGCGATCGACGTGCCAAGGAGATAAAGCCCCTCATAGACCGTATTGGCGCGAAACATCGGGAAGACATAATCGCGAACAAACTCTTCGCGCAGATCCTCGATGTAGATCTCTTTCACGCCCGCGCGCTCCGCTTTCCGGCGCGCCGGTTCAAGCTCCTCGCCTTGGCCCAGATCGGCGGTGAAAGTCACGACCTCAGCGTCATACGCCTCACGCAACCACTTCAAAATAACGGACGTGTCGAGGCCGCCGGAATAAGCGAGAACGATTTTGTTGATGAATGATTTCTGCAAGGCGTCGCTCCAATGCGGATGGAAGGCGTCTCCTGCATAAAGAAAAGGACGGACCCTGCGAAGCAGTTTTTCGTTATGCGCGGTCGTCTTTCGACGAGCTCAGGCAAATGTGAGAGGTGATGCTCCTCACCTGGGATTGCGCGCCAAGAACTTCCGCGTGAAACGACTTGTAGGCGTCAAGGTCCGCGACCTCGATCCGCAACAAATACTCCACCGATCCCGTAATATTATGACACTCGCGCACTTGCGGCGCTGCGGCCATCGCCTTTTCGAATGCGGCCGCGTCTTTGCGCAAGTGATCCGACAGACCGACAGTGACAAAGATCGTCACCCCGCCCCCGACCGCCGCGGGGTCGATGATCGCGCGATAGCCTTTAATGACGCCCGTCCGTTCAAGCTCCTGGACCCGGCGCAAACACGCCGAAGCCGACAAGCCCACGCGCTGCGCCAGCTCCGTATTGCTGATCCGCCCGTCGCGCTGAAGGATGCGCAATATTTTTTGGTTTACATCGCTATTCGCGCTCATTTCTTGACGTTAATTCGTATTTTGCATTCATTAAAGCGGAAAATTGCGCCGTTTCCGCGATATGATTGCGCAATACCTCAAAAAGAACAGGGGCCGACAATGAGCACTCTCGAAATCAAAGACTATGACGTCACCCGCGAGCGCGGCTTCCTTTCTACCTTTGATCCGGAAACAATCGCATTGCCGGACTTCTTGCAGCCGGCCCGTAACGTTGCGATGGCGCTCCCGCACCTCATCCCTTCCGGACAAGTACGCCGCCATCTTGAAGCGCTGCCGGTGATCGACCTCGCCGACTTCTGCGCCGACGCCAGCGACGCGCAAAAACGCGTCGCCATGGTGCATTATTCCTTCATGGTGCAGACTTATGTCTGGGGCGAGGAGCCAGCGCCAAAGTCCCTGCCTGCCTGCCTCGCAGCGCCGATCTGGTCGCTGGCCAAAGCGATCGGACAACAGCCGCTCTTGCCCTACTCAGGGTATGTTCTCGACAATTGGGGCCGGCTAGACCGCAATGGACCCATCGACCTTTCCAACACCTACATGATCCAGCCGTTTCTCGCCGGACAAGACGAAGCCTGGTTCGTATTGATCCATGTTGCGATCGAAGCGCGTGCGGGCGCGATGCTCGCAGACATCCCAACGCTGATCGACGCCGCCGCGCAGGGCGATGACGCAGCCTTAGAAGCCGTCCTGACCGCAATGGCCGAGACTTGGGACGACGTAAACGCGATCTTCGACCGGATGCCGGAACGGTGCGATCCTTACGTCTACTTTCACCGCGTACGCCCATGGATTCACGGCTGGAAGGACAATCCGGCGCTCGGCGAGGGGCTCATTTATGAAGGCGTTGAAGAAACCGACGGCGCACCACAATCGTTCCGTGGGCAGACCGGTTCACAATCATCCATCGTGCCGGCGATGGACGCATGCTTCGGCGTCGGCCACGCAGGCGATCCCTTACGCACATATCTTGACGAATTGCATATCTACCGCCCGCCGGCGCATCGCAAATTTATCGACGCCATTCGCGAAGCCAGCAATGTCCGCCCCTATCTCGCGCAGTCTGAAAACAGCGCACTCAAAGAGGGCTATAATGAGTGCGTGAGAAAGCTTGCGCGCTTCCGCACCAAGCATCTGGAATATGCGGCGAGCTATATCAACAAACAGTCGCGTGGCGACGCCGGTAATGACACGGATGTGGGCACGGGCGGCACGCCCTTCATGAAATATCTGAAAAAGCACCGCGACGAAGCCGAAGCGCATCTGTTGTGATTTGGCCGACGGGTTTGACGCGCTTCATGAAAAGCGCACTCGCGGAATTCCGCGAAGGCGTCGTCTTTCGCAATAACGGATTGTCAGCGCCGCTGCGGACCGCCGAGACTTGAGAAGGCGTCCGTTTCCTCGCCGGCCTCGATCATTGCTTTTTCCAGAAGCGGCCGCAGCGGATCGACCACATCTTTGTCCGCCTGCGGTGCATTTTGGGCGGCCTTGATCATCACCAATCCGGTTTTGTATTGCGCCTGCGTTTCCGGCGGCAACATCGCGAGCATGTCCGGCGTCATCGCCGCTGACATGGCCGCGGCCTCGGGCGGCATGTTAAGCGCCATATAGGCAAGCATCGTGCGGTCAGCCACTGACGCGAGATCGGCGGCGTCTGCAAATTTGTGCTTCTTGGCCAACGCATTCACTTTTTTGTATTCTGCGGGATGTTCTTTTTTCAATCGCGCTAAAGGCGTTGAATATGGCGTGAAGCTCTCGCCTTCCTTCAATTGAAAATCTTCCGAGAATTCCTTGACGTCCCTCTTTTCCATCTCCTCGCCGAGCGCGGACAGGTCAGGTAGAATCCCGGCGTAGCGGCGGACTTCATCCTCGGTCAGCGCGTCGGCGGCAACCGCTGTTGAAATTAGAGCAAAGAGCGCCGCGACGACGCCAATTGACCATTTGTATGGCATGGTGATCTCCCCTTTATTGTTTCCGCCACCAGTCTATGTCGCACACGCGCAGGGCGCAAAGGCTAACTGTCATCTGTTCGCGGGACCCGGCGCATCGATTTGATTTCGGACCTTTTTTTCTTATCCGCCAAACGCCGGCGCTTCGCCCCGAGGGTCGGCTGGGTCTTGATGCGCGGCTTTGGCGGGGTCAACGCCGCGCGGATCAGCGCCGCAAGACGGGCGCGTGCGTCCGCTCGGTTTTGCTCCTGAGTTCGGTGGCGTTGCGCGTCGATGATAATAACGCCGTCCTTGGTCGAACGCCGTCCGGCGAGACGCAGCAATCGCTTTTTTACAGGCGCGCTTAATGACGGTGACCCGTTGACGTCAAAACGCAACTCCACCGCGGTTTCAACCTTGTTGACATTTTGCCCGCCAGGACCGGACGCCCGCTTGAAAGTCTCGATGAGCTCCCAGTCTTCCAAAGCGAGACCGGCGGTAATTCGGATCATGACGCAATCTGTTTGCGCCTCGCGCTGGCGCGTTCCTTGACGCTTTCAGACTTTAATTGTCCGCAAGCAGCGAAGATATCTCGCCCGCGCGGCGTCCGGATCGGCGACGCGTACCCCGCCCGGTTCACCACATCCGCAAAGGCTTCAATGCGTTCCCAGCTCGAACATTCGTATGGCGCCTCAGGCCAGGGGTTGAAGGGAATAAGATTAATCTTTGCAGGAATTTTCTTCAGAAGCCGCACCAGTTCGCGCGCCTCGGCCAGCGAGTCATTGACGCCCTTCAGCATGACATACTCAAACGTGATCCGCCGCGCGTTGGAGACGCCCGGATAGGTCCGGCACGCTTCCAGTAATTCTTCGATAGGGTATTTGCGGTTTATGGGCACAAGCTCGTCGCGCAAATCATCATTGGTCGCATGAAGGGAGATCGCCAGCATCGCCGACGTCTCTTCACCGAGGCGCTTCAGCGCCGGCACAACGCCCGATGTGGAAACCGTGATGCGCCGCCGCGACAGGGAAACGCCTTCGCCGTCGGAAATGACATCAATTGCGGCCGCCACATTATCGAGATTATAAAGCGGCTCGCCCATGCCCATAAAAACGATATTGGACAGACGGCGTTCGCCGCCGTCGCCGGAGGGCCATTCTTCAAGATCGTCTTTCACCGCCAGCACCTGGGCGACAATCTCACCTGCGGTCAGATTGCGCACAAGGTTTTGCGTACCCGTGTGGCAAAACGTGCAGTTCAATGTGCAGCCGACCTGGCTTGAAACGCACAGCGCGCCCGCCCGGCCCACATCGGGAATGAAAACGCATTCGGCTTCGATCCCCGGGGCGAATTTCAGGAGATATTTTCGCGTCCCGTCTTTGGAGATAAGGCGCTCCGTCATTTCCGGGCGGTCGAGCGAATAGAGGTCGGCGAGTTGCGCGCGCATCTCCTTGCCGATGTCGGTCATCGCCGCGAAATCGGTGGCCCCGGCGCCGTAAAGCCACCGCCAAAGCTGGTTCGCCCGCATGCGGGCTTTCTTCGGATCGAGGGCGAACGCATGCGCCATCTCGTCGGTCAGCGCACACCGATCGAGGCCCACAAGGTCCTTGCGCCGCGTCTCTTCACCAAGAGCGCCATGTGTTACATCAAGCGTCGCCATGTTTCCGCTTCAATCGCCTTCCATTGGGGCTATAAGCAACCGTTCGAACGGACGCAAATTGGTAGAGAACGCTTGGATATCAAGATGGTGAGAAAGCTCGGCCCGGGAAAGCTGGTCATTGCGAGTCATAATGCGGGCAAAGTGCGCGAGATCGGCGATCTTGTGCGCCCCTATGAGATTGAAGCCGTCAGCGCGGCGGCCCTTAACCTGGCCGAACCTGAGGAAACCGAAAGCACTTTTGTCGGGAATGCGGCCCTCAAGGCGCGCGCGGCGGCGCATGACTCCGGGCTGCCGGCGCTGGCCGACGATTCCGGCCTGTGCGTTTCGGCGCTGGATGGCGCGCCCGGCATCTATTCCGCCCGCTGGGCGGGGGAGCCGCGCGATTTTGGGGTCGCCATGGATAAAGTCCGCGGCGCCCTTGATGAACTGGACACGGAAGATTTCCGCGCGCATTTTGTGTGTGCGCTTTGCCTTGCCTGGCCGGACGGTCATGAAGAAACTTTTGAGGGCGCCGTTCACGGCAATCTGCAGTTCCCGCCGCGCGGCCATCTCGGCTTCGGCTATGATCCCATCTTTGTACCGGTCGGCGACACGCGCACCTTCAGCGAGATCGAACCGGAGGAGAAGCATCGGATTTCCCACCGCGCGCGCGCGTTCAAACGGCTTGTGGAGGCGTGTCTCGCATGAACAGGCCGCGTATACTTTGCGCCTGCTTCGCCGCAGGTTTTTCAATATTTGTTGGCGCTTTTGCCTGCGCCGCTGATCCTGCGCCGGAGCCCACACTTGAAAAACTCAACGCTTCGGTCTGGTTGCATAAGAGCTATGAGATCGTGGAACCTTGGGGACCAGTTCTCTCCCACGGGATAATCGTCAAAACCGCTGACGACCAATTAGTGCTAATTGATACGGCCTGGAATGATCCCGATACGAACCGCCTTCTCGATCTGATCAGCACGGAATTCGGCGCGCCGCCCGGCGCGGCGATCGTCACCCATGCGCATAATGACAAAATGGGCGGCGTCGCAGCCCTTCACGCGGCCAATGTTCCCACATTCGCACACGCGCACAGCAACGCCGATGCGCCGGGGCGCGGCTTGACGCCCGCCAAGTACGATCTCTCCGATTCAAAAGCGAAGAGCGGAAAATCCGCGCTGCTGCTTACCCATAAGAAATTCGCTCCGAAGGATGGATCGATAGAACTTTTCTATCCGGGACCGGGCCATTCGCGCGATAACATCGTCGTCTATCATCCCGCCACAAAAACGCTTTTCGCGGGCTGCCTCGTGCGTCCTGGCGGGGCCAAAAGCCTAGGCAATACGGCCGACGGCGACATTGACGCCTGGGCCGACACAGTGCGGCGCGTCGGCGAACGGTTCCCCGATGCGCAAACAATTATTCCCAGTCACGGGGCGCCCGGCGGTCGCGAATTACTGACGCACACAATTGCGCTCGCAGAAGCTGAGGCCAAAAAGAAACCGCAATGAACGACAACGCCCCTCCGCTCGGCGTTTACGTTCACTGGCCCTATTGCGCGCGCATCTGCCCCTATTGCGATTTCAATGTCTATAAAAACAGAGCAATTGACGAAGGTGAATGGCGCCGTGCGCTCGAGATCGAGCTCGCCCATTGGCGTAAGCAGAGCGGCGGACGGCGTTTACGCAGTCTCTACTTCGGCGGCGGCACGCCCTCGCTGGCGCCGGCAGGCGTGATCGAATGCGTTGTCGAGACCTGCGAGGCGCTCTGGGGATTTGAGGATGATGCGGAGATCACTCTGGAAGCCAACCCAACCGACGCGGAAATTGGTCTTTTCAAGCGCTTCGAACAAATTGGGATCAATCGCCTGTCTCTCGGAGTTCAATCCCTGAGCGATGATGCGTTGGCATTTCTTGGCCGCAATCATACCGCCCGTGAAGCACAGCGCGCGCTTGACCGCGCCCTTGCAATCTTCCCCAACAGTTCCTTCGATCTAATCTATGCGCTGCCAGACCAAACGTCGGCGCAGTGGGACGCCGAACTGCGCGCTGCGCTCTCTTACAAGCCCCGGCACCTTTCCTTGTACCAACTAACGATCGAGGAAAAAACAGCGTTTGATCGCGCCGTGTCGCGCGGTGCATGGGCGCCGCCGGACGAGGCTAAGGCGGCTGATTTATTTGATCTCACACAAGCCGTCACAGAGGAAGCGGGCATGACCGCCTATGAGATCTCTAATCATGCGGCGCCGGGCGCGCAGTCGAAGCACAACCTCCTCTACTGGCGTCAACATGATTATATTGGGATCGGCCCGGGCGCGCACGGACGATTGACCCGAGACGATCAACGGATTGCGATAGAAAATATCCGTGCGCCTGGCGATTTTCTAAGTCACGTTTTCCAAACCGGTAACGGCGCCCTACAAACCGAGGCGCTCGGCGGAGAAGCGCGGGCGGCAGAGCGCTTATCAATGGGGCTGCGCCTGCGCGAAGGCTGTGTGATCGACGACGGTCTCGCGACGGTCTTGGATGAAAAGAAAGAGCACTTAACAGCGCTTAAAAGCGAAGGCCTCGTGCACGTTTCCGCCGGCAGGATTGTCGCAAGTGACGCCGGGCGGCGCGTTTTGAATTCCGTGGTTGCTTATCTACTGACCTGAGGCAGCGGCGGGCGCAGACACCTCCACCCGCTCAAAATCGCTGTATTCGGTGGTGGTTTTCGAGGCGAACGATTTGAACACCGCTTTGCCGGACGCCGCCGATTGCGAAAAACGCAAAAGCACGGCGCCGTCCGCGGTCGGCGCGTAATCCTGTACCTGGCTGAAGGTTTCTAGCTTCGCGACCGGGGCGGGCTTGAAGGGCTTGTCCGCTGTCAGCCGCACGCGTTCCAGAAAAGCGCCGGCTTTGTTCACGGTGACTTCCATGCGAATTGCTTCTCGCATCTTTTTCGGCATGTCTTCGCTCACAAGCGGAACGAGATAGGTTGCTTTTTCATCATCAACGTTGAGGAGGGTCGCGGTCTTAAAGTCTACATTCAGCTTGTCGTAGACGAGCATGTCGTCACTGTTCTCGCCCTTCTGAATTGATTTCAGCGCTTTTTTCTCTTCCTTTGAGAGCGCGTTAAGGGCGGGTTCCAAAAGCGTCCACTGCGCGCCTTTTTCGCGTCTCGGGTCATAACGCAGCTTATAGGCGCGCGGCGTTTCCTCGCTTTTATCCGTGTAGGTCATAGTGAACGCCCACCGGATCGCCGCCTGCGTCTTTGCTTTTTCAAGCGCCGTGGTTACAGCAGTCTCTGCGATATCATCAGCGGCGGACGGCGCGGCGACAATAATGGCAAAGACAAGAGCGAGAACCGTCGATCGCATAAGATTACTCCGTACAAATGTGATACGAAATTCTGCGTCTTAGTATCGGACAGCAAAGCTTCGCGGCGCCGGATCGATCACTGTGATACCGCCAGGCTGAATTTCCAGGATCGCAAGCCCCCGCTCAATCGATCCGTCGGCGCGCAAACGAAAAAGACCGTCTGCGCCGAAATATCCGTTCGCATCGGTAATGAGCCGCTCATCAAAACGGTTGCGGCTGGTGTTCTGCGCAAGGCGCGCAGCAAGCAGCGTCGCATCATAACTGAGCGAGGCGAGCCGCGGCGGCGCTTCGCCAAAGGTCGCCGTGAAGCGCTCTTTAAATGCGCTGGTGATTTCAGGATCCGGCCCTGCAAACCATCCACCGCGCAAGGCGGGCTCACGCGTCAGGCGCGGATTGTTCCAGGCCGACACGCCGAGCAGTTTGATGCGGTTGATATTGACATTGTAATAGGGAAGGAGCGGAGCCAAAGCGCGCAGCAATGTGCCTTGTTCCGGCATCAAGACGGCTTGATAACCTTGCGTAGACCCGCCCGCAGCGCCTGACGCCGCCGGATTGTTCGGGTCGTATCCGTGACGCAATTCGGGCGGAATAATTTCCTTCGAATAGCGAGCCAGTCTTTTGGCTGGCGCAAGCATTTCATCAGGATTTTGAATATAACGTTCTTCGTGCACAAGCGTGCCGCCGCGCACGTAAATCTCTTCAGCAAAAGAAGCGGAGACGCGCTCGCCATAGGTCGTGGCCGGCGCCAGAAGTCCGAACCGGGATAATCCGTTTAGAACCGCATAGTCGGTCACGCGTGCAATTTCGATTTCCGGCGGAAAACTCAAAAGATAAACGCCGTCGCCGCCGGATTTTACGTCCGATGAAAAGGCGATGACCGGCGCACCCGCGGCGCGCGCAACGGGCGCCACCGCGTCGACGGATTCTGAAAACAACGGACCCAGAATAATTTCTGCCCCGTCCGCTAACGCCGACCGCGCCGCCGCCGCCGCTCCGTCCGGCGTGCCTTTGGTGTCTTTCGGGATCAGCAAAAACTGCTCATCGCCCGCTTCGAACGCCGCCATTTGCGAGGCGTCGAACATCGCTGACGCGACGCGCTGCACGGCTTCCGCCTCCGCTGTGAAGGGTAGAAGCAAACCGACGCGAACGGGCTTGCCCTGTTCCATGTGCAGTGGATCGATAAAGCCGCGGCGATCATATCGGCGGGCTTCCTCGAACTCGCCGTCAGCGGGGGGCGGCGGCGTTTGTTCAACGATGGGCTCCTGACGGTCGGCGATCACCGGACCGCGCGGCGCCGGATCGGATGCGCAGGCCGCCAGCGCTATAACGCCTAGCACGGCCAGAATTCGCCCCAGATTTCGTTCTAGTGAGAAACCCCTTACTACCCGCATATGATCATCCCTCAAAAAAGCCTGCCGAAGGCCGCGCTGTCGCGGCCTTGTTATTGATATCCTTGCCACCATTTGCGGTAAACAAACCGTAAATAGACGTCTTCTCACTCGCTCCGAAATGATTGTACCAGAGTTTCATGACGCTAGAACCCGGCCTTTATGTGACAGCGACGCCCATCGGCAATCTCAAAGACATCACTTTTCGCGCTGTCGACGCGCTCAAGGCCGCCGATCTCATCCTGTGTGAGGACACCCGTCAAACGCAGAAGCTCTGCCGAGCCTACGGCGTGAAGACCGCCCTGCAACCGTATCACGATCATAACGGCGCCCGCGTTCGCCCCGAGATTTTGGCGAAATTGGAGGACGGCGCGGCGATTTGCCTGGTGTCGGATGCTGGCACGCCGCTGATCTCCGATCCGGGTTACAAACTCGTAAGGGAGGCGCGGGACCGCGGAATTCCTGTGTTTTCCTTGCCGGGGCCGTCCGCCGGGATCGCAGCGCTCGCTTGCGCCGGCGCACCCTCAGACCAGTTTTTCTTCGCTGGCTTTCCGCCAGCCAAAAAACTAGCGCGCGACAATTTTTTGGCTGCTCTGGCCGATTTGAATGCGACGCTCCTTTTCTACGAGACGGGCCCTCGGCTCGCCGACAGTCTCGCCGCGATGAAAGCGGCCTATGGCGATCGAAAGGCGGCCGTCGCCCGTGAATTAACAAAGCTGCACGAAGAAGTCGTCGAAGGCTCGCTTTCATCCCTGGCGGAGCGCTACCGAGACGGGACGGCCAAGGGGGAAATCGTGGTCATCGTGCATCCGCCGACAGCCGCTGCGGCGTCGCAGGAGGATTTGGAAGAATTTCTCAAGTCAGCGCTAACGCGCCTAAGCGTAAAAGATGCAGCGGCGGCCGCCGCCGAGACCCTCGGCGCGCCGAAAAAACGCGCCTACGAAATGGCGCTCCAACTCAAAGATCGAGCTTGACGGCCCCGATGAAACCGAAGAGCCGCGATCAGAACCGCAAGCGACAAGCCGCGGAAAAGCGCGGGCGGCGCGCAGAACTCATTGCGGCGGCGCACGTCTCGCTGAGAGGATATCAACTGCTTGCCCGGCGCTATAAGACTGGCGCCGGCGAGATCGATTTGATTGCAAAACGAAATGACACCCTTGCATTTATGGAGGTAAAAGCCCGCGAAACCGTCGACCTCTCAATCGACGCCGTGACGCCGACCGCACGCCGGCGCATAGAACGGGCCGGGCGGGTGTTTCTCTCCAAAAACCCGTCCTATGCGGAATTCGGCGTTCGCTACGACATCATCGCGGTCAAGGGCCTAAGCGTTCATTGGCTCCGCGATGCGTGGCGTGAAAACGAATAGGCCACCACGCCCTTCGCGAATCCGCTTTGCATCGACGCCGAACCGCGCCATGAAACGGTAACGACTGGGGTCGCTTCGTAGCCGAGGAGACAAAACCATGAACGGCGCTCTATTACGCATCACCGGATTACTTTTCGCTTTGTCAGCGCTTGGCGCATGCGCCTCCAGCAAAACCATGGGCGCCAGTCTCGACGACTTCAGCGCGGCGCAAACTGTGCGCACTAAACTCTTCGCCGATCGCAGTCACGACTATTCGGATGTGGATATCACGCTTTATGAGGGCCGGCTCATGCTCACCGGCACCATGCGCTCCGAAGATGGGCGCAAGAAGCTCATCGCCAATGCGTGGAAAGCGGAAAATGTCCGCCAGGTGATCGACCAGATTTTTGTGGGCGACAAAACCCCCCGCGGACAAGGGTTCGCCGACAGCCGCATAGACCAGGCGATCAACGCGAAATTGCTGACCGACCGCGGCGTTAATAGCGCCGATTATCATATCGCTGTTTCCAGAGGCGTCGTATATGTTCTGGGTGTGGCGCGTGACGAGATCGCATTGGACCGCGCCTTGAACCACGCCCGGTCAACCTCGGGCGTCAAACAGGTCGTGAGTCATGTCATCTATAAGGACGATCCCCAGCGCCAGGCGATCCGCTACTAACAAGCGTCCCGCACGCGGGGGAAAAGGCGGGCGCTTATGGCGCTGAAAATCGCCATCCAGATGGACCCCATCGAAAGCGTAAATGTCGATGCGGATACGAGCTTCGACATGGCGCTCGAAGCGTTTACGCGCGGTCATGAGATTTGGGTGTATCACCCTGATCGGCTGAAACTCTTAAGCGGGCGGGTTAGCGCAGGCGCCCAAAAGGTCAAGCACCTCCAACGTAAACAGGGCGATCATGTGAGGCTCGAGCCATTCGCCGCGCTCGACTTGCATGAAATGGACGTGGTGCTGATCCGTCAGGATCCGCCGTTTAACATGGCCTATATTACGGCGGCGCAAATCCTGGAGCGGCTGCAACCGGACGTTCTCGTCCTTAACGATCCAAAATCCATCCGCGATGCGCCTGAGAAATTATTTGTCACCGACTTCGCCGATCTGACGCCGCCCACATTGATCACCCGCGACCTAGAGGCGATGCGCGCCTTTCGCGAAGAGTACAAAGACATCATTCTCAAGCCGCTTTACGGCAATGGCGGCGCCGGCGTCTTTCGCATCAAACCGGATGACGCAAATTTTAACGCGCTCCTTGAAATGTTCGATGAGACGTTCGACGAGCCGTCGATCATGCAGCAATTCCTGCCCGACGTGAGCGCAGGCGATAAGAGAATTATCCTGCTCGACGGCGAAGCGGTCGGCGCCATAAACCGCATCCCTGCGAAAGGCGAGACGCGCTCAAACATGCATGTGGGCGGCCGCGCCGAAGGCGTTGAAATGTCTGCACGCGATCAGGAAATCTGCGATCGCATCGGGCCTATTCTGTCAGAACGCGGATTGATTTTCGTCGGGATTGACGTGATCGGCGACTATCTCACTGAAATCAATGTTACTTCGCCAACGGGCGTGCAGGAAGTGCGCCGTTTCGGTGGCGCTGACATATCCGCGTTATTCCTCGACTGGATCGAGGGACGCATTCAAACGCGTTGATCAGTTTTCCACAGTACTTGAACAGCCTACGGACGGCTTTACATAACTGACATGTTTCTGAAGCGGAAGTGACACCAAGCTCTGTTAGCGAAATCCTATTGCTAAAATCATACGGAGCTTCACTGATGCGCAAGTCAAACTTGGCTGACAGTTTTGAGAGTACTCTTGATAATGCTCAAATTCACGACGAGCAGGAAAACATTCCCACCAATCAATCTGGTAATCGTACTTTTCGCGATGTTCTCAAGGCCGCCGTCTCCCGGCGGACAATCATGCAAGGAACGCTTGCTGGCGCCGCCACGGGTTTTCTGGCCCCGCAAGCGTTGGCGCAGGAAGGTGGTCCCGGAACAAACCCGGAGGGCGGAAATCTTTGTAACTTCACGCCGTTGACCATCGAAGAAGCGACGCAGGACGACACCCAGCCAAGCATTTCCAGCGACTATCAATATCAAGTGCTTATCCCCTGGGGCACGCCGATCGAACCCGGCGCAACTGAGGAATTCACAGGCGATCCCAATAATCGCCCAACTTCCAAACAGGCAGCTCTTCAAGTCGGTCTGGGCCATGACGGCATGTGGTTTTTTCCTGCCAGCCGCGCAACGCGGCGCATCGCCAGCGAGCGCTCCCGGAAGGGGATGCTGTGCGTGAACCACGAGTTTGGGACGAACTTTCATGTCCTCGGCAAATCCACGCCTGAAAGCCTCGAAGATGTGCGCCTCTCCCAAAATGTGCACGGCGTATCGGTTGTCGGCGTTCGCAACACAGTCAACGGCTGGGAAGTAATCCGGAGCGAAAATGCGCGGCGCATCACCGTGAACACGCCGGTCTGCTTCTCCGGTCCCGCCGCCGACTCACCATTGTTGCAAAATCCCAGCGGCAACGTCCCGCTCGGCACGGTCAACAATTGCGGTTCCGGTCCAACGCCGTGGGGCACCTATCTCACCTGCGAAGAGAACTTTAACGGCTATTTCGGCAGCTCCGACGACTCGATCGAATTTACCGAAGAGCAGCAGCGGATTGGCTTTTCAACACGCGGCTTCAATTACGGCTGGTATCTATTCGACAAGCGCTTTGACCTTGCGGACCCGGACTTTGTAAACGAAGGCAACCGTTTCGGCTGGGTGGTCGAGATTGATCCGCGCGATGCATCGCAAACACCAGTCAAGCGCACCGCGCTCGGGCGCTTCAAACATGAGGCGATCGCAATTGCGAGCAGCCGCAACGGTCGCATCGCAGCCTATATGGGCGATGATCAGCGTTTTGATTATTGCTACAAATACGTGTCCGACCGCTCCTGGCGGGACTCCATCCGCGAAGGCAAGAGCCCCCTTGATGAAGGGCGCCTCTTTGTGGCGCGGTTTAATGACGACAATACAGGCGACTGGCTTGAATTGACGATCGACAACCCCGATCTGGCGGCGCGGTTCGACAACCAAGCTGAAGTCCTGATCAACGCTCGCCTCGCGGCGGACATCCTCGGCGCAACACCCATGGATCGGCCGGAGTGGACGACAATCGGTGCGAACGGCGAAGTCTATTGGACGCTGACGAATAATTCGCAGCGCACCGAACCGAACGCCGCGAACCCGCAAGCCCCGAATAGAGACGGCCATATCATTCGCACGGTCGACGCTGATGATTTCCTTGGCGATACTTTCACCTGGGAAATCTATCTCCTTGCATCGGACACGCGCGGCACGCCAGGCGTCTTCACTGATCCTGACGCCGCCTACGCAGACCCGTTTGGCCGGCTCTTCATCGGCACTGATGGCGGCCAGCCGGACGGCCTTCAGGATCAACTGGTGGTGTTCGACACAACAACCGAAACACCAACGCCAAAGCGGTTGCTCACGGGCGTCGTCAGCGACGAGATCACTGGCTGGGCTGTGACGCCCGATTTCCGGACAGCGTTTACAAACATCCAGCATCCGGGCAGCGGCGATCCGAGCCGTACGAATTTTCCAGCGGCGACAGACGGTGTGACCATCCCACGCGATTGCACCCTCGTGATCACGCGTAAGAATGGCGGCGTCGTCGGTTCGTAACCGCGCCGACATATGGGGGAAGAGAGAAGGGTGAGGCGCCGCCTCACCCTTTTTCTTTGGTAAAGGGGCTTAACCGCCGCCTTTCGCCGGGCGCAAAAAGCGCGTATGAGCGCGCTTTTCGCACTGGCAAGACCCTGTTTCCATGAACGCCTCAACCAAGACGACCGATCCCTTGCGCATTGCGCTCTTCTCCGGGAACTACAACTACGTGATGGACGGACCGGTGCGCGCCCTCAACAAGCTGATCGGTCACCTTAATGCGCGCGGCCATCAAACGCTGGTGTTTGCGCCGACCGTGAAAGAACCAGCATTCCAACATGAAGGAACGCTGATCTCTGTGCCGTCAATCGCCCTGCCCGGCTCGCGGAGCGAATATCGCATCGGCCTCGGTATTCACGGCAAACTAAAGGAAAAGCTGGATGACTTCGCCCCGACGCTCATCCATCTATCGGCGCCGGATTATATTGGGCATACGGCGCTGAAATACGCACAAGCGCGCGGCATACCCGCGGTCGCCTCTTTCCACACACGGTTCGATACATATCCGCGTTATTACGGCGCAAAATGGCTGGAGCGATATCTCACCGCTTATATGCGCCGGTTTTATGGCGGATGCGAGCACGTTTATCCGCCCTCTCAATCGATGGCGGACGAACTAAAAACCGACGGCATCGGCGATGATATCCGGATCTGGGCGCGCGGCGTCGACAGCGAGCTATTCAACCCTGCGCGCCGCGATCTGACTTGGCGGCGCGCGCACGGCGTCGACGACACCGATATTCTGGTTGTTTTTGTTGGCCGCGTAGTTCTTGAAAAAGGCATCGACGTCTTCGCGGACGCGGTCATACAAGCGGCGGCGCAAAATAAGCGGATCAAAGCGCTCGTTGTCGGCGAAGGCCCTGAGCGACCTCGCTTTCAGGAAAAACTTCCATCGGGCGTTTTCACCGGTTATCAGCAGGGGGAAGATCTGGCGCGCGCTTACGCTAGCGCCGACATTTTCTTTAATCCGAGCATTACCGAAACATTCGGGAACGTAACGCTGGAAGCGATGGCGAGCGGGCTCGCCTCGGTTTGCGCGCGCGCGTCGGGCAGCCGCTCTTTGGTGGAAGATGGCGTCACCGGTCTCCTGTCCCCGAGCGAAAACGGGGCTGACGGCTTTGCGCGTTGTCTCATCGAATTGGGAACCGACGACGATCGGCGGCGGGAGATGGGCGAAACCGCGCGGCGGCGCAGCCTGGACTTTAGCTGGCCCGCGATCCTCGACGGATTGATTGAGAATTACCGCGAGGCGATCGTTGCCCATGCCCGGAGAAACCAGCCTGAGCGTCATGCTTGAACGGTCACAGCGCGAAAAGGTCGTCAGTTTCTGGCGTGAATTTCGAGAACGGCCGGCCGTACGCCGGACGCTTTCGATCATTCAATATTCGCTGCTCGCTGCGATCGTCGTCTACTTGCTGTATCGATTTTCGCAGGTCGGCTGGGGCGAAGTCATCGGCGCTTTGCCGACCTCGCCATGGTTTTATCTTTTCTTCGCTTTGCGATTTCTAACGCTGCCGGTTTCGGAATTGGCGATCTACGAAATGATCTGGAGGGTCCCATTGTGGCGTTACTTTCCAGTATTCGTCCGTAAACGGGTCTATAATTTTGCCGTCATGGGATATTCGGGCGAGGCGTTTTTGACATTATGGGCGCGCCGCACTTTACCGTTAAGCACGCCGACGGTTGTTGTGGGGGTGAAGGACAACAATCTTCTCTCAGCACTCGCTTCAAACCTTTCAACGGTCATTGTGATCGTTATTGTCGCCGCCCTCGGCACTTTGTCGGAAAGCCTCAGGTCCCTGCCGCCAGGCACGGCGTTTCTGTTCGCCGCGGCGTTTACGACGGCGCTCACCCTGTCGATCGCCGTCCTCTTGTTTCGCAATAAGCTGATCGCCCTTTCATCCCGAAAGATGGCGGCGCTGATGGGGGTACATGTCTCACGGACCTTTCTCATCTTGCTGCTGCATGCGGGCATGTACGCAGCGGCGCTCCCCGAAGCGCCGATCAGCGCATGGTTAATGTTTTTGGCGCTGCAATTGGTTCTGAGCCGTATCCCTTTCATTCCAAATCAGGATCTTGTCTTTCTCGGCGCGGCACTTTCTTTGTCGTCCATCGTCGGCGCGTCGGAGGCGGCCGTCGCCGGCATGTTGCTGGCGGAGGCCGGGCTCTCTCAATTGGTGAATTTTTCTTTGTTTTTCGCCACGGCCTATCTCGCGCAACATGACAAGACCGCGTCGACCGGCGCTAGGGGCACATGAGATCGTGACCATGCCGGCCTTCAGCGGCCATGAAACGGCGCTTTCCCGCGGCCATGGATTTCGCTACAAGAACAGTCCGTGGCCGCGCCCGACCAGCGGCGTTAAAACGACACTAAAAGGTCCGCAATCGCGACGCACATGGGTTTGATCGACCGTTATATTCTGCGCACCGTCGCGACGCCGCTCCTCATCGCTCTTTGCATCGCCGGCATGTTGCTCCTGCTTGAGCAAATGTTGCGGTTGTTCGATTTCGTCATCGCAGAGCAAGGACCAGTTGATGTTGTCTGGCGCATGCTTGCGAACCTCCTGCCCCACTATCTCGGACTGGCGCTGCCGCTCGGCACCTTCATCGGGATTTTGCTGGCCTTTCGAAATTTGTCGCTTTCGAGCGAACTGGACGCGCTCAACGCCAGCGGCGCTTCTTCCTTCCGCCTGATGCGCCCAATCTACGGATTGATGCTGGTCTTGATGGTCTTTGACTTTTTGCTGGTCTCTTACATTCAGCCCTATGCGCAATATCAATACAAACAAATCCGTTTTGACGTGACGAGCGGGGCGCTCGGTATAAAAATTCCGCAAGGGGAGTTTGTCGACATCGCCGACAACGTCACGATCCGGCTGGGTGCGATTAACCCCGAAACCCGTGAGGCGGAGGATATTTTTCTGGAGCAGCGGCGGGCCACTGGCGCCAAGACCGTCATCACCGCCGAGAACGGCGTCATCTCCACGACGCCGGATGTGACCAAACTGAACTTGCGCTTAAAGAACGGACGTCAGCTGGCGATCGACGCCGAGGGCGCGACCGTCACCGCCGGCAGCTACGAAGTGTTCGACCTTGAGCTTGATTTACCTTCGATTGGCGTCTTTCGGGAACGCGGCGACGACGAACGCGAAGCGACGTTTCATGAAATTCTCGCCTTTCTCAACAGCGAGACACAAACGAGCTCGCCGCTTTGGCACAATTACCGCGCGGGACTGCACTGGCGGATCATTCATCCGCTCACCTTTCTTTTTATGCCCATCCTCGCAATCGCCATGGGCGTGACGGGGCGGCGGCGCGCCTCGAATATCAAGCCGATCCTCGGCGTTGCGATCCTGATCGTTTATCATGAACTTCTGGAAGAATGGGGCCAGGTTGTCGCGGGAGACGGTGTCTTGTCGCCCTATATTTCCATGTGGGGCCTTCTGATCATCTTTGCAGGGGTCAGCGTTTATCTCTATCGAAGCTCCATCGATCAGGCGCGCGTTGCGAAAGTGGAGAGCCGGCGCAAAACGCCGCCGGTGCGCGTACTGGGCGACACCGTGTCGCCGAGCCGGAGCGCTGCTGAGTGAACAACGTCAACACGATTTTCACTTTCTATCTCGGGCGTCAATTCGTCGCCCGGTTTTTGGCGTTCCTCGCATTTTTCGTCATCATTTTGCAGATGCTCGATCTCTTGAATGAGTCCGACGCCATCCTCGCCGCCGATGGCGCAGGCGTTTCTTCCGTGTTCGATTATATCGCGATGCGCAGCCCTCAGATTGTCAGCCAGTTTGCACCGTTCGCCGCCCTACTGGCGATTGTGATCACCCTGGCGATGCTGAACCACACGAGCGAAATTACGATCATGCGCGCCGCGGGCATGTCGGTGCACCGGGTTTTATTCCCAATTGGATTTGTCTGTTTTCTCGTATCGGTGGCGCATTTCACTTTCCACGAAACCATCGTCGTGCCGTCTACAGAAAAACTCGCTTACTGGCAGGCGAATGATTACGCTGTCGATCTGCCGCCTGATAAAGGAACGCGAACGGATGTGCGGCTGAGTTATAACGGCGAATTCATTCGAGCCGAAAGCGCCGCGCGCATTGGCGACACGGTTCGCCTAAACGATGTCGTGATCGACCGGCTTGACGCGAACGGTTTGATCTCAGGCGTGGTCGAAGCAAAATCGGCGCTCTTTATCAATAACGGTTGGCAACTCTTTGGCGTCATCGACCATGACGGCAAAACGCTGCAGACGACCCGCGTCGATAATCGTGAATGGGCGACGAACCTGAACCCCGAACTTCTGTTTGCGCTTTCGCTGAAGCCGGACCGCACGCCGATGGGCGACCTCGTCAAAAAAATCGGCCAGCTTCGCGCCGACGGCGCAGATACGCGGGCGGCCGCCACGTCGTTTCTGGCTCGCTTTTCGAAACCCCTATCGACGCTCGTCATGCCGCTTCTCGGCGCCATTGCGGGCTTCGGCGTTGCTCGCCAGGGCGCCCAACTGACGCGGGCCGCGATCGGCGCGAGCCTCGGGTTTGGTTATTTCGTCTTTGAAAACATGGCGCTAGCCTTGGGTAAGCTCGGTGTCCTCCCAGCGATGGTCGGCGCTTTCTTTCCCTTCGCTCTCTTTATGGTCGTCGGGTTCGCGATCCTGCTGACCATGGAGACCTAGCGCTTAAAACCCAGCGCTTACCCATTGGCCGCCCGCAAATGTTTTTCCGCCTTGCGCATATAATCGCGCTTGATCGGCAGCGCATCGACCACCTTCGCCAACTGGATTTGAAACACGAAATGGCCGCCGTGGCGGAAGGCGAATTCCGACGTTGAGAGATAGAACTCCCACATGCGGCAGAAGCGTTCGTCGAACATGGCGGCCGCCTCGTCGCGCTTTTCCTGAAACCGCCGATGCCATTCATTCAATGTATGCGCATAATGCATACGGAGGATTTCCGTATCAGTCACCCAGAGATCGGAACGCTCAATCGCCGCGAAGGTCTCGGACAGCGCTGGCGAATACCCGCCAGGGAAGATGTATTTACGAATCCAGGGGCCTGTCGTATTCGGTGGGCCGCGATGGCCGATAGCATGAAGAAGGGCGGCGCCGTCATCCGTCAACAGATCATAGACCTTGTTGAAGAACTCATTATAATGCGGAACGCCTACATGCTCGAACATGCCGATTGAGACAATACGATCGAATTTTTCCTGCACGTGCCGATAATCGGCAAGCCTGAATTCAACCCGATCCTTGAGACCGCGCTCCTTGGCCCGTTCCATGGCGAGCGCTTGCTGCTCCGTTGAGAGCGTCACGCCGACGACTTCGGCCCCCGTTGCCTCCGCGAGATACATAGCCATGCCGCCCCAGCCGCAACCGATATCGAGAACGCGCATGCCCGGCTCGATCTGGAGCTTCGCAGCGATATGGCGCTGTTTCGCACGTTGCGCCCCTTCCAGATCCTGATCTTCCTGTTCGAAATAGGCGCAGGAGTAATTCATATCCGCGTCGAGGAAGAGCCGATAAAAATCATTCGAGAGATCATAATGGTGGGCGACGTTCGCGCGCGATTTGACGACGGGGTTGTGCTGCTGAAAACGCCGCACCTTCTTCAGGCCGCCCGCCAGCGCCCGGCGCATCGGGCGGCCGCGCAGGTTTTGCGCATTGGTGTGAAACACTTTCAGGAGGTCGCGGATCGAGCCTTCCTCATAAGTGAGCGTCCCGTCCATATAAGCCTCGCCGGCGACCAACTCCGGATTGACGAAAAGGCCGGCATAGAGCTTCGGGTCATGGAGCCGGATCACAGCGCGGGGGTCAGCGCCGTCTCCATGGGCGTGTTGTTCGCCCGCCGCATCGATGATGATGAGCGACCCCCGTTTGACGAGCCGGGACAGCATCGAATTCAACAGCTTTAAGGATCCATCTTCCACACGAGACATGGCGTAAGCCCTTCGACAAATGAGGTTGGACGCCTTACATAGCCGCAGATGGGTAAGGCGGAAAGCATCACTGCGGGTGAAAAGCCCCTTCGTTCAAGCCAAAGAGGCGAACCGACGCTCATTACGATGGGGTGCCGGCTTAACGGCTATGAGAGCGAAGCGATGCGCGATCTTAGCGTTAAAGCGGGCGTGCGTGACGCGATCATCGTCAATTCCTGCGCTGTGACGAATGAGGCCGTGCGCCAGACGCGCCAGTCAATCCGGCGCGCGCGCCGCGAAAACCCTCATACGAAAATCGTCGTCACCGGCTGCGCGGCGCAAATCGATCCTGAACAATTCACGGCGATGGAGGAAGTGGACGCGGTTCTCGGCAATCAGGAGAAATTAAACGCCGATGAGTGGGCGGCGCTGGCGCGCGCCGAGGAACCGGTCGTCAGCGTCAACGACATAATGTCCGTACGCGAAACGGCGGGTCACCTGATCGACGGCTATGGCGACCGCGCGCGGGCTTTCATGCAAATCCAGAACGGGTGCGATCACCGCTGCACTTTCTGCATTATTCCCTACGGACGCGGCAATTCACGGTCGACGCCAATCCACCTGGCGGTGGAGCAGGCTCAGCGCCTGGTCGACAGCGGCCACCGCGAGATCGTGCTCACCGGCGTCGATATCACATCTTACGGCGCCGACCTTAAAGGAGCGCCAAGTCTTGGCGACCTCGTCGGCGCGATCCTCGATCAAACGCCTGATCTTTATCAGCTCCGCCTATCGTCAATCGACGGCGCGGAAATTGACGATGCGCTGAAGGAAAGGATTGCGCACGACCAGCGCGTTGCGCCCTATTTGCATTTATCGCTGCAGGCTGGCGATGACATGATCCTGAAGCGGATGAAACGACGGCACACACGGCGGCAAGCGATCGAGTTCTGTGAAACGCTGCGATCCAAACGGCCGGACATGGCGTTCGGCGCTGACATCATCGCGGGCTTCCCGACGGAGACCGAAGAGATGTTCTCCAACTCATTGAAGCTCGTAGACGAGGCGGGGCTTCAATATTTGCACGTCTTTCCCTTTTCGCCGCGCGACGGCGCCCCGGCGGCGCGCATGCCCCAGCTCCCGCGCGCAATCATTAAGGAGCGGGCCGCGCGGCTGCGTGAGAAGGGCGATGCGGCCCACAAAACATTTCTCGATGATCTTGTGGGCCGTCGTATGGACGCCGTCGTTGAGTCCGGCGGCCGCGCGCGCCTCGGCAATTTCGCCGACGTCCGTCTCCCGGACGCCAGCGCGCTTGATGTGGGCTTGGTAATTACGGTGGCGCTTACCGCGCGCCAAGACAAAACGCTGATCGGCGCGATTGACGACGCCGGATCATTTCAAAAGCAAAGTTAGTTATGGCGAAAAATTTCTTCTCCGGTCTTTTCAAAAAGAATAAGGACGATGCACCGCTAACGGAAAACGAGGCCCCATTAAAGCCGTCGGCGGAGGAAGCCGCCGCCGAGACGTCTTCTGCGTCAGAGGCCGCCACCGCCGTCCCGGCGCCATTCGAGGCGGACGCCGCTCCCCCGATCGACGCGCCCGCGGACGCGCCGATGGAAAAGCCTGCGGACGCGCTTTCCCCTACGCCCGACCAACCGCTGGCGGAGCCAGCCGAGCCTGAAAAGAAAGGCTTCTTTTCCCGACTAAAGGACGGCCTCGCAAAAACGTCCGGACGCCTCTCTGACGGCGTCACGTCAATTTTTACAAAACGCAAGCTCGACGACGACACGCTCGAAGAACTCGAAGATTTGTTGGTGAGCGCCGATCTTGGCGTTGCGGCGGCGGCGCGCGTAACGACTGCGCTCGCGAAGGACCGGTACGACAAGGAAATCAGCGACGACGAGGTCAAGCTGGCGCTCGCCGAAGAAGTCGCCAAAACCCTCGCGCCGCTTGAGACGCCGCTTGCGATTAATCCGGCGAACCGTCCGCATGTGATCCTGATGACAGGCGTCAACGGGGCCGGCAAAACCACGACCATTGGCAAGCTGGCGGCGAAATTCAAAGCGGAAGGCAAGTCGGTGATGCTCGCGGCCGGCGACACGTTTCGCGCCGCCGCTATTGAGCAACTAACGGTCTGGGGCGAGCGCACGGGCGCGCCGGTGGTGGCGAGAGACGTCGGCGCCGACGCGGCGGGCCTCGCTTTCGACGCGCTAAAAAAAGCCCAAGAGGAAAACATCGACGTCTTGCTGATCGACACCGCGGGACGCCTCCAGAACAAAAAAGAGTTGATGGAGGAGCTCGCAAAGATCGTCCGCGTCGTGCGGAAGATCGATGAAAACGCTCCCCACGACACCATACTCGTTCTCGACGCCACAGTCGGTCAAAACGCTCTGTCGCAGGCGGGTGCGTTTTCAGACATCGCCGGCGTCACCGGCATCGTGATGACCAAGCTCGACGGCACCGCACGCGGCGGCGTTCTCGTGGCGCTCGCAGACAAGTTCAACTTGCCGATCCACTTTATCGGCGTCGGCGAGAGCATTGACGATCTCCAGATGTTCGACGCAGAAAGATTCTCAAAAGCGCTCGCCGGCGTTCAGGCTTAATCCGACAGGGACGAATAATATCATGAGCGAAACGACCTCTACTCGCCTTACCGGACGCGCCAAGTTTCTGGTGGATTTCGGCCCACTTCTGGTTTTCATGGTCGCCTACTTTCTTGGACAGCGATTGGCGCCGATCGCAGGCGGCATTGTGGGACGAGACTGGTCTATTCCGGACGGGGAAGAGATGTTTCTCGCCGTCGGGCTTTTCCTCCCGGCGTTTGCGATTGCGTTCGCTTACAGCGTCTGGAAGGAAAAGCGCGTTGCGCCCATGCTTTTTGTAAGCGGCGTCGCCATCGGCGTGCTTGGCACCTTAACGCTCGTTCTCCACAACAAGACCTTCTTCTATATGAAGCCGACAATCGTCTACGCTCTGTTTGCGATCGTCCTTGCGGGCGGGCTTTGGTCGGGACGAAACATGCTGAAGACGTTGTTCGACGGCGCCTTGCATATGCCCGATCACGCCTGGCGGGTGCTGACTGTGCGTTATGCGACCTTCTTCGCTGTTCTTGGAGTCGCCAACGAAGTCATCTGGCGGTGGCTGATGCGCGATTGCGACCTCAACGCGGGGGCGGCGTGCGCCGGCGAGCCGATCTGGGTGAACGTCAAGGTATTCGGCTTCACAATCGTGAACTTGTTGTTTGCAGGGTTGCAGGCGCCGTTTCTGATGAAACATGCGAGCGAAACGCCGCCGGGCGAAGCCTAAAGCCCCTCAATCGGATTACCGTAAGGCGCAAACGCCGATTGATCCATGCTTTCGCGCCACTGCCGCAGGGCCCACCCGGCGGAGGGAAACGCGATATCCTCCCAGGGCATGTCTTCCCAGCGTACGAGTTTGACGTCCTCGCTTTCCGGACCGGCGGATACGTCAGGGTTTTGCAGCGTCGCCCGGTACATGATCTGGATTTGAGAGATGCGAGGGATTGAGTAAATCGCCAAGACGCGGTCGATCGTCAAACGCGCGCGCGCTTCTTCCCACGCCTCACGCTTCGCCCCCTCCTCGACCGACTCATTCAACTCGAGGTACCCGGCGGGTAAAGTCCAATAGCCTTTTCGCGGCTCAATCGCCCGTTTGCAAACAAGAATCTTGTCTTCCCATGTGGCGACCGACCCAACGACAATTTTCGGGTTTTGATAATCGACAAATCCGCAATGGCCGCAGACGGAACGCAATCGATCGTCGCCGGGCGGAATCTTTTCTTCGAATTTCGGCGCCAAATCTTCAAAATCAGGCATCGTCTGTATCCATCCCTATCTGCATGTAATTAATTATCCCATTGCAGATTATCCGCTTAAGGCTCAAAAAGCACCAGATTGTGAATATCTGTTGCAATTTTGTCGATGACGGAGCATATGCAATGGTTTATTAACCCCATCAGTTCAGATCATCCGCATCGGGTGCGTTTTCTGACTGAACTGTAACGGACACGCGCCCAGAAAAATGAACCGCCTCCAGAGCGTCCGCTCAATCAGGGACCGCAAGAGACGGACACAAAGAACCTAACGGAGACCATTTAATGGCATACAATCTGAAAAAATCCCCGGGACACCTTCTTCGCCGCGCACAACAATATGCGCACGACCTATACGCGAAAGAAGTGGGTTCTTCGGGCCCGACGCCGCGTCAATTCGAAGTTCTCCACACCGTGGCGCAAAATGAAGGCCTGAGCCAGACGGACCTCGTGCGCACAACCGGCATCGACCGTTCGACGCTGGCCGACATGATCGCACGCATGATCAAAAAGGGTCTCCTGTCACGCAAGCGCACGAAAGAAGACGCGCGCGCCAACGCTGTCAGCATCACGGCCGCGGGCTCCCGCATGCTGAAAAGCGCGCAAAGCGGCGTTGCAAAAGCTGAATCAGCAACACTGAAAGTGCTGCCGAAGACCCAACAATCGGGCTTCATGAAAGCGCTCACGGCTTACGCTGAAGCGCTCGATAAAATGGAAGAGGCGGCTGCTGCGCCGAAAAAACGTAAAGCGCCAGCCCGCAAAAAAGCGGCCAAGAAAAAAGCGACAAAACGCAAAGCGCCAGCCAAACGTCGTGCGCCCGCAAAACGCAAAACAGCAAAGCGCCGCACAAAGCGCCGGTAATATCACTCGATATCATTGATCGTGTTTTATTGCGCCGCCGGAAATTCTCCGGCGGCGTTTTTTATCGCCGCTGCGGCTGACGCCAGGTCGACGGCGGCGGCGGGCCGCCCGCCTGAGCCGAACGCGGCGGATATCCCCCCATGGACAAGACGCGGTCATACATAATCAGCGCCGCGGCCACCGAAAGATTGACGCAAAACCGGGTTGGAATTTTTACAATATGCGCGCAGCGCGCGCGCGCCGCTTCGGACAAATCACCTTTTTCAGGCCCCAGAATATAGGCGGCGTTAATCGGATGCCGAAAGCTTGGCAAATCGACCGCCGCCTCATCAAGCTCCACACCCACAAGGACGCAGGACTTCGGCAGCAACAGATCCTCGATTGTGTCCCACTCATAAAGCGGCACATGCGCGCCGCTCTTCGACGTATCAGCGCGATCAACCTCCAGGGCGCGATGGTGGGCCGCGACAGTGAACGCAAAGCTCGCTCCGAACGCGTGAGCCGTCCGCAGAACAGCCCCGAGATTCATCGCTTTCGACACTCTTTCCGAACCAATTCCAAAGTAGCCGCGCATACGCCTCCTCGCCCCCGTTCCTTTATGGACGCTGACGCCATTTTCGGGGCATTGTGCGTCAATGACCAGTGAACAACCCACCGCCGCTGACGAAAAGGGGCTTAAATCCGTGCGGATGGCGGCGTGTCGCCATGAGGCGCGGCGTGCGCTCTCCTGACCTGGAGAATTGGATTAAGGAGCATTGGCTATGGACCGGGCGTATTTCTACAAGATGATGGGCGGCGACGGGTCGCTCGATTATGAGAAATACCTAAACACCTCGGCGTTGCTGGCGTGCCAAAAACCCTTTGACGCCCTGTGCAACGCGGATGAATTACAGTTTCAGATCGTCCATCAGGTTGAAGAACTGTGGATGAAACTGATCGCCTATACGCTCCTCGATATTGACGATCATATGAAGGCGGGGCGCACGCACCGCGTGGTCACCCTGTTCGGCCGCGTGCGGATTTTACAGCGTCATCTGATCAGCCAGCTTGAATTGTTGGAGACGATGTCGCCCAAGGAGTATCAAACGATCCGGCTGCAACTGGGCAATGGGTCCGGCCAGGAATCGCCGGGGTTTCAAACGTTGTTGAAGATGGCGCCGCTGCTTTGGGATACCTATGAGAAAGCCTATCTTGAGAAAGACGGTTTGACTGTCGAAATAATATATAATGATCGATATGACCATGGCGGCGCCTATGTCGTCGCCGAACGTCTGGTGGATTTCGACACGCTCTTTCAGGCATTCCGTTTTCACCATCTCCAATTGATCCGGCGGTCGATCGGCGCGGAAACGAAATCGCTTAAAGGACGACCAATCGAAAATTTGGAACGCGGTGTGAAGCGGCAATTCTTCCCGGCCCTGTGGGCGGTGCGCTCGGCGATGACGGACGCCTGGGGCGGCGAATATGGCGTCAAGCGCGACAGCCTCGGGGACGGCGGCGGATTCCACTGACCCATGCGCGATGATTTTCACTACCCCCCCGACAAGGCCTATTTCCTGTCTCATTCCATTGGCGTTCAACCAAAAGCGGTCGATGCCGCGCTTGAAGAACATTTCATGGCGCCATGGCGACGCGCCGAAGGCGACGCCTGGGATTATTGGCTGAAGGCGCTAGCGGATTTTCGCAAGGCGCTCGCCCCATTAATCGGCGCTGACGCGCGAGACATCTGTCAACAGACGAATATTTCAAGCGCTTTGTCGAAATGCGTCTTTTCTCTGCCCGAACGCGACAAGCGGACGAAAATCGTTCTGACGGAGGAGGACTTTCCGACCATCGGGCATGTGCTCGCGCAAACCCAACGCCTCGGCTACGAGCTCGTCTTTCTCCCGGGCGGCGAGGCGCTCGCCGATATTTCGGGATGGGAGCCGGCGTTCCGCGACGACGTGCACCTTCTCCATGTGACGCATGTGTTCTCAAACAGCGCCTTGCGCCCGCCCGTCGGCGACATCATCAAACGCGCACGCGAGGCCGGCGTCTATACGGTGCTCGATGTTGCGCAGTCAGCGGGCGCCGTGCCGGTGGATCTCAACGCCTGGCGGCCAACCTTTGCGACCGGCACGTCCGTCAAATATCTGTGCGGCGGGCCGGGCGCCGCTTTTCTATGGGCGAATCCGGACACGATCGCCGAGTGCAAGCCCATCGATGTGGGCTGGTTTTCGCAAGACAATCCATTCCCATCGCACATTCATTCCTTCGACTATGCATCGGACGCGGCCCGGTTTATGGGCGGTACGCCGGCCGTTGCGCCTTTCGTGTGCGCCGCCGCCGCGTTTAAAACCCTTCAAAAGATCGGCGTGGATACGATCTTTCAACACAATCAATTGCTGCTCACGCGCCTTATTGAGGCGCTTCCACCTGCGCGGGTCGCCTCTCATACAGACAGAAATGCGCGCGGGTCTTCGCTTATCGTTACGGCGGATGATCTAAATGCCACTTCAAAAGCGCTGACAAAAGCGGGCTTTGCGCATGACCAGCGCATGGGCGGTATGCGCTTTTCCGTACACACCTATACATCCGAGGAAGAAATCGACGCGCTTGTTGCGGCGCTCGCTTAGAGGTCGAGTTTGAGGGTTACTGGCGCGTGGTCGGACGGTTTTTCCCAGCCGCGCGCATCTTCATGAATCTTGAAAGATTTTGCGCCGCCGGTAAGAGCCGCGCTCTTTAAGGCGGGAGACACCCAGATATGATCGAGACGGCGCCCCCTGTTCGAGGCGCGCCAGTCCTTGGCGCGATAGGACCACCAGGAATAGAGCTTTTCTTCATCGCCAGCGAATTCGCGCGCAACGTCCGTCCAGTTCGAGGCCGCGATAATCGCGTTCAAATGGTCCACCTCGACGGGCGTATGGGACACCACTTTAAGAAGCTGTTTGTGCGACCACACATCGTGTTCGTGCGGGGCCACGTTTAAGTCGCCGACGAGCACGCGCTTTTTGCGCGGTCCGCCGAGCTCTGCGAACCACGATTTCATCTCCGACATGAATTTGAGCTTGTGATCGAATTTCTCGTTAATCGCGGGATCGGGCTCATCGCCGCCCGCGGGCACGTAGAAATTATGAATCTCGATCCCGCCCGGGGCCGTCGCCTGAACATGGCGGCTGTCGCCCTTCCCGCAAAATCGCTTAACGGAAATATCCTTTAACGGCACGCGCGACGCGATTGCGACGCCGTGATAAGCGGGCTGGCCGGAAATGGCGAGGTGTTCGTAACCCGCCTGAACAAACGCCTTGCGCGGAAACTGATCATCGCTGCATTTCGTTTCCTGAAGGCACAAAATGTCCGCCGCCTCTTCGCTTAAAAACCTCTTCACATGGTCGATACGTAAACGGACGGAATTGATGTTCCAGGTGGCGATTTTCATCGGGCGCTCTCAGTAGACGAACGGCCACAGTAAAATGACGGCGGCGCTGCGGCAATCCCTTCCATTCGTTCCTCGCGCCGCCTATGCGTCGATGCATGGACTTATTCGCCTCACTCACGCCCGACGGCGTCTCGACGCTCGCGGCGGGCGCCATCATCATCATCGCCTTTTTCACCTCCGCACTCACAGCCGCCTTTGGGCTCGGGGGCGGGCTGGCGCTATTGGCGGCGATGAGCGTTCTCTTCCCGCCAGCGGCGGTTGTCCCCGTTCACGGGGTCGCACAACTCGGTTCGAATCTGAGCCGCTTTTTCTTTTTGAGTCGGCACGCCCTCTGGCCCATCGTCGCCTGGTTTTCCGCCGGCGCCGTCATTGGATCGTTCCTTGGGGCGTCAATGGCCGTGGCGTTGCCCGAGGCGGTTTTGCGATTTGGCGTCGGCGTATTTATCCTTTTGACGTTGTGGGGCCCAAAGCCGCCATCCCTTCGCGCCGGCGGCGGCGCTTTTTTCGCCGGCGGCGCCGTTTCTTCTTTTCTGACGATGTTTTTCGGCGCGACCGGCCCGATCGTCGCAACCATCCTATCGGTGGCGCGGTTGGACCGCATGCAGACGGTCAGCACGCACGCGGCCTGTCTTGTCGTGCAGCACAGTTTAAAGACCGTCGCCTTCGGCGCGATCGGGTTCGCTTTCGCGCCCTGGGCGCCGCTCATTCTGGCGATTGTTCTCACCGGCTTCGCCGGCTCCTATGCGGGAACACGGCTATTGAAACGCCTGCCCGAAGGAGCCTTCAAGCGCGGCTTTCGTTTCCTATTAAGCGCAATCGCCGTCTATCTGATCGGCGCCAGCATCTTCTCAAAATAGATTAAAGGATCGCCCTGCGACGCCCACGGGCCACCGCCCAAATTCAAACAATCTGAATTTAGCCGCAAACGGATGATTGTCGGCTTCGAAATCCGGGTCTATCGCCGCGATTAATACCAGCGCCGCTTGATGGGCCGCCTGCACCGCCGATCCCACAGCCAGTTGCTGCGCGGCGGGGTCCTCCACGTCCCAGATGTAACTCGCCTGCTCCATCGCCTCTTTTGCAGGCTCGGATATCTGTTCGGCGATGAGGGTCATGGCGAATCGCAACGCTTCTTCCGACAAGAGATCAAGCGCGCGCGCCGTCAAATCGGACCGCAACAGCTCTTCCGCCTCCCACGCGGCGCTCTGGAAGTCGAGACTTTCCGCCGCGGCCGCCGCGTCTTCCCAATCCACCAAAATCGCGAGGCCGGCGTCGGGAAACCCGAGACCGTCGAGATAAGTCTCCGCCGCCGCCCGCGCGCCTGGCGTCACCGGCTCGCCGAGGTTGGAAAACCACGGGATTCCCTCCAGCGAACGCGCGAACCGGCTGATTCGCGACAGGCCCGGCAATTCGCGCTCCAGCGCATCCAAATCATTGTCATCGATCACGTGTGAAACCCATTTCTCCGCCAGCCCTCCACATAATGATTTTGCAGGCGCAAAAAAAGCGCCCGATCCAATAAGGACCGGGCGCCAAGCTGCGCTGTTGCGCCTACGCCGGGAGGGGATATTCCGGCGGCTACACTGGCTTTGGACCTGCTAGCGGGGGGGCAACGCTGGTCCACAATGTCAGCCGGTGCGCACTGTTACATTAACGCCTCACCGACCAATTTTTCAAGCCCTGAACCCAAAAAAATGCTTGTGTGTGATCGATTGACCCACCCCAGGAGGGTTAATAATCGCTAATTCTTGAGGAACGAGCCGCCCGCCTCCGGCGCCTTGAAAAGGCTGTTTCGGAAGCGCCCGCCCTCCTCCAGATTGCTCAGGCTGACGACCGTGATCCCATTTTGCACATCACGCACGATCCATTGTTCAAGAGCAAAGTTGGGCGCCTGCAAGATCACGGAAAGCTCCCCTTCCGTCTCCTCTCCCGTGGAGGCGAACGTCACCGCCACTGTATCGGCGCCGCGGTCGACGCCCACTACCTCGGCATCGCCAAGCTCAACCTGTTTGCTCAACAAAAACCGTAGCGGTGTTTTCTTGATCGGATAGAAATCCGTCGTCTCGAGATCCTTGTCTTCCACGTAGACGTTCCCTTGCGTCGCGACGATCAAGAGCGGCGCCGGCGGCTCATATTCGAAGCGGAGCTGACCGGGGCGTCGCAAATAGAGCTTCCCGGAAGAAACGCCCCCTGACGGTGCGACTTGTGTGAAATCGGCTTCCAGCGTTTTGATGGACTGAATATAGGCGCGCACCTTTTCAACGACAGCGTCATCGCTTAGGCCGTCGAACACGAGCGCCTCGTCTTCTGCGCCGGGCGTCGCCACGGGCTTGTTAACGATCGCGTCGCCAAGGGACGCCGCACTGTTCGCAGAATGCGCGCCGGGCGTTACCTCTGCCTGCGTCGCTTCTTGGGCGACCTGTGCGGTGTCTACCGTCGCAGCAGTCGCCGCAAGCGACGCGCTCGATAAAGCAAGTTCGGCGCAGGCCACGCCGACTGATGTGAAAAATGCAATACCCATTTTTTATCTCCCGTATCGGGGCTTTGTCGTTGGAGGCCCAGCACTCTTGACCATTAGCGCAACGCTATGGCGAAAGGGGGCGGAAAAAATGTCGGAAACCAGGCGTTTGTAACCGACCCGCATCGCACAAATGTGATCGGGCGCTATCGCTCGGAAACCAACTTCGCGACCTCGGCCTCCGTTAGCTCACGCGCCTCATCAGGCAACATAATCGGAATACCGTCCCGGATCGGATAGGCGAGCCGAGCTTTTCTCGACACGAGTTCAGCGGCGTCACGCTGGTAGATTAGGGGTCCTTTAGTCTGCGGACACACCAGCATTTCCAGCAATTTCGGATCGACTTCCTGATTATCGCTCATGGTCTACATACTCATTATCACTGCAACGTAGTGTCGCCGCCTTCCGCCACGGTCGACATTTCCATCAAGGCGATCAGGCACTCGGCGCGCTCCATGGTGCTTTGCGCCTCAAGGAGCGCCTGTTTTTCATTGGGCGCAAACGGACATCCCATGGCGAGCGAGCAAACCAGCGCCTGGATGGGCGCTTCGTCCACCGCTTCCCAGTCTGTTTTTAAACCTTCAGCATTCAGATAATGGCGCATCGCTTCTTCAAGGCGGGGACGGTCGACCATCTGCGCCGTCGGATCAGCTTCTTCGTCGCCGTCAAAGGTGCTGACATCTATTTCGGCCTGGCGGTAAGGCGTATCGGCGCTTAATTCCTCGATCAGACGAAAACGGCGGATGCCTGTTAGCGTGATCAGGTAGCGCCCATCCTCGGTTTCGTTGAAGCCCGTGAGACGGCCGGCGCAACCAACGCCATAAAGCGGCGTAGCGCCCTCCATCGCGCCGTCGCGCGGCTGGATCATCCCGATCATGCGCGATCCCGCGAGGGCGTCATCCACCATGCGCAAATAGCGCGGCTCGAAGATGTTGAGCGGCAATTGACCGCCGGGCAGCAAGAGAGCCCCAGTTAAGGGAAACAACGGCATGACGTCCGGTAGCTCATAATGAAGAGTTTCGGTTTCACGCCGCATGGATATCGCTCCCTATGCAAATAAAATTGACGATAGGCGCCGCCGCCCCCGCACTGTCGCCGGATGCGCGCCGCCGAGCGCGTCAAAGACGGTCAATATTTTCTTGCGCGCCGCGTCATCGTTCCATTCCCGGTCTCTTTCTGTAATCGCCAGCAACTGATCGAGCGCCTTCTCCATATCGCCCGCCGCTATATAAGCGCTTGCCAGATCGAAACGCCCGTTAAGGTTATCCGGAGCCGACGCAACTTGCGCTTCCAGCACGGCGATGTCGCCGGCCCCGCCTTCCGCAGACGCCAATTCAAGCGCCGCCTTGACGCTGGAGACAGCGGCGTCTGAGCGTTTATCCTCCGGGATCAGATCAAAAACCTGGCGCGCCTGATCAAAGTCGCGCAGGGAAATATGGCACCGCGCCAGTCCAGCGAGGGCGCGCACATTAACCGCATCGCCGGCTTCGCTCGCTTGCGCTACCTGCCCGAAGGCGTCCGCAGCGGACGCAACATCACCTGCTTCAAACGCGGCCTCGGCGGCGGTGAGCACATCCTCAAGGCTGGCGCCGGCGCCCGGCTGTGCGCCGCCCAGACTTTTAGCGGCGTCCGTCAACCGGCCGATGAAGGCTTTGACTTCGCTCTCAGGCACCGCGCCTTGAAATCCGTCAATCGGCCGGCCTTGCAGGAAGCCATAAACTGTCGGCACTGACTGGATGCGCAACTGCGACGCCAGCATTTGATTTTTGTCGATGTCGATTTTGACGAGCTTCACAAGCCCGCCAGCCGCCGTCGTCGCCTGTTCAAGAACCGGTGTCAGCTGTTTGCAGGGCCCGCACCAGGGAGCCCAGAAATCGACGATAACCGGCCCCGCCATCGACGCTTCAAGAACGTCCTTTTCAAAGCTCTCAATCGTCGCGTCCTTGATCAGATCGCTGGCGGGCGCAGCACCGCCGCCCAAAAGCTCGCTCATTCAACGCTCTCCATTCATACTATCTCATAGATGAGCCCGGCCCCCACGAAACGCAAGCGCGCAAGAGTGCAATTCCGGGCTTATTGCTGGCCTAAAGGCGCACTCAGGTCCGTAAGCCGCGGTTCATGGCCGCAAAGCCGGAGAAATTTCAGTAAATCCTGAGGCGTCACAGCCGTCGACGCCGTGTTTTCAACCGGGTGAAACCAGACGCGGTCAAACCGCATCAGCGCCTCATCGACGATCATCTCGCTCAATGACGCGGCGCTTTCATTGAGAAGCGCAAAGGGAGTCACGGCTCCGGGGATCACGCCAAGGGTTTGCGTCATCAAATCAGGCTTCCCGAACGAAAGACGGCCCTTCGCGCCCAGCACTTTGCCAAGCCCCACAAGATCAGCGCGGGTGTCGCACCAAGCCGTCGCCAGAAAAAGAGCGCCCTTTTTGTCCTTCAGAAATAGATTTTTTGAGTGGCCCCCCGGCATCGACGCCTTAAACGCGCGCCCCTCATCGACCGTAAAAATCGCTGGATGATCGACCGTTTCGTGGGCGATCCCTTTATCGGTCAGGAACTGCAACAGATCGGCGCGGCTCACGGGCATAAAGAACTCCTGAAAACGATGGTCGAACCGTTTGGCGGCATGAATTGAAGCGGGCTTTGGAGCCCCTTGCAAACGCCGGTTCCGTGGGGCATATACGGCGCTCGCACAAGATGCGAACGGAGCGCGGGCGTAGCTCAGGGGTAGAGCGAAACCTTGCCAAGGTTTAGGTCGTGCGTTCGAATCGCATCGCCCGCTCCATTTTTTAAAATTTTTATATATCTGGAAGCGCTTTTATTG
>JBCAXE010000016.1:0-73101 GCA_038534195.1 Pseudomonadota bacterium
GAAGACAAACTGGTCGTCGCCCGGGCGCGGAAAGTGGAACGCTTCCTGTCGCAGCCGTTCGACGTGGCCGAGGTCTTCACCGGTTCGCCGGGCGTTCAGGTGCCGTTGGAAGATACGATCAAGGGCTTCAAAGGCCTTGTCGCTGGCGACTACGACCACCTGCCGGAAGCGGCCTTCTACATGGTCGGTAATATGGACGAAGCGCTGGAGAAAGCCGGCAAACTTGCGGCGGAAGCGGCTTAGATAAAGAGGCGGGAGCAGCCCATGGCTGATAAACTGCAATTTGATCTCGTCTCGCCGGAGCGCGCAATCGCCTCGCTTCAGGTGGACCTCGTGGAAGCGCCGGGCGTTGAGGGCGAGTTCGGCGTGATGGCGGACCATGCGCCGTTTATGACTGTGCTCGCGCCGGGCGTTGTGAAGTACACGGACGGCGGCTCCCAAACCCGGATCTTCGTCCGCGGCGGCTTCGCTGAAGTGACGCCGGCGGGGCTGACAATCCTCGCCGAAGAAGCGATCCCCGTCGCCGAATTCGACCGTGACGACATCGCAAGGCGGATCAAAAATTGCGAGGAAGACCTCGCCGACGCCGACACTCTGCCGGAGACCCGCCTTCACGCGCAAGCGGAATTACAGCACCTGAAGGAAATTCAGGCGGCGCTGTAGCGGCTTTTTTGCACTGTTGAGCTGAAGTCGGTTGTACGTTCTTGCCGACGCTGATACTTTCAAGAATAGGGAAAGTATTGGTGGGGCTCTAATGAAAAGATTATTGAAGACGGGCGCATGTGCGCTCGCAATATATTGCGGCGCGTTCTCGGCGAATGCGTTCGCCAATGACATCAGCTTTTATGGCGGACGCGACCTGAGCGATCCCGGCGCGACGACACTCTCGATTAGCGGCGGCTATGACATTCGACCGCGTCTGGGAATAGAGTTGCGCGCCGATCTTGCATACTCGTTCGGCGGGACGGATGGGACGATTCCTTTTTTCGACGGAATGGGAAATCAGAACACAACCAGCATTGAAATCGATCGAAACGTTATTAGCCTGCTCATTGGTCCGGGCTGGCGAAGCGGTGAGCGGTTCGGTGCGGTTGAAATTGGGATCGCCGGTCAGGTTGGCGTCGGCTTTGGTTTCCACTTTTAGGGCGCTTTGGGTCGCTTCTTTTTCGCCTGTTTGCCGCTGACGCTATCTCGCCGCAAATAATCGCGTAACGGCGTCAACGCTGCAACGAGCTCCTCATAGACGTGGCGTTTGAAAGGTACGATCAGGCCGGGCGCTTCCTCTAGTTCGCCCCAGCGCCAATCGTCGAACTCCTGATAGTCGTCCGCTTCAAGATCGATTTCGCTGTCCTCGCCCTCGAACCGCATGACCGCCCATTTTTGGCGTTGGCCTTTCCAGTTCTTCTTCTTGTAGCCAGGCGGGAAATCGTAAGGGAGCCAGCCGGGCGTGACCGCAAGCAGCCGCGCCGAGGTCACGCCGGTTTCTTCCTGCAATTCGCGAAAGGCGGCCGCCTCAATGTCTTCGCCTTTGTCGACGCCTCCCTGCGGCATTTGCCAGCGCCAGCCGTCCGGACCTTCACCAAGGTCAGAAAAACCGCCGACGCGCCGTCCGAGCCAGATCTGTGCCCGCCGATTAAACAGCATCACGCCCACATTCGGACGATAAGCTTTGAGGATGTCGTCAACTGTCATCGCTGGCGCCGCCTTCGAACCGCAATGGCTAATCTAGAAGGCCGGCCCTCGCGCATGCAAGACGGTGGACGCCGGCGCCATTGCAATATCGCGGTTCGCTAATTCGCGGCTCCAGGCGGCGATCTCTGAGATCGCCACATCGTTCGCGAACGTTTTGCCGAGGGCGTCGCCGTCGCGTAATGCGATCTTTTCGAGGGCGGATAGATCCCGTTTCACAGCGCCTGCATCGGTTCCTGACTGGCCCGGCGTGATCATCCGATTGACGATTGTCCAATCGCCCGCGGCGCCCGCGCGTCTTATGGCGCCGGTGTCGTCAATATAAGCGACGCCCGCCTCGCGCAGCCGGTCGAGAACCGGTTTGATGGATGAGGGATTGGCGGAGAATTTGCCGCCCAGATAATTGGTCGCCGCGAAATATCCCTGGAAGCGCGATAAAATCCAGTCGAGCCGTTCAAGGTTCTCCGCTGCCGTACGGTTCGTCAAAAGCGCTGCCGGGCCAAGCGCGCTTGGCGCACCCGTATGCGCCTCCATCGGTAATTCGATTGCGATCTCGTGTCCGTTTTTGCGCGCTCGCTCGGTCCAATAGTCGAGATTTTTGGCATAGGGCGCAAAGGCGAGGGTGACGCTCGCCGGCAGCTCTTCGATCGCACGTTCGGTCAACGCCTTGTTGAGGCCGAGCCCACCCACAACAATCGCGATGCGCGGCTTGTTCTTGGGACCGTTATAGGGCTTCGCGTAGGCTTTCGACGGCCGTCGTCCGTTCGACGCAATCTTTGGAACAAATCCGTGCGTGGTTTTTCTCAATAGTTCTGCAACCGGTTCGGCGATGACTGCGCCCGGATCACCCGGCGAGAACGGGGCCGGCGTTGCGAGCGCCAGTTTTTGTGCAGGACCGCGCGCCGGCGCGCCGTCGATTGTGATGACGACTTCGTCCGAATAGATTTCATCCTGATAAGGATCGTTCGTAATTTCATCTGGCGCCGTGCTGACAATGGTCGGTAGGTTGGCGTAGACATCTTCCGCGTCAAAGGTGTCCTCATCCGGCGGGGTTTCATTAACAACTGGCGGCGTCAATGGCCCGCCGGATGCAAGCGTGACGCCCGTCGCGCCGCGAAGTGATGGCCTTTGTTCCCTCTGCGCCAGGTCCAGACCAACCATCGTCTGTACGTCATCATCAAGCGCCAGCTCAATTTTTTCCTGCTTGGAAAAGCTGCCGCTGATCAGCGCGTATCCGCCAAGCGCCAGACCGGCGCAGCCGAATATCGACCAGGCGAGCGTCAGCCTGCTGAAGACTGGTCGGCGCATTCGTCGTTTGCGGGGCATGCTCATAGGGCGTCAGAAATTAGTGCGCGGCTCAACTTAAATTTCTCGGAAGAATAATCCCTATAGGGTTAATGGACTGGTAACGGTCTGGCCGCGCCAAACAATTTAAGAAATAAAAAACCGCCTGGCGGACCAGGCGGTTCTTCGATGGTTAATGTAAAGTTAGCGATTACGCCATCGTCAGCGCGCGGCTATTGCTGGCGCGCGGCGCCGGCGTCGGCCAGCGCGCGGCTGTAGGCGGTGGTGTCGGCGAGAATTTCAAGCGCGCGCTCAAGCTGACAGTCCTTAAACGTCTTGCCGTCTTCTTCGTACCCGCACTGAACCGGTTCGACGACCGCCTCTGCAGGGTCAGCGTCCGCTTCCGCTTCTGCTTTCTCTTCTTCTTTCTTAACGTCGAGCGCGCCGTCGAGGTCTTTTTCGCTTGGGCGTTTGCCGAGTTCTTCCTGACCCGGATAAAGCACCGGCATCAGGATGTCAGGCTCGATACCTTCGGCCTGAATGGAGCGGCCTGAGGGCGTGAAATAGCGCGCCGTAGTGAGGCGCAATGCGCCCTGGAGACCGTTCTGCAATGGGATAACCGTCTGTACGCTGCCCTTACCGAAAGATTTAGTGCCGAGCACCAGCGCCCGGTTGCGGTCCTGCAGGGCGCCAGCCACAATTTCCGACGCTGAGGCCGAACCGCCATTGATCAGAACAATGATCGGGCGTCCTTCGGTGATGTCGCCTGCAGTGCCCATTTCGCGCAACGTATCTTTCGCGCGCCGTCCACGCGTGGAGACAATTTCGCCGCCGCTCAGGAAGAGATCGGAAACGTTCACCGCCTGATCAAGGAGTCCGCCCGGATTGGAACGAAGATCGACAATATACCCTTTGGGGCCGCCGGCGATTTCTTTATCCAGTTTTTTGATGGCCTTTTTCAGATCGCGGCCCGTTGGCTCGCTAAAAGTCCGAATGCGGAGGTATCCGAAATCGCCTTCGGCTCTCGCAACGACCGGTTTCGTCTCAATCTTGTCACGGACGATCGTCAATTCGAACGGTTCGCTGTCTCGATCGCGCAAAACCTTGATATCGACCTTGCTGCCTTTCGGGCCCTTTAATTCCAGGATCGCTTCGTCAAGTGTCTTGCCGAGAACGTCCTCGCCGTCGATTGCGACGATTAGATCATTGGTTTGCAGGCCGGCGCGATCGGCCGGCGTTTCTTCAATCGGCGCGACAATTTTTACAAAACCCTGGTCGGGGCCTTCATTGTCCATGACGACCTGGATGCCGAGCCCAGTGAAACTGCCGCGGGTCTGTTCCTGCATGCGCGTGTAATCGCTGGCCGCGAGGTAATTCGAATGGGGGTCCAGCTCCGACAGCATGCCGTCGATGGCGCCCTTGATCAGTTTTTCGTCTTCAGGTTCGCTCACATAGTTTTCGTGCACCTGCTCAAAAACCTCGCCGAAGAGGTCGAGCTGGCGGAACGTGTCAGCGGAAATTGACGGTCTGGCGAACCCTGCGCTCAAGAGCGCCGCTGAGAACACCGCGCCGCCGGCTGCGGCGGCGAGCATAGCGCCCGGCGAGGTGCGCCAAGCGCTCGGTCTTTTCGTCAGATTTGAGGGGGTCGCTGCAAACTTTTTCTTCATATGATACACCTTGGAAAAGCCTTCCGAGCCTGATCAGAAGGCTGCATCTTCCTTACTTTTACCCGATAGCCACAATGAGGGGTTAACAGGCTCCCCATTTTTGCGGATTTCGAGATCCAACCGGGCGTTGTCGCCTTTCATTGTTCCAAGAGGCTCGCCAGCGGCGACCTCCTGTCCCTCTTCAACAAGGAACGCGCCAACACCCATAAAGAGTATATGGTAGCCTTGGCCTACGTCCAGTACGATGAGATTGCCGATTGGGGCCCAGGACCGAGCAAATGCGACGTCCGCCTCAAACGGCGCGGTCACAATCGCATTATCTGAGGTGATGTAGCGCAGGCCGTCAAAACGGCCGCCTTCCGGCCGGGTTTTGCGAAATTCCCCCGCGAGACGCCCCGTAACCGGCGGTTTGAGGGCCCCCTGGGCGTCGGAAAATAGTTTCGAAGGCGAAAACGGCACGGCATTTCGGTTGGGTTTGCGTGACGGTGGGCTCGCGGCCGGTCCCGGCGTGCGCCGCTCGGGCGGCGGCGGTTTGAGGCGCGGCGTGATCGAGCGCGCAAACCGCTCAAGGCGTTGCAAAATGCCGCGTAGCGAGGTGGCGCGTGCGGCAAGGGCGGCTGTTTCGCGTTGGGCCGCGGCGGCCAGGCTTGTAGCGACATCTCGCTCGTTCTGCTTCTTCGCAACAAGTTCCGACAGCACGTCGCGCCGGGCGGCGATTTCCTCATTGGTGCGCTGAAAGGCTGCCCGCTCATCGTCTAGGTCGCTGCGCACCGCCGTGAGCTTTGCGATGGACTCCCTTAGCTTGGCGGCTTTGGCCTCAAGCGCCGGCGCGGCGTCCGAAAGCAACATGGCGATGCGCGCCGCTTTATTGGCGTCATCCGGCGAGACGAGAATGGCCGGCGGCTTTGAGCGCTCGAGTGATTGCAACGCGGCCAATACGTCGCCGAGATTCTCTTGTTCGCCGGTGAGCGCTTCAGCAAGGTTCGCTTCTTCCGTTTCGAGCCGTCCGATTTCAGTATTGATTTCCTGGATGCGCTGCTCGGCCTCGCGCAATGAATTCGCCGTCTCGATCATCCGATAGCGCAGCTCAGAAAGCTCCTTTTCCCGGGCGGAGGCTTCGTTCTTGAGACGAGATTCTTCCGCTGCGCGCTCGACCAACTCTTTTTCGATTAATTTCAGATCAGCGTCATCGCCCGCCTGTTGACCGTGCGCCGCCGTCGCGGCGAGGCTGAGCCATAGGGGCATGAGGATTATTCGGTTCAACATTCAGGCGCGATGATAAGGGTGACCGGTCGAAATCGTTATGGCGCGGTAGATTTGTTCACACAACATCACTCTTGCAAGGGCGTGCGGCCAGGTGGCTTTGCCTAAACTGAGCAGGAAATCGGCTTGGTTGCGGGTTTTGTCAGCGTGCCCGTCCGCGCCGCCAATCAGGAAGGCGGCGTCGCCGACGCCGTCGTCGCGCCATTGCGACAGCATTTTCGCGAAGGCGGTGCTTGTTAGATTTTTGCCGCGTTCATCAAGGGCGATGCGGCGTCCGCCGTCCGGCGCCGCCGCCAGGAGGAGGTCGCTTTCGCGTTCCTGTCTCGGCAGACCCTCGAGTCCGCGCGGCGCCTCAACTTCTTTGATCGCGAATCCAGAATATCCGACGCTTCGTCCGCTGGCGGCGATCCGCCCGGCATAGTCGTTTATCAGAGTAGTTTCCGGGCCAGCGCGAAGCTTGCCCACGGCGCATACGGTCAATCGCATCTGGCGTTAACGCAGGCGCGCGTCAGGCGTCAGCTTTCGCCGGCGCGTGCGCCGCTTCGGACCAGATGCGTTCAAGGTTATAGAACTGGCGCACCTCGGGCCGGAAGATATGCACGATGACGTCCTCGGCGTCGATCAACACCCAGTCGCTTGCCGTCAGGCCTTCGGCCTTGGCGCGGCCGAATCCGATGTCTTTTAGGCGGCGCATGATCTTGTCAGCGATCGCGCTCACATGACGTTGTGAACGGCCGGATGCGACGACCATCGCATCGGCGATATCGGACTTGCCGCCAAGGTCGATGGTGACGATGTCTTCGGCTTTATCGTCATCAAGTTCGGCCAGAATGTTTTCGAGAATTTCGCGTGATCGTTGCTTAGGCGTGAGCGCGTTAAAACGCTCGGCTTGGGCGTCATGATCCGCATTCGCATTCATTTCTTCCGGGGCCTCGGGCGCGGCTTCTCCGCCTGAAAGGACCGTCAATGATGCTTTTTCTGCGGCTTTTGAGGTCGCCGCCGAACCAGGCTGAAGGGCCAGTTCATTCCTCCATTACAACGCGAGCACGCGCCCGCAATTCCTATGTAACCCTGTTGAAGGTCCGCTCCAAGAGTTGCAAATTTATTAAGTGTTGCTCAAAAGGCACGCGGCGAACCACTCATTCACGTCCGTCCAGACCCGGTCCAATTTCCATGGGGTCTTGTCGAGAAGCCTTTCGAACTGAGAAAGGGAATATTTGTATGAATTTTCCGTATGCAAGGTTTCGCCCTCACTAAAAGAAAAGGCGCGCCCGCCCACTTTAATCGTAGTCTCAACCTTGGCCCGCAGATGCATTTCCACGCGCCGTTCTTCATGATTAACAACGGCCCGATGGTCGAAATGATCGATATCAAGCTCGGCGCCGAGCTCGGCGCGCATGCGTGTCAGGAGGTTAAGGTTAAACGCCGCCGTCACGCCCTCCGGATCGTCATAGGCGCGCTCCAGAATTTTTTCGTCCTTATATAGATCGATACCGATGAGCATCGCGCTATCCTTGCCGAGCGTATCGCTTGCCCGCTTTAAAAACGCCGCCGCCATTTCCGGTGTGAAGTTGCCCAATGTTGACCCGGGGAAGTAGCCGAGCCACTTCTTCGCGGGCGGCACGCAGTCTTTGGGGAGCGCGATGGTTTCGTTGAAGTCGGCGCAGATGCCGCCAATGGGAATGTCGCTTACTTCTTCCGCCAACGCCGACATGCTCTCTACAAGGTGATCGCCGGAAATATCCATCGCCACATATGCAACTGGATCGTGGAGCAGGCCGAGTAAGCGTCGGATCTTGTTGGCCGACCCGGAGCCGTATTCAATGATGGCGACACTTTCGCCGATTGCATCGCCGATCGCGGATGCGTTTTCGATCATAATCGAGCGTTCGGTGCGGGTGGGGTAATAGGCGTCGAGTCGTGTGATCTGTTCGAACAAGCGCGATCCGTAGGCGTCATAAAAGTACATCGGCGAGATCGATTTTTGCGATTTGGACAACCCTTCAATAACATCGCTTTTGAAATCGGAAAGCGCTGGTTCGAGATTGAGATAAAAAGCGAGCGGCCCGAACGGCGCTTGTAGTTTCGGCTGGGTTGCGTCGGTCACGTGGAGCGATGTTTCCTTCTTGCTTCGTTCTTGTCTAATGGCGGTTGATGACAATGGATTTTCGGTTTCCTCAATAAACGTCCAGATGGGCGGATCTCCGCCAGGCAATGCTTTCGCGGCGTCGGCGTCGATCCGAAAATGGGCCAACGCCGTCGCCGCGTCGCTTTCAAGCGCCGCGCCCGCATATCCGGGCCGCCCGAAGACGGCGATCGCGACTTGTTCTGCGATCCGCCGCCAGTCTTTCCATTTGTGAAAAGTAGCGAGACTGTCGGCGCCCATGAGCCAGACAAAACGCATGCCCGGGAAATCACTGACCACAGCGTCGATGGTATCGACGGTGTATTGCAGGCCGCGCCGCCTCTCGAAATCGGAGACGACGATGCGAGGATCTTTCGCCACGCGTCTCGCGACCCGCATGCGTTCGTCATATTCAGCGTATTGCGCCTGGTCTTTGAGCGGATTGCCGGGCGTCACCAGCCACCAGACCGCATCCAGTCCGAGGCGATCCAGCGCCGTCAATGAAATTTCGCGGTGCCCGGCATGGGCCGGATTGAACGACCCGCCAAGAAGGCCGATCTTCTGAAAGTCTGGCGACGAGGCGATCATTGGTCTGATCCTAAACGGTTCCGTCGCAAGACGCCACTCGTGGAGCGCGATTGAGCGGGTCGTTTTCTACTGTCGCCCAGTAACGTGCAAGACGGACAATGCGCGAATGCTGGCCCGTTAAGAACGCGCAGAATCATCTGTAAACGGTGTAAAAATGCTAGAGACGACAATTCTTACGCCAGCGCTCAAATGGCGCCGATATAGGGGACGCCGCGCTTGCAGCCGTCGTCGTCCATGCCGTAGCCGACGAGGAAGTCGTCTGCGCCCGCCTCGAAGCCCACATAGTCGGCGTCGATATCATCACTGCGGCCGGTGTCTTTACGCACGAGGACGCAGATTTTCGCCTCCGCGGCGCCGCGTTCCAGAACCATGCGCTTGGCGAAATGCAGGCTGCGCCCGGTGTCGAGCACGTCGTCGACGATCAAAACGCTCTTATTGTCGAGGTCGACGGAAAAGTCCTTCAGCAGCGTGACGACGCCGGACGTGGCGCGCGCGCCGCCGTAGCTCGACAATTGAACGAAATCGACCGCGGGGTCCGCGCCGTGTTTGTAAAGCGCGCGCAAGAGATCGGACGCCATGATGAACGCCCCTGTGAGGACCGGCGCCATCAAGAAAGTTGCTGGCATGTCGCGGGCGATTTCCGCCGCCATCATGTCGATACGCGCCAAGACGTCGGTTTCAGAATAAAGCGTCCGCATGCGTTGTTCCTCGCTGATCCCGGCGGAGCCTACCTTGTTCAATCGGGAAATGCGACAGGCGCTTTGCCAGCTGGGCTATTTCTCGATGGTGGGCTTCGGCGCGAAGGTCAGCGCTATTTCTGTCACCCCTTCCGGCGCCGGCGAGCGCGTCATGAAGGGCGCACGCCCATTAGCGTCGATTTCGCTCACATCCATTTCAAAGGTCCAGCGTGAAAGAAGCGCGCCTTTGGCGTCGAGCGCTTCAGCCTGCATCAACGGGGCCGGCAGTGTTTCTTCGCTGTCGTTAAAGACTTCGCCGGTCAATTCGATTGTCGGTCCGACGGTGGACATGGCGATGCGATGTTCGATCGCGTCAATCTTCAATCCCTTGGGCGCAGCGTCGATCCCTACGACGGCGTAAGCCACGCTGGCGTTCGGCCATTTATCAACAATATCGTCTCTGTACCGATAAGCGACGAAAATCGTAGCGAGGACGACACAAGCCCAGACCGACCAGCCAACAGCGCGCAACGGCGTCAGACGATTTTTCTCTCGCGATTCAGCGCGCCGCCGGGCTTTGCGCAGCGCTTTTTCAAGTTCTTTTGGTTGCACATGCAGCGCTTTGAAGAACTCGTCATTGAAAACGCGCTCCGCGGTCTCATCGAGATCTTCCAGCCGCGTCAGCGCGGTGGCGCGGCGGCGGTCCTGGCGCAGGCGGCGTCCAAATCCTTTTTCATACCGGCGTTCATCATCAACATCGTCAAAATCTGCATCGACGACGGAGGGCTCTTCGCGTGATGCGCTCGCGTGATCCGCTGGGGCGGGGCCTGCTTCCTCTGGCTGAAACGCCAGCGCTTCGTCAGGGCCGGGCGCCCCGGGCGGCGTATCTTCCGCCTCGTGATCCGGGAAGCGCTCCTCGGTTGCGGGTTTTTCGACGTCGCGCAGAGGCGGTTCAGGCTTCGCCTCGTCAGGGTCAACGATATCGAAGAGGGTGTCATCGTCGTCTTCGACCGGTTGTGCGGCTTGGGACGGCGCCGCGGCGGCCGGGGTTTTCTTCAAAAGCGCGCTGATCGGGGTCGGCGCGGGCACGAACCAGCTATTTTCGCAGACAGCACACAGGACCGAGCGTCCGTCCGGCGAAAAGCTCGAATCCTCGACATCATAACGTGTAGCGCAACTCGGACAGGTAATTATCATAGGAACGGAGAATCATGGCTTTGCTGCACTGTGGCGGCCCGGTCAGCAGCGCATACAAGGAAGAGCGAGTGATTGTCGGTTTTGAAGATATCAGCCTCGCCTATGAGGACGGCGCCGGGGGCGCGCCTGTCGATGTCTTGCGCGATTTGAACTTCACGCTTGATGAAGGGGAGTTCCGCTTTCTCACCGGCGCCTCCGGTGCGGGCAAGACCACGCTGTTGAAACTGCTCTACCTTGCCCATCGGCCCACAAGCGGGCGCATGACGCTCTTTGACGAGGACGTGACGGCGGCCGACCGCGATAGTCTGCCGGCGCTGCGTCGACGCATCGGCGTTGTGTTTCAGGAGTTTCGCCTGCTCGATCATCTGACGGCCTTTGACAACGTCGCCCTGCCGATGAAAGTGGCGGGCGTTAACCAAAATTCATACGCAGAAGACGTAAGCGAACTCTTAAATTGGGTGGGTCTCGGCGATCGAATGCATGTAATGCCGGCGACGCTTTCCGGCGGCGAGAAGCAGAGAGTGGCGCTGGCGCGGGCTTTGGTGTCTAAACCCGATTTGATCCTCGCGGACGAACCCACGGGAAATGTCGATCCGGAGATGAGCGAAAAAATTATGAAATTGTTCATAGAGCTTAACAAGCTTGGCGCAGCCGTGGTCGTCGCCACGCACGATCATGATCTTGTGGAGGCGCTGGACAAGCCGACGCTGCATCTTGAAGACGGCGCGTTTGCGCCGGGGAGCGATCTCTGAGCTATGAGCGCTGATGAGCTTATTGCGGAGCGCTATGCGCCGGAGGACCCGAACGGCGATGACACGCCCGTCGAGCGCGCCATCGCCAGTCCGCTCAAGCGCCTTGCGTCAAAGCCGCTCCTGCCGGAAGCGGGCGCCGGCGGCGCGCCGCTCACCGCTGTCATTGGCGTGATGTCGTTCTTGGCGACGATGGCGTTCGCCGCCTTTATCGTTATCGCCTCGGCGACGACGGCGTGGACGGAAGAATTGCGCACGGCGTTCACCGTACAGATTAAAGCGGCGGATGCGGAAACGATCGCCGCTAACACGCAAGAGGCGGTCCGCATTCTTCAATCGGTCGAGGGCGTCACGGAAGTCAGCGTGATTGAGCCTGAAGAAGCTGCGAAACTTCTGGAGCCGTGGCTCGGAAAGGGCAATATCGGCGATTATCTGAATGTGCCCGCGATCATTGAGGTCACCGCGAAGGATGCGGTGCGTGCTGATCTTGAGCTGCTGCAATCTCGTCTCTCCGCTGCTGCGCCGGGGGCGGTTATCGATGATCACGGCGAATGGCACGGGCGTCTTTCGTCCGCGGCGCAATCGGGCGCGTTGATGGCGTTTTTTGTCTTCGCGCTCGTCATGGGGGCTGCCTGCGCGATCGCGATTTTCGCGGCCCGCGCCGGACTGGCGGCGAATGAGAATGTGGTTTCCCTGCTCCATCTCGTGGGAGCGACGGACCAGTTTATCGCCAATGAAGTGCAACGCCGGTTCGTCATTCTGGGGCTGCGCGGGGCGCTTGGCGGCGCGGTAGTGGCCGTTCTGGCGCTTGTCCTGTCGGGCGCGGCGATGCAAAGCGGCGGAGAAGGGCGATTTTTTCTGCCTGATTTCGCCTTAAACGGATGGAGCGCCCTGTTGCTCCTCATCGCCCCGCTTCTTATTTGCGTGGTGACGGCGGTCAGCGCCCGCATGACGGTCCTGAAAAGCCTGCGATCGGCCTATTAGCCTCGCTGGACCGGCGTGCGGGAAAAACGCTAAACTGCCCGCAAATACGTTGAAAGCGAAGGTGACGAATGCAGCGTTTGGTGGCCGGGATCATACTTTTGGGTCTGGGTTGGCTTGGCGGCTTCGTCTGGTTTGTCGCAAGCATGCCGGGCGGCGCAAGCGCGCCCAAGGCCGGCGCTGACGCCGTTATCGTCTTGACCGGGGCGGGCGGCGACAGGATGCCCACCGGCATGGCGCTCATTGAACAGGGCGTCGGGCGGCGATTGCTGATTTCGGGTGTAAACCCAGACGTCTCGCGCGAAGAGATCGCAGGCTTGTGGCCTGGTGAGCGCGATGAATTTGATTGCTGCGTTGATCTTGGGAAGCGCGCCGAAACCACGAATGGCAACGCGGTCGAAGCCGCCGCCTGGATCAGCGCCCATGGTTTCGACGAGATCGTGCTTGTGACGTCGGACTACCATATGCGCCGCGCCATGCTCGAAATGCGTGCTGCGCGTCCCGGTGCGGCGTTTATCGCCCATCCGGTGGCGTCTGTTTTTCTCGATACCGAGGGACGCCCCGCTTCGCCGGAAGCTTGGCGCGTGCTTGCGATCGAATATTCAAAATATCTGGCCGTCAGGCTAAAGACTTTATTGCCGGCGTGATCCATGGCTTGGCCTCGTTCCCTGCTCTTTTTCGTATTTCTGTTTACGATCACGCCTTTGATGGCGCTGCTTTGTGCGCCGGCCCTCTTTTTCGGTGAAGGCCCTGCGCGCGCATGTATTCGTTCTTGGGCGCGATTGATGTTGGGCGCCTTGCACGTCATTTGCGGCGTTCGTTATCGCTTGATCGGCGCCGAGAATATTACGAGCGGCGGCGCGATTATCGCGTCTAATCATCAGTCGATGTGGGAGACGATCTCGCTGTTTGCGCTTCTCCCGCGTCCGGTCATGGTCTTCAAGAAAGAACTCGCGCGCAATCCGGTTTATCGGTTTTGGGCCAAGTATGCGGGCGTCGCCATTGACCGCACGGCGGGCGTAAAGGCGATCCGCGCGCTTTCTGAAGCGGCGCGCCATGCGATCAGTGAAGGGCGTCAATTCATTCTGTTTCCGGAAGGCACGCGCGTTGCGCCCGGGCGGACAAGGCCGTTTCAGTCCGGCGTTGCGGCCGTTTACAAAAGCGCTGGCGCCCCATGTGTTCCGATCGCCCACAATTCAGGCGCGCATTGGCTTCATCCGGGGCCGCTAAAGCGCCCGGGTGAGATTATAATCAAAGTGCTGCCGGCGATTGAGGCGGGCTTGCCGCGCAAGGAGTTTGAAGCATTGCTGGAAGCGCGCATTAATGCGGCGCGGCCGGATCTTGCATCCTCGGTCCGTGAGGAACCTTCCGAAAACGCCGACGCGCCGATGACGCCCGCATGACGACTTCAATGAATAGACGGCGCAACCGCGCGATCATCGTCGGCGGATTGGGCCTTCTTGTCGCGGTGCATGGAGCCGGTTGGCTTTGGGCTGCCGGACAAATGCGGCTGAGCGTCGATCAGTGGGTCTCCGATCAACGCGCTGCGGGCATGACGGTCACCCATGGTGATCTCAGCATCAGAGGCTATCCATTTTTCTTGCGTGCGCACGCACCCGACGTATCCATCGCCGCGGCTGAGGGGTGGCGTTGGAGCAGTGGGGCGCTCGACATTGATCTGACGCCGATCGCGCCGACGCAGCTGACCTTTCGTCCGCGCGGCGCGCAACAGTTTTACAGCGAGGGGACTGGCGCCTGGGCGATGGATGCTCAGCGGATGAAAGTTGTTCTCGCCTGGGGCGGCGACCTCCCGTGGAAGATGACGAGCTCTGTCGGCGGCGCGCAGCTTTCCAGTCGCGCAAATGAGTATGAAGCGACTTTGCAATCGCTGAAATTCACCGCTGCGCCGCACCCCGATAATCCTGAGGCGTCGGATTTTGTCGTTCGCCTCGACGCTTTGTCCGTAGAGACGGAGCGCGGCGTCATGGATGCGCCATTGCTCGACACAGAGATCACAGCACGCCTCGGCGAAGGCGACGAAGCGCTTTTGTTGCGGCGTTTTAACGCCGATGTGGAAGGGACGAACGCGGTGTTGAGCGGCGAGCTCATGATCGACGCGGCCGGTTATGCGCGAGGCGTCATCGACGCCGATATTGAAAAACCGGCCGGTCTCGCGCGGGTTTTGGGAAAGCTTGGGGCGTTGCCGGTGGAAGATGCGGCGCTGGCTGAAGCAGGCCTCGCGATGGCGTCGCTTGCTCAGGGCGGGCGCATACAAGGCCCGATTGTTTTTGCGGACGGGGCCGTCTCAATGGCAGGCGTTAAGCTTGGCGAAATGGCGCCGGTCATTTCACGGTAATTCGCAACGCGCGCATAAAAAACGGGCGCCCGTTGGCGCCCGTTTCAAAGATTTATTTGTAGCGGGCTTAAAGCACGCGCTCCTTAAGGTCTTTCGCCACGCGAAATGCGACTTTCTTGCTTGCTTTGATGCGAATGGTTTCGCCTGTGGCCGGATTGCGGCCCATGCGCGCCGCCCGCTTGCGAACTTGAAGAATACCGAGGCCTGGGATGCGAAGTTTTTTGCCTTTTTTCAGGTTTGCGCCGATCATGTCGACGAATTCAGAAAGCATCTCTTCGGATTGCTTTTTCGGAATCTCATAGGCTTCAGCGATGTCAGCGGCGAGATGTTTCAGCGTCACGACGTCTGAAACGGGCCGCTTCGCGGCGGCTTTCTTTGCGGGTGCTTTGCGTTTCGCCGGCGCTTTCTTTGCAGCGGTTTTCTTGGCGGCGGTTTTCTTCGCCGGAGCTTTGCGTTTTGCAGGCGCTTTCTTCTTTGCGGTTTTGCGTTTTACAGCCATGACGGGGCCCTTTTAAAAATTCATCTACATGCGATCAGAGCGAATAGAGTGGCCGTTGTTTACACGCAAGCCTTTTCGCCAAATTGTCAAAAGCGGATTCGGCGACAAAACGCAATGCGCGCTTATGTTTTTTTAAATCATGTTTTCTTGAGGACAACGGCTGGAAATTGTTTCAGCCGTATAAAGCGTTAATCGAAGGGCCTTCCTGGCGTTGCTCGACGATCCGCGCAAACTCATCAACGTAGACCGCACCGTCGGGCGTCTTTTGAACCAGTACGATGCGTTTGTCTTCCGGATCACGCACGCGTTTGACGAAACCCAATATCGAAAGAGCGTCCAACGCGCGCGACACGGCGGGCTTCGGCACATTTAAATCACGCGCCAGCGCACGTACCGTATGCCGGCCAGGATTGAGGTACACCGCTAACAATATGGCCCATTGGCGCATAGAAAGATCGGGGCCGTCATTGCGCACGGCGTCAGCGATAACATCGCGCCATGTGGAAAGAACGTCAGTCGTCGCCATAGGTCTCTTGAGTTCAAAAAGCGCCCGCAACGGGAGTATTGATCAAAATCGTCTCGAACGTGCAACTGTTCGCCCAATGAGCGCAAGCAGATTTTATGCAAAGCGTTTTGCGATCATGTCGTGCAAGGCCCTGATCGCTTGGGCTTCGCCGCCGGTGGGGCGTCCGGGCGCTGATTTCGGGCGCCAGGCGTAGATGTCGAAATGCATCCAGCGCGCGGCGTCGCGCACAAACCGGTTGAGGAATAGCGCGGCTGTGATCGACCCTGCGAAGGAGCCGCCCGAGATATTATTCATATCGGCGATCTGCGACGAGAGCATCGCGTCGTAAGGCTTCCAGAGCGGCATCCGCCAAACGGGGTCGGCGGTTTCCTTCGCGCTCAACGTCAATTCAGCGGCGAGGTTTTCATCATCCGTATAAAAAGGCGCAAGGTCAGGACCCACGGCGACCCGGGCGGCGCCGGTGAGCGTCGCCATGGAAATCATCAAGTCGGGTTCCTCCTCAGCGGCGAGATCGATCGCGTCCGCCAGGACAAGACGGCCTTCCGCATCCGTATTGCCGATCTCGACAGACAGTCCCTTGCGCGACGCCAGCACGTCGCCTGGCCGGAAGGCGCTGCCCGAAATCGCATTTTCGACGGCGGGGATTAAAATTCGAAGCCGCACGTCCAAGCCGGAACCCATGATCAACGCGCCGAGACCCAAGACATGTGCGGCGCCGCCCATATCTTTTTTCATCAGCCCCATGCCCGCCGCGCCTTTAATGTTCAGACCGCCAGAGTCGAAACAAACGCCCTTGCCGATCAGGGTGACTTTGGGCGCGTCCGCGCGGCCCCATTGCATATCGATCAACCGAGGCGTCGTCGTCGAAGCCCGCCCGACCGCGTGGATCATCGGAAAGTTGTTCTGGAGGAGCGCCTCACCCGTTGTTACGCTAACGGAGGCGTTATGATCCGCACACAGCGTGCGCGCCGCCTGTTCCAGATTGTCCGGCAGCATATCGCCCGCGGGCGTGTTCACGAGATCGCGCACAAGCGCCACGGCGCCGGCCGTTCTTTTGAGTTGGTCAATATCGGCGGACGCGGGCGCCACAAGCGACGGCCCTTCGTTCGGCGCGGATTTATATTTTGTAAACTTATAGCCGCCGAGGAGCCAGCCGAGCGTCGCCATCGCAGCATCGTAGGGCGTCATCTCCTGCGCAAAAGCATAGACGCCGCTGCGCATTTTCTCGCAAACCGCTGCCGCCCAGAACGGATCAGCGCCGTCGCCGCATCCGCATAAAACGCCGCTTTCATCGGCGAGCACCGCTCCGAGTTCACCGCTAAAGTTATTGTCTTTGGCGAGTGCAACCAAGGTATCAGGCGCGCCGCTCTCGCCGATATCGCAATCTTCTCTAACCGGATAAATCGGTTTGGCGGCGCCATGCGCGCTCGCGTCAAAACGGATTAAAAGATCATTTCGCATGTAAGGTTCCATTAACACTTTAGCGGCGCGAAGGCTGCGCGGGAGGGCCGCACGTCGAATTTGCACTTACAGTTAAGCCTTTATTGAACACATTTCGCAATGATGCGCGTCGAGTTTTGAACCCATTGAGGAATTAAATCATGGTTGTGCGCACATCTGCGGCCCGTCAACGTCCCTTGAAGTTCATGCTGCTTTGCGCTGGCGCGGCAGCATTGAGCGCTTGCGCATCAACGGGCGGCGGCGACAAGAAATATTCCGAGGCAATCGGCGCTTTCACGAGCCCGGCGGCGGATACTTCGCAGCTTGATCCGATCGCTGCGGCGGCGTTTTGGGGCACACGGTACAATCGCGACCAAAAGGATGCGGCCGTGGCGGTGAAATACTCTGCGGCGCTACGTAAAATCGGTTCCGTGGATGAGGCGGTGACCGTGATCTCGAGGGCCGCAGAACAAAATGTCGGCAATCCGGATGTGAGCCTTGAAGCGGGTAAAACCCTGATCGAGGCCAACCGCGCCTTTGAGGCGGTTCGGTATTTGGAGGAGGCGACAGCCGCCAAGTCGGACGACTGGACGGCTTTCTCCGCTTACGGCGTCGCGCTCGATAATATCGGCGAGCATAAATTAGCGCAGGTGCAGTATGATCGCGCGTTGGCGATCGCGCCTGGCGCGGTGAATGTTCTAAACAATAAGGCGCTTTCGTTCGCTCTGTCCGGAGATCTTTCCCGTGCGGCGACAGCGCTGCGCGCCGCAGCCAGCGCACGGGGCTCCGACGCCCGTGTGCGTCAAAACCTTGCGCTTGTCCTGGCGTTGAAGGGGGATATGGATGAGGCTGAGCGGCTGGCGCGGTCGGACCTGCCGCCGCAAGTCGCAAATCAGAATATCGCCTATTTCCGTTCACTAATGAACCAGCCCGCCTACTGGGCCGAATATGCGCCAGAGAATTTTGATGCGCCGGTTTTCGACCCGGCGCCGGAGCAGCCGGCGGCCAAGGAGCCTTCGGCGACGCCGACGCCGTTGCCGCAATTGCGTGAAGAAAAACAGCCTGAAGAAAAAGAGGAAAAAGGCGCGCCAATCGCCATGGAAGAAGTAACGCCGGTGACCAACACAGCCGTTCAGTTACGCGAGGAAACGCCGGATACGAGCCCGGATAAGAGCGTGGGGGACGCCGTCAGCGATGCAGCGAAACAGGTCGAAGAACCTGTTCAACTGGCGCCCGCGGCTGAATTAAAGCCGTAACGCGCCAAAGCATCGACACAAAAAAGCCGCTCGGAAGAGCGGCTTTTTTGTTAGCGCAATAACTCGTAAGGCCCGCCGCGTTCCAGCGCCCGTTTGTAGGTGGGTCGGTCATGGATCGCCGCCAAGAAGGCTTTCAGGCGCGGATAAGCGTCGGACAGCGTTCCGCGCGCCGCCGCCCCTTCCAGCGGAAAACTCATCATAATGTCAGCGCCGCTGATTGCGTCGCCTGCGAACCATTCGCTCTTGCCAAGCTCGGTCTCCATGAAGGCGAGTTGCGATTTGATATTCGGCTCCACATAGCCGTCTAGAACCCGGTCGGCGATTGAGCGGGCGATCGGCTTTGCAAAGAACGGCATCTTCGTTTCTTTGATGCGTGTAAAGAAGAGTTTCAGAAGAAGCTGGGTCATCGCCGAGCCTTCGGAAAAGTGCAACCAATAAGTATAGCGCAGCTTTTCCGGCGATCCGGGCGCAGGGATGAACGCGCCGGCGCCGTACTTTTCGATCAGATATTCAACGATGGCGCCGGTTTCAGCGATAATCAGACTGTCATCTTCGACAACTGGCGATTTGCCGAGCGGATGAACATCCTTCAGCGCCTGCGGCGCCAGGCTTGTCTCTGGATCGCGCTTATAGAGTTTGACCTCATAGTCGAGCCCGAGTTCCTCCAGCAGCCAAAGCACGCGTTGGGACCGTGAATTCTCCAGATGATGGACGGTGATCATAGCCTGTTCCTTTTTATGATTTTACGGCTTAGATACGCGCTTTGGTTCAACAGGCGAGGGACTCTAGTAAAGCGTCATCAAGTCGCTTTTGTCGAAGGTCATCAGATCGCCCGTGCGGCCTTCGCGGACTTTCACGACCCATTCTGGGTCTTTAAGGAGCGCCCGGCCAACGGCGATTAAGTCAAACTCGTCGCGCTCCATGCGATCGATCAGACCGTCAAGGCTCGCCGGCTCAGAGCCGCCATTATCCCCGTAGATAGCTGTGAAGTCGCCGGACAGGCCCACGGATCCCACCGAGATCGACGGCTTGCCGGTCAACTTTTTCGCCCATCCGGCGAAGTTCAAGTCGGACCCTTCAAAAGTGGGCTCCCAAAACCGGCGTTGCGAACAATGAAATGCGTCTATCCCCGCATCGACCAGCGGCGTCAGCCACGCCGTCAATTCGTCGGGGGACGCTGCGGCGTTGACGGTAAAATCCTGTTGCTTCCATTGCGACAGGCGAATGATCAACGGATAGTCCGCCCCGAGCGCGGCGCGCGATCGGCGAATAATTTCGCAGGCGAACGCCGTGCGGCCTTCCCAGCCTCCGCCCCACTGATCGCCGCGAAGATTCGTTTGATCCCAGAAGAAACTGTCGAGAAGATAGGAGTGGGCGCCGTGAAACTCGACGCAGTCAAAGCCGGTTTCCTTTGAGGCGATCGCCGCCTCGACGAACTCGGTGATCGCCGTCTCGATTTCCGTTTCGCTCATCGGTTCCCAAAGCTGTTTGCCTGGAACCTTCACGCCCGATGCGGACCAGGAAGGCGTATCAGGATGATCCGTCTTCGCTGGATTGCGATAGGGTCCCTCATGCCACAACTGGATGCCGATCTTCCCGTTCGCCGCGTGAACAGCGTCGGTGACGGCGCGCCATCCGGCTTTCGCGGCGTCAGTGACGATGTTCGGCACGTTGGGCGTACCCGTGGCGGTGACCGTATTCGGTGAGACGCCCTCGGTGAGAATAAGGCCCACATCGCCTTCGGCGCGGCGGCGATAATAATCGACGACCTTTTCGTTCGGAACGTTGCCGGGCGAAAAGGAGCGCGTCATCGGCGCCATAACAATGCGGTTGGCGAGATCCATCTCATTGATCGCAAACGGCTTGAACAGGCAGTCGACTGAACGCGGCATGGGCGGCTCCTCAAAATCCTTCACCTCGCGCCACCCTAGCGTGCTAGCGCTAAAAGGCGACAGCCAATCACACATGGGCAAAAGCCACGCGATGGCGTCAGCGCAAAAATCCTCTATAAGCCGCCCCATGAAATTCCTTGACCGCGCGAAAATCTATGTGGAAAGCGGCGCCGGCGGCGCGGGGTGCCTCTCGTTCCGGCGGGAGAAGTTTGTCGAATTCGGCGGACCGAACGGCGGCGACGGCGGGGCGGGCGGTCACGTTTGGGCCGAAGCGGTGGAAAATCTCAACACGCTCATCGATTTCCGCTACCAGCAACACTATCGCGCGAAGAACGGCCGCCCCGGTGAGGGCTCGAACCGGACCGGGGCCGGCGGCGACGACATGGTGATCCGGGTGCCGATCGGCACGCAAATCTTTGAGGAAGACGAAGAAACACTGATCGCGGATTTGGATGAGCCCGGCGAGCGCGTCATTCTCGCCAAGGGCGGCAATGGCGGATTTGGCAACGCGCATTTCAAGACGTCCACAAATCAGGCGCCGCGACGCGCCAATCCCGGCCAGCCGTCCGAAAAACGGACAGTGTGGCTGCGTCTAAAACTGATCGCTGACTTCGGTCTGGTCGGATTGCCGAACGCCGGTAAATCAACGTTCCTCGCTGCAGTTTCAGCGGCGAAGCCGAAGATCGCCGATTATCCGTTTACGACGCTTCATCCGAATTTGGGCGTTGTTCGCGTCGGCGAAGGAGAAAGTTTCGTGCTCGCCGATATTCCAGGCCTGATCGAAGGCGCCCATGAAGGGGCGGGCATCGGTGATCGTTTCCTCGGTCATGTTGAGCGCTGCGCTGGCCTCCTGCACCTCGTGGACGGCACGCAGGCTGATGTGGCTGAGGCGTATCGGACGATCCGTCGCGAACTTGCGGCGTATGGCGGCGGGCTCGCCGACAAGCAGGAGATTTTGTGTCTGAACAAAATCGACGCGCTGTCCGACGATGAGCGCACACGCAAAGTTGATGAGTTAGAGGCCGCCGCCGGGAAAGCGCCACGCCTTATCTCAGGCGTTTCCGGCGCCGGCGTGCCGTCGCTCTTGCGCGCGATGATGGTGATGCAAAAAGCAGCGACAGCGGCGGAAAATGCGCCGGAAGAGGAAGAAGGGCCGTGGACGCCTTAGCGCTTGTTTGGCGGGCCCCGCTGACAGCGGTTGTCTAAAAACGTTCGAGAAGTCGTTCTAGATAGTCAATTTCTTCTTCGGTGCGCTCCCCATCGCTGAGGCGGCGGCGCAATTCCTGAAGGACTTCGCGCGCCGTTTGTTGATCGGCGCCGTCCGGCACTTCGACGCCATTGGGGCCAGGCGTCGCGCCGACCGGACGCCCAAGGGGATCGTATCCGGGACCGCTTTCGCCCCGGCCTTGCCCCTGCGCCTGGCGGGCTTGTTCGCCAGCCGCTTCGGCGAGCGCCTCCGCACCGTCGCGCAACTCCTGAATGGCGCGCTCCATGGCGGTGTTGGCGGCGTCGAAATTGTCGGATTGCAGGGCTTGTTCCGACCGGCGCATTTCGCGCGCGGCCTTATCAAATGCGCGCGTCGCTTTTCCGTCCGGGTCAGGATTATCGCCGCCTGCGCCGCGCTCTCCCAGTTCTTCGCGAAGCGCATTCAAATCCTCGCTTAGCGCGCCTTGTTCGTCGGCAAGTCCGCCGCCCGAAGCGCCAGGACTTTGCCCTTCACGGAAAGAGCGATTGGCGAGATCGCGCTGGCGGCCGATAAGATCGCCCGCTGCGCCGGCGCCGCCGGCTTGCCCCTGACCTTGCCCTTGTCCCTGGCCCTGTCCTTGGCCGCTTTGTCCTTGTCCGGGTTGTCCCGAAAGACGCAAATTATCAAGAATGTTCTGTAACTCGCTCAACGCCTGACGCGCCGCATTGTCCGCGCCGGATTGCGCAAGGTCGCGAATGGAATCGAGAAGCTGATCAAGATCGCCCTGCTCTAATTGCTCTGACGCCTCTCCGTCCTGGCTGGCCTGGGCCTGACCCGATTCAGCCAGAGCCTGCAGATACTGGTTCATCGCGGCGCGTAATTCTTCCACGAGGCGCGCAATCTCTGCGTCATCTGCGCCGCGCTCCAGCGCTTCGCGCAAAGCGTTTTCTGCGGCTTCAAGCCGGCGTTTGGCCAGTTCCAGCGCTTCGTCCTCAAGCTGTAGGGCGAGTGGCCAGAAGTCAGCGACGGTTTTATCAAAGCCGCCTTTTTCCTCTCTGTCCCGGTTCTTCATGACGCGCCAAAATGCGCTTCTAATAAGGAGATAATCGGTAGACTGATCGTAAAACTGATCCGGCGCCAGCGTCAGCGCTTCGAATGAGCGACCGGCCCGCGGCCAGTCTTTTTTCGCAACCGCGAGGGTTTGGCGTTGCTCAATGACTGCTTTGGCAAGCGGATTGAAGAACTCACGCGCGGGCAGTTTGAACCGCACTTCCCCCGTCATGCCGGTTTGCCCGGCGCCGTCTTCGACTGTGAGTGTGGCGATAACGCCAAGGCCCGCCCACGGGTCGGACTGAAGATCGACAGCGAAACGGCGCTCGCCGATCGCGCCCGCAAGTCCGTCCAGCGACAGCGTCCGGGCGTCCTCAAGTGTGTCCGCGTCGAAGTCAGGCGCATCGAGCGGGCGCTCCTGATCCGGATCAAGCCGCATCGCTAGGCTCGCTTTCGCCACGCCGTAATCGTCATTGATCATCAGTGCGAAGGAAAGCCGGGCGTCATCGGTCGCGGATGGCGGGTCGATAAAAGCGACGCTCGGATCGCGGTCGGGAATGGCCCCAAGGGGCCATGTTCCTTCCTGGCCGCCGAGCCGAAAACGCAGAACGCCGCTTTCTTGAAACGTCAAAGCAGCGCGGGCGGCGGCGCCGTTCGCAGTTTCGACATCGCTTTTGACCGTTTCGCCATCCACATCGAGCGTAAATTTGAATGATTTCGACGTGTTGATCTGCGCCAGGATTATCGAGCCCTCAGGCGCGTTCACCTGGTCGCGCAGTCCGGCAAGCGGTTCGCCTGCGCGCAGGAGATAGATCGGCGCCTTCCCTGTATAGGCGGGCGCCTCGATCCAGATATCGGCGAGGGAGAGGCCGTCCTTTAGAATATCATTGGGGCGGAAACCTTCAGCGAGGCGGGCGGCGCGTTCATCGCCCGCCGCCACAAGCGCGATGATCAAGAGACCGATCGCGCCATACCGCAGCGCGTAAGGATCGCGCGCATCCACAGTGGCCTTCGGATTACCGAGCCGCGCACGGCGCGCGCGTTCGGCGCTGGCTTCCATATGCGCGCGCCAAAGCGGATTATCCTCGTCTGCGCCGAAGGGTCTGTCTTCGAGCGCTTGCAAAGGGGCATGGCGCGCTGCGCCGTCTTCCTCCAGCCGGATCAGCGCAGCTCGGCGCGTCGGGAATGTGAGATCCCAAAGATAAGTACGGATGGCCCAGGCGGTGGCGCCGGCGCATGCGGCGAGCGCCGCCCAATGCGCCAAAGCCGGCGTTGCGCGCCAGACGCCAAACAGGCTCAATGTTAACAGAAGAAAAATGGGCGCGAGAACGGGAACGAGACCCGGCCACAGGTCTTCCCAAAACAACACGAGACGCGCCGTCAGAACCTTCAGCGGCCCTGGCGCCCGGCGTTCGGTCTCGCCCTGTTCATTCGGGGACATATGTCCCGCTCCACTCGTCATACTTCTTGCACTCTAACCGTCATCTGTGCTGGCGTCGATTGCCGGCCGTCGCCGTCTATCTTTGTTTTCGCCCGGTCCGCCGCAAGTCCTGTTCCGCGGAAAGGGTTAATGAACCGAAAGGAAACGCCTTGGTTTGGTCGATCGCTTCCTCCCGGGGCCGTCAGCGTCTGGCGGAGGATGCCTCACAATCAAGACGGGATGAAGGCGCGCGGCGCTGGGCGCTCGCCCTTGTGATCGCCTATAATATCGTTGGACTTCTCGATATCACATCGACCCATCTTAGCCTCGCCGCCGGCGCCGGCGAAGAGGCGAACCCTGTTATGCGTCTTGCCATGAATAATCTTGGCCCGGGTTGGATCGGCGCAAAGCTGTTCCTGCAAGGGGTAATCAGCGCAATGGTGTTGTGGTTTCCACATCGGATCGTGCTGACGATCTTCCTCGTGGCCGTCTCATCGAACGCGGTGATCGTCGGAAATAACTTCCGGATATTTCTCGGCGGTTAAACCGCGGCTCAAAGCCAATCCGGCGCCTCTTCCAACGCCGTGATCTCATCGAAGGTGGGACGCCTACGGATGACTGCGAATTTATCGCCGCTCACCAGCACCTCAGGGATCAATGGCCTTGTGTTGTATTGCGAGGCCTGGACAGCGCCATAAGCGCCCGCGGACATAAAAGCAATAAGCGCGTCCGGCGACTGTTCGGGCAAGTCGCGCTCAACCGCGAACCGGTCGCCGGTCTCACAAACAGGTCCGACGAGGTCGTAGCGGGCTGTGGCGTGACCGGGTTGCGATTTTGTCACCGGCAGAACTTTGTGGAAAGCGTCATAGAGGGCCGGGCGGATGAGATCGTTCATGCCGGCGTCCAAAATTAAAAACCGGCGAACGTCGCCAGGCTTATCGTAAATGACGCGCGCGACCATGATCCCGGCGTTGCCGACGATCATGCGCCCCGGTTCGAATATGAGTTGAACGTCCAGGGGCTCGGCGATCTTTCGAATGAGTTTCGCATAATCGTCAGGATGCGGCGGATCCTGATCGGTGTCGCCATAGGGAATGCCGAGCCCGCCCCCGAGATCGATCCGTTCGATCGTCGCGCCGTCGGACCGGAGCGTCGTGACGAGATCGGCGACGCGCGAAAAGGCTTTTTCAAACGGCGCAAGATCAGCGATTTGCGAGCCGATATGCACGTCGACGCCCTTCACTGCGACGCCTTTCATGGCCGCCGCTTTTGCGTAAAGCGCAAGGGCGCGCGTCCAGGGCACGCCGAATTTATCTTCCGCCTTACCGGTTGAGATTTTCTCATGACCGCCCGCCGCCACATCCGGATTGACGCGAAAGGCGATCGGCGCGGCCACGTTTTTCGACAGAGCGACCTCGTTCAGCGCTTCAAGTTCGGGCTCGGATTCGACGTTGAATTGGTGAATGCCTTCCTCAAGCGCGAGCGCCATTTCCTCCCGGGTTTTGCCGACCCCGGAAAAGACGATCTTGTCGGCGGGGATGTTCGCGGCGCGCGCGCGTTTCAACTCGCCGGCTGAAACCACGTCAGCGCCCGCGCCTTCGCTCGCTAACACCCGCAGAACCGCAAGGTTCGAATTGGCTTTTACCGAATAGGCGGTGAGCGCATCCATATCCGCGAAGGCAGACCGAAAAACGGACATGTGCCGCCGCAGGGTTGCTTCCGAATAACAATAAAACGGCGTGCCGACCTTCTCGGCGATCGCCGTCAATGAGGCGTCTTCCGCGTGGAGAACGCCGTTTTTGTAGACAAAATGATGCATGCGTTACGAGCCGCGCGCGTCTTCCTGCGGCGGCTCCGAGCCGGGCGCGCGTAATGGGGCTTTCTTGCCGCATGCGGTTAAAAAAAGGATCGCCGCCAATACTGTCAGGATAAGTTTCATTTAAGCCTCGTGCGCCAGCGTTCCACCTGCGCTTTCACGTTTTCCGGGGCCGTCCCGCCATAAGAAGTACGCGTGGCGACGGAAGCTTCCACTGTTAGAACAGAGAATACGTCTTTTTCGATGCGCGGCTCAACCGATTGGAGTTGAGCGAGGGACAATTCATCAAGCCGCACGCCTTCTTTTTCCGCGAGCGCGACAATGGCGCCGGTCACATGATGGGCGTCGCGGAAAGCGAAGCCGAGAACGCGCACCAGCCAATCGGCTAGGTCGGTCGCGGTTGAATAGCCCGCCATGGCCGCGGTCCGCATGGCGCTCTTGTCGATCGATAAGTCGCCCACCATGCCGGTCATCGCCGCAATCGCCAGGGCGAGATCGTCGAACGCCTGGAAGGTGGCGGCTTTGTCTTCCTGCATGTCTTTCGAGTAGGCGAGCGGCAGGCCTTTCATCATCATCAATAGGCTTGAAAACGAGGATGAGATCCGCCCGACTTTTGCGCGCACCAATTCCGCCGCATCCGGATTTTTCTTCTGCGGCATGATCGACGACCCCGTCGAAAATGCGTCTGAGAGCGTTGCAAAACCGAAATGCGCAGAGGTCCAGAAGACGATCTCCTCGGCGAGCCGGGAAAGGTGCATGGCGCAAATGGATGCGGCGCCGAGGGCTTCGAGCGCAAAGTCACGCGCGGAAACGGCGTCGAGGGAATTCGTCATCGGCCGGTCGAAGCCAAGCGCCTCGGCTGTCATGTTGCGGTCGATGGGAAATGGGGTGCCGGCGAGCGCTGCAGCGCCCAGAGGGCACTCATTGAGGCGCGCGCGCGCATCACTGAAGCGGCCGCGGTCGCGCGCGATCATTTCCACATAAGCAAGGCAATGATGGCCGAACGTGACAGGCTGCGCCGTTTGCAAATGTGTGTAGCCGGGCATCACCGTATCGGTATGGGCGCTGGCGAGATCGACAAATGCGCGCTGAAGATCGCTCAGCGCGCCGTCAATCGTATCGCATTCTGCGCGCATCCATAGTCTGAAGTCAGTGGCGACCTGGTCATTGCGCGAGCGCCCTGTGTGCAAACGTGCGGCGGGCTCCCCCACAAGCTCTTTCAGCCGCGCTTCGATATTCATGTGAATATCCTCAAGCGCGGGCGAAAAATTGAAGGCGCCGCTCTCGATTTCCGCAGCAATCTTGTCGAGACCTTGCTGGATCGCGGCTTCATCTTCCGGCGAGATGATCCCCTGATGCGCCAGCATCACCGCGTGCGCTTTTGAGCCGGCGATATCTTCGCGCCACAGACGTTTATCGACATCAATGGACGCGTTGATCTCCTGCATGATCGCAGCCGGTCCCGCGGCGAAGCGTCCGCCCCACATTTTATTTTTTTGATCCGAATGATCTGTCATAAGTGCCTTGTAACGAGGAAAGGACGACAAGGTGAAGGCTTTTGCGACGCCGCGGCTGTGGATTTACATCTGGGGCGGGCTAGGCTCGGCATTTTTGCTTTATATTTTTGTCTCCGCTGCATCGCAGCCAGGCGGCGAGACGGTCGTCGCTGCGTGCAAGGTGTCTGTGAAAGATCGCCACCCGTCATTCCTGGTCGGCGATATGGCGGACTTCGCTTACGCCTTTCCGCCTCGGCAGGCCCCGTCCGCAGCCTTTCAAGAGGACGGCGTGTCGCGCTCGCTCGCAGATTTTCGCGGAAAAACTATTCTTGTGAATTTCTGGGCCACGTGGTGCCCGCCGTGTCTGAAGGAGCTGCCGTCTTTGAACGCGCTTCAGGGCGCGCTCGGTTCTGACAAATTCGAAGTGGTGGCTGTTGCGGCGGACCCGAAAGGCCCGGAAGAGGCGCGGAAATATCTCGATCGGTTGAACATTAACAATTTGACACTTTATACGGACGAGCGCCTGCGTCTCGCTAGTTCCGTGGGCAGCGGAACCGTTTTGCCAGTATCCATCCTTTATTCGCCTGAAGGCGCCGAAGTCGGCCGGTTGGTGGGCGAGGCTGATTGGAGCGGCGAGGCCGCTCGCCGGCTCGTCTCAAATGCGATCGACTGCCTCTAATTGGCGTTGTGCGCGCCTTGCTTTAGCCCTGCAATCGCTTAATTCAAGAGTTAGAGGCCATCGGGGCGTCGCACTGTGCGGCCATTGATATTTTTACATTTAGGGGAATTTCCAAATGCCAATGAAATCAGTTTTTCTCGCAGGCGTTGCGGCGCTTGCGCTTGTGGGATGCGGCGGTGAAGGCGGCGATGCGGGCGCATCGACATCCAGAGCGGCGTCAAAAGCCGCCTCGCCGAAAGCCGCTTCGCCGATTGACGCCAAATTCAGCCTGAAAGATGCAGCGCCGCTCGACGTGGACGCGTTGTTCGCGCTTATGCCTGGAGCGTCCCGCCCGACTTATGCGAGCGCGGATTTCGACGACAAGCTCGGTGCGACGGTTCTTACCGATCTTCAGTTTACCGACCCAAGCGACGGTGGCGGCGTCACCATCGATCGTGTGGAGCTTTTCGGCGTTGATCCAGATGCGATGAGCCGCGTCAATGCGGCGACCGACGCGAGCGTTGATGCGCCGTTTGAAACGATCTTTGAAAAAGTGCGCCTCTATGGCGTTCAGCCGAACGGCGAAGGCGACGACGCCATTATCAATTTCGGCGCGGTGGAGATCGACAAGCTCCAATTGCGCCAGGGCGGCTATGACGACACGCAAGACAATCCGGCGCTCCTCTTCAACGCCTTTGACCTCGGCGGTCTCTACTTCAAGGATATCTCGGTCGATGCAACGGAAGAAGAAGGGCCAAAGGTTCAGGCCGCCTTGCCGGACGTCCGCATTGTGGGCGTTAGCGGCGGCAAGGTCGGCGCGATCGTCATCAATGATATGAACTATGAAATCGTTCAGACCGAAGAGACGATGCAGGCGATGACGGGCCTTCTCGGCGAGCAGGGCGCGCTCTTAATGAATAGTCCGCTGCGCAGCTTCATCGCGCCAGGAAACCAAAAGGCGTCGGTGAAGTCATTCGTCTGGAACGGCTTCGATCTGTCCGGACTGATGGCGTTCAGCCTAAAGGGTGAAGAACCGCCGTACACGGCGAAAAACCTTGTTCGCCTTGGGTCGATGGAGCTAAGAGATGTGGAGACCTACATTAACGGCGAGCTCGCATACAAAACGGAAAAGTCGACGGTCACGGCGACGGAGTCCACATGGCTGATCCCCACAAAAGTGCGTGCGAAATCAGAAGGCGACACCTACAACTTCACAGCCTATGTGCCTGAGGGCGAGGAAGAGCTCTTGCAAATTGTTAAAGACAATGGCCTCGACAAGATCAAGGGCTCCAGCGACATGTCATGGGATTGGGACTCGGCGAAAGGCGGCGCTGCGTTCAAGACCAATATGGATATGAGCGGCTTTGCGAATTTGGCGATGGGCTTTGATCTCGACGGCCTTGAAATAGAGAAACTGGCTGAGGCGATAGGCGAAGGCGATGAGGCCGCCGTCGCAAGCATCGGCCAATTCAATGGGTTTAACCTGACGCTCAAAGACGGAAAATTGCTCGATACGATCTTCGATATTGCTGCACTTCAAATGGGCGGCACCGGCGATGATTTGCGTCAGTCTGCGCCGGCGATGGTGCGCCTGTCCGGCGCCCAGGCGGCGGCGTTGAACCCGCGTATTCAGGGATATGTGGATGCGTTTGCCGCGTTCCTCTCTGACGGCGGCACCCTTGAGATCAGCGCGAACCCGGATCAAGCGGTGCCGTTCGCTGATATCGCCGCCGCTGGTGAGACCGGACCGCAGACCTTGCCTGACGTGCTCGATCTGACGGTCACCCACAAAAAGTAACGCTTCTTCCTTTATCGGAAACAAGACAGCCGCTCCTTGTGGGCGGCTGTTTTCTGTTGGGCGGAATTTTTGCGCGGCCTATTAGGCCGCGCGGCGCACCACAATTGATCCTGCGGAATATCCGGCGCCGAAGCCCGAGATGACGCCAACATCGCCGACGGCCACATCGCTGCGGTGTTTGTGGAAAGCGATGATCGAGCCCGCTGACGAGGTATTACCATATTCGTCGAGCACCACGGGCGCTTCTTCGCGTGTGGCGTCGCGGCCAAGAACCTTGCGCGCAATGAATTCGTTCATTGAGAGGTTCGCCTGATGCAGCCATAAGCGTTTCAACGACGTGGGCGCAATATCGAGATCACGCAGGTGATCGCTGATCATGCCGCCCACAAGCGGCACCACTTCTTTGAAGACTTTGCGGCCTTCCTGTTTGAAGAGTTTGTCGGTGAACGGCGAGGCCTGATCGTCCGCCAGTTCGCCAGTCGCGCGTTCGCATCGATTTAGAAACCCGAAATTGTTCCGGATATTGTTGGAGAATTGCGTCCGCAAGCGTGTTCCGAGAATTTCATAGGCTTCGCCATCCCGGGCAAAATCCGTCCGCTCAAGGATTACTGCGGTGGCGACGTCGCCGAAAATGAAATGACTGTCGCGGTCACGGAAGTTCAGATGGGCGGTGCAAATTTCCGGGCTAACCACCAGAATGCGCCGGGCGCCGGCGCGGATCAGACCAAGCCCTGTTTCAATGCCGAATGCGGCCGAGGCGCAAGCGACGTTCATGTCGAATCCGAAGCCGCCGACACCGAGCGCCTCCTGAATTTCAACAGCGATCGCGGGATAGCCGCGCTGCAGGTTCGATGCGGCGCAGATCACGCCGTCAATGTCGTCTCCGGAAAGATCGGCGGCCTTCATGGCGTCGCGCGCCGCATGGACCGCCATCTCTGCGAGGATACATAATTCGTCATTGGGGCGCGCTGGCAGATCGGGGCTCATTCTCTCAATATCGAGAATGCCTGATTTGTTCATGACAAAACGCGACTTGATGCCCGACGCTTTTTCGATGAACGGGGCGGACGACGGCTGCAACGGCTCTACGGCGCCAGCCGCGATATCGTCCTCACGGTCGGCGTTAAATTTCTCAACAAATGCGTTGAATGCTTCGACCAATTCTTCATTTGAGATCGAATAGGGCGGCGTGAAAAGGCCAGTGGCGGCGATGCGGACATCGGGGCGCTGTCCAGCGGCGGCGTCAGATGCGGACATGACGGATACTCTCGTGCGCTTGTAATTACGGATGAGCGATCTTGCGCCTAATCATCAGGCTTCGCAACTCTATGCGGGCTTAGCGCGCCAGTTTCTGCACCGCTTTGTGGCGCGGGCATCCCACCTCATGGTCATTGACCATGCCAACCGCTTGCATGAAGGCGTAAACGATAACTGGACCGCAGAATTTAAAGCCGAGGCGTTTTAACTCCTTCGCCATGGCCTCGCTTTCCCGAGACTTGACGGGGGCGTCTTTGTAGTCGCGCCATTTGTTGACGATCGGCGCGCCGTCCACAAAATCCCAAAGGAAACCTGAAAAGCCGTTGTCGCGCGCTTCCATAAGCGTGAGATAGGCTTGGGCGTTGCCAATCGCAGCGGCGATTTTGGTCTTTGAGCGCACGATGCCCGGGTCGGCGAGAAGACGTTTGACTTTCTTCGGCGTGTAGCGTGCGATTTTTTCCGGCTCAAAGCCGTTGAAGGCTTTTCGGAAGCTGTCGCGCTTATAAAGAATTGTGCGCCACGAGAGTCCAGCCTGAAACCCGTCGAGCAGGAGCTTTTCGAACAGCGCCCGATCGTCATACTCCGGCACCCCCCATTCCTCGTCATGATACTGACGATAAAGCTCATCGGTCGGGGGCGCCCACTGGCAGGAAAGCGGCTTCGCCATCAGATATGATGAAAGAGTTTCAGGAGCCAGAAAATCAAAATCCCAATCTGCACGCCGAAAAAGCCAAAACGGACAAGCACCATGATATTGCTGGTTGAGGCGATATGGACGAGCGACTGCGCGATGCGTGCGCCGATAAACGCGTAGGCGAGACCGTCGGTAAGCGCGGTCTGATCGGTGCCGATAGCATAGAGCATGACGACGCCGGCGACGGGGAGAAACTCATAACAGTTCGCATGCGCTCGCGTCAGTCGTTGGCCGAGGCCCGGCATATCTTCGCCGGACGCGCTGAACGAATTTGCGGTGCGATTGCCGGCCATGACCGTCGCTGACCGCAAGAGGCCGAGACTGACGACAAGGATCAGCGTCCAGGATGCGAATGTGAGAAGGGCGACGGCGGTGGTTGTCATGGCGGTTTCTCCCGTTCTGTGTTTTTTCGGGAGACTAGACGCGTTTCAGATAATCGGGAACCTCTATCCGCACCGGGACGCCGTCGCAGAGCGGCGCGGCGCCTTGGTCAGCGGCTTTTTCCCAGCGATCAAGGCGGATGAGCGCGAGCCCCTGATCGGCGTCCGCGTTCAGGATTTGTCCGAGCGTCGCGTCGCCCGCGGTTATGGCCTCGCCTGGCGTGAGGGATGCGCCCTCGACGCGCACCGTCCGCTTACGCACTTCGCCTTTGCGCTTCATGCGGCTCGTCACTTCCTGACCGACAAAGCACCCTTTTTTGTAATCGACGCCGTTCAACGCGTCGTAATTAACGTCCAGGAGAAACATTTCTTCTGTCGCGTAATCGAGCCCCAGTTCCGGGGCGCCGACCGTCATACGCGCCGTTTTGTATATGGCGTCTCCATTTTCAAGTGCGGCCAAAGTTTCAGCGGATGCCGGACGCCGCGCCGGCAAATCGTCATGGCGGGGGTCGGGGTGCGCAGCTTCGTGCGCGCCAAGCGCGACACCCCAACCTTCGAGCCGTTCGATCGTCACTTTCGCACGCAGCTTGTAGAGCTTTAGGCGCTTTTCGAGCGCATCGCCGACGCTCTCGTGACAGTCGAGAATAAATCCATCCGCATCCGGCGTGAGAAAGAAGTCGAACAGGATTTTCCCCTGCGGCGTCAGCAGGGCGGAAAACAGAGCGGGATCGGTCGCCGCCACATCCTGCGTGACGATCCCCTGCAGAAACTCGTGCGTGTCGGGGCCAGTGAGTCGAAAGACGGATCGGTCGGTGAGGGCGCATTCTCGCATGGGCGTTAGGTAGGCGGTCGCTGTCGCGAAGGGAAGGGGCGGCGTTGCGCGGGCGGAAACGACAATGCTAGGGGTGGGCCCGCAATGACCTTCGGAAAACCGCGTATGACGACATCTTCGATCGACCGCCTGGAGATCCGGCGCCCGGACGATTGGCATGTCCATTTGCGCGACGGGGCGATGCTCCAAGCGGTGGCGACTTACACCGCGCGCCAGTTCGCCCGGGCGATCATCATGCCTAACCTGGCGCCGCCCGTGACCACGGTCACAGCCGCGCAAGCCTATCGCGAACGCATCCTCGCCGCGGTTGATCCAGCGCTCGAGTTTACGCCGCTGATGACCTGCTATCTGACCGACACGATCGAGGCGCAGGAAATCGAACGCGGGTTTGCGGACGGCGTCTTCACAGCGGCGAAACTCTATCCGGCGAACGCGACCACGAACTCCAGCTATGGCGTGACCGATATTAGTAATATCTATCCGGTTCTGGAGATGATGCAGCGCATCCGCATGCCGCTGCTTGTTCATGGCGAGGTGACGGATCCCGATATCGATATCTTCGATCGGGAAGCGGTTTTTATCGAGCGTATTCTGTCGAAGGTCGCCGCTGATTTCCCCGATTTGAAGATCGTCTTTGAACATATCACGACGGAAGACGCCGTGGCATTCGTCACAGGAAGCGGACCGCGCGTCGCGGCGACGATTACGCCGCATCATCTGGCCTTTAATCGCAACGCGATTTTCGAAGGCGGCATTCGTCCGCACTATTATTGTTTGCCGGTGGCGAAGCGCGAAAAACATCGACTCGCTTTACGCAAGGCCGCGACCTCGGGGTCGGAGAAATTCTTTCTGGGTACGGACTCAGCCCCGCATGACGTGAGCGCCAAGGAGACGGCCTGCGGCTGCGCCGGCGTTTTCAATGCGCCCTTCGCCATGGAAAGTTACGCAAAGACCTTTGAGGAAGAAAATGCGCTCGATCGGCTGGAAGGTTTCGCCTCGCTTCACGGCCCCGCTTTTTACGGGTTACCGCCCAATGACGAAAAAGTTGTCTTGAAACGCGAAGCGATAACGCCGTCGCCGACGCTTGACGCCGCGGGCGGTCATATCGTTCCATTTCACGCTGGCGAGGAATTAGCCTGGCGGTTTGTCGAGGGAAAAAGAGATTGATAGGGTTGCCGTGCGGTGGCCGCTGATAACGAAATAAAGGGCGGCAAAAGGAGGGGGCTTATGACGCTGTTATTAAGGATCGCGTCGGTGCTGGCGCTTGTCGTCAGTCTCTTGGCGGCGCTCATCGCCGGCAGACTATTTTGGGAATTCAATTACGGCGATCAGTTCTTCCGAAACGCGTACAAAATATCCCGAAACGGACGGGCGTGTGGATGCGCGGTTACCGCTGACCCCCGCGCCAGACCGTGGGGAACGCGTCGTCGCCTTCAATAGATTCGTATAGCGGATCGGTTAGTGCTTTGACGATGCGTTCGCCTTCTGATGCGCGTGAGGCGGCGTAATCTTCCGCGCTTCGGCTGCAGATGTCATAGCGCTTTTGCGCCCTGCTATACCCATCATTAAAGGCGCGCACGAGCACGTCGCGTTGGCTCGCCGCGGGGTCTTCCAGCTCTACCAGCTTTTTCATGCGGTTGCGCCACGCGTCCGCTTCGCGGCGCGGCTCGCACATCCGGCGGATATGGTGCATTTCGCCGAAGATCGTCGCCAGTTTAGCGAGATTTTCCTGGCGCGCGCGGTAGTCCTCAGGATCTTGCGCAAGCGCAGGCGTCATGGCCGACAGAACAACGGCGCAGGCGGCGAGAATGGTGGATGACGCTTTCATAGGGACAGATCAGACCTTCAATACGCCGATTATAAGGCGCCCTTGGGGTTGGCGCGAGCGCTTATATGGCGCGCATCTTCAGCGCCATGGCCAGCGCCCGGCGGGTTTCGTCCCATGAAAGGCGAGCCTTTGCTTCTTCAATCGCCACGAATTCCGCCGCCGCGGCGTCGTCCCCGGCGATGGGCTCGCCGCTCACCCATTCGCACGCGTAGTCGACCATCACGGTATGCGGGAACGCATAATCAGGACCCGGCATCGCCTCAAATACGTCGATCAGCCCAGTGACGCGAACCGCGCATGTAGTCTCCTCGCACACCTCGCGCGCGACCGCCTCGATAAGCGTCTCGCCATAGTGGAGCCCGCCGCCGGGGATTGACCATTGCCCGAGCCAGGGCGGTTTACCCCGTTTGATCAGTAAAACTTCAGCGCCGCGGAAGACGACAGCGCCAACGCTAACGCGCGGTGACTTTTCTTGCCCCATGATCCTCCTATAGTGCGTCTCATGTGCGGGCGCTATCTTTTGACATCACCGCCGGACGAAGTTGCGGCGACTTTCGCGGTGGATGTGCGGGACAATTTTCCGCCGCGCTACAATATCGCGCCGACACAGCCGATCGGCGTCATCCATATCAATGAGCGGCGCGACAAGGCTTTTGCGCTCATGCGATGGGGGTTCATTCCGTCCTGGATGGATGCGGAAAAAGGACACCCCATGAACAATGCGCGTGCGGAAACCGTTGCGGAAAAACCGAGCTTCCGGAGCGCCTACAAGCGCCGCCGCTGTCTTGTACCCGCCGATGGATTTTACGAGTGGACGGGCGAGGCTGGCGCGCGCCAGCCCTATCTTGCGGCGCCAGCGGCGGGCGGGCTCTTTGGTTTCGCCGGCATCTGGGAGACATGCCTTGCGGCCAACGGCTCAGAGGCCGACACGGTCGCGATCCTCACCATCGCTGCAGGCCCCGATATGGCCGCGCTCCATCACCGCGAGCCCGTCGTAATCGATCCTGATCACTATGATTTATGGCTGCAGACGGACGAACGCGACATGGATCAGTTGACGCCGCTTCTCCACGCGCGCGCGGAAGGCTATTGGCGGCTCACGCCTGTTTCCACTGACGTGAACAACGCCCGCAATGATGGTCCGGACCTAATTCGGCCCGTTGAAGTCACGCGCTTTAAGACGGATTTGTTTGAGTAATACGCCGCGCCGCCACCTTACGGTCAGTATAAAGATCTAAAAAAATATTTCCTATAGAGATTTGCTAGAGCGCATTTCCTCAAGCCGCTTTTTTCGCTGCGCCTTTTGGCTTCGGTTGCGGGCGCGTGAACAGCCAATCGGTCTCGGACGAACCGCTCTTTGAAAATTTATAGCTGCCCTCATTAAAGTCTTTCAGATCGGTGGCTTTCTCAATGCGGTTTTCGATCGCCCAGCGGGCCATCATGCCGCGCGCCTGTTTTGCGTACATCATGATGGCGCGGGTTTTGCCGTCTTTAGTCTCTTTGAAATTGACGCTCATCCACGGCGCTTTCAATGCCTTGCGATCGACCGCCTTGGCGTATTCGTTGGAGGCGAGGCACACGATGGTCGGATCGGCGTGCGTCTTCACCGCCTTGTCCAGTTCCTTCGCGACAACGGGCCGCCAGAAATCGTAAAGATTACCACCGCGCGGATTAGTCAAACGGCTCCCCATCTCAAGACGATAGGGCTGGATCGCATCGAGGGGGCGTAAGAGTCCGTAAAGGCCGGAAAGTATGCGCAAATGGTCTTGAGCATATTCTAGATCGTCCTTGTCAAGACTGTTCGCATCGAGTCCGCGATAGACATCGCCCGCAAAAGTGAGCGCAGCCTGTTTGGCGCCGGTAATACGGCCGCTGTCTTTGAACGCCTGGAACCGCTCATAGTTCAGATCGGCGAGCGCGTCAGATATTCCCATGAGCTTTTTGACCTTTGCGCTCGTCAAATTTTTCACCACTGGCGTCAATTCTTTGATGTCTTTCGACAGGGCGGGCTTTGTCGCCGGGACATCGGCGGGCGCCGGGTCGAAATCAAGCATTTTTGCGGGGGAAAGCAGCATTAACATCAAAGGCCTCGCTTACAGCATTTTGCCGGGGTTCATGATGCCGTCCGGGTCGAGCGCGTGCTTGACCGCGCGCATCATCGACAGTTCGACATCGCTTTTCGTTTTAGCGATCTGGTCGCGCTTATGGCGTCCTACGCCATGTTCGGCGGAAATAGAGCCGTTAAACGCGCCGATCACGTCATAGACGCCAGCCTCAATGTCGGGCCGTAAATTGTCGAGGGCGTTTTTATCGGCGCCCTCCGCCGGGACCACGTCATAGTGAATATTGCCGTCGCCGATATGGCCGAAGGCGACGACTCGCGCCCCGGGGGTCGCGCGCGCGACGGCGGCGTCCGCTTTATTCAAGAAGGCCGGAATATCCGCGGTGGGCACAGAGACGTCATGGCGCGCGCCGAGCCCTTCATGGTTGATCGCCTCGGACATGGCGTGGCGCATGCGCCAGAGCGCCGCAGCCTGCGTTTCATTTTCCGCAATGGTCCCGTCACTGATGATATTTTGTTCAAGCGCGCTTTCAAGCAACGCTTCGACGGTCGTCCGCAAATCGCCGATCCCGGCGGAGGAGAATTCCATCAGGACATACCAGGGATGCGGCGCAGCCAGCGGATCGCGCGCGCCGTCGATATTTTTCACAAGCAGCGCCATGCACTGGCGCGAAAGGAGTTCAAAGCTTGACGCGAGGCCCCCGGTCGCTTCTTGCGCATGCGCGAGCAACGCCACGGCCGCGTCGGGCGAGGGCGCGCCCACAAACGCCGTCACGCGCTCGGTCGGTCGCGGAAAGAGTTTTAAGACGGCGCCGGTGACGACACCAAGCGTGCCTTCTCCGCCGATAAATAATTGCTTCAGATCATATCCAGTGTTGTCCTTGCGCAAGCGCTTCAGGCTGCTCCAGATCTCGCCGCGCGGCGTCACGACCTCGAGGCCAAGCACAAGCTCGCGCATATTGCCGTATCGCAAGACGTTGACGCCGCCGGCGTTCGTCGAGATGACGCCGCCGATCTGACACGAGCCCTCGGACCCGATGGAAAGTGGAAACAGGCGATTGACGGCGCGCGCCTCTTCTTGCGCATCGTGAAGCGTGACGCCGGCATCTACCGTCATCGTGTTGTCAAGCGCCGAGATATCCCGGATCGTCCGCATACGTTTCAGCGAAAGGAGGATTTCCGGGCCAAAGGGGATTTGACCGCCTACAAGGCCGGTGTTGCCTCCCTGGGGGGTGATCGCAATCTTCTCTTGCGCGCAGAGTTTGACGACCGCCGCGACTTCTTGCGTGGACGTCGGCGCGACGATCAGCGCCGCTTTCCCCGGCCAACGGTCGCGCCACTCGGAAAGGAAGGGCGCCGCTTCGTCGCCATGAAACACGCCTTTTGGGCCGACAATGTCAGCAATGGCGTCGAGCGCACCGGCGGACGGCGCGGTGAATTTGGCGGGCGCATTCATGGCCTTAAGATCGTGGGTTTTCTCGCCCGGTCAAGAGCGCCCGAGCTGGCGAGGGGCGGCGAAGCGTCTCACGCAGGCAGCGCCGTCACCTTAATTCATATCGGTGGCGAAGATTTCAATCTTCAATGCGTATGGCGGCGTGTCGGACCATGCTTCTTCTGGCGGATTGGCTGCGCTCGTATAGACGACAATGTCGAGAGGCTGGCCCCAGTCTTCGCCGCCGGCGGCGATGTCGCCCGGTATCAGTCTGATTGTTTCGCCGCCTGAGGTGACTTCCACGGGAATATTCCGGCCCCTCAAAGCCTGTTTAAAGTTCGGATCGCTTTTCTGGATCGATCGAGCGTCGTCAATCTGCCGGATGCGAATGTCTGAAAACTCCGCCTGATGCGAAATTGGCGCGTCGCTGTTTTCAAGGATCGCCACCAGCGCGGGACGCCGCCGCGCGTCGGATAGGGTGATGTTGTAAGAACGCATTTCGCGCCGCCGCTCTTGCGGTGCGATCTCCAGTTTCATCGTCTCACCCAGCGCGCCGCGCGAAAAACTTCTTTGCGAAGGCGCGCGGTAAAGAATTTCCAGTGTCTCGTCCTGGCCCGTGCGCAGAACGATGCGATCCGCCTCAACCGCCTCAATCGTGGCGTCGCCAAAGTAAGCGCGCGTCAACGCCCCGTTATCGTCGATCGGCATGATCGCAGCCGCGCCATCGACGGCGAGCGTGGCGCGTTTGGCGCGGATTTCAGAGTCTTGCGTCCGTGGGCGCGGTGCTCGGCGCGCCGTCACCGGATCATCCGGCACTTCAATTGCGTCCACGGGCGGCAAATCATCGTTGGCGACGCGGTCGCTCCATAGCGCTTCTTGTCGCGGCGTTTGGACCGCACTCAGAATATCCTCGTTCGTCGCCTCTCTTGTCTGTGGCGACGGAGCGGTGGCGCACGCGGTGATCACGGCGGCGCATGCGACCATCGCGGTTTGGGTCAAAAATTTCTGGCGCATGGTTCAGCCTCCAAATCTTCCGTTGGTGCGCGGGCCGACGAAGGTAATGTTCCCCCAACTTGAAAAGTCATTGATCGTGTCGGCCGTGTCGCCGTCTTCGTTTAAGTCAAGCGCGCCGCAATTGTCCGTGTTATCGCCGTCGCTATTGAGATCGGCGTCCCGGCTTTCATAAAGTCCTTCCGGATCATTGAGGCAATTTTCATCCAGCGTGCGACCCATGCCGGTTGAAAAGTCTGTTTCATTACTGAACGCGCCGGGCAGGGCGCCGTTTGTTTCGTGGGCGCCGGCCTGTTGATAATAAAGCGGGCTATAGACCGGTTCGCTTCGGCGTCCGGCGTTGTTGTCGCCGGTTCGGAGCTGCCAGGAATAGCTCATGACGCTGTTGTGGTTCGGTTTGTAACGCCCGTGATCAGCGCCGCCATGGCGCAAGCCAAGATCATGACCAAATTCATGGATGAATGTTTCCACCATACTTTTGACGGTCTGGAAACTGGCGCTGAAATTATCAAAACTGACGATGAAATCATCGCCGCCATTCCCTGTATTGAAATTGACGTCGCTGCGGCCGCTAGACCCGTTAGGGCGCGCATTCGCCCAGATGCCGTAATGATAAATGCGTCCGCGCGCGGCATTATCGAAGTTTGCGCCTTTGAGATCATAAAAGCTTGTTTGCCCGAGCATGGCGTTGGTTGCGATGTCGAGATCGATCGCGCTCGAAAACGGCACCGTTCCAGACCGGTCGATCACAACATTGATGCCGTGATCGCTTGAGGGATTGATAAACGGCGCATCGGCGAATGTCTCTTCCACATTCGTCCAGACGGCGGCTGTGGGCGGATTATCGAGATTTTGCATAATATCGACTTCGATGAAGACGTCCGGCTTGAGTGGGTCGGCGCCGAGACCCGGCAGGTCGACGTCAATCACGCCGTCACCGTCCGCGTCATATCCATTTTCTTCCCAAGTGTCCGGAATATCGTCGCCGTCGCGATCAAGGGTGCCCTCTGTCCGAGGCATCCGATAGGCGCGCGACGCGCTGGTCTGACCATCCGTATTCTGAACGGATATTTGCAGCGTTTCAGCCGCCGCGCCTGTCCACGGCACGATATAACTGACCCAGTGATAGACTGGAAACGCCAAGTCTTCGGGCGGTACGCCGAAGAGATCATTGCGTAAGCCTTTATGCGCCACTGTCGGTTGAACGGCGCCGTTTACGAAGACTTCCGCGTCCACATCTCCGTTCGCCGCCTGCACATAGAGCCAGGTCGTAACGGTGCTGTCAGTGTTGAAGTCTGCGTAGACGAGACTGATCCGATCGATCCGCGGCGGCGTTGTCGGTTGCGCCTCGGTTACAGTGAATGTTCGTATCTCCGAACGCACATCGCCAAATCGAAGCTGCACATTATGGGCGCCGAGGCTCGCCCCGTCAGGGACTGAAAAGATGCGTGACGACAAAAAGCCGCCGGGCAATGCTTGTTCAGAACCCGTCTCGGCGTCCCAATAAGCGGTCGTCAGAAACGTATCGCCATCGACTTCGACAAGCGTGCGTTCCGGACCGCTGTTGGGGTTAAGGGCGTCCAAATCAACGCTCGTACATCCAACCGCCGCTATCATAAGCGGTGCAGGAAAAAGCGGCGTTTTGCGAAAATTCCAGGCCATTGTTCTCCCCCGGTTTGCATTAAACAAAACCGAAAATAGAATTACTCCTTACCCGGCGGACTCGCAAGAAAAAGCGTAAGCCGCTGTGACCGATGTCACCATCGCGATTAAAATTTAGCACGAACCGCCAAATTGTATGAATTAGCGGTAATCCTTACTCGAATTTTTCTCGCGGCGCCGCAGCGCGCGTCAGGCGATCGTTTATTGCTTCGCCAAGGCCATGCGCTGGAATAGGCGCTACAGCGATTTTCTTTAGACTGTTTTTAAAACAAACGGCGTCCAGAGCGCGTAAATGCGCAAAAAGGTTTGCGGCGGCTTCCCGCAGGTCGCCGCTAGCGCTGAGATTGAGCGAATGCGCGGTATCGCCGGCGATGTCGCCGAAACCAAGGAAGGCTTCATCGGGCTCGGCGCTTTGCGCATCCAGCCGCAGGAACGCGCCGGGCGCGTAGTGGCTCGCTAACATACCAGGCGCAAGTGGTTGTTCCGTATCAAAATGATCGCGCAGCGGTGCGCCAATGATGCGCTCAATCGTTTTGCGGTCAACGCCGCCGGCGCGCAACAGAAATGCGTCGCCGCCATTCACATGGACAATGGTTGACTCAACACCGACGTTGCTTGCTCCCCCGTCAAGCACATAATCGACCTTGTCGCCGAGGCTTTCGCGCACGTGCGCTGCTGTGGTCGGACTGACCGCGCCTGACCGGTTTGCGCTCGGCGCGGCAACGGGTGTCCCCGCTGCTTCAAGAAGCACGCGGGCGATCGGGTGGGCCGGCGCGCGCAGGGCGATGGTGTCGAGCCCGGCGGAGAGGAGAAGCGATAATGGGCTCGTCGGTCGTCGCGCCGTGACCAAGGTGAGCGGACCCGGCCACAGGCTTTCAGCCAGAATTCTGGCGAGCGGCGAGATCGTCGCGTGCTCTTCGGCGGCGGCGAGGTCTGGCACATGCGCGATCAGCGGATTAAAGGTGGGGCGTCCCTTTGCTTCGAAAATGCGCGCGACCGCTGCGTCATTTGTTGCATCAGCGGCGAGGCCATAGACGGTCTCGGTGGGCATCGCCACGAGCCCGCCCTTTTTGATCGTCTCAGCGGCTTGGTTAATCATCCGGTCCGGTGTTGTCATCGTGACGCGACATGTAGTCATCTGCTGCATCGAACGCTAGCCGCCTGTGTTATAATGCGCGAAAATGAGATTTGTTCTCGTCCTTGACAGGAGTTTGCCCAATGACATTCGCCACGCCGCTGCGCGATATGCGTTTCGCCCTTAACCACATGGCGGACTTCGACGCCCTCGCCAAAACAGGCGCGTTTGAAGACCTGTCGGAAGATTTGGTCGACGCCATCCTTGAGGAGATGGGGAAGTACTGCGACCAGGTTGTCGCGCCTCTCAATTGGGAAAGCGACCAGAACGGCGCGACGCTTGAGAACGGTGTTGTGCGCACGAGCCCCGGTTTTAAGGAAGCCTATCAGCAATATGTGGAGGGCGGCTGGAGCGCGCTCGCCTTTCCTGAAGAGGCGGGCGGGCAGGGGCTGCCGCAAACGCTGGCGGTCGCGCTCGTCGATGCGCTGAACGCCGCTTGCATGTCGTTCGCCATCGGTACGACGCTCACGACCGGCGCTGTGAAGGCGATTTTGAACGTCGGCACCGAAGAGCAAAAAGGCCTGTATCTCGAAAAAATGGTGAGCGGCGAGTGGACAGGCACGATGAATCTTACCGAGCCGCAAGCCGGTTCCGATTTGAGCGGTATCCGAACAAAAGCCGAGCCGATCGGCGACGGGCGATACAAGATTACCGGTCAGAAGATTTATATCACCTACGGCGACCATGACATCGCCGATAATATTGTTCACCTCGTCCTGGCGCGATTGCCCGATGCGCCGGAGGGCACAGGCGGCATTTCGATGTTCCTGGTGCCGAAGGTTCATGTGAACGATGATGGATCTCTGGGCGCGCGCAACGATGTCCAATGCGTGGGTCTTGAAGAAAAAATGGGCCTTCACGGCAGCCCCACTTGCGTCATGGCCTATGGCGAACATGGCGAGTGTTACGGCACGCTCCTTGGCGAAGAGAACAAGGGGCTCAAAAACATGTTCATCATGATGAACTCCGCCCGTCTTGATGTGGGCGTGCAGGGGGTCGGCGTGGCTGAGCGGGCCTACCAGCATGCGCTCGCCTATGCGCTTGAGCGCAAACAGGGGCGTGCGCCCGGCGTGCGCAGCGGCGACCAGATCGCAATCTATGAGCACCCCGACGTGCGGCGAATGCTTTATTCCATGAAGGCGCTCGTCGAAGCGTCGCGCGGTATTTGTTACGCCAACGCCGTCGCGTATGATTTGGCCCGCACTGCGCCGGACGACGCCGCACGGGCGCGCGCCAGTGCGCTTGAAGGACTGCTCACGCCGATTTCAAAAGCCTGGTCGACCGACCGCGCTAATGAGGTGACGTCGCTCGGCGTGCAGATTCATGGCGGTATGGGGTATGTGGAAGAGACGGGCGCGGCGCAACATATGCGTGATGCGCGCATCGCCGCCATCTACGAAGGCACCAACGGCATCCAGGCGATGGACCTTGTCGGTCGCAAGCTGCAAGGCGACGGCGGCGCGGCGGCTAAGGATTTTATCAGTATGGTGATGGAAAATGCGGCGGCGTTAAAAGCGTCCGGCAATTCGGCGCTCACCGACGCAGGCGCGAAACTGGCGGCGGCGGCGACCGCTTTAACGGAGTCGACAAATTGGCTCCTTGAAACCGCAAGCGCTGATCAGGAGGCTGTCCTCGCTGGCGCGACGCCCTATCTCAAGCAGTTCGGCAATGTGGCGGGCGGTCATTATCTCGCATCCGGCGCGCTTCGCGCTCTGGCTCAGGACGATCCGGCTTACGCGTCAGCGAAAGTGACCTTGGCGGCGTTTTTCGCGGACAACTACCTGACGGAAGCGGTCAGCTTAACGGCGGCCGTAACCGCCGGTGCGGTGGAACGCCTGGAGCCGGCGCTCCTTAGTGCATAAGGCATGGGTTGACATGTTATAACGGCGGTTATAATTATAACTTGCGTTATAACTAGGATAATCGCGATGACCACGACCCTTAAGCTGCGAAAAATCGGTAATTCGGTTGGCGTTCTCCTTACGAAGGACATGCTCGAAAAGCTGAACGCCAGTGAAGGGGATGAAATCTCCATTTCTGAAACGCCGAACGGCGTTTTGTTGAGTCGCCGTGACACTGAATTTGAAGAGCATATGAAGCTCGTAGAAGAAGCAATGGCGCGATATCCGAACACGCTTCGCGCCCTTGCAAAATGAGTTGTCGTTGGATTCCAAAAGCCAGCGTCGTCGGCGCTCACGACAAAAGCCTTGCCGCATATGGCGGCGGCGAAGGGTTGCGTGATGACAGCATGCTTGAAAGCGCCCCTGCCCGGCCTGAAAATCTCGCCGCTTACGGCGACCCTGCCGTGTATGATCTTGCCGCCGCATACGCATACGGGATCGCGAAAAACCACCCTTTTGTTGATGGCAACAAGAGAACGGCCTTTCTTACCGCTTACCTATTCCTTACACTGAATGGAATTCAATTAACAGCGCCCGAACATGAGGCGACGGCGGCGGTTCTGGCGCTTGCTTCCGGCGAGTTAGAGGAATCCGGTTTTTCCGAATGGCTCAAAGCGAATAGCGAAGCGCTCTAATCAATGGATGCGCTGGAGCCGTCAAATTCGATTAAACTCGTCATTTATTATGCGAGCTATCTGTATTTTCCCGCTAGTGTCATCCTTGTCACGATCATTACGCGGGCGAAGGGCGTGGCGGTGTTTGCCTCTGCGCTCGTTTTCATATGTTTGAGCATTCTCGCCTATGCACGGTTTGTTGAGCCGCGCATCCTTCTCACCAAAACGCACGATATAACGCTTGAGCGATGTTTTGCAGAAGCAGGCTCCCTGCGGCTCGCAGTATTTTCGGACACACATAACGGCATTTTCGGGAACGCGATGCCGATCGTGCGCATTGCGCGGCGCGTTGAGCGCATCAAGCCTGACGCCGTATTGGTCGCCGGTGATTTCACCTATCATCCGGACTCGGCGCAATTGCTTCAAACCTACGCTGCTTTCAACGAGATCGCGGCGCCGGTGCTCGGCGTTTTCGGCAATCACGATGTAGGGTTTCCCGGCCCCGATCTCACGGCGCCTCTGACGGGCGCGTTGACCCGCAACAATGTCTCGATTATCGACAATAGGAAACTCTTTATCAATAAGGGCGGACGCCGCGTTGAGTTGATCGGCATCTCTGATGAATGGCAGGACCAACAGCGCCTTTCACTGATCACGCCCGATGCGCCCTATCCGCGTATCGTCCTAACCCACAATCCGGCCACGGTCCTCAATATTTCCGTGCGCACGCCCGTTGATCTTTTAATTGCGGGACACACCCATGGCGGTCAGATTTATATTCCGTTCGTCACCTGCAAAATTGTGTCGTTCGCCTGCCGGATTGTGCGCTATGGTTTCAGTGCGCAAAAGCGCGCCGTCGTTTTCGTAACGTCCGGCACCGGCATGGTCGGCTTGCCCATGCGCTTCAATATGGCGCCGCGCATTGACGTCGTAACGGTGCGCTACAATAGTTGCCGCGAAAACCGACGCGCGGCGGCGGCTGAAATTATTGGAGAGAAACGCCATGTCCCTGAAAGATAAAACGCTATTCATCACCGGCGCCTCGCGCGGGATCGGGCTCGCTATCGCAAAACGCGCCGCGGCGGACGGGGCCAACATTGCAATCGCCGCGAAAACCGCCGAGCCGCACAAACATCTGCCGGGCACGATCTACACGGCCGCTGAAGAGATCGAAGCGGCGGGCGGAAAAGCCTTGCCGCTAATCGTCGATATTCGTTCGCAAGAACTGGTGCAGGAAGCGATTGACAAGACCGTCGCTGAATTCGGCGGCATTGATATATGCGTCAATAATGCGTCAGCCATCAATCTTTCCGGCACCGAGGCGACTGAGATGAAGCGTTGGGATCTCATGCACCAGATCAATGCGCGCGGAACATTCCTTGTTTCTAAACTATGCATCCCGCATCTGAAAAAAGCCGATAATCCGCATGTTCTCAATCTGTCGCCGCCGCTTGATATGAGCCCGAAATGGTTTGCGCCGCACGTGGCCTACACGATGGCGAAATATGGCATGTCTCTTTGCGTTCTCGGGATGGCGGAAGAATTCCGCAAGGACGGCATCGCGTTCAACGCGCTCTGGCCGCGCACGGCAATCGCCACGGCGGCCGTGGAATTTGCGCTCGGCGGCGACGAAATGGTCAAGGGATCGCGAACCACGGACATCTTGTCCGACGCTGCGCATATTATGCTCAATAAACCGTCCAAAGAGTTTACCGGTAATTTCGTCATAGACGATACGCTCCTTCACGAGCATGGCGTCACCGATTTTGAGAAGTATCGAGTGGATCCGTCGCGGCCGCTCTTTCCCGATTTCTTTGTGCCGGACGACGCGACCCCGCCGCCCGGCGTGGCCGAAACAATCGTAAAGATGTAGGCGTGCGCCGGTGAGGTTGAGGCTGAACCGGCGGCGAACACTCGCCCTGGCGATTGCAGCCTTAAGCGTGCTCGTTCTCTTCTATGTGCGTTTCGCGCCGGACAGATACGATATCACCGCGCCGTTGAGCTTAATCGAACCGCCGACCGTCGTGACGCCGTTCAAACTCAAATTGATGGGCGTTGAGGCTTGCTACGCCGCGCTTGATCAGGCGAGCGTGCGTTATGAGAAGCTTTCTGATCGCGAGACCGGGCGCGGCTGCGGTTTTCATCAGTCGGTCTTGATTAAGCAAACGAGCGTCCCCTGGGGCGAGGGCCTTAGCCTGACCTGCCCCATGGCGGCGGCGCTCGTTATGTGGGAGCGCCATGACCTTCAGCCGGCGGCGCAAGAGCGCTTCGGCAAACCTGTGGTCCTGATTGAAAATTACGGCTCATACGCTTGCCGCAATATCAACAATGCGGCGCGGGGCTCGCGCAGCGAACATGCGCGCGCAAACGCGATCGACATTTCCGGTTTTGTGCTTCAAGGCGGGACCAGTATTGCAGTGCGCCGAGACTGGCGCGGGCGGGACGACGAGGCGCGGTTTCTTCGCAGGCTGCACAGGAGCGGGTGTTTTTATTTCAATACGGTGCTCGGCCCCGATTACAACGCGTTGCACGAGGACCATTTCCATTTCGATCAGGGAAATTATCGCAGCTGCCGCTGACGGGATGCGGGTTTAAGGCGTGCGTTTGGCGAGCGTCACTTTCGAGCCCGGACGGCGCTGCAATTTATCGGATATCCAGATGCTGGCGTCCATCAATGCATCGAGATTAACGCCCGTTTCAAACCCCGACCTGTGGAGGGAATAAACAACGTCTTCGCTCGCTACATTGCCGGAGGCGCCCTTCGCGTAGGGGCAGCCGCCAAGACCGGAGACCGAGCTGTCGAACGTCGTCACGCCCGCATCAATCGCCGCCCAAATATTGGCGAGAGCCTGGCCGTAAGTGTCGTGAAAATGGCCCGCCAACGCCGCGACAGGAATCGCGTTGGCGAGCGCCCTGATCAGTGCGGCGGTCTCCCGCGGCGTCCCGACGCCGATCGTATCGCCGAGCGAAATCTCATAGCAGCCCATATCGTATAGCGTCTTTGATACACGTAAGACATTCTCGACCGGCACTGCGCCTTCGTAAGGACATCCCAGTACGCAAGAGACGTAGCCGCGCACGCGAACGCCGTCGGCCTTTGCCGCTTCGATCACTGGCTTGAAGCGCTCCAGGCTCTCTTCGATGGTGGCGTTGATGTTCTTTTGGCTGAATGTTTCGGACGCGGCGCCAAAGACGGCGATTGTGTCCACATGCGCCGCGCGCGCCGCCTCGTAGCCTTTCATGTTCGGCGTCAGGACAGGATAGGAGACGCCGTCGCAACGTTCGATCCCGGTCAGGACAGTATCGCTCGCCGCCATTTGCGGCACCCATTTCGGTGAAACGAACGCACCCGCTTCGACAGATTGAAAACCGGCCTCGGCTAACCGCTCTACAAGCTCGATTTTCGTGGCCGGGTCGATCGTCTGTTTTTCATTCTGAAGTCCGTCGCGCGGGCCAACCTCCACAAGCGTAATATGGTCGGTCATGCGCGTACGCCTTCATAAACGGCGAGGCTGCAGGTGACTTGTTTTGTCGCCGCAAAAAATGCCGTATCCGGAACTTTTACACATAACGGCGTGACGATAATGCGGATCGCCATCGCTTACGCCTCTTGCGCGAACTCGACGAGCAGGTCGCCGTCTTTCACTTGGTCGCCGGGTTTGAACCGAAACGCTTTGATTACGCCGTCGTACGGCGCTTTGATTGTGTGTTCCATTTTCATGGCTTCCATCACGATGAGCGGATCGCCCGCCTTGATCGCGTCGCCAGCTGCCGCTTTCTGCAGCGTAATCACGCCGGGCATGGGCGCAGTCAGGCTCCCCTCAGAAGAGCCTGCGCCGCCGGCGGCGGACAGGGGATCCGGGAAACGCACATCCCAGAAATCAGCGCCGATCCAGATGCGCGCGCCGGGTCCATGCGGCGCGGCGAAGGCCCTGACGGTGCGCCCGTCCACTGTCAGGCGAATGTCGCCGTCCACATGGTCATGAAGGGAGAAATGAAACGGCGCGGCGGCTGTGGGCGCATGATCAGCGCCGTTCTCGCGGCGCGCCGCAGCGCTGGCGTCGGTTTCAAGACGCGCTGTGAAACCATCGCCTTCCGCTGACATGCGGAGGATCGAGGCTTTTTCTTCATTTGCGATCCAATAGACGGCCTCGCGCGGCGCATTGAGCCGGAACCCGCGTAAGCCGGCCCAGGGATCGCTGTTGTCATCGACCAATGTCTCACTGCGCCGATAAACAAGCGCCGCTGCGAGCGCGCTGGCGTGCACAGGGGGCCGGTGAAAAAGCGTGTCCGCGTGTTCATCGATATAGCGGGTCGAAACATCACCCAGTCTGAAGTCGTCGTCTTCCGTGAGGGCGTGAAGAAACCGGGCGTTGGTTTTAAGGCCGGCCACACGGGTCTCGGCCAACGCCGCGCTCATGCGGCCAAGCGCTTCGGCGCGCGACCCGCCATAAGTGATGATCTTGGCGATCATCGGATCGTAGTAGGGGGAAATCTCCTGACCTTCTTCAACGCCGGAGTCGATACGCGCATGATCGCCGGGGAGCCTTAACGTCGCCAGCGTTCCGATCGACGGCGTGAAGCCCTGATCGGGATTTTCCGCATAGAGTCTGGATTCGAAAGCATGGCCGTTTTCAGTGATTTGTTCCTGCGTTCGAGGAAGCGGTTCACCGGCGGCGATGCGCAACTGCCACTCGACAAAATCAAGTCCCGTGATCGCCTCGGAGACCGGGTGCTCCACTTGAAGGCGCGTATTCATCTCCATGAAGTAGACGGCCTCTGCGCCGTCATAGAGAAACTCGACCGTGCCTGCGCCGCGATAATTGACGGCTTTGGCGGCGTCGACGCCGGCTTTTAGCAAGTCTGCGCGAACAAAGGCGGGCAGTTGAGGCGCTGGCGCTTCTTCGATGATTTTCTGGTGCCGGCGTTGCACGGAACAATCGCGTTCAAACATGTGAACCGCGCCGCCTGCGCCGTCGCCAAAGATCTGGACTTCCAAATGGCGTGCGAGCGGCAGGTATTTCTCCACAAGAAAACGGTCATCGCCGAATGCGGAAATGGCTTCGCGTTTCGCGGCGGCGAGCGCTTCTTCCAGGTCAGCCTCACGTTCGACGATGCGCATGCCTTTGCCGCCGCCGCCCGCTGTCGCCTTCAGCAAAACCGGATATCCGATCCGCGCCGCTTCGCGCTTGAATGTATCGATCGATTGATCCGCTCCCTGATAGCCAGGCGTTGTCGGGACGCCAGCGGCTTCCATCAGATCTTTTGCGGCCGATTTCGATCCCATCGCGCGAATCGTTTCCGCCGAAGGGCCGATAAAGACGATGCCGGCCTTTTCCAGCGCATCGGCGAATTCCGCATTCTCCGATAAGAAGCCATAGCCAGGATGGATCGCTTCGGCGCCGGTTGCTTTCGCCGCGTCGATGATCCGCTCAGCCACCAAGTAACTTTCCGCCGCCGGCGCGGCGCCGATATGCACCGCCTCATCGCACGCTTTGACATGAGGGGATTTGGCGTCAGCGTCTGAATAAACTGCGACTGTCGCGACGCCCATGCGCCGGGCCGTGCGGGCGATGCGGACGGCGATTTCACCACGATTGGCGATCAGGATTTTCTTGAACATGGGCGTATGGTGACTGCTTTACTGATCGCTTTCAACAATCCAGTTAGGCTTTCGTTTTTCCAGGAATGCGTTGAGGCCTTCCTTGCCTTCGTCGCTGGCGCGGGTGCGCGCGATAAGGCCGGCGGTGTCTTCCATAACGCTGTCGCCCATGACGCGGTAGGAGACGCGCGTGACGAGATCCTTCGCCGCCGCTTGCGCTTTGGGTCCGCCGGTCAACAGGTTGTCGATCACGCCCTCAAGGGTCGCGTCCAGTTGCGCGCCCATGGCGACCATATGGACCAGCCCCAGCTCTTTGGCCTTAGTGGCGTCGAATCGCTCGGCGGTGAGGAAATAGCGGCGCGCTTGTCGCGGCGTCATCGCGCGCACCACAAAAGGCGAAATGACCGCGGGGATGAGCCCGAGTTTGACTTCCGATAACGCAAAGAACGCCTCTTCCGCAGCGATGGCGATATCGCAGGCCGCGACCAATCCGACGCCGCCGCCGAGCGCGGGACCGTTGACGAGCGCAATGGTGGGTTTGTCGCTTTCATCGATCGAGCGCAGCATGTGACCGAGACGCCGTGCGTCATCTTTGTTTTCAGCCGCCGAATAGTCCGCCACCCGGCGCATCATGTTGAGATCAGCGCCCGCCGAAAACGCTTTACCGGCGCCGGTGAGAACAATGACCCTCACATTCTGATCGCTGTTTAGCCGGCCCATGGCGTCGCAGATATCGCCGATAAGCTGTTCGTTAAACGCGTTGCGCAAGTCCGGCCGGTTCATCGTCAGGCGCGCGACGCCGCGCTGATTAACGGTGAGCCTCAGCAATTGTCCGTCCATCGCCACTTCCTCCCATTTTTTATGGGCGTTATAGGCGAAGGCGTCGGCGGACGCCAGCATTGCGGTGAAGGCCTGACAACAGGGTTAACGCGGGTCGCTGAAAGATCAGTATGCGAAAAAGCGCTTTAGAGATCGCCCGTTCCGGCGGGTGCGCCGCATCACATTCTGAAGACGCCGAACGTCGTCTTTTCAATGGGCGCATTGAGGCTTGCGGAGATACATAGCCCCAGAATATCGCGCGTTTGCGCCGGGTCGATAATGCCGTCGTCCCAGAGCCGCGCCGAGGCGTAATAAGGCGAGCCCTGCTCTTCATAACCCTCGCGGATTTTCGCTTTGAAGGCGTCTTCGTCCTCGCTGGGCCATGTTTCTCCCTTGGCCTCCATCCCGTCCCGGCGAACCGTGGCGAGGACGCTCGCCGCCTGCTCGCCGCCCATGACGGAGATGCGCGCGTTTGGCCACATGAACATGAAGCGCGGGCCGTAGGCGCGCCCGCACATGCCGTAATTACCGGCCCCGTATGAGCCGCCCACCACCACAGTGAATTTCGGCACATTCGCGCTCGCCACAGCGGTGACAAGTTTTGCGCCGTCTTTCGCGATTCCGCCGCTTTCCGCAGACTTGCCGACCATAAAGCCGGTGATGTTCTGTAAAAAGAGTAACGGAACGCTGCGCTGCGCGCACAGCTCAATAAAGTGCGCGCCCTTCAAGGCGCTTCCAGAAAAGAGAATGCCGTTGTTGGCGAGAATGCCGACAGGGAACCCGTGGAGATGCGCAAAACCGGTGACCAGGGTCGATCCGTAAAGCGGCTTGAATTCGTCGAACCGGGACCCGTCAACGAGACGGGCGATAATTTCACGCGCATCATAGGGTTTACGCGCATCAGTTTCGATCACGCCATAAAGTTCGTCCGGGTCATAAAGCGGCGCTTCGGGCTCGACTGTAACAATCTCGCCTTGCTTCACCCAATTGACGCGAGAGACGATTGATCGCGCAAGACCAAGCGCATGATCGTCGTTCTCCGCAAGATGGTCCACAACGCCGGATTCGCGCGTATGTAAGTCGCCGCCGCCGAGCTCTTCCGAGGTAACAACTTCCCCTGTCGCGGCCTTTACCAGCGGCGGGCCGCCTAGAAAAATCGTCCCCTGATTGCGCACAATGATCGCTTCGTCGGACATAGCCGGCACGTAGGCGCCGCCGGCGGTGCAACTGCCATGGACGACCGCGATTTGCGGAATGCCCATAGACGACATGCGCGCTTGATTAAAGAAGATGCGTCCAAAATCATCCTTATCGGGAAAAACTTCGTCCTGCATCGGCAAGAAAGCGCCGCCGGACTCCACAAGATAAATGCAGGGCAGACGATTTTCCTGCGCGATCTCCTGAGCGCGCAGATGCTTCTTGACCGTCATCGGGTGATAGGTGCCGCCTTTCACTGTCGGATCATTAGCGACAATCATGCACTCAACACCTTCGATCCGGCCGATGCCTGCGACCACGCCGGCGGCGGCCACGTCGCCGGTATACATATTCCAGGCGGCGAATTGTCCGATTTCCAGAAATGGCGCACCCGGATCGAGTAGGCGCTCAATGCGCTCGCGGGCCAAGAGTTTGCCGCGGGCCTTGTGGCGTTCGGTGTAGCGCGCGCCGCCGCCCTCTGCGACCTTTGCCGCATTTGCCTTCAACTCATCGACGAGCGATTGCATCGCCGTCTTATTGGCTGCGAAGGCTTCTGAGCGCGGGTCTATTTTCGTTTCTATGACGGCCATGAACGGTCTTCAGGGTTGGGCGTATTCAGCCGGATGAGAAGATAGACGGCGAACGCCGTCGCGACACCGGGTATAAGACAGAGCGGGATCGCGATCCACCCATAGGGCCGTCGTTCAAACAGCACCCAGACGGTCAGGATGAGACCGCAAAAGATAGCGTCAAGGGAATAGCCTGTGGAGTAAGGGTTCACGAACCCGGCGGCGAAGGCGCTGATCGCGTCGCCGCTTGCGATCAGGGGCGGAATGACAATCCAGACGAAGGCGAGTGCGAACGCCGCGCCCAACATAATCGTTATTAACGTAAAAAGACGTTCATTCATTTTAACCCCTCAATTGTCGTTGTTACGCGAGCAGTGGCGACAAAACCGCGCGGAACGCGTCCGGGAGCGGCGTCGGTTTTCGACTTTCCCGGTCCACATAGACATGAACGAAATGACCTTCAGCAGCGGCCTCGTTGTCGCCTTTCTTGAAGATCGCCAGTTCATAGCGAACCGATGAATTGCCGAGATGCGCGACCCGTAGCGCGCCCTCCAACGCTTGTGGAAACGCCAGCGGCGCGAAATATCGGCATGTGGTCTCAACGACGAGGCCAATGACGGATCCGCGATGGATATCGAGCGCGCCTTGCGCCACAAGATAGCCGTTCACGATCGTGTCGAAGTAACTGTAATAGACAACGTTGTTCACATGCGCGTAGATGTCATTGTCCGACCACCGCGTTTGAAGTGGTGTGAAGTGTTTGTAGTCGCCGCGCGTCGATCTCGCCGTCACTTCTTTCTGTCCTTCACCGGGATCACGAGTTTCAGTCCAGACCAGATCTCGTCCACCGCGCACACTTTCACATCCACAAGCCCGATTTTCAGGGCGTGATTGCGCACTGTGTCTTCGGTGATCGTCGAGGGGACGCCTGACGATTTTTTCGGCCATGAGACCCAGATCATGCCGTTTTGTTCGAGTTCTTTTTTTAATGCGGGCAAGGTTTTCTCAAACGCCGGCGCGTCAGCTGAGAAATAGTGGATATAGTCATATGGCCCGCCGCCTACGCCGCGCGGCGTCTTGGCGCGTTTGACGCGGGCCCAGCCGTCAAAAGTGTTCAGCTCGGCGATGGGCTCAGGCACTGCAACAAGAAGGCCTGCCGCGCCGTCCTTGACGCCCAGCTTTTTAAGAAGCGGCGTTCCGGAATACCCCGCTGGCATTAGAGAACGTCCGTATACATCTGCAGCGCATCATCATACGTCACCTCCCGCGGATTATTCACAAGGACGCGTTGCGCTTTCATGGCGTCTTCGGCCATGCGCGGCAAATCATTGTGGGAGACCCCAACCTGGCTGAGACGGCGTTCAACGCCAGTGGCTTCGACAATCTCAACAAGCCGGGCGATAAAGGCGGCGGTGTTCGCCTCATCGGAACCGTCGGCCTGCGCCCCTACATACGGCGCAAGCTCCGAGTAAAGGTGCGCCGCGTTTGGCGCATTGAACTTCAGCACTGGTTCGAGCATCAACGAATTGGAAAGCCCGTGCGGCACATGGAAGATGCCGCCAAGCGGGTAGGCGAGACCGTGAACGGCGCCGACCGGGGAATTGGCGAACGCCTGACCCGCCAGCATTGCGCCGAGCAACATCTCGCCGCGGGCTTTTTTGTCGTCCGGCGTCTCGCAAGCGCGGACGATATTTGACGAAAGTAGTTTTAAAGCCTCGCGGGCCAATGCGTCGGATACAGGGTTCTTTCGCGTGTTATTCGTATACGCCTCAATCGCATGAACCATGGCGTCGATGCCGGTCGCCGCTGTGACGGGTCGGGGCAAGCCAAGCGTCAGGTCAGGATCAAGAACGGCCATGTCTGGAAAGAGCGCGTTATCAACAATGCCGACTTTTTCATCGTCTTCCGTGGTGATGACGGAAATTGACGTCACCTCTGATCCCGTGCCGGCGGTTGTCGGCGCGCAGATAAGCGGCGCGCGGCCGCCTTTCACCTGATCGGTCCCGTAGATCTCTTCGAGCGATTGAGAAGAATTGAGGAGGACGGCGACGATTTTCGCCGTGTCCATGGAAGAGCCGCCGCCAAGCGCGATGACGCCGTCGGCTTCGTGGGCGCGCGCAGCCTCAACCGCCTTGCGCACGAGCGGCGCAGGTGGGTCGGCGGCCACTTCGTCAAACAGAAGAACATTGAGCCCGGCGGCCTGAAGACTATCCATCGCTGGCGCAACGAGGCCAGCGTTGATCAACCCTTTATCAGTGAGCAGCACTGGCCGCCGTATCCATCCCGCCGCCAGTTCCCCGAGACGGCGCGTCGAGCCGCTTTCAAAAATGATTTCCGGGACCGTATGGAAGGTGAAGCTCATGGGATTATTGCTCGCTCATTCATCGACGCGCCGGTCGTTCCAGATCAGGTTCGTGATCAGCCAATTCTTGTCGTTCTGTTGTTCAAGCGACATCATGTAATTCCCGGTTTGATGATATGACGCGCCATCATAGTCAAATTTGAGCCGATAGCGTCCGCGCAGCACGGCGAAACCATCTTTTCCATCGATGCTCTCAGCCTCATGTTCAAACAGTGTCGTGTTCGTTGGAGGGCCGTCATCGGGGAACCAGAAGCCGCGGATTGCCTTATGGCCTGTCAGCGGGGGGTGGCCGCCGCCGGGGGCGATTGTCGCGTCATCACTGAACAGCGCCATAACAGCGCTTTCCTGATCGCCAAGATCTGGCTTGAGCCAGCCCTCAGTATACGCAGTATCAATCGCCGTAATTGCATCAATGTCGTCCTCTGTAAGGCCTTGAACGCGCCCGCATCCGGCCAGGAGAGTGATCGCGACAATTGCGGCGAGAATTCTCAAAGGGTATTCCTCTTAATGAATGAGCGGCTCGCTTACCCAAGCCGCACTAACCGTCCGGGTCGCGCATCGGTCACCTGGTCGTCCGCGATCACTTGGGCCCCGGCGACCAGCGTTGCGCGATAGCCTTTCACTGGCTGCAGCAGGCGCTGACCGCCGGCTGGGAGGTCCTGAATCATGCGCGGCGCGCCAAGCGAAAGAGTGTTGTGATCAATGACGTTAATGTCGGCGCGCAAGCCGACCTTGAGCCGGCCGCGATCCTTAAGGCCGAGATAGTCGGCGCCGTCTGCAGTCAACATCTGTATGCCGCGGGCCAGATCAATCTGGTCATGATCCCGGTCGCGGCACCAATAGCTCAAAAGATAGGTGGGAAAACTGGCGTCGCAGATTGTGCCCACATGAGCGCCGCCGTCGGAGAGGCCGGGCAGCGCTTTCGGGTGCGTCATCATCGTGCGCACATTGTCGTAATTGAAGTCGGTGTAGTTATAGATTGGAAAATAGATGAGCTGACGCCCGTCGAGTTCCAGAAGCGTGTCGTAGAGTTTCGCCATGACGCTGACACCGTCGCGCAGCGCTTCGGCGCCGAGGGAAGCCTCCTGAGGTTGTTCATAATCGGGCGCTTCGCCCAGCCGGAAAAACTTATTGGCGACAAGATCAATGGCGGCGATCATCATGTCAGCGATCGGCGGCACGGATGATCCTTCACCGGCGAGCTTCACCGGTTTTTCCGTCAGACATTTTGCGCGAAACGTGGGATCGCGCATAATCCGCACCCGCTCTTCCAGAGGTTTATCTTTGATTTCGATATAGCTCGGCTGCGCCATCATCGGATGGAAGGTGCATTGCAGCCCCTGAAAGACACCGATTGCGCGCGGCGCCACCTGAACGCGAAAGTCCACGCCCTCAGCATTCAGGCGATCGGCGCCGTTGAGGATGCGGGTCCATTGTTTGGGCGCCATGTCGCGCTGCATCAGCGAGATTGACGCCGGGCGGCCGCTGGCTTTGACGAACGCTTCGACGGTCGCAAACTCTTCGTCGAATTGATCGCCCTCCCGCTCCAGATTGAAGTCCGAGACGATCTGGACGACGCCGTGATCAAGGCTTTCGAACGCCTGTGCGATGCCAGCGAGTTCACGCGCGTTCGCTTCGGAACTGGGTGTCCAGTCGCCGTCCGCCGTGCGGTGGATGTCCGTACGGCCAATGGAAAAACCCGCCGCACCTGCCTTGAGCGCATCACGGACGATCGCACGCATCGTCGCGATGTCCTCATCGCTCGCTTCCTCATGCGCGCTGGCGCGTTCGCCCATGGCGAAAACGCGCACCGGGTCATGGCCGATCATCGCGGCGTGATCGATCGTGTGCGGCATCGCGTCGATCGCGTTCAGGTAATCGGCGAAGCTCTCCCATTCCCACGACAACCCTTCGTGAAGCGCGGTACCCGGAATATCCTCGACGCCCTCCATCAATTTGATCAGGCGATCATGATCGTCAGGGCGCACAGGCGCGAAACCGACGCCGCAATTGCCGGTTAAGATGGTAGTGACCCCATGATTGACGGAAGGGCGCAGCTCTTCATCCCAGGAAATCTGGCCGTCATAATGGGTGTGAAGATCAATAAATCCGGGCGTGACGATGGCGCCTTCGGCGTCAATGGTTCGGTCAGCCGCCGCCGCGCAGGCGCCGATTTCGGCGATTACGCCGTCTTTAACGCCAATGTTCGCGCGCACCGGCGCACCGCCGTCGCCGTCATAAACAAGGCCGTCGCGGATTGTCAGATCGAACGCCATGCGCGTCTCTCCCTCAGGACCGTCGCCGATAGAGCCACACCATAAACCCGCCGGCGATCAGGTGCCAAACGCCCCACACAGCCGTGAGCGCGGCTGCGCCGCCGAGGCCCTCCAATTGACCGAGCAGGATCACGAGGGCGAGCCCAGTGTTCTGCAGTCCAATCTCGAAGGTGAGCGCCCGCCGGGTCGGGCCGCCGACTTTCAAAAGTGCGCCGATCACGGCGCCGAGGGCGAATGCAGCGGAGGAATGGATGATCACCGGCGGCAAGATCAGGCCGGTCGCCGCGAGAAGTTTCGGTGTCTTATCGAAAGTCCCGACAATAACGATGACGGCCAATATAAAGGCGCCGATGGCGGCGCCCGGTTTTCTGATGCGCGCGGCGAGGTTCGGCGCCCAGCGGGCGGTCGACATGCCGAGCCCCAAGGGAACCGCGAGAAGCGCCGTGGTCTGCAATACAAACGCGATTGCATTGAATTCGATCGATTGCAGCAACGACGCGGTGGGCGGATAGAGGCTCGCCCATAAAAGGATCGCTGCGGGTGTGAAGAATGCGGCGATGACGCTCGACGTAGCGGTGAGGGCGACAGAGAGCGCCGTGTCGCCGCGCGAAAAGTAAGTCATCATGTTCGATACATTACCGCCGGGACAGGCGGCGACGACGATCATACCGAGCGCGATGGAGGCTGGCGGCGAAATCAGAAAGACGAGGGCCAGCGTCAGGAGCGGCAGGCCAATCACTTGCCCGACGACGCCGCTCGCATAAACGCGGGGGCGGTCGAGCAGCGCCTTGAAGTCGCGCACTTCAAGTCCGAGCGCCACTGAAAACATGATCATGAATAGCGCCAGCGCAAGGCCGACCTGCGAGGCCGGATCGAGCGCTATCCGAAGTTGATCCAGCGTCTGCGCGTCCATTCAGGCGCGCTCGCGGCTGGCAGAAGCGGCGATCAATAGTTGCTCCAGAGAATTAGCCTTAGAATGACCGCCGTGATCAACAGTCCCGCCCAGAAGGTGAGGCGGATGCGGAGCGCTCCGTACCATGACGGTAAGTTGCCGGCGTCAACTGCGCGCAGATCGCGCAGGAGAAGATAAATCAGCGCCACAAGAACTAACCCATGGCGCCATGCACCTGGGATGACGAGCGTGAAAGGCAAGTTTCCCCACACCGCGACCCATACGACGAGGGCTACAATCATGCCAGGCAGCAGCGGCTCGTTATCTGCGCGCCCTCCCACGAGCAAACCGCCTGCGCCGACGCCCGCCATGTAAGCGGCGATGATCCCGCCATAGGCGAGGACCATCGAATGCATGGTGCGGGCGAAAATATCGCCTCCGGGGAAAAGCGGTGCGATCCAAACCGCCGCGGCGCCGAAAAGGAATGGGACGAGACCCATGAGGCCCAGTCGCGTCATTTCAGCCCGCCGGTTGTCGCCGCCTGCGCCTGCCATGGTTTCTCTCCGCTACGTCGCCACGATCGCGGCGAGCGCAAACAGGAAAGAGAATTCCATGAGAATCGTCAATGGCGTTCTAACGCCAAGATACCAGTCCGGCGCGCCGGATCCGCGCCTTGTCGCCCGCAAATCGTCTATCAGGAGAATCGGTAATGCGATCACGATCAGAGCGAAGCGCGCGCGCATATCGTCGAGCACGAAAATCGGCATGGCGATCAGGAGCGGAACAACGCCGCCGAGGAGATGGCGGAAGGTAGGGCCGTCCGGGCGCATCACCGCGACGCCCCAGCGAACGCCGCCGAAAAACGCGATTAGCGCGCCGCCGTAGAGCGCCATGAAGCTGAGCGCCAACGGCCCGAAATCTTCCTTGCGCAGGACCACCAGTAACGCGGCGATAATCAGCGGCAAGGCGCCAGCGTAGGCGAGAACCGCCGCCGCATGCGGCAGTCCTTTCGCGCGCGGCGGTTGTGTGTACAGAGAGTGATGATTGGTGAGCGCGTCGAAAGTTTGGCCAGTCATGAAAGCCCTCCTTTTCCTTCGTTATTGCGCCTTTTTTATTTGTGAACGGGAATGATCCCTAACCACCCCGCCAAGAGCGACATGGCGACGCAGACAAAGTCGCAACTGGGCGGCCTGTTCGGTGCGAGGCCTTAAATCGGTCGCCCGATCTCGACTTTCAGTACAGAAAGCGCCGCCGATGGCCCCACCGGCGGCGCTTTCAAGAATAATGTGTGATCAGGAAGCGGGTGCGACTTCGTTCGCGACCGGGTTCGCAGGCGTCGGCGCCCAGGCCTCGACCGATGCGTCGAGCTCGCTCTTTAGCGGCGCATCAATAATGTTGGCGAGGCCTGCCGCGAGCGACGCCGCTTGCTCATCGCCGTTCTTCGCCGCGAGCGAATACCAATAATAGGCCTGCCCGGCGTCTTGAACGCCCTCTGCGCCGTCCGCCCCCGGATGATAAATGGCGCCGAGATTATACTGAGAATCCACGAGCGCGCGGTTGCCGGCTTGCTCAAAATACTCAACCGCAGCGTTGAGGTCAGCCGCGCCGCCTTCGCCTTGCGCCGTCATGACGCCGACGCGATGCATGGCGAGCACATTGCCGCCCTCAGCGGCGCGTTCGAACCAGATTCGCGCCTGCGTCTGGTCCTGATCAACGCCTTGGCCGGTTTTGTAGAGCTCGCCGAGCTGCAGTTGCGCCGGCGGATGGCCGAGCGCGGCTGACTCTTGCAATTGCTGGATTGCGGCGGCTTCATCTTCCGGCGTTTGCGCAAGCTGCAGCGCTGCAACACCTTGTAGATAGAGATCGCGCGGCTGAACCGTGGGCGCTGCAACTGGCGCTTCGGGCACTTCCGCCACTGTTGCATTGTCCACGCTCGCCGGTTGTTGGCTTGCGGCGGGAACGGGCCGATCGCCTTGCGTCACCGCGATACGCGCGTCGGGTTTGTCGCCTGCGGGCGCCAGGAAGACGTCTTTCACAATGAAGAAGAGGGCGATCACCGCCAGCAGGATGGAAGCACCGAGTGCGAGCGTTACAGGTTTCGTGGTGACGCCGCTAAACGCTTTCTTGGCGGCGCCGCTCAGGTTCGGATCGTCGCCATCTTCCGTGTCGTCCTTAAAGTCAGCGACTTCATCGGGCGTTTCCTCGTCGCTTTTTTTTTCGGATGCGTCCGCTTTGGCGCCGCCGGGCAGGCGGTTGCGCAAACCTGCGAATGCGTCGCTCAGGCGAGCAGCGAGTGAGCCGTCGTTGGCGTCCTCCTCGTCATCGTCCTGATCGAAATCGATAACGTCAGGCGCTAACGAAGCGCGCGCTGGTTTCTTGGCCTCCAGCGGCGCCGGCTCTTCCATGCCTGCTGCGGCCTTGGCGGCTTCTTCGCGCTTGCGTTTGATGCGCGCTGCGAGAATGGCGCGTTGTTTTTTCGTGAGTTTGGGCTTCGGCTTGCCTTCTTCTTCGCTAGCGGCCGCGTCACGCGCCGCCCGGCGCGCGGCCTTCAAGTAATCGTCGGCGGCGCTCGCGATTGACTCGGGTTTTTCTTCGGCTTGCGCTTCCGCGGGCGAGGGGACGTCCATCTCGTCCTTAAGGTCCGGCGTCGGCGACACATGCGCTGCTTCGTCGTCGGCTACATCTTCGAGGAAAGATTTTTTTGGATCTTGCTTCTTCGGCGCATCCTCACGCAGGCCGAGCCCTTCAAGTTCCGCCAGGACCGCGTCCAGATCGGTCGGCGCGTCCGCTGGTTTTTCTTCGGTCTCACCGATCGCGCCATAGGGATTGTCTGCGTCGCTCGGCTCTTCTTCGAAGGCCTGGCGCACCTCGGCGAGGATGTCCTCGCCTTCGTCCTGTTCGGCGGCGCCCAGCGCGTCATCTTCGTCGAGGTCCACGGTGAAGGCGTCTTTATCCGGCTGGTCGTCTTCGTCGAGATCAAACGCGGCGAGCGCTTCATCAAGTTCAGCATCGACTTGCGGGGCGGCGAGGGGCGCTTCGTTGAAGAGCGCCGCGGGTTTTTCGTTTTCCGATTGCTCAAGCCGGGCGACCATGTCGTCGAACGAGCGCTGCAGCGATGAGATGCGTTCATCAGTGCGCTGGGCGACTGCGGCGACCGCGGCTTCAATCTCGCTGGTGTCGGCGGCTTCGGGCGCATCCATCGTCGAGAATTGCTCGCGCAGTTGGACAATTGTCTCGGAGACTTTGTGCACGCCCTCGGCGCTGCGTTTTTCTGCGGCGTCGATCTGGCTGGAGAGTTTGACGATAGAGTTTTCGAGCGCCTGTATTTGGTCGCCGCCGCGTTTGATTTCGTCGCCCAGGACGCGCAGCCGCGCCCCGGTTCTTTCAACGAATTTCGCATCGACGGCGCCGCTGGCGTCCTGATTGAGCTTGGACGCTTCAGAAGCGATGCGCTCGGCGCGCGAAATCCGGGCGGCGAGACCGTCAACGGCGTTTTTCAGATAATTGATTGCACTCGCCGCTTGCGGATCGCTCTCGGCGCCTTCAAGGCGCGTCGCCATCTGCTGGAGCTGTTTTTCCTGCGACTCAAGGCGCAACAGCGCTTCCTTGTGGGCCGTATCGAATTGGAGCGCCACTTGGCCGACCGCTTTTTCGAGCGCCTTTAAGGTGTCGATGCGCTGGCGGTCCTGGGATTTCTCTTCAAGGCGCGTCAGGCGTTCGGCGAGAGCGCTGTTGTTTCCGCCGCCGCCCCCGCTCCGTTCAAGCCGCTGAACCCGTTCGACGACATTCCCGACATTGCGCACGAGATCATTCAATGCGTCAGCGCTTTTGCCTTCGGCGGTGGCGACGCGCGTGTTCAGCGCTTCGATCGCCGTAATGACGTCCTTGAGTTTCAGGCCCTCGACCACACCGCCGGAAGTTTGCGGGGCGCCCGCGCTATAAATCATCTGGTTCAACCAGGCGCCGACCGTCATGCCCTCTTTCTGGGCGGCTTCCTTGGCTGTCTCCCTGGCGTCCCGTTCTATGCCTTTGACGCTCCAGGGTGCGTTTGATTTGGTCGATGCCATGTGACTCTTTCCACAGGCGGATCGCCTGCGCCCCTTTTCAGGCTCTTTTTAGATCTACGGCGCCCAAAGCGCATTGAACGAGGGGTAAGGTGCTTCGGCCAACACGCAAAGGGTAAAATGCCTGATTCTATGGTCACAAAGCGGGATGATGTTTAATGTTACGTTAACGAAACCTGGTGCGCGGCGACCGCGACGAATTGGTGCTGCATCGCTTGCTTTACGCGCTGCAACAAAGAGCTAGATTGGAGCCGTGTACATAGACCCCGCGCACGGCGTCGACGCCAGCGCGGGGCGGATTGAGGATCGACCACCATGACGGTTTATAACGCCCCTACGCGCGATATGCAGTTTCTCCTGCATGATGTTCTGCAGATCGGGAAATATTCAAATCTGCCGGGGTTCGCAGACGCCAGCGAAGATGTGGTGAACGCCATCATTGAGGAGGGCGGCAAGCTCGCGAGCAACGTGCTCCATCCGTTGAACCATGTGGGCGATCAGGAAGGGTGTGTTCGTAACGACGACGGATCGGTGAAAACGCCGACGGGATTCAAAGAAGCCTACGACCAGTTTCGCGACGGCGGCTGGCAGGGGCTTTCGTTTGATTCCGATTATGGCGGTCAGGGTCTGCCTTACATTCTATCAGTGGTGATGAATGAGATGGTCTCCGGCGCGAACATGGCGTTCGGGATGTATCCGGGACTGGCGATGGGCGCGGCCAACGCCCTTCACGCCCACGGCTCAGACGAGCAGAAACAAAAATACCTGCCGAAGATCATCAGCGGCGAGTGGGGCGGCACCATGAACCTCACCGAGCCCCATTGCGGGACCGACCTCGGCTTGTTGCGATCGAAGGCTGTCCCGCAAGGCGACGGCAGCTACAAGATTTCGGGTCAGAAAATCTGGATCTCTGCCGGGGAACACGATCTGACTGACAACATCATCCACCTGGTTCTCGCGCGGATCGAAGGCGCGCCGGAAGGCGTTAAAGGCATCTCGCTTTTTGTGGTGCCGAAATATCTGGTGAATGACGACGGCTCGCTCGGCGAACGCAATGCGGTCGAGTGCGGCGGCCTTGAGAGCAAGATGGGCATTCACGGCAACGCCACCTGCGTTATGAACTATGACGACGCGACCGGCTGGCTTGTGGGCGAGGAAAACAAAGGCCTCAAAGCTATGTTCGTGATGATGAATGAAGCGCGTCTCGGCGTCGCCATTCAAGGGCTCGCGATCTCGGACGTGGCGTATCAAAACGGCGCCGCCTATGCGCAGGACCGTCTGCAGGGGCGTTCGCTGACTGGGCCGAAAGAACCGGAAAAGCCGGCTGACCCGATCATCGTTCATCCCGACGTGCGCCGCATGCTCCTTGAGCAAAAAGCGACCATTGAGGGCGGGCGCGCATGGATGTACTGGTCCGCATTGCAGGCCGACCTCCATCATAAATCAGAGGACGAAGCGACGCGCGAAAAAGCAGACGACATCTTGGGGCTGATGACCCCCGTTCTGAAAGCCTATCTCACCGACCGCGGCTTCTGGCATGCTTCAACGGCGCTGCAGGTGCTGGGCGGGTCCGGATACACGCAGGAATGGGGCATGGAGCAGTTCGTCCGCGACGCCCGGATCGCCATGATCTACGAAGGCGCCAACGGCATTCAGGCGCTCGATCTCGTGGGCCGGAAGTTGCCGCATAATGGCGGGCGCGCCATCCAGTCGTTCTTTGCGGAGATCGACGATTTCGTAAAAGACAATAGCGGCGATGAGGCGTTGAAGCCTTATGTGGAAGGCCTCGCAGACGCCAAAGCCGACCTCGTGGACGCGACCCAGTGGCTGATGCAGAACGCCTTCGCCAACCCCGACAACGCGGGCGCGGCGTCCATGGATTATCTCAACATTCTGGCTGTCGTCTGCCTCGCCCATGGCTGGGCGCAAATGGCGAAAGTCGCGATCGAGAAGCAGGCCGCAGGCGAGAAGGACGACTTCTTCGCCAATAAGCTCATTACCGGAAAATTCTTCCTTGAGCGGATTTTGCCGGACACGAAATCGCATCTGGTGAAATTGAAAACCGGCGCCGAGACAATGATGTCGATGCCAGCGGACGCGTTTGTCGCGTAAAAACGCACTGGCGGTCTGCTTGGGCCGCCACCTACTCTTCGTCATTCAGGGCCGCGGCGACCAGCCCGGCCGGAATGGCGACAAGCCCGAGACCGATCATCAGGATCACAAAAGTGAATATCTTGCCGCCCGCCGTAATCGGGTAGGTGTCGCCATAGCCAACTGTGGTCAGCGTGGCGACCGCCCACCAAAGCGACGCCGGGATTGATGGGAAGGCGTCAGGCTGCGCGTCATTTTCAAAAATGTAGATGCCCGTCGCAGCGATGAAAAAGATGATCGCTGAAATGTAGAAGAAGACGAGAAAATCATATTTGATTTTCATGAAGGCGCGCGCAAGCCGGCGCAACGCATTGGAATAACGGCCAAGTTTCAAAATCCTCAATAGGCGCAGCAAACGAAGTGCGCGCAAGGCCGTGGAATTACTCCCGGTCAGGAGCAAGCTCGGAAAGACCGCAGCGAAATCGATAAGACCCCAGAAGCTGAGGATATAATCTTTCTTCGGTTCGGATGCATAAACGCGCAGAGCGTATTCAATGAGAAAGAACGCCAGCGCAAAAACTTCGATGACGCCGAGTAAGGATTTTACGCCCGAAGATGATGTGGGCACGGTGTTCAGCGTGACCGCGGTCAACGACAATAGGATCATCGCCTGCACAGTCAGATCAAAGGCGCGGCTCAGCCCGCCGGCCTCGCCGCGTATGACGGCTTTTACGCCGCTGGCGGTTGATTGCGATTTTGTTTTTTGGTCAATCTGCATGGTCCGTGCGCGCTTGTCGTATGGCTTAAATTCTCTAAATTAAATTAATAATTGGTTTACGAATTAAATTATGGAAACGACTGGCTGCCGGTCTTATTTCGCCACAATTCAATCTTACTTTGTGTGCGTTGTATCAGGAAAGGAAGGGTCTAATGCCCAAATCAACTTACCAGTTCGAAGTCATTGATCGTTCAGGCAAGCTGGTGCGGCGCACGACGCAAATGTGCGATAATATCAGCGCCAGCGAACGGACGCGCAGTTTGCTAAAAGCGACCCCTGGCGCAGCGGTGGTTTACGGCGTTGAAAAACACGGTCACTCAGTTTTTTCAGCGTACCGCCGCTGACGGTTCAATAGCCTATTAATCGGCGGCGGCCGGACCGCCCTTAATGGTGATCGCAGCGGGATCAAAAGATTTGAGCTCGCATTCCCAAAGTGTGATGACGCGCCAGCCGAGCGCGCGCAGGGCTTCTGAGTTCTTCGCATCGCGCGCCATGTTGCGCGCGATTTTTTTGCGCCAATAGTCCTGGTTGGTCTTCGGCAGGCGCGCGCCGCGCTTGCACGCGTGTCCGTGCCAGAAACAGCCATGGACGAAAATCACCGCGCGATATTTTGGAAAAACTAGATCCGGTGAGCCGGGCAACGTTTTGACGTTCAACCGATAACGATACCCAAGTGCGTGGAGCGCTTTCCGGACGATCATCTCGGGCTTTGTGTTTTTCGATTTCACGGCCCGCATGATTTCAGCGCGTTTTTCTGGCGGGAATACGTCTGTTCTTGCCCTCGTCGACCGCGTGCTGCTCATGGCGGCAGTATCACGCGGCGGCGGCTTGCTCCGCAAGCGCGGGCGTCAGGATTGTCTCTGCGATCCACCGCACAACGGGCGTAGCGACGCCGTCGCCGCAGAGTTTAAGCGCCGCCGTGGCGCCGTTCGGAAGGCGATAATTGTCAGGCACGCCCATGAGGCGGGCGGCTTCGCGCGGCGTCAGCAAGCGCGATCGCACGTCGCCGTTTGAAATCGCCAGGATGATTTGTCTTGACGAGCCGCCGGCAGGGGTGCGCAGGCATCCTGCAATCCCGTCGAAGCGCGCTTCCACGCGCATGGTCTTCTCGCCGTTCTCAACGCGAATGCGTTTGAAGGCGGCGCCCACATGGTCGCAGCCGTCGCCCCGGCGTTTCTCCAGAGCTGCTCGTTGGCGTGCGCTCATGGCGTTGACGAGGCGCTCGGTCTGTTCGCGCGTATGCCAACGGTCTGCGCTCTCGTCGAGCAGGTCGGCGAGCGCAATGTTCCGTCCTTGTCGAGGCCGCGCATCAAGCCATCGCCAAGCGGCGATGGTCCGCGGCGGCAAACCGTGAACGGCGTCGATCAGCGCTTGCGGCGTCTCATCGCTCGGCGGCGGCGGCGTTTGCGCAAAATCCGCCGTATACGGCAGGCCGAAGATGAAAACCCGCTTTCGCGATTGCGGCACGAAACGCGCCGCGTCGAGCACAAGCGCGGATACGGCGTAACCCTCATCGGCGAGGGCGACGATAATCGACTGGATGTCGCGCCTGTCGTTCGACGTAAGGAGGCCGGTGACGTTTTCCAGAACAATGGTTGTCGGCGCCCGGCCTTCGGCGGCGAGGTCTTTCATGAGCGACCAAAAGGCGTGGAAGACGCTGCTGCGCCGGCCAGCGAGGCCCCGACGCTCCCCAGCGAGCGACAAGTCCTGACAAGGAAACGACGACCAGACGAGATCAGGTTTCGCGGCGGGAAGGTCGGTTGGAACGAGCGCGGCGACGTCGCCTTCGCAGAAATGTTCAGATCCAAAATTTTCCCGGTAGGCCGCCGCTTTTTGCGAATCAAAATCATTGGCGAAAAGGCATGACCAAGCCTCTCCAAGCCCCAGACGCGCCATGCCGCCGCCCGCGAAGAACTCAAAATATGTTTTTTTCGAAATTTTTTTCTTCGTCATGACAGCGCCATAATGCCCTCGGCGCGCCACATTTGCGTCATGATCTTCCGCATGCGGTGGAGGCGCGCCTTACACCCGTCACAATCAGAGCGTTTCCATCCTTTTTCAACTCCGCAGGTTGGGCGGCTCTAGGGGCTGCCCGATTTGACGCGGTCTGGTTCGCCCGGCATTGTAAGCGTGGGCGCAGGGGGCGTCGCAATTTCGAGGAACAAGCGACATGCCCTTGATGAAAACAAAAACACGATTGTGGCGTAAAGCGACGGCTGTCGCTTTTTCATTATTTGGCGCAGGGCTTTTGCTTTCCGCGCCCGCGTCGGCGCACGCTGACCCGGAAGCGAACGCGGCGCAGTCGCGGATCAGCATTTCTGCGGCTGACGGCGGTGCGCGGTATGCGGCAAATGTGCAGACCGAACAGCGCAGCGACCGGCGCGGCGAACGGCGTAGTCAACGCGGGGACAGGGGCGCGCAGCGGGGAGATCGACGCGCGCAACGTGGCGACCGCCGCGGACAACGGGCGGACAGACGCGGAGATCGCCGCGCCGATCGCCGTCAACAACGGCGATCCGACGGTCAACGAAATCAACGCCGTCGCGCTGATAACCGCCAGCGCTCTGACAATGCGCGCGCGAACAATCGGCGCGGCGAACAACGCCGTGATGCGAGGCGCGCAGAACGGCGCGACGCCTACCGCGACGGTCGGCGTGATCAACGCCGTGCGGATCGCAGGGCGGACCGGCGTGATGACGCTTACCGGGACGGCCGCCGCGACCAAAGGCGCACAGATCGCCGCCGCGCCGACCGCCGGGACGCCTACCGTCAGGGTCGCCGGGATCAGCGCCGCGTGGAGCGCCGTCGCGATTACCGCCGCGACTATCGCCGCCGGGATTATCGTTACCGCTCATCAGGCGCGTATCGCCATCCGCGGGTTTATGGCGGCCGTCATTACGGCCACGGTCATGGTCCGCGTCGCGGCCACGGCTATTTCTGCAACGTTCACAACATCTTCCACTATTATCCGGGCTACGATCCGCTCGGTTGGGTGTTCGCGAGCTTCGGATACGACTTGTATCGCGCGTCCTACATTGGAGATTGCCGCGTGGTTTCGCAGACATTCCGTCGCCGCGGCCGGCGTTTCGAGGAAGTGGCGCTCTTGTGTTACGACCGTTGGGGTTACGGCTATATCAAGCCAGGCAGCCGACGCGTCTATCGTAGCTGGTAAGCTTTCAAATCCTGAAGCAAAAGAAACGGCGCCGTTCGCGGCGCCGTTTCCCGTTGGCCTTAAGAGTTCGTAAGCGTCGAGCAAAACTCGGGCGAACAGCGCCGAATCAGTAGACCGCGTTTGACCAAATGCCCGACTCTCCTGACAGTGCGCTTCATTCGCCGTCGCCGAAAAAACCGTCGCGGCCCTTGTTTTCTGCGAGACCAATGAGCGCTTCCCTTTCTCTTTCCCTTCTTGTTGCGGTGAGCGCCGCCGCGGCGATTTCCGCCGGGCAGAATTCCCTGAAAGATGTGCAGGTGGGCGAAGAGGGCCGATTGATGAGAATTGCGCTCGTGTGCGAGCAGGGGTGCGACGTCACGAAAATCGCTGACGACCGCTATGAACTCGCTGGTCTCGACAGCGCGCTCACCATCCCGCTTGCGGACCGTAGCGCCTTGTTAAAAGGACTTAAGTTCGACGCGGTCGGCGGCGCGAGCCTTATGTCGCTGATGTCTGACCGGAGTGTCGACTCCGTAAAAATCGGCGATTGCGTTGTGCGCGAAACAGCTGCGACCTGTATCGATCTTCAGTTCGCGCCTGAAAGCGCGACGCTTGCCGCGCGTGCGCCGGCGCCGCCGCAGCAGCGCTCCGAACCGGAGCGCACTGAGCCGCAGCAAGCGCCGCTTCAGGAACCAGCGCTAGCCGCCGCGTCGCCGCCTGCGCCTTTCGTCGAAAAGGCTGTCATCCCGTCGAAGCCGACATTGAAGACGCCGCCGCCTAGCGACGTCGCTGCGCTTCCAGCGCAAGAACAATCCGCGCCGCCGCGCCCGTCGCTGCGCGCCGCGCCTAATCGCGAGATTTTGACGTTCGAGCGTTTCGCGGCGCCTGAGCGCCTGTCGCCGCCCAAGCTGGCCGTCATTACGCCGGTCTCCGCCGGTGCTGCGCCAAGCGCTGAAGTCAGCGCCCTGCCAAAGAAGATTGAGCAGCCGGTTTTCAGTATGCGCAAGCAGGTGCGCGATATTTTCGGTAAATCTTACGGCGTCGCCGAATGCGAAGGGGCGCAGGCGCGTCTTAATAAAGATGCCTGGGCCCTGGACGCGATGGTCGATGTTGGCTTTTGCAAAGCGCTTTCCGGCGACCTTCAGGGAGCGGATGAGTTATTCGCAAGGCTTCTTGCCTACACGCCCGACAATCATTACGCGTTGGTTGGGCGTGCGCTCATTGCTGCGGAGAATGGCGAAGTCGGTTCGGCGCGCAGCTATTTTCAGGATGCCTTAAACTCGCTACCGCCGATTGAAGATTCCGATAAAATAGTCACGGCGATGCAGGCGCTGTAGCGCCTGCATTCTTTTTTCTTCGATCAATAATAGGAATAGCGGCGGTGAAGGTCGCTGCTGACAATTGTGCGTCCGATCGGCCAGAGGGAAAAGCCTGCGAGCTTCAAATGCGCCCATGCGAAGGGCAAGCCGATAATTGTTATGCCAAGAGCAATCGCCGCAACGACATGACCGAGCGCAAGCCACCAGCCCGCGAGAACGAACCAGATGATGTTGCCAAGGAAGCCTAAAGCCCCTGCGCCGATATCATTTCCATAAAGACGATCACGGTCCATAATTCGAGCGCCGAACGGCCAGAGCGTGTAGACGCCATTGTCGAGCGCCGCTTTCGCCCAGGGCAGCCCGATAATGGTGATCGCCATAACGAATGCGGCGACGAACCAGCCGAGCGCGGCCACCGCGCCGCCGAGCAAAAGCCAGAGAATATTCAAGAGAAACGAAACCGGCGAAATGGCCGACTCTTTCGATAATGGGTGATCCCGATACATGATTGCGCCTCCTGTCAATTAGATGGGCGCCGCCTTTGTCTTGCGCATCGCCTTTGGCGTCGATTTCGTCGCGATTGGCCCGCAGCTCGTCGATTCGCGGCTCATAATCAGCGAAATTAATTTGCGAATGAGTATCAAATGCAATACAAAAATTATTGCTGATAGTGGTCGGGAGAACAGACTTGTCCATGTTGCTAAAGATAGACGGCGCGGCGATGTGTGTCGTTTTCTGTTTGCGCGCGATCATAGAGGGTAGATCGCAAGCGATCGGCGGCCTCTTGAAGGCGGGTGGTCAGATTGATGCGCTGGGCGGGCTGGTGGAAACGGTACGGCGCGGCGCGCGCCGGCGGATGTCTATTGGCGCCGGCTGTTCGATGAACGCGACCATGAGCGAGGCGGCGTTCATCAATCTCATCGCCGCCAGGCAATCCGGCGACGTCGCGCTCTGTAAGACCCACGCAAGCTGGCTTGTCACATCCCCATGGCTTGAAGACGTGTCGGAGGCTGCTTTGACGGCTGGCGATAAATTGGCTGAGGCGGGTTTAAAACTGGCGCCGCTGCGCCGCGCGCCGCCGCCACGTGTCGGTGACAGCGCCGCCGCCGTTCGGCTCAGAACAGTGGCGCCGCCCCGGCAGCGTTACGCGCCTTAGCGCCCGAACGCAGCGCCAAGCGAAAAGTCGTCGTCGTCCTTGAACGCCAACAAGGCGAGCGACGCGAAAAAGACGGTTGTGGAAGGGAAGAAAAGCGTCCGGTAACCGATGTCTTCAACCAGATAAAGGCCAAGCGGATCCGCGAGGTATTTCCAGATCGCCGCTGCGCCGAGCCCGAGAACGATGGCCTGCAGCGGATAAACGATTTGCCGGAACAGGCCGAGAATGACGAGCGCGCCTAGGAGGATTTGGGCGATCCCGAGCGGCGTTTGAAAATTCTCAGCGCTTAACACGCCGCCATAGTAAGTGTCGGAAACCCCGATCGACGCTTCCGGATTGCTCGCTTTGATGACGCCCCAAATGATCAGCAACAAGCCCGTCGATAGTCTCAACAGCAATAAAATTAAGGCCTTCATAGCGCCCTCCTGACTTTTCATCTTTATAGCCCCAATGGCGGCAAAATCTCGCCGAATTTCGCCGCTAGCGTACTTGTGATGATTAAAAATACTCCGATTATTCCAATTGCGGTTTTGTGCCTGAGCGCCTTCGCCCTACCGGCGAACGCAGACGGGACCGATTTTGGCGCGCAATTATCTGATGCTGCGATTGAGCGCACGACGCATGCGGTTGTATACGATCCCGCGTATGTGCCGCTCGCTTATCCCGGCGGCGACGTGCCTGCGGATAAGGGCGTCTGCGCGGATGTGATCATCCGTACCTTGAGGGTTATCGATATCGACTTGCAGAAGCTTGTTCACGAAGACATGCGCGCCAATTTCAGCGCCTATCCGAAATTGTGGGGCCTGTCGCGTCCGGACCGTAATATCGATCATCGCCGCGTGCCCAACCTCGAAGCGTTTTTGAAACGGCGCGGCGCGGAATTGCCGCCCAGTCTCGAGCCGGCTGACTATCAGCCGGGCGACATCGTCGCCTGGAACTTGCGCGGCGACGCCGGCTTCCTGCCGCATATCGGCATCGTCACCGACAAAATCGGCTACAGTGGCTGGCCTTTGATCGTGCACAATATCGGCGCCGGCCCCGAGCTTGAAGACGTCCTCTTCTCCTGGCCGATGACAGGACGCTATCGCGTAACGTCAGAAATGGCGGCTGCAAGATAATCCGACAACACGCTAATGATCCTGATGGCGGTGGTTGGAACACACAATTTAGAATAAGAGACAACGATTTGCTCGCCAACAATTTGGTTATTGGCCGCCAAATTTTGATTCGGTACAACGTTCCCATGAAAAACGCGTTGTTCGCCGCTTTTATATATTTCGTGTTGGTTTTTGCTCTTGGGTTTTTCTTGGGCGTTGTACGAATGGTCTTCATTGAGCCCTCAACCGGTCCGCTTGTCGCGGTCGCCATTGAGTTGCCTATAATCCTACTTGCAGCATGGTCCGTATGCGGCTGGGTATTTCACGTTGTAGCGCCGAGACCAGCATTGGCTGATCGTTTGATCATGGGCCTGGCAGCGTTTTGTTTCCTGATGGCGGCCGAGATAGGTCTTTCGGTATTCGTGTTTTCGCAGTCGTTGGAAGATTTGTATACCGATTGGCGGGAAGCGCCGGGATTATTGGGGCTTTTCGGGCAGTTCTTGTTCGCCCTTTTTCCGCTTGTCCGGCCCGTTGGCGACCACAATCGCGCGAACCAAACCTAAGCCGCCACGGAAATCCAAAACCTCTACGACACGGCCTATCGGGAGTCGGCGATAAGGGTTCCGCCGCTGCACGATGCGCCGAAGCATTCCTCGAATATCCCGCCGGCGCCGGACTGGCCGGAATAAATTGCGAGCGGGATCACCACTGCGACGCCAAGTGCAGCGGCCAGCAAATATAGCGCGGGGCGGCGGACGCCTAACGTACTTCTATCCATAACACTCACCTCCGCTAACGCATTCATATCGAACAGCTTTTTCGATATGTAACAAAAATGAAAAACAAACGTCACATAAGTGTCATATTATAATGCGCACTTTGTGCGTAAGTCAATTATTATTGCGCAATTTGTGCGCATTTTTGCTTTCTCGTTGTTATTATTGGGTTTTCAGGGGCGCATTGGTTGGAGCTTTCCGCTCGCATTGGCCGTGAAGAATCCCCGCCGAATCGGACCTTTCGCTCTTTCAGCCGCCGATCGGCTCCAGCATGGCGACAATTTCCGAGGGGCTCGTTCCATTCTCACGCAGTGTTTTTAGGGTTGCGGCTTGATCGCGTTTGGCGAGGCGATCGCCTTTTTCGTTCATGATCAGACTGTGATGGCGATAGGCGGGCGTCGGCAGGTCAAGGAGCGCTTGTAACAAAACGTGGAGGTGCGCCGCCGCCGCCAGGTCTTCGCCGCGGATTACGAGCTATCATCTGTCGTCCGTTTTTGACGACGCCTTGCAGGGCGTCACGCACGTAATCCG
>JBCAXE010000017.1:0-69451 GCA_038534195.1 Pseudomonadota bacterium
CCGAGCTCGCCAGCGAGCTCGGCGAAATCGCCGCCGGCCACCAGCAATTGCAACAACATCACCGCCTCCTCCTGAGACTCAACGACAATGTGGCGCGCTTTTACCTCATCGCCGAGCTTGGTCACGCCGGCCTGGGACTCGTAAAAAGCGCGCACGGCCTCCGGCGTCACCACAGCGCCGATGCGGTCCTCCAGGAGCGCCGCCGCCAGGATGCGGTCCCGCGCGATCTGAATCCGCCGCGCCACCGATGATTTACGATGCACGCCCTCATCAACGGCTTCGCGCGCCAAAAGACGTTGCTCCACATAACTGTCGACGAGCCCGCGCGAAAAAGCCGTGGCCGGCGTCAACGTCTCGCCTTCACGCAAGTGCCCAACGGACCGCGCCGCCGCTGTCACATCAGAAAGATGCACATAGCGCCCGCCGATGCGCGCCAGGATGGGGTCTTCGGCGTCTACCGGTGCGCGCGGACCGCTCTCCCCGGGTTCGGCGTAATCTTGCGGCGCGAAAAACACATTGTCGGCGATCCACAATCCCGCGATGATCCAGATAATGCCGGCGATAGCCACATAGGCGCGCCCGGCGCGCGTCGGCAGCCAGGCAACGAAATCCTTCGAACCGCGCCAGACAGCCCGGGCGGCTGTACCGAGCCCCGCCGTGACCGCCATAAGAAAATGCCGGACGCCCTGCCACAAGGCGCTGTCGAGCGCGCCGGCGATCCGCCAGACCGTGGCGATCAATTTGCCGACCGCCCGGAGCACCGCCATGACGGCGCCGCCGGCGGCGCGGCCAATATCGCCCGCCGTATCGAGATTTGAAGATTTGCCGCTCTTGGTCATAGACAGCGTTGACGGACCCTCATCTTGCGCGTTCCCGTTCCCCTGCCTCTCGCGCCGCTCCAATTCGAATTCTACAGCGTTCGTTGACACTTAAAACGCCCCTGCTTATCTCACGTCTACTCATCACAAGGGGTTATCGCATGTCTCGGCGGGCTTCTCCTCCGCGCGATGACACGAAATTACTGATTAAGGCTTACCTTTATGGCGCTTCTCGGGATTGCAAAGAAGATTTTCGGGTCCTCAAACGACCGTCGGCTCAAGCCCAAATGGCGCCGCGTCGAAGCCATCAACGCCCTTGAAGACGACCTCGCCAAACTGACCGACACGCAATTGGCGGCGAAAACCGCCGACTATAAGAAGCGTTACGAAGACGGCGAGACGCTCGACGATCTCCTGGAAGAAGCGTTCGCCACCGTCCGCGAGGCGGCCAAGCGCGCGCTCGGTCAGCGCCATTACGACGTTCAGCTTGTGGGCGGCATGGTGCTCCATGGCGGCGACATCGCCGAGATGAAAACCGGCGAAGGCAAGACCCTTGTGGCGACGCTTCCTGTTTATCTGAACGCGCTCACCGGGCGCGGCGTCCACGTCATCACGGTCAACGATTATCTCGCCAGCCGTGACGCGGAATGGATGGGCCGGGTTTATGAACGCCTCGGCATGACAACCGGGTGCATCGTACACGGACTGGATGACCGTCAACGGCGCGAGGCTTACGCGTGTGATATCACCTACGGCACCAATAACGAATTCGGTTTCGACTATCTGCGCGACAATATGAAATCGACCATGGAAGAGATGGTCCAGCGCGGCCACCACTTCGCGATTGTGGACGAGGTCGATTCCATTTTGATCGACGAGGCGCGTACGCCGCTGATCATTTCAGGGCCTACGGACGATAAGTCCGAGCTCTATATGACGATCGACGGCTTTATTCCTGAGCTTGACGAAGACGACTACGAAATCGACGAGAAAGCACGCTCCATCGTTTTGACCGAAGAGGGCAATGAGAAGATTGAAGACCTATTGCGTGAGGCGAGCCTGCTTGAAGGCGACAGTCTTTATGACGCGGTCAATATCTCCGTCGTTCACCACGTAAACCAGGCGCTGAAAGCGCATAAGATTTTCCAGAAAGACAAAGACTATATCGTCCGCGGCAATAAGGTCGTGATCATCGATGAGTTCACCGGCCGTATGATGGAAGGCCGGCGCTGGTCGGAAGGTCTGCACCAGGCGGTGGAAGCCAAAGAAAAGGCCGAGATTCAACCCGAAAACCAGACCCTCGCCTCAATCACCTTCCAGAATTATTTCCGGCTCTATGAAAAGCTCGCCGGTATGACCGGCACCGCGATGACGGAAGAAGCCGAATTCGCCGATATCTACAAACTGAATTCGTTTGAAATTCCCACCAACAAGCCGATCGCGCGTGAGGATTTCGACGACGAACTCTACATGACGGCGGACGAAAAATATAAAGCCATCGCTGTTCAGATCGCCGATTGCCATCGCCGCGAACAGCCTGTCCTCGTCGGCACGGTCTCCATTGAAAAGTCGGAAATTCTGTCGGACCTTCTCTCCGACAAAAAATTCTTCAAGCAAGTGGCGCAGTCTCTTCGCGAGCGCGCGGATGAACTGAAAGAGAAGGAAGCCGATCTGAAAGCCGAAGCGCTCGACCGCGCCGACTATCTTGAATCGCTCTCCACCAAAAAGATCCCGGTGCCGCATAATGTTCTGAATGCGCGCTTCCACGAGCAGGAAGCGGAAATCGTCGCGCAGGCCGGCGCGCCCGGCGCCGTCACCATAGCGACGAACATGGCTGGCCGCGGCACCGACATCCAGCTCGGCGGGTCGGTGGACATGGAACTCATGGCGTCCCTTGACGAAGGCGACGACGAGGCGACGATCGCTAGCAAAAGGTCGGAGATCGAAGCGAAAATCGAAAGCGCGAAACAAAAGGCGCTTGAGGCCGGCGGTCTTTATGTTCTCGCCACCGAACGCCACGAAAGCCGGCGCATCGACAATCAGTTGCGCGGACGATCCGGCCGTCAGGGCGACCCCGGCGCCACCAAGTTTTTCCTGTCGCTTGAAGACGACCTCATGCGCATCTTCGGGTCCGGCATGGAGAAAATGCTCAAACGCTTCGGCATTCAGCCGGATGAATCGATCGAGCATCCGTGGTTCACCAAAGCCGTTGAGACCGCGCAGAAAAAAGTTGAACAGCGCAATTTCGACATGCGCAAAAACGTGCTGAAGTTCGACGACGTCATCAACGATCAGCGCAAGGCGATATTCGAGCAGCGCATTGAGTTCATGTCGTCGGACACGGTTGACGATATCGTCACCGACATGCGCGAACAGCTTGTGGACGATGTCGTCGCCGCGCGCATCCCGCCGAAATCCTATGCGGAGCAATGGGACCTTGACGGCCTCAGCGCGGACCTGGACGAAGTCTTCAGCAAGGATTTCGACGTGAAAAGATGGGCCGCTGAGGAAGGCGTCGCCGACGCGGAAATCGTCGAACGGCTGAGCGAAGAAACGTCAAAGCTCGCGGCGCAGCGCGCGGCGGAAGTCGGATCGGAAACGATGCGCCGGGTTGAAAAAGCGTTTCTTCTCCACGTCCTCGACACCAATTGGCGCGAGCACCTGCAGCAGCTTGACCATCTTCGCTCCGTGATCTGGATGCGCTCTCACGCGCAGCGTGATCCGGTCAACGAGTTCAAGACGGAATCCTTCGCCCTGTTTGAAAGCCTCCTCGACGGTCTGCGCCGCGACGTCACGCGCATGCTGATGCATGTTCAGGTGCGCGCGCCAGAAGAAGCAATGCCCGAACGCCGCGATATTCCGACGACGGAAACCCATGTGGACGCCACCACAGGCCAGAACGAAATGGCCGAGCAGCCCGCCCGCGGCGCCTCCGCCGGCGTCGGCACCATGTCGGCGCGCAAACGCGCCGAAGCGGTCGATCCCCACAATCCCGAAACCTGGGGCCGCGTCTCCCGCAACGCCCCCTGCCCCTGCGGCTCAGGCCAGAAGTTCAAACACTGCCACGGATCAATCTGATGCGGCGCGATGAGGCGTAGCAGCCGGCGTCAAATTCTCAATCGTCAATTAAAACCACAGGAAGTCCGCCGAAGGCGGACAATCGCGCGTTACCGTTCGAATGTCTGCAGCTGCGGGCAAAATCCTGACATAAGGGATTGGCGCATTGACCGGGTATTTCGTGACCCTGTGTGGACATTCGCCTGTTGGGCTTTCTATATCCATTTTTTCCGCGCATCTCAGCGATAGTCTCGTTAACGACCTATATGCTTAACGGATACCAAATGCCGGGCGGCACATTGAAGACCAAATTTGAAGTTGCACTTAACTTCGCGGCGCTATAGCTGGCGACAAGATAACAGAGCAGCGGCGATGGAAATTAAGATGGAAGTAGCGGTCGAAAAACCAAACCGCTTCGGCGTAATCGCCATGGCAATCGCCGCTTTGGCGTTGTTCTTAACAGTCACCCATTGGGTCGCCGGGCCGTTTAATCCATCCCCGCCCATCGAAGACCAGATTGTCGAAACAGCTGTGAAGATCAAAGAGGCCGCTCAACGCGCCGTGACAGGCGACCCCGCGCCGGCGCCTGAAGAACCTGCTTTCGATATCGATCGCGCATTACAGATTACATCCATTTCCTTGGCCGGTCTTTCGATGGCCGCAGCGCTTTTCGCGCTGTTTCTGCGGGAACGACAAGGTCCGGCATTGATTGGCTTTTCCCTTGGCGGCGCGGTGTTGATGATGACCTGGCTGCAATGGCTGGCGCTGCTGATTGTCGGGGTTATTTTGATTGCTGCGATCGTCAATAACATCGGCGATATTCTTTCCTTTTGACGATTGCCGCGCCCGGGGACGGCCGGTTGACGTTAAGACTGCGTGTTACAGACGTAAGCATGAATGCACAGCGGACGCCGCAATGTCCGTTTCCGACAGAAATTGCCGTGTGGATATTTGATCCGTAATGACCGCTTTGGACCAGAAGGCGGTCATCCGAAAAGCGATACCCCCTAAGCAATCCCCGTCCTGCCGATCGACAGGAACTTCTCGCGGCGGTGTTTGCGTAGCTCGTCGGCGGACATTGTCTCCAGCTCCTGGATCGCGCTTTCGACCGCGTCGCCGAGGCGTTCAACCGTGAGCGCCACATCGCGATGGGCGCCGCCCACCGGTTCGGGGATGATGGCGTCCACAACGGAGAGGCTCACCAAATCGTCGGCGGAGATCTTCATCGCTTCGGCGGCCTCGGGCGCTTTGTTTTCGCCTTTGCCGGCGGCGTCTTTCCACAAGATCGACGCGCATCCTTCCGGCGAGATCACCGAATAGACGGAATGCTCTAGCATCAGGACCCGGTTCGCGGCTGCGAGCGCCACCGCGCCGCCGGAGCCGCCCTCACCCACAATGACCGACACGAGCGGCGCGCCGAGCGAGAGGCAACGCTCCGTACAGGTTGCAATTGCTTCGGCCTGGCCCCGCTCTTCGGCGCCGCGGCCCGGATAGGCGCCGGGCGTGTCGACGAGGGTCACCACCGGCAGGTTGAAGCGTTCGGCCATATCCATCAGACGGATCGCCTTGCGATAGCCTTCGGGCGAGGCCATGCCGAAATTATGGCGCACCCGGCTTTCGGTGTCGGCGCCTTTTTCATGACCGATCAGCATCACTGAGCGGCCGCGCAGACGCGCCGGACCGCCGAGGATCGCCGCGTCTTCGCCGAACGCGCGGTCGCCGGCGAGCGGCGTGAAGTCTTCCACCAGCATCGAGACGTAATCTGAAAAATGCGGCCGCCCGGCGTGGCGGGCCACTTGCGTTTTCTGCCAGCGCGTCAGCTTGCCGTAGGTTTCGCTGAGGAGCTGCTCGGCTTTGGACTGCAGCTTCTCGATTTCCTCATCGACGCTGACCCCGTCCACGGGCTCCATCTGACGCAGATCTTCGATCCGGCCTTCAAGTTCAGCGATGGGCTTTTCAAAATCGAGATAGGTGCGCATGGCCATAAGGCGGTCTCCTGTTGCGGCCTCGTAAATAAGCGCGCCGGTCACGCGGCGCAATCGCCGTCAGCGGCATCCCGGCCACATCCCGGCGAATTCATTGTCGCGCAGCGACGGTTTCTTTTTTCCTAAGGCGGCGGGCGACGCGCCGGTCAGGTCTTCCCGGGCTTCACCCGCGGGGTGAGCGCGCCTTCCTTTGTCGCCTCCGGCGTTTGCATGACCGTGTCGTCACCGTCGAATCGCGTGCGCAACACCGCCTCAAAATCCATGCGTCTGCGGAGCTCTTCCATACCGGCCGCCCGCAAGGACTGGCCGATCACGACGCGCGATAACCGGTCGCTTACCGGCGCCGTGTTCGAGACCGCCAACGCCGCAAGCGCGGCCTGGCCCGGAATATCGTCAACGGCTGCATCGAACGCCGCCTCAACGATGCGCGCCATCATATCGGGGTCGGCGTGCACCGCATCCGACGAAACGGTTTGCACGAACGGCGCGTCCAGCGAAACGCCCGCGCTCTCCGCGACCGCCGCGGCGGCGACAGGATCGAGCACGGCGAGCAGGTTCGTCAGTTCGATCAGCTCCATGGCGCTGCCGTCGTCCATGGAGGCGATCGATCCTGTGCCGAGCATGGCGTAGAGCCAGCGCGCGGCGCTCTTGCCGTCGCCGACCGTCATGCGCGCAAGCGCGAACCGGCCCGCTTCCGACGGCGGGATCAACGCGCCGTCAAGCGCCGAAATCGCATCGCTATAGACCAACGACGTCGCGTATGCGCGCGGAAAACTGTCGGCGATCGACAAGGCCTTGGCGATACGCGCGGACTTGTCGCGCAGGAACTCCGGCGCCGTCATTTGTTCGATCGATTGGAAGACAATGACGTCCGTCAACGGATCACCCGGGCGCTCAGCGGCGATATCGGCGGCCCGCGCAATGTCGGCCACGTCGACCGTGACGCTCCGATAGAGCGTCGCCATCTCCCTGCCGGAGACGACGCCCATGGACGCGGCGCGCGCTGCAGCGGCGATCCGCGACTGCACGTCCACAGACCCGTCATTGGCGATGGCTTTCAAAACGCCGGCGTCCGCCACATCGAGGAGCGACGGTAATAGCGGGAGTTGCAATTGGCGAAGCGCCGCGAGATGCAGCGCATTTTCCGGCGCCGGCGGCGTCTTCGGCGCGGCTCCGGTCGCCAGCGCCCTCAGGAATAAAGCGTCCCCTTCGGAAAGGGCGCCGCTGTCGCGAAGGAGCCCGTATGTGAGATCGGCGGCGTCATTTTCGCCCGCCGCCGCATAACAAAGGACGCGAAGCTTTACCCAGAATGGCGCGTCGCGGCCGCCCGATAAGCCCGCATTGCGCCGGCACGCCGCATCTGTATCGCCGTCGAGCAAATCAGCGAGCGCGAGCGCCTGACCCACCTGCGGATCGTTTGCGGGCGCGCTCGACAGGCTCGCCACATTGCGCACTTCCTCAGAAAAGCCGGCACGCGCGAGCGCCAGAAGCTTGCGCCCTCCGAGCGATGCAGGCGCGCCTTCAGGGCCAGCACCGGCCGATAGTAATGTGCGGCGCAGGACGCCGCCGAGGCTTGGCGTCATCGGCCGCGACGGCGCTTTTTCAAGAAGAAATTCGAGCGTCTCGGCGTCCGCGCCGCGCCACAGATCAGGGTCCATCGCGCCCTGGCCGGCGCGCAGGACGCCCGTTGAAAACGCATCCTGCGCCAACGACGTGCGCTCGACGGGCGCCGTCAGGCTCGTCTGCGCGAGCGCTGCGCCGCCCGTGGCCAGCATCAGCGCCGCCATGATCGCTACGGTCTTCTTATTGGTCATCCCCGCCTCCTGTCGCCGGCGCGCCGGTCGCCTCTTCTTCAATGAGCTGCGTTTCCGGCTCAATCATGCCGCCGTAAATATAAAGCCCCACCAGTGCGACCACCGCGATCAACACCATAATCAGAATAAAACGCATATGCGCCCTCGTCACCAACAGATCGAATCGTTCGCCAGCATAGCGGACTGACGCAATTGCGCCCACTCTCCCTAAAAGTACGGTTTTTCAAGGACATTCGCGTGTCATCCCCTAGCGTGCTTGCGCGCGACGCCTTATTTCTGGCGCTTATGGCCGCGCACGCGAACAATCAGACACCGTTCTCCCCCGACCGGACTATCGCGCTGGTAGGAATGATGGGCGTCGGTAAGACAACAGTCGGACGCCGGCTGGCGCCGAAGCTCGGCCTGCCTTTCTTTGACGCCGACGAGGAGATCGAGAAAGCCGCCGGCATGTCGGTCGCCGATCTTTTCACCGAGCATGGCGAAGAAAGTTTCCGCCGCGGCGAGGCGCAAGTGATCGAACGGCTGGTGTCCGGACCGCCCATCGTCCTGGCCACCGGCGGCGGCGCGCTCACCAGCGACGCGACCCGCGCGCTTCTGAAGGAACAGACATTAACCGTCTGGCTCAAATCCGACGTCGATACGATCGTGAAGCGCGCAACGCGCCGGGGCACGCGGCCGCTCTTGATGAAAGGCGACGCCCGCGCGACCATCGTCCGGCTGCTAGAGGAACGCGCGCCGCTTTACGGACAGGCCGACATCGCTATCGAAAGCCAGCATGGCCCCCATTCAAAAACCGTGGCGGCGATTATTGACGCTCTGATGGTGCACAAGAAGGCTGGAAAGGATCAACACTGATGGAGCGCAAGACCGTGCGCGCGGCGCTTGGCGATCGCGCCTATGACATTGTGATCGGGCCTGCGCTTCTGGAGGACGCCGGCGCCCGCATCGCGCCTCTCCTGAGACGCCCAAAAACCGTTATCGTCAGTGACAAGACGGTTTACGCTGCGCAAGGCGCGCGTCTTGAGGCGGGCCTCGCCGCCGCGAATATTGCGTTCGACAAGATATTGCTTGAGCCCGGCGAAGGGACCAAGACGCTCGCACAATTGGAAACTCTCTTGTCCGGCCTTCTCGACCGTGGGGTCGACCGCAGCGACATGATCATCGCATTCGGGGGCGGCGTCGTGGGCGACATTACCGGGTTCGCCGCCGCGATCCTGCGGCGCGGATGCCGGTTTGTGCAGATCCCCACGAGCCTCCTGGCGCAGGTGGATAGCTCCGTCGGCGGAAAAACCGGCGTCAATACGCCCCAGGGCAAAAATCTTGTGGGCGCTTTCTATCAGCCGTCCCTCGTGCTCGCCGACATTGACGCCTTATCGACGCTTGCGCCGCGCCAGATGCGCGCAGGCTATGCAGAAATCGTGAAATATGGCGCGCTTGGCGACGCAGCGTTTTTCAACTGGTTAGAGGAAAATGGCGCCGCCCTGCTCGCGGGCGAACAGGCGTCGCTCGCCCACGCGGTCCAGCGGTCCTGCGAGATGAAAGCCGCGATTGTCGCAGAAGATGAGCGCGAGGAAGGCAAGCGCGCGCTCTTGAATCTCGGCCACACCTTCGGTCACGCGCTCGAAGCCTCTTTCGGCTTCAGCGACCGGCTGCTCCACGGCGAGGCTGTCGCCGCCGGCATGGGGCTCGCCGCTGACTATTCGGTGCAGATGGGCGTTTGTTCCACGGCGGCGGCCGACCGGCTGAAAGCGCATTTGCGCGCGGTCGGATTACCCGCCGGTATTGAAGATATTCCGGGCGCCAACAGCCTTAACGGCGATGATCTCTTGGCGCTCATGATGCAGGACAAGAAAGTCCAGGCGGGACGATTGGCGCTGGTGCTCATGCGCGATATCGGCGAGGCCTATATTGTACGCGCCGTCGACATGACCCAGTTGAAACAATTTTTATCGGAAAGGACAGGCGCCGCGGCGCGGGCCTGAAGGAACCATGACTGACCCCAATCCAATGATGCTGCTGACCGGCGGCGGGATCTTGATGCTTCTTGGCATGTCAGCGTTTTTTTCCGGCTCGGAAACAGCGCTCACCGCCACATCGCGGGCACGGATGCACAAGCTTGAAAATGACGGCGACCGGCGCGCCAAGGCCGTCAACGGGCTCATTCAGGACCGGGAACGTCTGATCGGCGCGATCCTGCTTGGCAACAATCTCGTCAACATTTTGGCGACCGTTCTAACCACCAGCCTGTTCGTCTCCCTCTTTGGCCAGTCGGGAACAGCGAACGTACTCGCCACGGTGACGATGACAATCCTTGTGCTGGTCTTCGCCGAAGTAGCGCCCAAAACAGCGGCTATTGCGCGCCCTGACGGCTTCGCGATGTTCGTAGCGCCGGTGATGCGCATCATCGTCTCCGTGTTCGCGCCGGTCACGCGCGTCGTGCAGCTTATCGTGCGCGGCGCATTGAAACTGTTCGGCTTGAATGTCGAGGAAGATGAAGCGGTTCTATCGTCTACGGAAGAACTCCGCGGCGCCATCGACCTTCACCATGTGGAGGGCGGTCTCGGCAAGGAAGTGCGCGATCTCTTCCGCGGCGCGCTTGATCTCGACGAAATCCGGGTGGAAGAAATCATGATCCACCGCAAGTCCATTGAAATGCTCGACCTTGAGCGGCCTGCGCAAGAGATCATCACCGAAGCGCTGGCGAGCCCGCACACACGCCTGCCGCTTTATCGGAACGATCCCGATAATATTGTCGGCGTCCTGCACGCGAAGGATCTCTTACGCGCCATCTGGCAGTCCAGGGACGCGACGGGCGTTGATCTCTCGACGATTGCGCGTACGCCCTACTTCGTCCCGGAGACAACGACGCTTCAGGAACAGCTCGATGCCTTCAAACTCAAGCAGGAGCACTTCGCGCTCGTTGTCGATGAGTATGGCGCGATCATGGGGCTCGTCACCATGGAGGACATTCTTGAGGAGATCGTCGGCGAGATCGAAGACGAACATGACAGCCCCGTTCAGGGCGTGCGGCCTCAGGGCGACGGCTCAACCAATGTGGACGGCGACGTTACCATCCGCGACCTCAACCGCGCCATGGACTGGAACCTGCCCGACGAGGAAGCGGTGACCATCGCCGGTCTTGTGATCCACGAGGCGCAGACCATTCCGAAAGCCGGGCAGACATTTTCGTTCCACGGGTTTCATTTCAACATTTTGCGTCGCCGGCGCAATCAGATCACGGCGATCAAGATCACGCCGATCAATCCGGCGGGGCTCGCATCGCCCACCCCGCCCCTCGACGGCGCGGATAGCGCCCCGCAGGAAAAGGCGTCCTAAGGGATGGCGGAGCGAAAAGCCGGCGCGAACGCCATGCTTTTCATTTTTATCACGATCCTGATCAACATGATCGGGTTCGGGATCGTCATGCCGGTGATGCCGGATCTGATCCGCGATGTGACCGGTCAGGACCTTGCCGCGGCCGCACGCTGGGGCGGTTATCTTTCGCTCGTCTACGCGCTGATGCAGTTCGTCATGATGCCGATCCTCGGGGCGCTTTCGGACCATTACGGCCGCCGGCCCGTCATCCTCATTTCGCTCGCTGCTTTTTCTGTCGATTATCTGATCATGGCGGTGGCGCCGATGATCGGCATCCTGTTGGTCGCGCGCATTCTCGCCGGGGCCCTGTCAGCGACATTCTCAATCGCCAACGCTTACATCGCCGATATCTCGCCGCCTGAAAAACGCGCCGCGAATTTCGGGCTGATGGGCGCCGCCTTTGGTCTCGGCTTCATTATCGGACCCGGGCTTGGCGGCGTCATCGGCGAGAATTTCGGCGTGCGCGCACCGTTCTATGCCGTCGCGGCGCTTGGCGCATTGAATTTCGTGTTTGGCTATTTTGTGCTCCCTGAAACGCTGAAGGAAGAGGACCGCCGGCCGTTCGAATGGCGGCGCGCCAACGCCTTCGGAAATTTTCAGCAATTCCGTCAGTACCCGATCATGCTCCCCATCGCAGCGGCGCTCTTTATCTCACAGCTCGCCCATTGGACGTTTCCGTCGGTCTGGTCGTACTTCGCCATCGAACGATTTAGTTGGAACAAGGCGCAAATTGGCTGGTCATTGATGTTCGTCGGACTGATGGCGGCGATTGTCCAGGGCGGCCTAACGCGGATCGTTATTCCAAAATTCGGAGAACGCGCAACGGCGCTGTTCGCGGTCTCAATCGCAATCGTCACCTATTTTTGCTACGCGTTCACGACAAATGTGACGGTCATTTACGCGCTGATCGCCATCTCGTCCCTCGCCGGTTTTACCCAACCCGCCGTTCAGGGCATCATGTCGCGAACGATCCCGGCGAACGCGCAAGGCGAATTACAAGGCGCGATTTCGGTGATCATGAGCCTGTCGATGGTGCTCGGGCCCCCGGTGATGACACAAGTCTTCGCCGCCTTCACAAGCCCCGGCCAGCCCATCACGATGTTCGGCCTCACCTTATTTGAAAGCGGCGCATCGATTTACTTTCCGGGCGCGCCGTTCTTTCTCGCTGGCGTTCTTGCCATTATTGGCGTTGCGCCGTTGCTGGTCGCTCTCGGGCGCATCCAGCGTCCGCGCGCAGACGCGCCCGCCCCAGCCTAGGGTCGCCCGTTAATCGTCGCCGCTGAGGTCAAGTTTACCGGTGGCCTCGAACAGAAAGGCGGCGGACAAGCCGAACATTAAAAGGCCGCTCGCGGCGCACGCGCCCGACAACAACCGCCATTCCTCCGATAACAGAACATCCCCGAACCCAAGCGTTGTGTAGGCGGCGGCGGTAAAGTACAGCGCGAGCTCCACTTCGCTGAACTGATCGAGGCTCAGGAACAGCGTCGCCCACACGCCGATTTCGATCAAATGCGCCGCCACCAGCCAGACGCTTAAGAGGACGAGCGCGATGACATCCCTGATGAACCGCAACGTGCGATGCGGACGTCTCATATAGGTGCGGAAAACCGCCGCGGACGACGCGACGAACAGCGCATGGATGAACGCGGTCGCCGCCATCATGACGCATGAAATTGCAATATGATTGAGAAGTTGTGCGTCCATCGCCGCCCTCGCCCGTTTTCACGCATCAAAACCCAGTGCGCCGCGCGCGGCAAGTGGCTGGCGCGGACAGCTTGGAGAATTTTCTGGAGGGAGAATAAATACGCGGCCGCGCGAGGCTTAAGCGTCTTTCGGTTTCGCCTTCTTGACCGCTTTCATGACGAGCTTCAGCCGCCCGTTCGCGCGCTTCAACGCTTGCTCAAGCGCGTCGAGTTGGGCCTCGTAGCCTTCCTGGCTCTCATCAGCGCTCGCCAGCATTTCGTGCGCTTTGCGCAATTCGCTTTCAAGGGCGCCGAGCTTCATGGAATTCGGCGCGGGGTCGCCGTTCGGGGGCGAACCGTTTTTATTGTTTTTTGTCTTCGCTGAGGAAAAGAGCGCCTTGGCGGTCTCGCGATCGTCGGCCGCCGGCTTTTCAGCTTTGTCATCACCATCGGCGCTAGCGCCCTCTTGGACATCAGCTTGGGTCGCGCCGTCGGCGATCGCCTCAATGGCGTCATCGCCATTCGCGGCGGCCGGCGCGCGGCCCCCGAAAAGAAGATATCCCGTGGCGATGCCGAGAAGATATACGAGCACCGTCGACACCCACGGCTCAATATTCAAACTCGCGACCCACGCTTCCATTACACACCCCAATTCGCCTGACGCATCGCGACCGGCGCCTTAGACTTAAAATCCCCAAATCAACTCAATGTTTAAGCAAACACGGCGCCACAAAGCAAAGACCGCCGCGAAGAATTTCCTCGTCGGCGGCCCGATAACGCAATAAATTCAGCGGGTAACTATCTCGGCGCCATGACCATCATCATCTGGCGGCCTTCCATTTTCGGAAATTGCTCAACTTTAGCGATTTCGTCAAAGTCAGCCTGCACACGTTTAAGGAGATCAGCGCCGCGTTCCTGGTGCGCCATTTCCCGGCCGCGAAACCGCAAGGTCACTTTAACCTTATCGCCTTCCTCAAACAGACAAATTCGGGGCTCACATCGCCAAGACCGCTCTCAGCTGTGAGCGTCACCACATGGCGCCCTGTCGGCGAGGACGCCTCGTCGCCCGCTTTTTTAATCAGTACGCCCGCCGCGCCAGTGCTGAGCGCGAGGTGCATTTCCGCCGCGTCGTCGCTGACGAAGAAACAGGCTTCCTGCGCGAGCGCCGCCAATTGGAGGTGGTCGGTCTTTCCCGAAAGATCGACAATTTCGGGCGCGTTGTGCGCGATTTCGTCGCCAAAAGAATGCAATTCCTTTGCGCCCACCAGCACCGGCATGAAAGACTCGCGGGCGATGAGGCGCGCAAATGCGGCGTAGCATTCCGCGGGCCAACGTTTCGCCGGATCGGTTGACGGCATAAGCAATCCGAAAGCGCCGGAAACGCCGAACCATGAGGGCTGCATATTGGCTGAATCTTTACGCGCCGAGAGCGCCCAGGAGAAATCGGGAAGCCGCGTCGGCGCGTCGAGGCCGGATGATGCGAGAAGCTTGTCGACGCCGTGGAGCGTTTCGCTAACCGGCGCATTCTTGGCGCGCTTCGGCGCCGGCGCCACCGCATGCCATTTCGGGCCGAACGGTCCGAATGCGGACTGAATCTTGCGCGCCTCATCGTCGGCCGAGAGATCATAGGCGCGCGAGAATTTAACAGTCTTCAGCTGACGGAGGAACGCTTTGCGCGCCTCCGGCTCACGGTGGGAAGGCGTTACAGCCACTTGATCGAAATAGGGAGAAGAACGCGCCACGCGTTGCAGCTCATTGCTTGTCAACAAGCTGATTTGCGCCTTCGGATGCGCGGCGCGGATGACCTCGAAATAGGGTTCCGACGCGACAAAACTCGCCAACCCGCCGGTCTTGATGACCAGAATATTTTCCGTCTTACGACCGAACATGCGCCCGCTCATTCATTATTAGTATCTCGTCCTCGGTAATTCATCATAAGCGAGCAATGTCGCTTTGCACATCGCCTCGATGGAATAATTTTCAGCGACATGGTTGCGCGCGGCTGCGCCCATAGCTGCGCGCTCTTGCGGCGAATTCCCGGCGATCTCGTCGATCGCCTCAGCCAGCGCTTCGGCGTCGCAAGGCGGCGTCAGGACGCCGGTGACGCCGTCAATCACGGTCTCAAGGGCGCCGCCATGACCCGCGGCGATCACAGGCTTGCCCATGGCGCCAGCCTCCACCGCGACGCGGCCAAACGCTTCGGGCCGCCGCGACGGCGCCAAAACCGCATCACACCACGCATACGCCGCCGGCATGTCGGCGCAATGGCCAGCCAATTTCATTTCGAAGCGCACCCCACGCCCATCCATTCTTTGCTGCAGCGCACGCTCGAAATCGGGCTTGCCCTGCGAATCCCCGCAAAAAACTACCGTGTATTCCGGGTCCTGGCCAGAGCCGTTTTTTTCAACAGGCCGCACGATCGATGAATTTCCCGCAAGAATTGAAAGCGCGTCGATAATGTCCTCCTGCCCTTTCCATGGCGTCAGACGGGCCGGCGCCAAGAGCCGAAAGCCCTGCCCGCTGCGGCCTCCGAGCCCCCAGGCCGCCGTCAACGTTTCAATTCGGCCGATATCGACGGCCTCAGGGTTAAAGTAAGCGAGATCGGCGCCGCGCGGGATGGTGAGGACCCGCTCGACTGACGTTCCATAAAGAGCCCGGATCGATTGGGCCGTAAATTCAGAGTTCGCGATCACGCGATCAGCGCGCATCAGGCCTGAATTATAAAAGCGCTTCAGCGCCGACGCGCTTCCATAGGCGCCGTGATAGGTGGCGACGAGCGGCGTACGGGTGCGCCGGGCGGCCCATAAAGCGCTCCACGCCGGCGCGCGCGAGCGCACGTGAAGGATGTCCGCTTGATGCTCTTTGATGAGGTTGGCGAGCCGCGCCGCATTGCGCCAGATCACCCACGGGTTTTTCGATTGCACGGGCAAACGCAATACCGTTGAGCCTTCCGCGTCTAACGCCGCCTCAAGGCGGCCGCCGCCGCTCACCACAAGCGACCGGCCGCCGCCTGCGACGATCGCGCGCGCAATCTCCACGGTCGTGCGTTCCGCGCCCCCTGCCTCAAGGGTCGGAATGACTTGCAGAACGGTTCGGTTGAAAGGCATGGTGCGGGCTATCATCAACGCATCTTTGAGGAATGACAAACGACCTATGTCTGATTCGAGCCCTTCCTATATTGACGGCCCGTCCGGGCGCCTCGCCTACGCCCATGTGGCCGGCGCCGGTCCGACGCTGGTTTGGCTCGGCGGCTTCCGGTCCGACATGGCCGGTACAAAGGCTCTCTACCTCGACCAATGGGCGCACGAGCACAACCGCGCTTACCTGCGGTTCGATTATTCCGGACACGGTCAATCGGAAGGTGATTTCGAAGACGGCTGCCTGTCGAGCTGGACTGATGACGCGGAGGCCATGATCAACGCCGCGACGGACGGGCCGCTTGTGCTGATCGGCTCCTCGATGGGGGCGTGGGTCGCCTGCCTCCTCGCGCGGCGCCTGGCGAGCCGCATCAAGGGCGCTGTCTTCATCGCGCCGGCGCCGGATTTCACCGAAGCGCTGATTTGGCCCTCCATGGATAGCGAGACCCGTGAGACCCTCATGCGCGAAGGACGCATTGAAGAAGAAACTGACTACGCCGACGAGCCTTCAGTGATCACAAAAAAACTGATCGAAGACGGGCGCGACAATCTTATTTTGCATGAGCCCGTAACGATCGACGGGCCCGTGCGCATTCTTCAGGGCATGGCCGACCCGGACGTGCCCTATGCGCACGCCTTCCGCCTCGCCGAAGCGCTGACGAGCGACGACGTGATGGTGGTGATGACCAAATCGGGCGATCATCGCCTCTCAACCGACGCGGATTTGCAGCGCCTCGCCGGCGCCGTCGAATCGGTTGTGCGGGGTTGAGAATAAGATAAGAAGGCCCCGACACGCGCGCCCCCGCGCAACGCAAGATCAGAGGCCTTAATGACGAACGCGACCCTCATCGACGGCAAGGCGATCGCCGCCGCCATTACGGATAATCTCGCCGGCCATGCGCAAAAATTCGTGGACGCCGTCGGCGCGCCGCCTTGTCTCGCCGTTATTCTTGTGGGCGCGGATCCGGCGAGCGCGGTCTATGTGCGCAACAAGGGCAAGATGGCGGAGAAACTCGGCTACCGGTCCATTCAGAAAACACTGCCTGCGGAAACGCCGGAGGCCGATCTTGTGGCGCTCATTGAGGCGCTGAACGATGATCCGTCGATCAACGGAATCCTGGTGCAACTGCCCCTGCCCGATCACATCGACGCCTGGAAAATTTTCCAGCTTGTCAGTCCGGAAAAAGACGTGGACGGATTTCATCCGCTCAATGTGGGCCGTCTCGGCGCGGGCGTGGCGCATGAGGCGCTTGTCCCCTGCACGCCTGCGGGCTCGGTCATTCTCGCAAAATCGGCGCTCGGCGATAATCTCTCGGGGCTTCATGCTGTCGTAATCGGACGCTCAAACATTGTCGGCAAGCCGGTCGCGCAACTCCTGCTCGCGGAAAACTGCACCGTGACCATCGCTCATTCGCGCACGAAGGACCTCGCGGCCGTAGTGCGCGAGGCCGATCTTGTGGTGGCCGCGGTCGGGCGGCCCGAAATGGTGAAAGGCGACTGGATCAAACCGGGCGCAACCGTCATTGACGTCGGCATCAACCGCGTTCCGGCGCCGGAAAAAGGCGCCGGTAAAACGAAGCTTGTGGGCGACGTCGACTTTGCCGCCGCCGCATCAGTCGCCGGCGCGATCTCTCCTGTCCCCGGCGGCGTCGGCCCCATGACCATCGCGATGCTGATGGCGAACACGTACGCCGCCGCCTGCCGGCAACACGGGATTACTCCTGCGCCAGTGCTTTAAACCGCACCGCGGCGCCGCCCGATGACGCCAAGGGCAGTTTGAGCTGATCACCTTTCGCGACGGCGCGCTTTTCGATGATCATCTCGTATGGATTTTCTTTCCATTCCGCCTTTGCGCCGTCCCGGTAGATCTGCGCCTCGTATTTTTTGTCCGCGTACAGAAAATCGAGGCTGACTTCCATGAGCCGCGGCTCTTCATTGGTAAGCGTCCCGAGATACCAGTCGTCGCCGCCGCGCTCCCTGCGCGCGAACGTTACATAGTCGCCGACTTCACCGTTGAGCGCGATGCTTTCTTCCCAATCGGCCGGCACGTCTTTGATGAACTGAAAGGCGTCGGGGCGCTTTTCATAATTCTCCGGCAGGTCCGCGGCCATCTGGATCGGTGAATAGAGCACCACATAAAGCGCAAGCTGTTTGGCGAGCGTCGTTTGCGGACGGTTGATCGGGTCGGACCGCTGCATATCCTCGCGCAAGGGCGGGCGCTTGTTCGGTTCAAGATCGAAAATCCCTGGCGTGAAATCCATCGGCCCGGAGAGCATGCGCGTGAACGGCAGGATCGCCGTGTGCGCCGGCGGGTTCGGCGGCGTGCCCCAGGCGTTGAACTCCATGCCGCGCGCGCCTTCGCGCGAAACCCAATTCGGATAAGTGCGGCGCAGGCCCGTATCCTTCACCGGCTCGTGCGGGTTCATCGCAATCTGGCGTTTCGCCGCTTCAGTGACGACTTTCAAATGATGATCGACCATGAATTGACCGTCATGCCACTCATACCGCTTGACGCCTTTTTCATCGATCCGTTCGATGCGCCCTGCGTCCGCCACATAACCGGACTTGATGACGCGCACGCCATTCTCCTTATAAAGATCAAGAGCGTCTTCCAGTTGCGCTTCGTAATTGGAAACGTCGCCGGACGTCTCATGGTGCCCGATAATCCGCACGCCTTTTTCCTGCGCATAGGCGCCGAGCGCCGCCAGATCAAAGTCGGGATAGCTCTCAGTGAAGCTGAAAAGGTCGCCATTATTGAACCAGTCGCCGTCCCAGCCGATGTTCCAGCCTTCCACGAGGACGCCGTTGAAGCCGTGCTCTGCGGCGAAATCGATATAGCGCTTGGTTTCTTCTGTTGTGGCGCCGTGAATAAGATCATTGCCCCAGCTGCGATCGCGAATATGCATCGCCCACCAGATGCCCACATATTTGCCTGGTTCAAACCAAGATACGTCGCCGAGCTTGTTCGGCTCATTCAGGTTCAAAATGAGATCAGAATTCAACAGGCCCACGGCGTCGTCAGAAATCTGGATCGTGCGCCATGGCGATTTAAAGGGCGCCTTGGTTTTTACTGCGACCCCGTCCGACCAACGCGACAGATGCGCTTCAAACGCGCCCGGCCGCAGGGCTTGCAGCGACATGCCCGCGTAATCCACAAGCGCCGCCTCGTGAATGCTCAAATGGACGCCGGACGGGGTTTTGAAGGTCACCGGCGTATGCGCGTCTTGCACCTTTCCGGCGGGCGTTTCGCTGTAAATGTATTCATACCGATTAAATTCGCCGCTCGGGATCCACCATGTCGTCGCCTCTGGGCCGACCGTAAATTGCGTACGCTCGTCGATGATCTCGACTGACTTCAGGTACTTCTGCTTCGGCACCTCGTAACGAAAACCGATCCCGTCATCGAAAACGCGAAAACGCACGGCGAAAGATCGCGCCGGGCCCTCCGTCGCAGCGAAGGTGATCAGCGCTTCATTATGGTGATCGCGCACTTGCCTGCGTTCGCCCCAGGGCTGTTCCCAGGTCGCATCAGCGCTCGCCTCTTCGGAGGCGACGATTTCGAGGTTACGGTCGAACCCATGACGTTCCTTGAACAGAAGACCGAGGCGCGAGGTCGTTATGACATCTTCATCGTCAAACCGCACCGCATAAGAGGCGTGGCCGCCTTCGTCGGAGACTGTGACCGCAATGCTTCCGTTTGGCGAGGCGATCTCGATTTCCTTGGCGAAAACCGCCGGCGAAAAGACGATTGCGCATGCGCCGAACGCAACCGCGCAGTGCTGTGAGATTGTTTTTCCGAGGTCAGTTTTCATGGATATCCTCCCGATCAGATCCGGCGCAGTTTCGCCTAAAACGCCGCCCGCTTATTTGGAATCGCCGACATTCCGCGACGATATCGCCGCATGCAACATTTTGCAATTTTTTACGTGAAAATTTGCGCCTCACGGCTCCGGTAGCCTGCATCTTAATTTAGAGCCGCACCCTGGAATACAATTTTTTGCATTTTAAGCAAAAAACGCTTAATCTGCGCGCAACAGCAATCAGCGGGCGTCCATGCAATTTTCCTTGTCGTCTGAAGCGACAATTCACGTCGATCCGATCGGCGAGGAGCGCCAGCCCCTGTGCGTTATTGATAACGCCCTCCCCGATCCGGACGCTTTCGTTGACCATGCTGCGACGAAACCTTTCGGCCAGATCGGCGCTTATTATCCGGGCGTTCGCGCAACACTGGACACCGACTGCGGGGCGTCATTGTGCGAGACGGTCGGAACGATTGCGCGCGAAAACTTTGCGATGCGCCATGAAGCATGGGGCGGCGAATATTTTTTCTCTATCGTCACCACGCCGCCGGCGCAGCTGGCGCCGATCCAGCGCCTCCCCCACTATGACGGTGTCGAAACAGACCGCCTCGCGGTCCTCTTATACCTGACGCCGGAACCGCAAGGCGGCACATCATTTTATCGCCATCGCGCCACGGGCTTTGAGACCATCGATAAGTCGCGTTTTCCCGAATACAAATCGGCGCTCGAAAATGACGTGCGCAGCCATGGCCTGCCGCCCGCGCACTATATCGACGACGGCGCGCCGCTCTTTGAACGGATCAAAACGGTCGACGCCGTCTATAATCGTATGCTCGTCTACAGAGGGATAAACCTTCACTGCAGCGCGATCGACGAGACCACATCTTTCTCGCCCGATCCGCGCGTCGGGCGTTTAACGATCAACGCCTTTCTGACGCCCGCATCTTGAAAAAACAGGGACCACACGATGAGACTTCACTTACTGGCCGCCGCTTTTCTTCTAACGCTTTACGGCTGCAACGGCGAAGCGCAACAGACCGAAACGCAAGGCGCGATACAGGAACAGCCCGCGCCGTCGGTAAAAGTGAACCCTTACGCGCCGCAACCCTATGTGAAAATCGCGCACCCGGAATGGACGCGCGACGCTGTTATTTATGAAATGAACGTTCGCCAATTCTCCGAAGAAGGAACCTTCGCCGCTGCGCAGACACATCTCTCTCGCCTTAAGGAGCTTGGCGTTGATATTGTCTGGCTGATGCCGATCCATCCCATCGGCGAAAAGAACCGCAAGGGAAGCCTCGGCAGTTACTACGCCGTCAAAGATTATTACGGGGTCAACCCGGAATTCGGTTCGCTCGATGACCTGAAATCCTTTATCGAGGAAGCCCATGCGCTTGACATGCATGTGATCCTCGACTGGGTCGCCAACCATACGGCGTGGGACAATCCTCTCGTTACGGAACACCCGGATTGGTATGAACGCGACTGGAAGGGCGATTATCGCCCAACCCCCTGGTGGGATTGGTCAGACATTATCGACCTCGACTATTCGCAGCCGGGCGTGCGCGAATATATGACGAAGGCGATGAAATATTGGGTTGAGGAAGTCGGCGTCGACGGATTTCGATGCGACGTGGCGGGCTACATCCCGCTCGACTTCTGGAACAATCTGCGCCGCGAGCTAGATATGGTGAAACCTGTCTTCCTGCTTGGCGAATATGAAGGCCGCGACGCGCATATGGCGGCGTTCGACGCGACTTACGCCTGGAGCCTCAGCCGGTCCATGCAGGCCGTGGCCAAAGGCGAAGCCGACCTCGGCGCGCTGTTCGGCTATTATTCGGAAAATGAAAGCGTTTGGCCCCGCGACGCCTATCGCATGACCTATACGTCGAACCATGATTATAATTCCTGGCACGGAACAGATCGCGAGCTTTACGGCGACGCGTTGGAGCCAGCGATCGTCCTGACCTTTGTGGGCGAAGGGATGCCGCTCATCTATAGCGGGCAGGAAGCGGGCAACGAAAAGCGTCTTGAATTCTTCGAAAAAGATACGATCGAATGGCGCGACCACCCCACGGCCGCACTCTTTAAGAAACTCACAGCCCTCAAACACGAAACGAAAGCGCTCTGGAACGGTGCGGCGGGCGCGCGCATGGTGTCGGTGATTAACTCTGCGCCCACGAATGTCTTGAGTTTTGTTCGCTTCGGCGCCGGTGACGGCGTCTTTGCGGTAATCAATTTCACCGGCGACGCGCAGACAATAAGTTTCCCGCAATCGCTGCACCATGGCGCGTATGAAGAGTATTTCTCCGGCGACCGCGTCACATTCGACGCCGAACGCACGCTCGCATTGACCCCGTGGGAGTATCGCGTTTACGTGAAAAAATGAACGCGGAACCGAAAGCATCAGCGCCATTGAAAATCGCAATCGCCGGCGGCGGCACCGCCGGATGGATGGCCGCCAATCTGATGGCGCACCGGTGGCGGGACCGGCCCATCGAGATCACGGTTATTGAATCGCCAGATATCGGCATTATCGGCGTCGGCGAAGGATCAACACCGCAGCTCAAAGCATTCTTCACCGGGCTTGGCATTGATGAAGCCGACTGGATGCCGGCCTGCAACGCGACCTACAAAAACGGGATCAGCTTTTACGGTTGGTCGGACAGGGAAAATTGCGCGGGATATTTTCACCCATTCCCTGCGCCGATCGATACGCACACCGCGCCGGCCTTTTACTTTCACAGCCACTTCCGCCGACTCGGTTTTGACCTTGAGGCGCACCCGGATCGTTTCTTTTTATCGGCGGCGCTCGCCCGCAAAAAGCTTGCGCCGATCCCCAATCAAAATTTCCCCTTTGAGATGGCCTATGGCTATCATTTCGACGCTTATCTTGTCGGCGCCTTTCTGCGCGATCACGCCAAGGCGCAGGGCGTCGTTCATCTGGAAGCGAAGATTACGCATGTGGATGTGGATGAGACAGGCGCGATCAGCGCGCTGCGGCTCGACGATGACCGCCGGTTTGATGCGGACTTCTTTGTGGACGCCACCGGCTTTCGCTCGCTCCTCCTGCAGGGCGCTATGGACGTCAAATTTATGAGCTTTGCAAAAAACCTCTTCGCCGATTCCGCTGTGGTCATGCCGACGCCTTCTGATCCGGACGGTCTCGCCTCCCAGACGACGGCGACAGCGCTGAAAAACGGCTGGGTCTGGAATATTCCGCTCACGAACCGCACCGGCAATGGATATGTCTATAGCAGCAGCTATTGCTCTGAGGATGAGGCGGAGGCGGAGCTGCGCGCTCATCTGGGGTTGGAAGACAGCGACGTCGAGGTGCGCCAGCTCAAAATGAAAGTGGGCCAGGTTGAAAAACACTGGTCGAAAAATTGCCTTGCCGTGGGCCTGTCGCAAGGCTTCATCGAGCCGCTGGAGGCGACCGCCCTCCACCTTGTTCAAGCGACGGTGGAGCAATTCATCGCCGCGTTTGAACAAGGCGGCTTCACGGCGCAAAACGAAGACGCGTTCAATCGGGATATTTCAGCGCGCTTTGAAGGCGTGCGCGATTATATCGTCTGCCATTACCGTGCGAACCTCAGAATTGATACTGACTATTGGCGCGACAACGCCGCCAACGATCATCTTTCCGAGTCACTCCAGCGCATCTTCGAATGCTGGTTCTCGCAAGGGGACCTGAAACAGGAGATCGCAAATCAGGACATTGCGAAATATTATTCGCTGACCTCATGGATTTGCCTGCTCGGGGGCTACGGCAATTATCCATCCCCGCAATCGCTTAAACCGCCGCAAGCCGATTTGCAGCGGTTCGACCTCGCGGTGATTGATGATTTTGTGGAACGATGCGCGCTGAATTTCCGCGATCATCGCGCGGTCCTCGACGCCGCGTAACGGCCCTATGCTTTCAGCCAACGTCTTAAGCCGCGCAATTGTCGCGAATGAACGCTTCGTGGGATGGGAGCGTGTCCACAGCACGTCCAATAATTGTCTTCAGATCGGCGAAAAACTTTGCAAGGTCCGCCTCGGAGAGTTGATCCGCAGCGGGATGATAGGCCCGCGGTATGATCCCCTGCCCCACCATTACTTGAACCCAACCGGGCTCAAGGAAAAGTTCGTCCTGCTCCCGGACAACGCGCCCGCTCGCTCGGAAAAGATCGATCTTGTGTTGCAGCGTTTCAGGGATCGCCATCTCGCGGCATTGTTTCCAAAAGCCGGAGTCTTCGCGCTCATTGGCGTGATAATGAAGGATCAGGAAATCCCGAATGCGCTCAAACTCAACGCGGGTCTGCGTATTATACGAAGCGATCAACGCCGGGTCGAAAGTCTTGTCCGGGAACATGGAAATCAAGCGACTGATCATCGACTGGATGAGATGGATAGACGTGGATTCAAGCGGCTCCATGAAGCCGCTGGCGAGGCCGATCGCCACACAATTCTTGACCCAGACATTTTTGCGCATGCCGGTCTGAAACCTTAAAAAGCGCGGCTCGGCCTGCGGCGCGCCTTCCAGATTTTCCAGCAAAATCGCCTGGGCTTCATCATCGCTGATGTGATCGCTGCAATAGACATGGCCGTTGCCTACGCGGTGTTGCAGCGGAATGCGCCATTGCCACCCGGCCTTGCGCGCCGTCGCCTGCGTATACGGACGGAAGGTGTCGCCATGGGCGCAAGGGACCGCCACCGCCCGGTCGCACGGCAGCCAGTGCGTCCAATCTTCATAGCCCGCCTGTAGCGCGCCTTCGATCAAAAGCCCGCGAAAGCCCGAACAATCGATAAAAAGATCGGCTTCCAACGCGCCGCCGTCCTCAAGCTGAACCGAGCGAATGGCGCCCGTATCGCCATCAAGCGCCACATCGACGACTTTGCCTTCTTTGCGCGTCACCCCGCGCTTTTCGGCGAAAGCACGCAAAAATTGAGCGTAAAGCCCCGCGTCGAAATGGAAGGCGTATCTGACGCCGGTGAGGTTCGACGATCCGATGCGATCCAGACGCTGGAAGCGGTTTTTCATCGCCGCTTCAGTATTGATCGAGTAGGCCCATAACGATGTGTCGTCGCCGGCGGCCTGCGCGCGCAGCCAGTAATGGTGAAACGGTGAGAAGCCAAGGGGCATGCCGATGTCACCGAACGCATGCAAATAAGATTCCCCGGCGCGGCGCCACCCGTTGAATTGAATGCCGAGTTTGAAACTCGCCTGTGTCTTCCGGATAAAGACGTTTTCATCAACGCCCAGGAAGCGGTTGATATGGTGGATTTGCGGGATCGTGGCTTCGCCGACGCCGACCGTGCCGATCGCTTCGGATTCCACAAGTGTGATCTCGATCGAACGGCCGAACGCTTTCGACAGAACCGCCGCCGCCATCCAACCGGCGGAACCGCCGCCCACAATCAGAACCGACCGAATTGCCGTCGCCATGCCCTATGAACCTTTCCGCACTAGCATGCTTAAATCGAACCAGCGCATCAAGACGCAAAAAGCCCTGCCGACAATGAAGATCGGCAGGGCCTAAACGCGCCCGGGAGGAAGCGTGTTTAGAAGCTGTAGGACGCCCCGATCAGGAACGTGCGTCCAAACCGCTGATCGTCGATGATTTGAATTTCATCCGCGTCGTTGAACGTCCGGAAATTCTCGTCGGTGAGGTTCAGCCCCTGAACGGTGACACGAACCCCCTCAAGCGGTCCCTGTTGGAAGGCATACCCGACCTGGGCGTCAATAATCGACTCAGAACCGGACTGGCGAATGACGCGGGTCGCGGAGATGCCCGACACTTCCGCCAAGAAACTCGACCGGAACCGGTGGCTGACGCGCGCTTCAAACCCGCCTGTCTCGTAGAAGAGCGTCGAGTTGACGACCCATTCCGAGAGACCGGGGATAGGGAATGCTACAGTTGTATCATCGCCGAAAGCACCGCTGTTCGAGATCAATTCGACTTCGCTATCGACCCATGACGGGCTTGTTATCAAACCGAATCCGCTAAGTGAATCTGAAATGAGATCACCCCCGAGGGACAGTGTAAGTTCGACACCCGCAATGCGGCCGTCACCATCATTTGTCGGCCCGCTGAATGGTCCGAAGGTGGTGCCCAATTGAGCCCGTTCCGCGGGTGTCAGTTCTGCATCTGCAAAGTCAGCAAAGTCGACCAAGAAGCCGTCGCTCGGGTTCACAAAGTCTTCGATGTCTTTGTAGTAACCTGCAAGCGCAATGTAGCTCGACCCGCCGAAATAGTGCTCAAGCGAAATATCGAATTGGTTGGCGAGGTACGGACGCAGTCGCGGATTTCCGCCGCTCGCACTGAAAACAAATGCGTTATTGGCGGGGTCAGCAGCAATCTCGTCCAACGTCGCATCAAGTCGCGCCGTTCGGTTAACGCTCAACGAGACACTAGCGTTCAACTGATCAAGTCTTGCACGCGCAATAGAACGTGAGGCGCCGAGACGTAAGAATGTGTCGTCGCCAAGTTCGAAGATTAAGTTCGCGCTCGGCAAGAATTGCGTGTAGCTGATGCCGTCCGTGACAGGGATGAATCCGGAGTCAAGGACGCCCGAAGTCGCCCCGCCTGGACTGACGCGCGAGCCCTCGGAGACTTGATCCGTATGCACTACCTGCAGACCAATGTTCCCCGTAAGAGGAACAGAGCCAACATCACCGTTTAGATTGAAGCGCACCCAACCGGTGAGCACGTCTTCGCTAACAATCCAGTCTTGCGGTGTGCTAAATGACGATAGCGCAACCGATACAGGCACATAGAAATTATCTACGAGCGCGCGAGTGTCGTAAGCAACCTGCGGTCCAAACCCGAGGAAATCGGCGCCCGTGAAGTTTTCCAGGAGATCAGCAGGAAGCGGCGCCGTCGTAACCGCGCCGTCCGAAATCAAGACAGGACCACCCGGAAGCGTCAAGAATTGCTGGAGAATCTGACGCTCTTTCTCGCGCATCGCCCAGTCGAAGCCAACTTCCACATTGTCAACAAGGCCAAATTCCAAATCGCGATCAACAGCTGCCTTCAAGTGCCACAATTGATCATCGGTGTCTGGCGCATTGATGAAGCCCGCCTGCACCACGTCACTGCCGCCGCCCCAACCGAGCGGATCAGTCAGCACGAGGAGGGATGGATCAGAGTAATCTAATTGCGAGGTGAATGATGGCCGCTCTCCGGGCTGCTGGGTGAAAGTGATAATGTCGGCGACGCCGCCGTCCGAGCCAAAACCTGTGCCGGAGTACGATTCAATCAAACGATCGCGGCGGGTAGCGCGTGAGAAGCTGATATCGAGCTCTACGCCCCAAGTGTCGCTATCAAATTTTCCGTTCCAGCCTGCGGAGAACAATTCAGCGCGCCGCTCATTAAAGTCGTTGCGAACAACGCCGCGGACATTCTCGAATGAACCCGCAGTCGCGAATCCGTCTTGAGTCGACGTTACTGGCCCATTAACCACGCCGAATCCGCCGCCAAATCCGAGCGGGAATTCAATACCGCGTACTGGCTGGTCCTCAGAAAAGTCCGTGTAGAAGATATCAATCGCCGACGAAAACTGATCGTCCGGCTCATACTCAAGCGTGAAGAACCCGCCGACACGATCCAATTCGTTCGAAGCGCCAAAACGGCCGTTCGCACCGCCGATAAGCAGCGGATCGGCGTCCGTTCCCGCACCAGCATAGCCCCAAGCGTTAAACTGTTGGAGCTGTTGCGGGGATTGTTGGTATGCGAGGCCCACCGCAACGCCCAGCGTATCATCGGCGAATTGATCAATGATCGTCCCCGTAACGCGGAACCCCTGATTGCTAGCGTCAGGGTTTAGCGCTTCTTGGCCATTGAATTCATAGCGACCGCTAAAGGAAACGACACGGTCGGACTTATCGAGCGGACGGACAGTGCGCAAATCGACGGTGCCAGCGAAGGCCTGGCCGATCAATCCGGCATATGGCGTCTTGTAGACGACCGCTGATCCCAGAAGTTCCGCTGGGTACTGATCGAACTCTACGCCGCGGTTGTCGTTGGTCGTGACTTGCTCACGTCCGTTCAACAACGCCGTTGAGAAATCAGGACCAAGACCGCGGATCGAAAGAACGCTTGAACGACCATTGAGACGCTGCGTCGCAATACCCGGCAAACGGCCGAGCGATTCAGCGATCGAGACATCAGGCAGTTTACCGATGTCTTCGGCCGAGACCGCTTCAACGATCGACTTCTCGTTCTTCTTTGTCGCAACTGAGTTTTCCAGAGAGCTGCGGAAGCCCTGAACGATAATTTCGTCAGTCGGCTCTTCATCCTGAGCGAAGGCGGTGGGCGCGAAGGCGATGCTTGATGCGCAGCCGAGTAACACGCTGCGAAGCGTCAGTCTGGTCATTGTACCCCTCCCTAATGGGTCAAACATGTTTTTGTGATGCGGTTATGCAAGATTTGACAATTTTGTGCAATGACCAAAACGCCTCACCTTGTTTTTCAGGGGTTTTGTCGATTGGCGCACGCAATCAAAAACTCCAGTGAAACTTTAATACATTGTTTTATTTAAATTTATTCTCCCCCTACCACCGCAACGCAGGTTGCAATCGCGCAACAGTCAAAAATGTAATTTCTTGCAATTTTTTACGCCCTCTGGCAGAAAGCCGCAACAAAGAGGAACATCCGCCAAACAAGAATATTGACGAGGGACCGGAAGAATGTCTTGGAGCCGAAGCCAAATAGCGGGGGGTCTCATCGCTCTCGCCGCATGCGTTTCAGGGGCGCAGGCCGCCGCTGAAAAACCCGATACGGATTATCTGCAGCGCCCGCCGGAAGATGAAGTCATCTACTTCGTCCTGCCGGACCGTTTTGAAAATGGGGACACGGGGAATGACCGCGGCGGCTTCGAAGGCGACCGCCTCACCCACGGGTTCGATCCCACCCATAAAGGCTTTTTCAACGGCGGCGATTTGAAGGGGCTTACAAAGCGGCTCGATTATATCGAAAAGCTCGGCGCCACAGCGATCTGGCTCGGACCCATTTACAAAAATAAACCTGTTCAGGGCGGGCCCGGCGAAGAGTCCGCCGGCTATCACGGCTACTGGATCACGGATTTCACCCGCGTCGATCCGCATTTCGGCACAAACGAGGACTTAAAGACCTTCGTCGACGCCGCTCATGCGCGCGGGATAAAGATCTATCTCGACATCATCACCAATCATACCGCAGACGTCATCGCCTATCGCGAATGTCACGATACGGCGCAATCGAACAGCGGCGATAAAAGCGAGGGCTGCGCATACCGGTCGAAATCCGATTATCCGTACGCCACCCGCGGCGATGCGGACGGCGAGAAAATCAATGCCGGCTTTATGGGCGACCAGCCTTCTTTTCAGACACCTGAAAATTTCTCAAAACTGACGCGCGCCGACTATGCTTATACGCCTTTCGTCTCTGAGGCCGAAAAAGACATTAAAGTCCCGGCCTGGCTCAACGATCCGATCTACTACCACAATCGCGGCGATAGCTTCTGGATCGGCGAGAGCTCGCGCTATGGCGACTTCGCCGGGCTTGACGATCTGCTGACGGAACATCCACGCGTCCTTGACGGCATGATCGAGATTTTTGGAAACTGGATCGAAGAATACAAAATCGACGGGTTCCGGATCGATACGGCCAAACATGTCTCCTCCGAATTCTGGGGACCGTTCACAAAGGCGATGCTGGAGAGAGCAGAAGCCGCGGGCATTCCGAACTTCTATATTTTCGGCGAAGCCTACGAGCCGGACGCCGGCAGGCTGGCGCGGTTCACCCGTGTCGACGGTTTCCCCACGGTGCTTGATTTCGCGTTTCAATCGGCGGTCACGCGGGTCGTCGCCAAAGGCGAGCCGGCGCAAACATTCGCCGATCTCTTTTACGCCGACGCACTTCATGAGGGCGGCGAAGCGACCGCGCGTAAACTGCCCGTCTTTATCGGCAATCACGACATGGGCCGGTTCGCCATGTTTGTGCGCCAGGAAAATCCGGACCTCACAAACGCGCAAATTTTCGAGCGGGTCCGCCTCGCCCACGCCATGATGTTTTTCCTGCGCGGCGCGCCGGTGATCTATTATGGCGACGAACAGGGCTTTAACGGCGACGGCAACGATCAGGCCTCGCGCGAGACGATGTTTCCGAGCCGGGTCGAAAGCTACAATGACAATGATCTGATCGGCTCGTCGGCGACGACGGCCGATGAAAATTTCGACACCAAGCATCCGCTCTTTAAAGCAATTGCGAAAATGGCGTCGCTCTACCACGACCATCCCCCTTTGCGCCGCGGCGCGCAGACAATCCGAAAGGCCGACCATGATAGCGGCTTTCTCGCCGTATCGCGTAGCGGCGAAAAAGGCGGCGAATATTTGATCGCTTTTAACGCTTCCGACACGGACCGATCCGAAAATATCGATGTTGATCCGCGCTCGACCTCATGGAAAAAAGTCGCCGGGTCGTGCGCGCGCCGGGCCGCCGCCACGGGCAATGTTCGCGTCACCGTTCCCGCCTGGGGATATGTGATCTGCAAATCGAATGAATGGGACGTAGCGAATGACCGCTTTTGACCACGCCGATGACCGCCTCGCCCCGCGCGCAGCAGACGCATCCCCCTGGTGGCGCGGCGCTGTCATCTATCAGATTTACCCGCGCAGCTTTCTCGATTCCAACGGCGACGGTATCGGCGATCTTCCCGGCGCTATCGAGGGTCTCGACCATGTGGCGAGCCTTGGCGTGGACGCGGTCTGGCTCTCGCCGTTCTTCACCTCGCCCATGCGCGACTTCGGCTATGATGTGGCGGACTATTGCGATGTGGATCCGATTTTCGGAACCCTCGCCGACTTCGACGCATTGATTGAGAAGGCGCATGCGCTGGGCCTTAAAGTCATTATCGACCAGGTCTATTCGCATACGTCCGATCAACATCCCTGGTTTGAAGAGAGCCGCAAGGACCGTACAAATCCAAAAGCGGACTGGTATGTGTGGTCTGACCCTAAGCCGGACGGGTCGCCGCCGAATAACTGGCAGTCGGTCTTCGGCGGCGGGTCGTGGGAATGGGACAGCCGCCGCCAGCAATATTATCTCCACAATTTCCTGAGCAGCCAGCCTGACCTGAACGTCCACAATAGCGAGGTACAGGACGCCCTTCTGAGTGTCGCCAAATTCTGGCTTGATCGCGGCGTCGACGGCTTCCGGCTCGATGCGATTAATTTCGCCATGCATGACCCGCAAATGCGGGATAATCCGCCGGCGCCCGACGACGGCAAAACCCGCACGCGCCCCTTCGATTTCCAGACGCACAAATACAACCAGTCGCATCCGGATATCGCCTCGTTTCTGGAAAGAATTCGCGCCCTTACCGATCAATATCACGACATCTTCACAGTCGCTGAAGTCGGTGGACCAAACCCGCTCGCGGAAATGAAAGCGTTCACCGCCGATCAAAAACATCTGAATTCCGCTTACAATTTCGCCTTTCTCTATGCTGAGCAATTATCGAACGATCTGATCAGGCAGTCGATCACCGAGTGGCCTGGCGCGGAGGGCGAAGGGTGGCCGTCCTGGGCGTTTTCAAACCATGACGCGCCGCGCGCGATCAGCCGTTGGGCCGCGCCCGGCGACACGGAGCAGGCGTCGAAATTCTACGCCATGTTGTTGCTGGCGTTCCGCGGCAACGCCTTCCTTTACCAGGGCGAGGAATTGGGCCTTCCGCAGGCGCATGTGCCGTTCGAATTGTTGCAGGACCCCGAAGCGATCACGAACTGGCCTCTGACGCTTGGCCGCGACGGCGCGCGCACGCCCATGCCGTGGCGGGCGGCAAGTGAGACGGCGGGGTTCACCTCCGGCGCTCCATGGTTACCGATCGACGCTGATCATGTGACCCGCTCGGTGGAGACGCAAAACGCGGACCCGGAATCCATCTTACGTTTCATGCGCACACTGATTGGTGTCAGACATGGCAGCTCAGCGTTGCGTTGGGGCGACATCGCCTTTGTGGAAGAAGCGGACGGCCTGCTCGCCTTTTATCGCAAGTCCGACGATGAAGAAGCCCTCTGCGTCTTCAATACCACAAGCGATAAAAGAAAATGGCGGCCATTGAGCGAAAAGCGATTTGAAAAAGCGCTTTGTGTCGGCCCCGATTGCAAAGGCGACGGCGCGCCTGAAACGCTGGGACCGCTTTCCGGATATATCGCGCTCCGGAAACTTTAAGCGCCGCAGGACTCGCGCACGATCAAGTCGGTGGGCAATCGTTCCGACCTGATATCGGCGGCGTCCTGCGCGTTCATCAGCTTCGACACCAACAGCCGCCCCGCTCGCGCCATATCCTGCGATATGGTGGTTAGCGAGGGTTGGCTATAGCGCGACATCAAAATGTCGTCGTAACCAACCACCGCCACATCGTCCGGGACCCGCAAGCCGCGGCGCGTCAGCCCCCTGACGGCGCCGAGCGCAATGAGATCGCTTGACCCAAAAATAGCGTCGACCGTCGTCCCGCTAGCCACAAGCCGCTCAACCGCCTCCTCAGCGGAATCGATTTCGAAATGCACCGGCGCCACGAGGGCCGGATCGACGTCAATGCCGGCGCTCGTCAACGCTTCCACATAGCCGTCATAGCGTTGCATAATTTCCGGCGCTTCGGTGTCGCCGAGAAAGGCGATCCGCTTTCGCCCAAGCCGCAAAAGATGCGCAGTCGCCCGGTGACCGCCGCGAAAATTGTCACTGCCCACGGAGCAATAGCGCTGGCCGGAAAACTCTGCGCCCCAAACGACAAAGCGCGATTGTGTTTCCGCAAGCCTGTTGAACCGCTCATGGAGGAAACTCTGTCCCAGGAAGATCACGCCTTCAGCCCGGCTTGACGCAATGATTTCCGACAGATCGTCAAAATTGCGGGGCGCCACGTGCGAAATGGCGAGATCGCATTCCACTTCCCGGGCCGCTTCGCCGACGCCCGCGATCAGCTCCATATAAAACGGATCGGCGAGACTGCCCGATCGCCCGAGCGGGGTTGGGATCGCGATGGCGATGGTGGCGACTGCGCCGGAGAGCATGGCGGGCATTTGCGGCCGGAACGGATAGTGGTGCTCCTTGGCGAGTTTCCAGATGCGCCGCTTGGTGGCGTCGCGGACAAGCGGGCTGTCGTTCAGCGCCCGCGAGACGGTAGCCGTTGAGACCTGCGCCATTTCGGCCAGGTCTTCGAGCCGAATGCCGCGTTTGCCGCCGCCGTCCGCCATTAGTGGCCTCCCGCCATCACAGGCTGGCCGCCCTCTTCGCCAAGCGACGCGCCGGCCGGGTCATGAACGAGCATGGTCGCGGCCGCTGCAAGCGCAAGGCTGACCCCGCCCGCCGCCAGCGCATAAATCGCCTCGCCGCCAAACGCATACTGAACAAGCACGCCGAGGATACTCGCGGCGAGCAACTGCGGGATGACGATGAAGAAATTAAAGATGCCCATGTAAACGCCCATCTTGGATGACGGAAGCGCCCCGGAAAGGATGGCGTATGGCACCGAAAGCACCGACGCCCAGGCGATCCCGACGCCGATCATCGAAATCCAGAGCAATTGCGGCGCGCCGATCACCAAAAATGACGCCAACCCGGCGCCGCCGCAGAGAAGGCAGATCGCGTGGGTCGCCTTGCGGCTGAACGCCGACGCGAGGACCGGAATAACGAACGCCGCCAGCGCCGCGAAGGCGAATTGAAGGCCGCTCAAGACGCCCACCCAGTTGGCCGCGTTGTTATAAGCCTCGGAAGTGGTGTCCGTCGCGCCATAATGGAAATTCGAAACACCGGGTACGGTATAAATCCAGAAGGCGAAGAAAGCGAACCACGAAAAGAACTGGACCACAGCCAACTGGCGCATGGTTTTCGGCATGGTGAAAAGATCGTTCATCACCTCCGAATAGGGGTTTTGCCTGCGGCCGCGTTGTTTCAGGAGCCCCGCGGTCAGCAAGAGCAGCCCCAGCGCCACGAGCCCGATGGAGACGAAATAAAGATCATTGATACTGAGCGCGCCGTCAGCGCCGGTGGAAAGTTGCGCAACGATAATCGTCCCGATCCCGCCAATGAGAAGCATCGCGCCGCCCCAGCTGAAATATCGCCTCGCCGGCGCTTCGGCTTCCATAGCGCCGGCCCCTGTAGTCCCGGTTGCTGGTTCAGCGTCGTCAAACGCGGCGAGTTCGTCCGGCGAATACTCCTTCGTTGAGAAAACCGTCCACATGACAGCGGCGAACAGAACCGCCGCGCCGATATAGAATGACAACGTCACCGACGGCGGGATCTCCCCTTCTGGCGCAGTGTTCGCGACCTGAAAGAATTCCGTCAGAATCCACGGCATGAAAGAGGCCAGCGTGCCGCCGAGACCGATAAAGAAGGTCTGCATAGCGAACCCCTTCGTACGCTGACGATGGGGCAGCATATCGCCCACAAAAGCGCGGAAAGGCTCCATGGTGACGTTGATGGAGGCGTCGAGGATCCAGAGCATGCCGGCCGCGAACCACAGGGCCGGCGCGTTCGGCATGAAGAAGAGCGCCGCCGTGGTCGCCAGCGCCCCCCAGAAGAAATAGGGCCGCCGCCGCCCGAGACGCCCCCAGGTGCGGTCCGACATGTAGCCGATCACCGGCTGCACCAGGAGCCCCGTCAGCGGCGCCGCAATCCAGAGGATAGCGATGTCCTCGACATTGGCGCCGAGCGTCTGGAAGATGCGGCTGACATTGGCATTCTGAAGGGCGAAGGCGATCTGAATGCCGAAGAAGCCAAAACACATGTTCCAGATTTGCCAGAACGACAGCGATGGTTTGCGCATGAGGGACCCTCCCCGGGCGATAATGTAATTTTTTGCAAACTATTCAATATGCTGGGGAGTTTGTCGAGGGCCGAAGGGGTGATTTTCGCAGTCCTTCAAAGAATCTGGCGTGAAGCTGTTCATTTAAGACGTAAATTCAAAACGTAGAGAATTGGTCATGTCCGCTTTGCGTGTTCGGTGCATGATCGTCGGGTTTTGCAAAAAATGGTAATTTCACCGCCCGCCGGTGAGACTGTCAGCAGTGAAGCGCTGCGCCGGCGGCGATTTTCCCCGGCGAGCTTTTACTATATCACAAAAATTCTTTTGTAGTATAACTCGCCAAATGAAACCAATCCCGCTCACCGTACAAACGCTCTATCAGGATCTCCTACAAGCCCATCTCGATCGCCCGCCTGAAGAAATGGCGGGGTCGCCCCACTTGCGTACGATTGGCGGCAAAGCCTTTTGGTATGTCTCTGTGCGCGGTCCGGGCGGCGCGCACCGCCAACGGTTCATCGGTCCCGACGACGAAAAGACGCGCACACGGATCGAACGCTGGAAATCAGTGCGCGACGATGCGCGCGCCTTCCGCGCCAGCGCTTCTCAAAAAGCCGGCGCACTGCGCGCCGCCCGTCTTCCAGCGCTCGATATGACGACAGGCAAAGTATTGCGGGCCTTCGCCCAAGCCGGCGCCTTTCGGCTTGGCGGCGTATTGGTCGGAACACACGCCTTCCGGCTTTATGACTTTGAACTCGGAGCGCGCATCTCGTCGAACGCCACAGCCATCACCGGCGATATTGATGTCGCCTCTTTTGAAAAACTCTCGGTCTCTGTTGACGATTATACCAGTCCCGAACTGACCGAAATATTGTCGATATTAGGTTTGTCGCCAGTCGGATCGTTAGACTTAAAAAAGCCGACGCGATGGCGCATGATTGACAGCGATTTCGTCGTCGACTTTCTGGCGCCCTCATTTGATGAAACAGAAGGGCCGCAAAAACTGGAAGCCTTCGGCGTATGGGCGCAGGGCCTTCACTTCCTCAATTTTCTAATTCGCGATCCGATCCCCGCCGTCGGCCTTTACAGAGAAGGGGTCTTGCTTCAAATCCCGCGACCGGAACGGTATGCCGTTCACAAACTAATCGTGGCGGCGCGGCGCGCCGGGCCGAACCGTGCGAAAGCGGAAAAAGACCTGGAGCAAGCGCGCGCCCTGATCGCGGCTCTGAGCGAATCACGCCCGAGCGACCTAATCATTGCATTTGACGATGCGAATAGCCGGGGAAAGGCCTGGCGCGACGCCATTGAGACATCGCTTAAGCGCGCGCCAGATGTTCGCACCATGCTCGAGGCACTTAACGACTAGTGGCGGCGAACACCGGAGCCAACAAAGGTGTGATTCCGGCGCCGCACCCTATTTTCCCGCAACCCGTTGCGCCAGCGCCGCGGTCATGAACGCATCTAAATCGCCGTCGAGGACATTGTCCGGGCTCGGATTTTCGATCTGCGTGCGCAGGTCCTTCACCATCTGGTAGGGTTGAAGCACGTAGGAGCGGATCTGATGGCCCCAGCCGATATCGGTCTTGCTCGCGGCTTCAGCCTGAGCGGCCTCTTCGCGCTTTTGCAGCTCCACTTCGTAAAGCCGCGCGCGCAGCATATCCCAGGCGGTGGCGCGGTTCTTATGTTGCGAGCGTTGGTTCTGACATTGCACCACAATCCCCGACGGCTCGTGGGTGATGCGCACGGCGCTGTCGGTGGTGTTCACATGCTGGCCGCCGGCGCCCGATGCGCGGAATGTGTCGATGCGGCAATCGCTTTCGTTGATCTCGATATCGATCGTGTCGTCGATCACCGGATAGACCCAGACCGAAGCGAAAGACGTGTGGCGTTTGGCGTTTGAGTCAAACGGCGAAATCCGCACCAGCCGATGCACGCCCGACTCCGTCTTGAGCCAGCCGTAGGCGTTTAACCCCTTCACCAGAATAGTTGCGGACTTGATGCCAACCTCGTCGCCGGGCTGCTCCTCGATCACTTCGGTCTTGAAGCCCGCCTTTTGGGCCCAGCGCAAATACATGCGCAAGAGCATGGAGGCCCAATCATTAGCCTCGGTGCCGCCGGCGCCAGGATGAACCTCGATGAAGCAGTCGTTCTTGTCAGCCTCGCCCGAGAGAAGCGCCTCGCTTTCCGCCTTCGCTGCCTTCTTGGCGAGTGCGGCGAGCATCGCCTGAGCCTCGTCAAGGGAGGCCTCGTCGCCCTCCTCTTCCGCCATCTCTGCGAGCGCGAGCGTGTCTTCGAGGTCCGCAGTGAACGCGCCGACGGCGTTGATCTGGCTTTCGAGACTTGTTCGCTCCTGCATCAGCTTTTGCGCCGCGTCCGGATTGTCCCAGAGGGTCGGGTCTTCTGCTTTTTCGTTTAATTCGCGCAGTCGGTCGTTGGCGACATCCCAGTCAAAGACGCCTCCTCAGCAGTTCGATCGACTGCTTGATTTCGCCGGCGACGGTTTCAAATTCAGCGCGCATGAAGGCGGCTCCGTTTAGTCTATCGTAAAGCGCGCACATTGGATGCGCGCGATTTCACTATAGGTCTTCAAATGAAAATCGATTCGGCGCAAGCCCCGCGGCGATCAAATTGAGCGCGGGCTGAATTAAAAGAGACCTTCCAGCTCTTCTTCCGGCTCTTCAGGCGTAACGGACGGCGCCGCGCTCAAAGGATCGAGCGAGAAAACGTCATCCGTCAACGATCCGGCGGCGAGCACGTCTTCGGCTTTAAACGCCTCGAGGATTACATTTCCGTCGCCGGGTCCGGCCGGCTTTCCGGTCTTGGCGTTGACGCGCACCAGGCGAATGCCGGACGGGACGCGGAACGGAATGGCGGGCTCTTCCTTCAGCGCGTCCGCCATGAACTCGGCGAAGATCGGCGCCGCGACCGTGCCGCCCGCCTCGCCGCGGCCAAGCGATTGCGGCAGGTCGAAACCCACATAGACCCCGGCCGCAAGATCGGGCGAGAAGCCAACGAACCACGCGTCTTTATAGTCGTTTGTGGTGCCGGTTTTGCCGGCGATCGGATGGTCGATCACTTTGCGCACCGCCGAGCCGGTGCCGCGCTGGACGACGCCCTGCAGCATCGAGACCATCTGATAGGCCGTACGCGGATCGACAATTTGTTCGCGCAGGTCGGCGAGCTGCGGTTCCGGTTGATCGGTCCAGCCGGGCGTATTGCAGGTCTGACAGACGCGCTTGTCATGCTTGTAGATCGTCTTGCCGTTGCGATCCTGCACCCGGTCGATGATGAACGGCGTCGTTTCCTTGCCGCCATTGACGAAAGTCGCGTAAGCGGCGGTGATGCGGTCGAGCGTCGTCTCGCCTGAACCGAGGGAGATCGCCAACTCGCGCGGCAGAGTATCGGAGAGATTAAAGCGCTCCACATAATCCATGATGCGGCCGATGCCGAGATCCTGCGCGAGGCGCGCGGTCATGGTGTTGCGCGACTTTTCAATCCCGTGACGCAGCGTTGACTCCCCGCCATAGCGGCCTTCCACATAATTGCCGGGCTTGTACCAACTGTCTTCGCCAGGCGCGACGAAGGGCGCATCAAGCACGATCGAGGCTGGCGTGTAGCCGCTGTCGAGCGCAACGGAATAAACGAACGGCTTGAAGGTCGAGCCCGGTTGGCGGCGCGCCTGGAGCGCGCGGTTGAATTCCGACATCTGGAATGAAAACCCGCCGACCATGGCGAGCACCCGCCCCGTATGCGGATCAATCGCCACAAGGCCGCCATTTACCGCAGGCGCCTGGCGCAAATGGTAGACGCCGTCTACGGCGCTCGCCTCAACAAAAATGATATCGCCCTCGGACAAGACATCGCTCGCCGCGGAGATTTCATCTTTCAATTCGTCTACGGACTCATAGGCGCGCGCCCAAACGAGATTTTCGAGCGGGATCGCGCCTTCGCTTCCGTCTTCAAAGCCGACTTTCGCTTCCGACTTGCTTGCGGAGAGCACCACCGCCGTGCGCCAGGGCGAGAGGTCGTCGGCCACTTTGCGCACGTCGGCGAGTTCTTTCAGTTTCGCCGCAAAGGTTTCGGCCCAATCGTCGCCGAGCGAAATCTGGTCGATCGCGCCGCGCCATCCGTGGCGCTGGTCATATTCGACGAGCCATTTGCGTAACGCGTTGCCGGCGGCGCGCTGCAGGGACGGGTTCACCGTCGTCCTCACCGCAAGGCCGCCGTCATAGAGCGCTTCGACGCCGTAAAGCGCGGCGGTCTGCTTACGGACTTCTTCAGCAAAATATTCCGACGCCCAGTCGCGCGCGCCAAGCGGCGGCGCGATTTCTGCGCCAAGGTCGGCGTCCTGCGCGGTCTTCGCCTCTTCCGGCGTCAGGTGACCGTCGTCGCGCAGCCGCCCGATCACCCAGTTGCGGCGTTCGATCGCGCGATCGCGATTGCGCACAGGGTGATAATTGCTGGGTCCTTTCGGGATCGCCGCGAGATAGGCCGCTTCGTGCACGTCCAATTCATCCAGCGATTTGTCGAAATAGTTGAGCGCCGCCGCCGCCACGCCATAGGAGCGGTTGCCGAGGTAAATCTCGTTTAAATAAAGCTCGAGAATCTGGTCCTTGGTGAACGCTTTTTCGATCCGGCGCGTCACCAGCCATTCTTTCAGCTTGCGGTCGAGCCGTTGTTCACTGGACAGAAGAAAGACCTTCGCCACTTGCTGCGTGATGGTCGAGCCGCCTTCAAGCCGGCGCCCCTGCGCAATGTTGCTCACATTAGAGATTTGCGCGCGCACAACGCCCTTCACGTCGAGGCCACTGTGATTGTAGAAATTCTTGTCTTCCGCCGAGACGAATGCGTTCTTCACACGCGACGGAATGACGTCGATGGGCACGAACAGCCGCCGTTCGCGCGCGAATTCCGCGACCAACGTGCCGTCGCCTGCGTAGACGCGCGTCGTTACCGGCGGCTCATAGTCGGCCAGCACTTCATAATCAGGCAAGTCGGCGGCCAGGCGATTGAGATAGAGCCCGGAAAACGCCATGGCGCCCACAAGACCGAGAATGCCGACCGCGACCACGAGCCCGGCGCCCTCGATCGCCAGTCCCAAAAAGCCTCCGCCTGAGGATTTTTTGACTGGCGGCTCGGCGTAGGCGGGCGGGCGTTCAGGCGCGGCCAACGGCGCGGCGCTCGTCCGTTCGGGTGCTTTCGGCGCTGCGACAGGCGCATCGGACGCCGCCTTTTGAGCAGGCTTGGGCGCTGGTTTGGGCGTTGGCGGCGTTTTGGTCGGATCGTCGGCCATAGTCTCACTCTTCAAACAGATCGCACCTAACGGCGCGTTTCTTTAGTAGCGCAATTCTGTGGAAGCGGCGAGACGAATTGAAGGCGATTTGGCGTCGCGGGCGCGCTGAATCCCTGAATAAATGCTTAGATTCAGCCCGCCTGTCGCGGTTCGGCAACGCTCGCCTCCGCCGCTTTCGCCTTTTCGTCAAAATATTGATCGATGGACGCCGCGACGGCTCTCATCGTTTTTTCCCGCCACTTTTTCGAATTCAGGTTCGCCTCGTCCTTTTCGTTGGAAATAAAGGCAAGCTCCAACAGGACCGCCGGCACGTCTGGCGCCAGAAGCACCCGCAGGTCTTTCTTCCTCAGCGAGTTTTTGAGCATCGGCGTCACGCCTTCCAGATTATTCGCCAGCATCGCCGCAAATTTCTGAGAGCTGGTGAGCGTCGCGGTTTGTGCGACGTCATAAAGAATGCCGCCAAGGCCCGGATCAACCTCGCTCATTTTCAGATCGTAGACCTGAAAATCATCCTGAGTGAGAGCCTCTTCCGCCGACCGCTCCTTGCCCTCTTCCGAAAGCGTATAGACCGACCCGCCGCGCACTTCTTTATCGTCGAGGGCGTCCGCATGTACGGAAATGAACAGATCAGGTTTCGCCTTCAGCGCCGCCTCGTAGCGTTGTTTGGCGCCAAGGCGCGTGTCGTCAGCGCGGGTCAGAATGATTTTGTATCGGCCTTTGGCTTTCAGCATGTCGGCTAGCGCCAGTGAGGCTGCGAGCGTGACCGTCTTTTCGCGCGTGCCGTTCTGGCCCTCAGCGCCCGGGTCGCCGCCGCCATGGCCGGGGTCGATAACGATTGTCGGCCAGTCGGCGCCCGCAAGGCGCGGCGCAGGCCGCTTCGGCTCCGGCGTTTCAATGGCTGGCGCGGCGGCCGGCGCAGCGACGGGTGCGCGCTCCGGCGCAGCATTCGCCTCAATAACAGCGGTTATGTCTTTGTATTTCTTCGGCAAGCTCGCGATCAGTTCGCCCTTTGGCGCGGAGTGCAGATCGATCACGAGGCGATGATGGGCGACGTCCCCGCGCGGGTCCAATACGAAGGCTTTGTCCAGTTTGGCGGTCCGACCCAAAGCGAACGTCAATGTGGTGGCGCCGCCTGCGGGCTCTAATCTGTATGACGCCACATGCCCTTTACCGGCCGCGCCTTTCACACGGGCTGTCGGCGTAACGTCTTTAAGAGTGACGATTAGGCTGCCGGCGCCGGCGCTATCCCCAGCGAGGTCGTAATCCGCCGCGCCGCTGATATCGAGAACGATGCGGGTTTTGTCCGCCGACGTGATCCCGAAACGCACATCAAGGAGCGTCGCGGCCGAGGCTGCGCCGGTCAGCGCCGCCAACACCGTCAAAAGAATCGCCAAGGCCCGGCCAACTGAGGCCGCCGCCAGCCGATATCGCAACAAAAAGCTCATAAGCATTTGTTAAACAATGGGTTGTCCGTATTCACCGAAGCCGTCTCAAAACCCAAAAGACGCCGCATCCTTTTCACTTACCGTTAATGACGCCTTAACATCTTTCTTACTTTGCTATGAAATAGTGAGTCGTCGTGAGGGAATGCTTTTCTTTTTCCCCGCCGTCAGGCATTGTGGCGGCGAGTCGTGTCCTCTGTCTTGAATATCACGTGCGAGGAAACACTTGGAAGTTTTATCTAATCCGCCAGGATCAAGGTAATCGGGCGGATTACCCGTTTTTCGGAGATGATTGCGATGGTCGCAATCAATTCGGGAACATTGCCGGCGGCTCCCCAGCCGGCGCGCGCGACGCCAGCAAGGGCTGGAAGATGCGCTCGGAGCCATCAACGGCGCTTAAAGCGCCATCTTTTAACCGCAGGCCCGTCCCCGGATCTGCAAAAGAAACACGCCGATGACGCACCACAGACGGATACATTATGACCGCGGCTCCTCCCGAGCCGGTCGCCGTCCTTTGTTGACGCGTCGGCTTCAAAAGATAAGCAGCGCCGGACAGCCTCCGGGACGCTGCGGAGCACTCAACAATGTCGAAAAAGATGCTGATCGACGCAGCGCACGCCGAAGAGGTGCGCGTATGCGTCTTGGAAAACCGGAAAGTCGAAGACTTCGACTTCGAGTCGTCGTCACGCAAGCCGCTTAGAGGCAATATTTATCTGGCGCGGGTCACGCGCGTCGAACCATCGCTGCAAGCGGCGTTCGTCGAATATGGCGGCAACCGCCACGGCTTTCTCGCCTTCAACGAAATCCACCCGGATTATTATCAGATTCCGGTCTCAGACCGCGAAGCGCTGCAAGCGGCGGACGCGGAAGAAGCCGCCCTCGCCGCTGAACTCGATCTCGTTCAACGCGGCGACGAAGAGGACGACGACGAGGACAGACACGCTTACGCCCACGATGATTCCGACGATGACGGGGCTGTTGAAGAGGTCTCCGCCGATGAGGAAACCGACGAACCGGATGCGGACGACGTGCGCGCCGAAGCACAATCAATAGACGACACGGAAATCGGCGACGATGACAGCCGCGACGAAGAAGAGGAAGAAGAAAACGCGGACGACGACGAACGCGTCGCCGATGATAACGCTGAGGAAGACTCTGGCGATAATGTTGATCCGTCAGCGGAAGACGCCTCTGATGATGAGGCGGCGAGCGAAAATGACGCTCCAGAGGCCGAACTTGTCGCAGCGGCCGATGACGGCGGCGATCAGCCCATTCCATTCGTAACGCCTATCTTTCCATTCGTCGCAGCGTCAGCGGACGAGGAAACGCCGGACACGGACGCTGATGACGCCAACGCCGACAAAGAGGAAGAGACGCCGGCCGTTGATCCAAGGACCACCAAACGTGTTGAACTTTTGGAACGCTACAAGGAAGCCAAACGCAAACGCGCGCGCTTGTTGCGGAACTATAAAATTCAGGAAGTCATCAAGCGCCGCCAGATCCTGTTGATCCAGGTCGTCAAAGAAGAGCGCGGCAATAAAGGCGCGGCGCTGACGACCTATATGTCGCTCGCCGGACGCTATTGCGTTCTGATGCCGAATACGGCGCGCGGCGGCGGCATTTCGCGCAAAATCCCGAACGCGTCGGACCGCAAACGCCTGCGCCGCGTCGTGGACAGCCTCGACGTGCCCCAAGGCATGGGGCTTATTATCCGCACCGCCGGGGCCAAGCGCACAAAGACCGAAATCAAACGCGATTACGACTATTTGATCCGTCTGTGGGAGAATATCCGGTCGCTGACGCTGGAATCGATCGCGCCGTGCCTGATCTATGAGGAAGCGAGCCTCATCAAGCGCGCGATCCGCGATCTCTACGACAAGGATATTTCAAAAGTCCTTGTGGAGGGCGAGGAAGGCTATCGCGAGGCCAAAGACTTCATGAAAATGCTCATGCCGTCTCACGCCAAGAATGTGCAGCCGTATAAAGATAAACTGCCGCTATTTGTAAAACATGACGTGGAGAAACAACTCGACGCCATGTACCAGCCGAGTGTACGGCTGAAATCCGGCGGCTATCTCGTCATCAATCAGACCGAGGCGCTGATCGCGGTCGATGTCAACTCCGGCAAGGCGACGCGCGAGCGCAATATTGAATTAACAGCGCTGAAAACAAACCTTGAAGCGGCGGTTGAGACCGCCCGTCAATGTCGCCTGCGCGACCTCGCGGGTCTCATCGTCATCGACTTCATCGATATGGAGGAGAACAAGAACAATCGCGCCGTTGAAAAGAAACTGAAAGAAGCGCTCAAACATGATCGCGCGCGCATTCAGGTCGGGCGCATTTCCGGTTTCGGCTTGCTGGAGATGTCGCGGCAGCGGCGCCGCTCCGGCATTGTGGACGGCACCACTCACGCTTGCCCCACCTGTAACGGCGCCGGTGCGGTGCGTTCGAACGAAATGGCGGCGCTCCGGATTTTACGCGCAGTGGAAAGCGAAGCGATTTCACGCCGCGCCGCGATTGTCTCGGTCAAGGCGTCGCTGGATGTGACGCTCTATGTGCTGAACTACAAACGCGCCTGGCTGAAACGCATTGAGGACGACTACGCGGTTTCCATCGAAGTGATCGCCGACCAGAGCAAAGCCGGCGACCAATACGACATCGAAAAGCGCGGCGAGCCGAAACCGCGTCCGGTCGAGACCAGCGTTGTGCGTGCGGACTTGTCTGACGCGATGGCGGACGAAGACGAGGACGCGACCAGCGAAGCCGCCGCCGATGAGAGCGAAGATGAAAAACCGGCGCGCCGCAAACGCAGACGCCGGCGCAAGAAACGCCAGGATGACGACGGCGCGGAAGCGCAACGCGGCGACGACGCGGTAGACGAAGACGACGCGCCCGTTGAGGACAGCGAGCGCGAAGAAGAAGCGCGCGCAAGCGATGACGAAGATAGCGGCGAACGTAAGAAGCGGCGCCGGCGCGGACGGCGCGGCGGCCGCCGCAAGAACAAGCGGACGGCCGAAGACGCAAATGGAGAAGCGTCACCTGACGCCGGTGACGGCGAAGAAGCCGCCGCCTCCGAAACGAATGCCGACGAAGCCGCAGCGGACGCAGGTGCTTTCGACGAAGCGCCGGCGGCGAGCCCCTCTTCCGCTGACGATACAATCGATCAACCAACCGCTGACGAACCGGTCTCGGATGAAGAGGCAAGCGCCGAGCCTGAAGCGGAAACGGTCGAAGATGCAGAGTCCGGTGTGGCGCCAATTGTTGCGGACGCGCCGCCCACCGCGGACGAAATCGCGGAAAGGGTTAAAAAACGTAAATCATCCAAGAAAGGATGGTGGTCGCGGGCCCTCGGCGGTTAACGATTGCGGCGACCGGCGGGCGAAACGCCCTTATTCGACGCCGCGCCGGTCACAATTACGGCGCCGCGCTATGCTAGGGTTGGTTTGTTAACCCCGGCGGCGTTTATGGTCCGCTCAGCAGTACTGGAGTTGGTTTCTGGATGCGTATGGCCTTTTCAACAGCCTTAAAAGTGTTGCGGCTGACGGCAGCGACGCTTGTTCTGTTTTCCGCCACCATCGGATCGGCGTCGGCGCAGCAATTATTGCGCGACACTGAAATCGAACAGTGGATTGACGACTACTCATTACCGATCTTCCGCGCCGCGGGCTTGCCGGCCGAACAGGTCAACATCCTCCTGATCGGAGATCCGACGCCAAACGCCTTCGCGGGCGGTCTCAATATGGGGATCCATACCGGGCTGATCACCACCGCCGACACGCCGAACCAGGTGGTGGGCGTGATCGCCCATGAAGCGGGCCACATCGCTGGCGGCCACACGGCGCGTTCCGATGAGGCGCTCGCCAACGCGACGCGGCCGATGCTGCTCAGCCTCGTGCTCGCCGCCGGCGCCATCGCCGCGGGCGCGCCCGACGCCGGCCTCGCCGTTTTGGGGCTCGGTCAGACGATCGGCGTCGCCAATGCGCTTAAATATAGCCGTGGGCAAGAATCCTCCGCCGACCAGGCCGCCATCACCTATCTTGATCGCGTCGGTCATTCGAGCCGGGGCCTCATCGAATTTTTCGGCAAACTGCGAAACCTTCAGGTGATCACCGCGCGCCAGGCGAACCCCTATCTGCAGACGCACCCGCTCGCAAACAACCGGATGAGCGCGTTAACACGGCGCGCTCAAGAGTCGGAGCATTATCTGAAAACCGATACGCCGGAAGAAATCAAACGTATGCGGATGATCCAGGCGAAAATCAAAGGCTTCCTCCAGGAGGCGCATTTCACCATGCGCGAATATCCGCTTTCAGATAGTTCAGACCCAGCGCGATACGCGCGCGCCGTCGCCTATTACCGGTCGGCGCAAATCGAAAAAGGACTGGAAGAAATCGACACGCTGATCGCAAAAGATCCGGACAACCCCTATTTCTTCGAGTTGAAAGGCCAGATGCTTTTTGAGTATGGCCGGGTTCAGGAATCGATCGAGCCCCATCGCCGGTCCACAGAACTCGCGCCCACCAAAGCGCTCCTCAAGATCAATCTCGGCCGCGCCCTCCTGGCGACGGAAGATACCGACAATTATGATGCGGCTATCAAAGTGTTCAAATCCGCCTTGCAGCTTGAGCCCGATAATTCCTTCGGCTGGTATGAGCTCGCGCGCGCCCATGGCGGTCTTGACCAGATCGGGCTCGCACACCTCGCGTCGGCGGAGTCGCGCTATCATGTAGGCGACAAGGGCCAGGCCAATCAGTTCGCACGGCGCGCCCTCGCCGCCCTGGACCGCGGCACGCCGGAATATCGCAAAGCCGCTGATATTATCGTCGCCACGCAGGGCGATCTGCCGAAAAGCGCTCAAAACAACGACGAACGCCAGGGTCCGTCCCCGGAAGAAGAGAAAAGACGCCCGGGCGACGTGCCCGACCCTCTTTTCAAATAACCCTGAGCCTATAAAACCCTCATCAGTAAATTTGGGGATCGACCAATGAACACCAGAATTGCAATCGGACTCGCGCTCATGGGCGCGGTAATCCTCGGCGCTGTGATCAGCGGCTTCGGCGTCGCGCAACAACCTGCGCCGCAAGCTGAAGCCCGCGCTGACAACGCCCGCTTCGACGATGCGCAGGCTGAGGAAATCGAGAACATTGTTCGCGACTATCTGCTCGACAATCCGGAAATCATCATCGAATCGATCTCCCTCTATCAGGATCGCGAGCGCGAACGCGCGGTCGCGCAATTGGAAGGCGGCGCGCGTAAAAACCTGAAAGCGCTGATCAACGGCGATGGCGGCTACACCGTCGGCGCGGCGCCGGAAAAAGCTAAGGTCGCCGTCATTGAGTTTTTCGATTACCATTGCGGCTACTGCAAACGAGCCACAGGCCTCGTACAGGATCTTACGCGGAATGATCCGGACGTCAAAGTCGTGTTCCGCGAGCTGCCGCTCCTTAGGGAAGAATCACTGATCGCTGCGGAATACGCCCTCGCCGCCCGCGCGCAAAATAAGTATACGGACCTTCATTTTGCGTTGATGAACGCGCAAGGCACGCTCACCGAAGACCGCGTCAAGCAGATCGCCAAAAAGGCCGGCCTTAAAGTCAACGAACTTGAAAAAGCGGTGAAAGACCCGTCAGTGAAAGCGGCTGTGCAGGAATCGCTCGCTTTCGCCCGCGACATGGGCGCCGACGGCACGCCCACTTTCATCGTGGCGTCGCTCAATAGCGATTTCATTAAGGTGATGCCGGGCTTCAGCAAAGAAGGTCTTCTCGCCGCCATCGAGGAAGCGAAGAAGCAGTAGCCTGCCCCGCCCTAAAGCGTGACGTCGAGCCCCACTGACAAGATGACAGCGCTCGACTGGAAGTCTGTTGAGAAAGCGCCGCGGAACTGATTTTCCGGCAGACCGCCCGTAAAGGCGATGGGCCGGTCGTCAAGCCTGATATAGGCCGCGCTCGTATGGAGCGTGAAAGTATCGGAGAGTTTTCGGGAATAGCCCGCCGTCAGCCACAAGCGATCCGAATCCGGAATACGCGGCGACGCGAAAAAATCATTGACCGGCGTTTCTTCGAACATCACCCCGGCGCGAAATGAATCGCGCGGCGTCGCACGCCAATCCACGCCGCCGGAAAACGCCCATGTGTCGCGCCAATCCTGGGTCAGCACTTCGTTGGGTTGCACCGGATTTTCAAAATCAATGGTGACCGTTTCAAAAGAGCTCCAGCGCGTAAAAACGGTCGACGCCAGTAGGGTGAGCTCAGGCGTCATCTCGATCTGCGCACCGAGTTGAAACGAAGCCGGCGTTACAATCTCGGTCTGGAATGGGGAGTCCTGCAGTGTGCCGGCGACCGCGGCGACAGTCTGGGCGGCGACCGACCCGTCATTATCGAACGTTCCCTCGCCTTCAAAGTCATGGGTGATCTTGGACGTAAAACTGAAACCCACATCGAGGCGGTCGGAGACCGCCACTTGCGCGCCGGCGACGAAGCCGACAGCCATGTCATCGCCCTCAACGCGGAAGGTGGAATCATCGGTTCCCGGCGTAAACCCGACGGCGCCGAGCGCCGCCGCGATCCCCGCCGCGTCGTTCGCCCCGCTCGCCAAAAAATCGAGGCGCTGGATGCGCGGCCCCGCGGCGAGCGATATCCGTTCATTGAGCTTGAGGCCGAGCACCGGCGTCACCGACAGGGTCGTCAATTCAGTCTCAAGCGCGTGGTAACGGGGAATAGAGGTCTCGCCGTAAGATGTGGCGAGCCCGAACGGCGCATTGACGCTCAACCCCACAAAGAGACGGTCATTAAGAGGCGCCGCCATGCTTAAAGAAGGAATGAACGCGTCCTCCGTGACGCCGTTGCCAGCGGCCTCGCCCCCCACCGGGAACGCCCCGAGGAGCTGCCCGGACGAATTTTCAAAACCAGAATCAACAATCAACCCGATAGCCGAGGCTGAAATGGCGAGCCCGTCAACGCCCACGATCGCAGCGGGGTTAAAGGTCGAGAACCCCGGCGCGCCCCTCTCCGCCTGCGCGCCCGCCAAAGCCCCGCCAATCGCCTTCGCCGCCTGCGCCTCAAGCGCAAAACCGCTGGCATAGGCGGGAGAAAGGCCGGAAAGAACAACACAGGGGGCGAGAACGCTTGGACGCAACTTCACTAGGAAGACCCTTTCAAAAAACGGACGATGTCGCATCTTCTGACACCGCAAGATGATCTCGAATTTATCGCGTCTCAAATAAAGAAATTCAAAACACAATTGATGGACTTGGAACGTTGGCGATAATCGCCCACCGCCGGACTGCGATCGATAGGCATGCATTCAATGCGCCATCGAAGCGACGACGGCGCCGCATGATAAAAGAAAATCGAAAAGGCCCCTACGCCGCCTGCTGCACCATTCGTTGCTCAAGCACTAGCTGAATTCGTTTGAGATTTTCCTTGTTCTTCGCTTCCGCCGGATGAAACCCAGGCCGAAAGAATGCGAAGTATGGAAGGATCAGCGCACGGATAAATCCCGGCTGCCCGAACAAGAAATTTAATACTGACAGAACACCTTTGCGATCGCCGACATTTCTATCAGCGCGCAACAACGATCCGAAATTCCGGTTGATCAATTTCACGAACTCGAATGTAGCGATCAGCATCGTTGAACATCGGTAGAAATATCCAGAACGCACCTCTTGCAGGACGTCGAATGACACGCTGCTATGCTCCACTTCTTCGAGCGCGTGCCATTCCCAAATATCGCGAAAGCCCGGATCGGCGTCCGCAAGTAATTCCGGTCGCGACAAGACTGCTTCCGCAAGGATTGACGTGAAATGCTCCATACAAGCAGTGATCGCCAAATTACGCTTACGGCCAAATGAATTCTCAAACCAGTCCAGCGTATTCTTCTGCGCTTTTTCCAGACCGTCTACATCGTAGCCGAGCGATCTCAACTGGTCGTTATAATTCTGATGCTCGCGCGTGTGGATTGCTTCTTGCGTTTTGAAGCCGGCAATATCGTCGATAAGCGATTGGCTATCAATGTTCGATCTAAAAGCCATCACGGAACGAATGATATACCGCTCAGCATGTGGCAAACACACCGACAAGGAGTTAAAGAAGGCCGTCGCAATCTTGTCGCCGCCACACCAGAAGCGCGGCGCGTTGCTCAAATCGAAATGTATGTCTCGTTTAACGATCGCCACCGTGAAGCACCCAATTAGCCCATATTAATATATTATTTACCAAATTCCCGGCGCGGAAGATAGGCGGTCCGGCGCGACAATCCGTTACGTCGTTCCAGGCGTTTAATGAACGGGCTTTTCGACGACTAGAAAGTAAACGCTTTCGTTCGCGTCTTCGGTGAGCGTCACCTTCGCATCTGCGAGACCTTCCGCCATCGCCAGCATCTCTTGATCGTTTCGGAAGTAGAGTCCCCAATCGGTGGCGTATTCCATCACCCAGATCGCACCGGTAGGTTTATCGTTCACATTACCAATTATGACGCGGCCGCCGGGTTCGAGCGCGGCGTATAACTTCTCCACGTACCGCCTGGCGGTGCGTGGGCCTAGATAGTCAAAAAGCCCGGAGGAATAGATTACATTAACATTGCGATAGATCGCATCGCTGTACCGCTCGCTCACGATATCGCGGATACTGACGTTCATCGTATCGAAATCAAAACCGATTTTCTCGCTTAACGGCGAAAGCAGTTTCTCCGCGTACGCAATCGCCGCGGGCTCGCTATCAACAAGCACAGCGTCGAGCCGCCGGCCGCTTTCTTGATTAACGGCCCTCGCCAATGACTCGATTTCACGGGCTGGACCGCTTCCGATGCTGATCACTTTGAACCGTTCATTCTCCGGACGTTCGACGGCGTGCGCCGTCAACATTTCAACCAGACTGTCCATTCGCGACAAGATTAATCGGCCTGATGTGACGCCCACCAGATGTAAGTATTTCGCCGGTAGCGCGTCCCCTAACGGTTCGAAATCGTAGGCGTAATTCATTATTTGGTAGTCGCCGGGATATCCGAGCGGTTTCGTATAGCTCCGGCGCCAGCATTCTCCGGCGCTGAGCATTGGCGTGATCAAATTTTCGGTGAACCGCTTAACGGCGGTTTTAACCTGCGTGTTCTCGCGGTAGCCAAGAACACAACGGTTCAACCGTTCAATGTATCCGAGCCATTCATCTTTTGTTTGCTCATGATGATCATTTGCAACTTTATCCGCTTCAGCGCCGCTTTGATCCGGATGGGCGGCGAGAACACTCAACTGTTCTGCAATATACCCGAGAAAATCCGCGCATAACGCTTTGTAGGTCTCCGGCACGCATTCATGCTTAGGAATTTCGCCGTCCAGACCGAGCAACACCATCGCATTCGACAAGCGCAAATCGGCGAGTGAAAAACTCATGTCGTCGAAAGAAATTCCCGCAAACTGCCGACCATTCTCAAAATTTATGCGCCGGATCGTAGCTTTTCCGGAATAAAGCTCGTGTCCGGATTGATTAATAAACAATTCTACAGAAGTAGCGAACTGGGGCTTCCACAAAGCGCCGCTGGGAAAAAGACAGGCGACGCCATTTGCGCTGATATTCTCAATGTCACAGTGATCGCCATCAATCACAAAATCAGGGATCGGTTCCGGAAAAAGGTCTGCCGCCAAAAATCTTTCGGGTCGAGGTAGATGGACTCTTGTGAAGTTCGCCGTACTCATAAACGCCCCTCTGATACGCTTTATACTTTGTTTGGCCGACTCCTCTCCCAAAGACGTGCCCAATTATGTTAGGTTAATAACTTCTTGATTACAACATTGTCCGGAACACCTTTGTTTACGGATTTTTTCTGATCCCGCCCTGAAATTAACCGTCGCCTAAGTGATCTTCGCGTAACTGGAGCTTCGGAGCTTCGCGTGTCAGAAAACCTAAACATTCATCCGCTGACCTGTACATTCACGGATCGCGCCACTGAGGCAGGATTTCAGCGATTTCTAACGCGGCAAGATCGCAACACCCATGCGGCGCCGCTGATCGCGGGCGCCGTTGTCTTCGCGGCATTCTCAATCCTCGACTTTGTCGCGCTCGAAGAACCATGGCTGATCATCGCGATCAGATTGTTCGGCGCCGTCGTCACTGTTTCGTTCGCAATGGCGCTTGTTCATGAGTGGGCGTGGCGACACTATCAAATCTTTACTCCCACGCTTGTTGTTTTCGGAGGGAGCGTGATCAATTTCGCGATTTGGCGCGAGCCCAACCTGGATAGCAATTACTTTGTCGGCCTTATCACAATGGCCATTTTTTCGAGCTTTTTACAGCGTCTGAGCTTCGTTCGCGCGTCAATGACGCTGTTGGTCATGTTTTTGGGCTATCATATTGCAATTTCCAACAAGCCGGAGCTCGGCACAGAGATAATCTTTATCAATCTCTATTTCCTGATCTCAATGTTCGGTTGTTGTTTGTTCGGCACGTACCTGTTGGAACGGTTGCGCAGAAAGGAATACCTCAACCATCGCGTCATTGAACAACAAAACGAACAGCTAACGCACCTTCTCGACGAAACCCGGCGTGACAACAAGCGTAAGGTGGCCGCTCTCAATATGTTGCTCCATGTTGTGAAAACGCCAATCCATCAGATTTCCGGTTTTACCGATATCGTTCTGTCAAAACTCTCCGATGAAGAGACGCGTGACACAGTAACATCGTGCCTCGACAGCGCGAGATATATCAAAGCAGCGTCACATGATTTGAGCGCAGGCGTCTCAACGCTCTTGGCCTACCACAAGCTGGATGAGGTTGCGCGCAAGCCCGACATCGAAGACGTCAACATCTTGGAGTTGATCAGTGATGCAACTGCGTCTCTGGACGAAAATGTCAGCGTATCGATCAAATGCGACGTGAAAAAACTCTCCGTTGATCGGCGGCTGGTGGAAGCGGCGATTTCTAATGTTTTGGGCGATGCGAGGCAGAGCGCTTCAACGCCGTTGGCGCTGACGATTTCAGTAACCGACGCTGGCGAGACTGTTCAGATGCGGTTCGCAGATAACGGTCCTGGCATATCGGCGGAAGATTTTGCGTGCCTGACAACACCGTTAACCGAACTGGATAACTACCTGAACGGAGACGGGACAAGCGTCAAAATGGGCCTTCGCACCATGGCGCGCGCTATGGAGATAGCGGGCGGCGCGGTCACCTACGCGCAGGACGGCGGCAGCGTCTTTACTCTGTCATTCCCCAAAAGACCGGCGCACAACGACGCGAGTAGCGAAGAATTGGGTGCTAAAGTCGCGTAAGTGTAGTGATTTGGTCACAATTCCCCCGCCTTAATCGTTGACATTTGCCGGCGACATTCATAGGTCGGCTTCGTGACAGAGACGCAGCGCGCGCATTTATCCGTCAGGATCAGGATGTAAGACGTCGCCGCCTTGACCGTGTCTGTGACAGTGGAACCAGCGCATCGTTCAGTTCAAGCGGAACAGCGGGGCGTTTACTTTTGATCCGCTTAGAAACCCTTGAACGGCGCGCTTCTTGATTAAGCGTTCCCACGACAACAACAAGCGACCCCTTATGAATTTTGCAGACCTCGGCCTCGAGCCGAAGCTTTTGGAAGCGCTGGCTGAAGCCGGCTATGAAAACCCGACGCCGATCCAGGCGGCGGCGATCCCCGAGGCCTTGAAGGGCCGCGATGTGCTCGGCATTGCACAGACCGGCACCGGCAAGACAGCCTCCTTCACGCTCCCCATGATCCAGCGGCTCGCGAAAGGCCGCGCGCGGGCGCGCATGCCGCGCACGCTGGTCCTGGCGCCGACGCGCGAACTCGCCGCCCAGGTCGCGGAGAATTTTGAGAAATACGGCAAGCACCACAAACTAACGATGGCGCTCCTGATCGGCGGCGTCTCGTTTGCGGATCAGGATGCGAAACTAACGCGCGGCGTCGATGTATTGATCGCGACGCCGGGGCGCCTCCTCGACCATTTCGAGCGCGGGCGCCTGTTGCTCACGGGCATTGAGGTCATGGTGGTCGATGAAGCCGACCGGATGCTCGACATGGGCTTTATTCCGGATATTGAGCGTATCTTTAAGCTGACGCCGCCTATGCGCCAGACGCTGTTTTTCTCCGCGACGATGCCGCCTGAAATCCAGCGTATCACTGACACGTTCCTGAACGCCCCGGCGCGGGTTGAAGTGGCGCGCCCCGCCACCGCCGCGGAGACGATTACGCAGCGAATCGTGCGCGTCCCGACAAAGCATGACGGCGCCAAGCGCGCGGCGCTCCGGGAACTGATCGCGATGGACGGCGTGAAGAACGGCATTATTTTCTGCAACCGCAAAACCACCGTCGATGTTGTCGCCAAGTCGCTGCAAAAACACGGGTTCGATGCACGCCCGATCCATGGCGATCTGGCGCAGGCCTTCCGCATGGAAACGCTCGACAAGTTTCGCTCCGGCGATATCAAGTTTCTTGTGGCGTCGGACGTCGCCGCTCGCGGGCTCGATATTCCTGACGTCACCCATGTGTTCAATTACGACGCACCGATCAACGCCGACGATTATGTGCATCGGATTGGCCGCACGGGCCGCGCCGGGCGCGAAGGCGCGTCCTTCACACTGATTTCGCCCCTCGACGACAAGATCTATGAGGCCATCCTGAAAACAATCGGGGCGGACGATATCGAAGAACAACCAATGCCCGAGGGCTATTTCAAGGAAACGCGCAAACGCGCCTCCGATCGCCGCGAGGAAAAACCTAAACGCGAACGCCGCGCGGATCGAAAACCCCGCGAAGAAAAAAGCAAAGCCGGCGCTCGGCGGCGGGGCGAGCGTTCTGAAAAAGAAGATACGGCTGTGGTTGGCATGGGCGACCACGTGCCGGCGTTTATGCAGCGTTAAGTCGTCTTACTGAACCCTTAAAGCTCGACAGTCATGAGCCACTAAATATCCGGTTTTTTCGGCCAAATCAGGTTTCATTTACTGGTTTCTGATACGCAGGCGGCGTCGAATTTATTTCGTGGTGGGAGCCCGCCTAAACATGGCAAGAGCCGTCGAACAGTCGCACCGTATCGCAGAAGTCGCCATCGGCGCCTTGAAGCAACTTTCCCTGGCCGCGACGCCAAAAAATATCGAAGTCTGGTACGCCCATGTGGAAGGCCGGAACCCTGCGCTGTCGCGCGATATCCAGAAGACCCTTGAACTGAAGGGCGCGATCACGCAACAACGCGCGGACGAGCTTTACGATCTTTATATACTGCGTACGGATCTATCGTCAGACGTGATAGAGCTGGTGGCGCGGTTTGAAACCGAGATTAACCAATTGTCGGATGTGATCGAGGCTTCCGGTGAAAATACACACGCGCACACCGAACGCCTGCAGAGCGTATCGGCGAACCTGAAACAGTCGGCCAAGGACAATCCCGCTGTGGGCGCGCTCCTTGAAAGCGTGATCACGATTACCAAGAGCATCCGCGAAGAAAACCAGAACCTCGAAAAACGACTGGCGGAGTCTTCCGACGAAGTGGCGACCTTGCGCCATAGCGTGGAGAGCATTCAGCTTGAAGCGATGCTCGATCCCCTCACCGGCATCAAGAACCGCAAGACCTTCGACAAGGCGATCGCCGCGCAAGTAACGAATGCGAAAACCACTGGAGAAGAACTCGCGCTGGTGCTCGCCGATATCGACTTCTTCAAGAGCTTCAACGATCAATGGGGTCATCAGACCGGCGACCAGGTCCTGCGCCTTGTGGCCGAGGTTATGAACGCCAATGTCAAGGGTCAGGATTTGTTAGCGCGCTATGGCGGCGAAGAGTTCGCCATCCTTCTCCCGGGGACGACGCTCGACAACGCCGAAATGCTCGCCGATCGCATCAGGCAGGCGGTCGAAGCGCGGCGGCTGAAAAAACGGCGCACCGGCGAAGATCTTGGCGTGGTGACGATGTCCATGGGCGTCGCCCAGTATACGCTTAATGATACGGTGGAAACGCTCATCGAGCGTGCGGACCGGTGCCTCTATGTGGCCAAAGACAAAGGCCGCAACGTGGTCATCACCGAACGCACCGGCAAAGACCACAAACGCTACAGCGAAAGCGCTTGATTACTCGACGATCGGCGCGCCCTCGCCTTCAGCCCTTCACAGCCGTGCGTTGGTAGAGCCGCCAATAGGCGTCCATGAATTCTTCCGGGTTATCGCCGCCCCGCGCCGACGCGCCGGACGCCTGTAGCTCGCGCACGATGGCGAGCGCGGGCGCCTCAACGAACAATGTCTCCCCGCTGAGGAGCAAATCGCCAAGCGCAGCTTTATCTTCCGCCAGTGAAAACGAAACGCCGGCGCGGATGAACGCTTCTTCGGCCCTCTCGCGCGAGACGCCGTTCAGGGTCATCAGATATTGATAGGCGCGGCCCGCCGCCGGCCAGTCCTCAAGACGCCACTGAATATCCGCCAGCAATGCGCGTTCAGGGATCGATGCGCTTTCGTTAAGCCGCTGCAACGCGCCCTGGGCGTCGCCGGACTGTTCCAGCGCGCGCGCTTCGAGGAGCTTGCGCCGCAGTGCGACCGCATCGCTGAGCCCTGCAATCCGGGTCGAGCGCAACACGCGCAGCGCTTCGCTCGGACGTTTCAAGGTCAGATAGCCGTCGGCGAGGTCCGCAGCGATGGTCGACCGCTGGGCGCCGCGCAACCGGTTAAACACCTGATGCTCAAGCAACTCGACCGCCGCTTCGCCGAGATCGAGGTCAAATAGCCGTTCCGCGACGCTTCGGATCATAGCGTCGCCGTCGCGTCCGGGCGGCGCGTAGTCAATATTCTCATAAAAGATTTGCGCCGCATCCATGGGCGCGAGCGCTTGCGAGCCGTCAAAAAGCCTCGTCAGCGCGGCGCGTAATTTTTTTTCAGCGGCGGCGTGATCATCCGACGCCCGGAAGTCATCGATAAAGGCGCGCAGATTTTCAACATAAACTCGTGACAGCGGCTTTTGTTCGGCGAGACCAATGTGCGCCCAAGCGATCTCGCGCCGAACGGCGCCGTGATCAGTGCGCAGAGCGAGCGCGCTTAGCGCCGCCGCAAAATCCGCATCTGACGCTTTTTGTTTCGCGTGTCGATGGGTCAGGACTTTGAGCGCCGCCCACGCACTCCAGGGTTCCGCCCCGATCGCGTCAAGCGCTTCCAGCGTGCGGGCGTCGCTTCGCTCGGCGAGATCAAGCGCGCCCTGGAGAAGACGCAAGCGGTTCAAATCAAGTGCTTGAGGCGCAGCGCGCTTCGCCATGTCGATGATGGCGCCGGCTCTTTCCAAATCACCTCGCGCGAGAGCAGCTTCTGCTAGCAATAATACCGCCTCATCCGGCGCATCGTCCGGCAAACCATCAGGAAAACCATTCCGGGCGATCGATAAGGCCCGCTCGTAGCCGCCCTCATGCGCGAGCGCCGCAGCGAGCAGCAATTGCGCGTCAGGCTCGCGCGCAAATGGCTCGTCATCAAGGAGCTCAATCGCCGCGCCGTATCGGCCCATTGCGTACTGGCTCTTGGCGCGCATGCGCTGAACATCCGCCCCCGGCGAAATAATTATATCTTTAAGCGCGGCCAGCGCTTCCACGTGCAATTTGTGGGCGGCGTAAAAGGCGGCGAGATCCTTGGCGGCCGATGCGCCCCCGCCGGCGGCGACGCGGTCGCGCAAGGATTGCTCAAAGGCGAAAAAACCTTTGGAAGCCGCCTCTCTCTGAATTTCTTCAGCGGAACGCGTGTGCAATGATGCAGCCGGCGCCGGATCAGTGGCGGCGCTCGCCGCCTCATCAATTTCCGCTGGCGGGATCGCCGCTGCGCCGCTCGCAGCGATGAGGCTCGCCGTCAAACTGACGTAAAACTTTCGCGCCGCCTTCATGGTTGATCCGCACCCGCATCGACGCCGTTCTGGGCCAAGAGCCGCGTCAGCCTGCGCGCCTTATTCGGGTTCATCTCGGCGAGGACCCCCGCAATCGCCTGCGTACGCATGCCCGCCGCCACAGGCACAAGGATATCGTCTTCGAGCACTTCGAAAATCCGCGCCGCTTCGCGCGGTTTCATGCGTTCATACGCATCGGACAAGGCATCGAATTCGGCCTGCTCGGCTTGCTCTTTTTTGGCCAGCAACGCGTTCAGCGTTTCAATCTCGCTCTCAAGCGTGGCGAAACGCTCAGTCAGCCGCGTCTCTGCGGCGTTCAACAAGGCCTCGCGCGTGTCGAGATCGCGCTCGCGCTGGTCAAGCGCCTCACGGCGCGACGCCAGTTGCGCCAACAACCGCCGCTCTACTGCTGAGGGCGTTTCGGCCACCGCTGGCGACGGCGCTTCCATGGCAGAAGCGACAACGATCGTATCAACCCGGTCGGCGCCGGCTGTTTGGGCCTCGGCGCTCGAAAACCCGACCCAAACATTCGCCGCGCGCAGGAGCGCGACCACAGCCAGCGCCATGATCACCACAGGCAATATCGCCGCGCGTTTCTCCGCTCCCATCATGCGCATTCCTTCAGCGGCGGCCGCGCGCCGCGTTTGCCGAGCGCGCGCACATCATCGACAGCGCGTTCGATGCGGCCGGCGATATTGTCCCCCGCGCTCACCATCACCGACAGCTCTGCAGCCATCGCCGAGGCTTTGTCCAGCGAGTGATCAAGATCGCGCGTCTGGTCGAGCCCCGCCGCTTCGACGCGCTCAAGCGTCGCACTGACGCTGGCGGCGGCCTTGTCGAACACGGCGATCGCCGCTTGCAATTCGTCTTGTCCGGCCTTTAGCGAGCGCAGGCGCTTGTTTAACATCACGCAGTAAACGCAGGTGGCGCAGAGAAGGAGCGCCAGAGCGCCGTCCATAATCGCCGCCATCGTCATGACGCATCTCCGTCGGTCAATTCTTCTTTACGCGGCTTTTCGTTTTCCATGCGAACCGCTACGCGATCGCCGGCGCGGCCCACTTTACCGCGTCCAATGAGGACATCGCCGGAACGCAGCTCAATCGCGCTCGTGGGCGCGGCGGCGAAAACGAGCGTGTCGCCCTCCTCCAGTTGTTGCAGTTGCGTCAGCGGCATCGTCTTCGCCGCCATGACGGCCCGAAGATCGACGGTGGCCGTCTTTACTTCTTGCGCAAGATGATCGCGCCACATCGCGTCGGCGGCGTGCGCTTCGCCGATGAATTCCCGCAATAGTTCATCGCGCAGCGGCTCCAGCGTCGCATGCGGAATAACAATTGAGGCGCGTCCGCCCAGCTCATCAATGCGAATACGGAACTTCGCAAGGGCGCATACGCTCGCCTCCTGCACGATTGCGGCGAAGCGCGGCGTCGTTTCGATTCTATCGATTGCAAATTTCGGCGACGCCACAGGCTGGAACGCATCGTCGAGATCATTCACGAGCAAGGACAGCATGCGTTCCGCGAGAGACAGCTCAATCGCCGTAAACCCGCGATCATCGATGCTGAGCGCGCCCGCACCGCGCCGCCCCCCGAGCAAGAGATCAACGATGGAAGAGACGAGCGTCGCATCGGCGGCGACGAGGCAATAATTGTCAAGGAGCGGCGAGTAAACGACGCCGACGACCGTCGGCTGCGGCAGCGCCCCCAAAAAGTCGCCGAAGCGCGTCGACGTCACATCGTCCAGCGCCACTTCCACATTGTCGTCCGCCATCTGGCGCAACGATGTGGACATGCGCCGGGCGGTATGGTCGAAAATAACGTCCAGCATGGGTAGGCGGCGATGCGAGACCAGCGCTGAGTTGATCAACGCGCGCAATCCCGATCGGTCGACGCCCTCCTCCGCATCGAAGTCGAAGCCGAAAAGATCGGAGATATCGTCGCCCTGATCTTCTGACCAGGTGACGTCATCTTCTTCGTCATACGCCGTTTGTGTGGTTTCAGACATTCAATACGCTTTCTACTGAATAACAAGATCGTTGATGACAACGTCGTCAGCCTTCGCCGGCCCAAGGACGAGATTGATCCGGCGCAACAGCTCGCGTTTGACGCGCGCCATGCCTTCCGACCCGCGAAAATCTTCGGGCTGCAATTCTCTCAAGAAGAACGTCGTTCTCTCAATAATATAGGGCTGCGCCGCAGCGATTTGCTGGAGGGTTTCCTGTTGCTGACCGCTTTTGACGACGATCGACGCCGACAATTTCAAATAGGCGACGCGCCCGTCGCGATCCGGGGACAAGTCAATCAGAAATTCAGGGAGCGGCGCATAATGGGTCTTGCCGACCTTAACGGTTTCGATCGCCGCCTGCGGCCGGCCGGCGAAGACTTGCGTCCGTTCCGCGAAGACGACAATACCGGCCACGAAACACAAAGAAACGCCAACCGCCAGGACAATATACTTGCCTGGCGTGCGCACGCGTTCGCGGTCGCCTGTACCCGGAGTGTTCGTCATTCTTTCGTCCTCGACACAATTGCTCGAGCAGCCCGCCCATAAGAGCGCAAACAGGGTTAAAAACCGGTTTCGGCGGTGAAATTTGCCCGGCAAGATCTGCCGCCTCGCGAACCGCTCACTCACTATCACGTTGTTTTTAAATTGATTTTCTCTGGCATGCCGCTTGCGACGCTGGGCGCAAGAACCCACCTCTCGTCGATTGAAAAAGAGCCGCCTTTATGGAAAACGCCATCACCGCCGGATTATCGAAACAGATCGTCCTGACGCGCGCCCTGGAAGTGACGGCGAACAATATCGCTAATCAGACCACGGCGGGTTACAAGGCGGAGCGTCTCGCCTTTCGCGAATATATTGCGCAAGTTCCTGTTAGGAATGCTGAAGCGGACGTTAAGGACCCCTTTGTTTCGCTTGTTGTCGACCCGGACAGCTACACCGATTTCTCCGCAGGCGGACTGGAGCCTACTTACAACGATCTTGATTTCGCAATTGAAGGCGACGGCTTTTTCGCCATCGAGACCGCAAACGGCGTGCGCTATACGCGCGACGGCCATTTCAATATCAACACATTTGGCGAATTGGTGACGCGCGACGGCGCCTCGGTTCTCGACGCAGGCGGCTCGCCAATTATTCTTGACCCGGAGGCCGGTCCGCCGCTCCTGACGCCGGACGGCGTTCTGCAACAGCTGGACGCGCCCGTCGCCACCCTCGGCGTTTTCAGGTTTGAGGCGCAAGCGGGCCTGCGCAAAACAGGCGATAACCTGTTCACCGCCGCAACACCGCCGAACGCCGTCGACCAGCCGCGCGTCAGACAAGGCTTTATCGAAACATCGAATGTCGCGCCGATCACCGCGGTCACCGACATGATTGAAATCCTGCGCGCCTATGAACAGGCGGCGCGCGTTGTCGAAACATCAGATGAGCTGGCGCGTAACGCCATCTCCACGCTCAGCGATCAGGCATAGGAGCCAGCACCCCCATGAAATCCCTCTCCATCGCCGCCACGGGCATGCTCGCGCAGCAACGCAACGTTGAAGTGATCTCGAACAATATCGCCAACCTCAACACGGTTGGCTTCAAACGTCAGCGGGCGGAGTTCCAGGACTTGCTTTATCAGACGCTGGAGCGCGCGGGCGCCATCTCCAACGCCACGGGCACTGTCGTGCCGAACGGCGTTCAGATCGGCGCAGGCGTCAAAACCGGCTCGGTTTATCGCATCACCGAACAAGGAAACGTGACTTCCACCGGCAATGATTTCGACCTCGCCGTCTCCGGACGCGGCCTTTTCCGCATTCAGTTGCCCGACAACACCGAGGCCTATTCGCGCGCCGGCAATTTCGCCGTTTCCGCTGACGGCCGCATTGTGACCGAAGACGGCTATGAAGTGCTGCCCGGCATCACCGTGCCGGAAGACGCGGTCGATGTTTCCATTTCGGAAGACGGCGTCGTTCAGGCGCGGATCGCAGGCGAGCAGCAATTACAGGAACTCGGCCAGCTTGAACTCGCAACATTCTTCAACGAATCCGGCCTTGAGGCCATCGGCGACAATCTTCTTTTGGAGACCTCCGCATCAGGCGAACCGGTGATCGGCAATCCGGGCGAGCCTGGCTTCGGCACCATCCTTCAGGGCTTCATCGAGACATCGAACGTCGATCCCGTGCAGGAGATCACCTCGCTGATCGCTGCGCAGCGCGCTTACGAGATGAACGCGCGGGTGATTGAGACCTCCGATGAAATGCTCGCCACCAACGCCAACCTTCGCCAGTAAATAGGACGCGCCTGAAATGAAAGCGACCCGCCTTCCCGGATTTGTGAGCTACGCCGCCATCGCGCTCTGGTTTCTGCTGACGCTTATGCGACCGCTTTCAGCGCATGCGGAAGAAACGGCTTTAACCGCGACGGCGAGCGACCTCGCACCCACAATCGAAGCGGCGCTCATGCGTCACGGCGTTGCGGCCGACGCTGTTATCACCCTCGACGCGCCTGCGACGTCCGTTGCGCTCGTCGCTAACGGCGCGCCGATCTTTGACAGCGTGAGCGTTAATCCGATCACCGGCCGCTTTCTCATTCGCGCCCGCAGTCACCCAGGCGTCGCGCCGGCGTCGATTTCTGGACGGGCGGCGGCGACGACCCGGTTCCCGGTTCTGACCCGGTCCATTGCCCGCGGCGACATTATCGCGGAAAGCGACATTGTCTACGTGGAACGCAATGACCTTCCGGCGCTCTCTTTCGTCACTAATGCGGGCGATGTGATCGGCAAGGTCGCCATGCGCCCCTTACGCGCGAACACGCCGCTGCGCGCCAACGCCGTTAAAGCGCCGCAACTCGTCAAGAAAGGCGCCCTCGTCACCGTGCGCTATAAGATGAGCGGCTTGCAGGTCTCCCACCATGGCGTCGCGCGCCAATCGGGCGCACTCGGCGACGTGATCAACATCATGAACACCAAGAGCGAACGCACGATCAAGGCGGTCATTACCGGGACGAACGAAGCGCGCGTGATCGGCGCCCGACAGCAACCGAGTTTTTTGGACCTATAAGATGACGCATCCTCTTCGCACGCTCAGCCTTCTCCTACTCGCCGTCAGCCTTTCGGCTTGCGCCGCCGGCGGGCGCATCAAAAATATCGGGCAAGCCCCCGATCTTGCGCCGACAGAAAACCCCGCCGCGCTTTACGGCGGACGCACGGTATCACTGCCGATGCCGGCGGCGCGGCCCGAGACAGTGAAGGCGAACTCCCTCTGGCGGCCCGGCGCGCGGTCATTCTTCAAAGACCAACGCGCCTCCTCGCGCGGCGACATTGTCACCGTTGTCATCGATATTGACGATCGCGCGCGACTCAACAATCGCACCGAACGCACGCGCGCCAACGGCGAACAGGCCGAGCTCCCCGCGTTCGGCGGTTTTGAACAGCGCCTCGCCGACATTCTCCCCGACGGCGCGAACCCCGCCCAGCTTGTGGACTTGTCGTCGGACTCCTCCACACGCGGCGAAGGCTCAGTGGACCGTCGCGAAGATGTGGAGCTGACCGTCGCCGCTATCGTCACGGACGTCCTGCCGAACGGCAATCTCGTAATCGCCGGTAAACAGGAGGTACGGGTCAATTTCGAAGTCCGTGAACTGATCGTTACAGGCGTTATTCGTCCGGAAGATATTTCCAATGCAAACCGAATCAGTCATGCGCAAATTGCCGAAGCGCGTATTTCTTATGGCGGGCGTGGTCAGCTTACGGATGTTCAGCAAGCGCGCTACGGTCAGCAACTCTACGACATTATCTTCCCGTTCTAAACCGTCAGCATGCGGCGGTGGGCGCTTGTGACGCGCTACAACCCGCCTTTACAATTCCCAATATCGGACATCCGTGCGCCTAACGGCCGCTCGATTCTCGCCTTAATTGAATTTTACCGTCTGTTCATGGGCAGTCCTGCTGGGGACAAGGAATGGAGAACGCCATGAAAATGATGATAAAAGCAATTGCGGCCGGGATCGTCGGCTTTGCAGCCATGGGCATTACAGCGGCTTCAGCAGAATACCGTCCGGAATTGTGCCGGTACGATCATGACCACCGTTCGCACGACGCCAACTATTACGATTATTACCCGGGTGATCGCTATTTCAGCGGCGCCTATGACCGGCGCAATCGCAGCAGCGCCAGCTTCAGCGTCACCTTCGGCGATCGTGGATATTATAACTCGCGCCGCGGCTACCGGAACAACGGCTATCGTTCGCGCAACCGCGATCTTGTCTTCCGCCGCGTCCTGGACACGCGCTTCCGCGCCCGGATCGTGGTCAAGGAAGAGGTTGTCTACACGCGCCGCGGTCAGCGTCTCGTATGCACCGTGACCCCGCGCGGCCCGGACTCTGACCTCGTACCGTACCGCCGCCTGAAACGGGTCGCCCGTAATAATTGTTCAGCGAGAGCGCGGGTACGGATTTACGCCTAACGCTTAAACGAACCACCAAAAAGAAACCCGCTTCTTCGTGAAGCGGGTTTTTTCTTTGCGCCATTCAGCGAACCGCGTTCATTGATTCGTCTAATCGTCGCGATGCACCTTTTCGGATTTCTCGTGGCGTTCCTGCGCTTCAAGCGACAGGGTCGCAATCGGTCTCGCTTCGAGACGACGCAGACTGATCGGGTCGCCGGTTTCTTCGCAATAGCCGTATTCGCCGATGTCGATTTTCCGGAGCGCGCTGTCGATCTTTGAGATCAGTTTGCGCTGCCGGTCGCGCGTCCGGAGCTCAAGCGCCTTGTCAGTCTCGCTCGACGCACGGTCGGCGATATCCGGCAAGTGCAGGCTGTCTTCCTGCAACCCGTTGATCGTGTCTTTACTCTCGCGAAGGATATCGTCGCGCCAATCGAGCAATTTGCGCTTGAAATATTCCTTCTGACGGTCGTTCATGAAGGGCTCGTCTTCGGTTGGACGATAGTCTTCAAGATCGGTCGTCGACATGTACACCTCCCAATCATCCACACGCGCTGCGGTCTCGCCCAACCAGCGGGCCCTCGACAGCGCGGCCTATATAGCGGCGGCCCTTTCCCTGCTCAAGCCGGAATCGGCCTCCCGCCTCCTCACATTTTTGCGCTTTAAATCAAAAGGTTGATGAAATGATTGACGCCCGTGCGGCGATCTGGTGTTGCTGCATCGCGGCATAAATTTCCGCTGCAAAATCAACGCTCAAGTTTGGCCAGCTCAACCCGGGCGCGTAGCTCGATATCGTTGAAAAGAGCCGACAGCGCAGGGTCGGCTTGCGTCCCCGCTGACGCCAATAGCGACTTTTGTTGATCGATGTGGTCGGCGAGCGCGGTCAGATCCCGTTTGTAAAGGCGCGCTTCCAGCAGCCCCTGCTGAAGGCGATCGAGCAAGGCGAGCGCCTGCTTGCCGGCGGCGATCAATTTTCCGCGCGAGGCGCCGTCGCTTTGCAGATTGATTAAAGCATCAAGGCTTGCAATCGGCGCAGCGCTGGAAATGCCTGCTGAAGCGCTTGTTTGCGCCGGCGCCGCGTCGACTTTGAAGTCCGATGACGCGCCGCCCGATTTCTTCGCACGCTTCACGCTCGCCGTTGCGCCCGCCTTGTTCGGTCCTGAAACTTTCATCGCATTCACTCACACCACGCTCTCGCTTATGAGCCCGCGGCCATAAAGGTTGCGTTAAGGACGGCAAATTTTTCCCGGCAGGCGCTGCCGGTCGCACGGCGGCGCGTCGCCACGCACGCGATCGCTCCCCTTATATCATGTTGATTTTAAATAGATTTTTCTCCTCCCTCACATGGCACGGGAATGGCTATTAGCTAAACAGCAAATAAAAACGAGCCAGCCAGTGCGCCACCTGACGACGACATTCCTTTGCCTATTCGCCCTCGCCGCATCGGCGACCGCGCCTGCGCACGCCACGTCGCGCATAAAAGACCTCGCCGCTGTGGAAGGCGTGCGCGAGAACATGCTTGTGGGGTACGGGCTCGTTGTCGGCCTCGACGGCACTGGCGATCGTATCCGCAACACGCCCTTCACGCGTGAAAGCCTCGTCTCGATGCTGGAGCGTATGGGCGTCAATATTCGTTCGGAACTTCTTGATACGGATAATGTGGCCGCCGTCATGGTGACCGCGAACCTGCCGGCCTTCGCGACGCAAGGCGCACGCATCGACGTATCGGTGAGCGCCCTTGGCGACGCGGAAAGCCTGCGCGGCGGTGTTCTTCTTGTGACGCCGCTTCATGGCGCCGACGGAGAAGTCTATGGCATTGCGCAAGGGTCCGTCGCCGTTAGCGGCTTCACCGCGCGCGGTCAGGCGGCGCAGATCACAAGCGGCGTCCCCACGAACGGTCGCATCGCCAACGGCGCCGTTGTTGAACGCGAGATCACCTATTCGCTTCTCAGCGAGGCCTCAATCCGCCTGGCACTGCGCAACCCCGATTTCACCACCGCGCGCCGGATCGCGACCGCCATTACCGAAACGCTTGGCGCGGGCGCGGCTTCCGTGATTGATCCGGGCACGGTGCGTGTCAACAAGCTGGAATCCTATCAGGGCGACATGATCAACCTGATCGCGGACATCGAAACGCTGCGCGTCACCCCCGATCAAACGGCGCGCGTTGTGATTGACGAAGCGTCCGGCGTGATCGTCATGGGCGATAATGTGCGCGTCTCCACCGTCGCCATCGCGCAAGGCGCGTTGACAATCTCAGTGAGCGAGACCCCGCAAGTCAGCCAGCCGAGCCCATTCTCCGAACGCGGCGACACGGTTGTCGTCCCGCGCACGGACCTGACAGCCGACGATGAGGAAGGCGAGTTGAAAATCGTCCAGGAAGGCGTGCGCCTCAGCGATCTTGTGGACGGATTAAACGCGCTCGGCGTAAGCCCGCGCGACATGATTTCAATCCTTCAGGCGATCAAAGCCGCCGGCGCTCTTCAGGCCGAAATCGAGGTGATGTGATGAGCCTGACAGCGATTGAACAAATCACCGCATCGCCGTCCGCCCCAACGCAGTCCGCGCTGGCGCAAGCCGGCCCAGCGCGACTTAGCAGCGAACAACAGAACGCCCGCATTGAAGAAACGGCGAAAGAATTCGAAGCGCTGATCATCGCGCAACTTCTCCAGCCGCTTTTTTCTTCCGTGGAAACGCCGGGCCTCGCCGGCGGCGGCCCTGGGCAGGAGGCTTTTGAAAGTCTGCTCCAGGAACAATATGCAAGCGCGATCGCCGAACGCGGCGGCTTCGGCATCGCCGATCAGGTGAAAGCCGCGTTGATCGACCTGCAATCCTCTCCCCTCCGCCAATTATCTTAAGTTGAGGCCAGACCCATGTCCGACATCGAAACCCCGACAAACGATCAGCCCGTGATGGACCCGGCGCTTCGCGTTAAAGCGCTGATCGCATTGACACAGGAACTGACGGCGATCTTCGTCGAAGAGAACAAGGCGCTGAAGGCGCGCCGTCCTGGCGACATGGCGCTCCTACAGGCCGACAAGGCCCGCCTCGCCGCCGCCTACGCCAACACAATCCGCCAGGTGGGCGAAGATCGAGGGCTTGTGGAAAGCGCCGGCGACGAATTGCTGGCGCAGTTAAAAGACATCACCCGCACCTTTGAAGCGCGCGCCCAAGAACAGCGCGCACTCCTGTCAGGTGCGCAAATGGCCGGCGAAAGCGTCCTGCGGGCGATCGCTGATGAAGTGGCGTCCCAGAACAAGCCGCAAACCTATAGCGGCAACGGAGCCGCCGCAGAAAACGGCGACGCCGCGCCGCTTCACTTACGCGAACAAGCCTAAGTGTCCGGCGACTACTCTTTCAGCGCAGCCGGCACGCCCGCAGTATAATCCGTTGTCCAATTATTATCGATGGCGGTCTCAACCAGCCGATGAGACATGGCCGTTGAGATAGCTTCCGGCGTGGCCGCGGCGCCGGGTTCACCGCTCAGAATTTTCGACGATGCGGCGCCGGCCGCCTGTTCGAACGACACGGACGTGACCGCGCCCTGGCGCCGATCCGCATGGGCCTGCATATCCTGCAGGAACAAGACGAGATTTAAACGGTAATTGTCGGATCCGACGCCGCCCGAAATAATCTGTTGGTGTGCGAACAAAACGAGATTGTTCTGCGTATCATTGACCGCCCTCGTCACTTGCGCGAGCGTATTGAACTCATTGAGATCATCATAGCTGAGGCCGAGATTGGCGCCCGCCGTAAAGTGACCAACGAGAATGCAGCCCGCGGCCGCGGCCACATCCGTACAGCCGTCGAAATTAACAAAGAAAGTCGCGCCGCCGGCGGTCGTGGCGACCATAAACGGCGGCAGGCCGGGATCGTTCTCGCTGAGCGCCGTCGTAATGCTCAATTCGGCCAGAAGCGCTGTCACATCGGCGGCGCTGATCGTTTCCAGCACCCGATTTTTGCTCAACGTGGAATTCGACGTCGATTGCGCCGACGCGCCTGAAATCGTGACAACTAATGAGAGAACGGCCGCAACCGCTTTGCAAATACCCGGCATTTCGTAACCCCTGCTTTTAAACGCCGGCCCCAACATCCATCAAGAAAATGGCCGGCTTCTCGCCAATTCAGACGCGGGGGTCACACTTTACAATACGCCACACGCGATACTTTATGACACTGGTGTGAAGGATATCACACTTGCAGGAGAATCAAAGCAATGAGGCCATTTATGCCCCCTCATGGCCGCATTCTGGCCTACACACGTCACCAGATTAACGATATGGTTTGACGAAGAGAGTTGGCCCAATCGTGGGGTCTCGGGGATTCGCTCTATGAAAATGTCACAAAACGGGATTGACCTCCTGAAGCGGTTTGAAGGCCTTGAACTGGAGGCCTATCAGGATATCGCCGGAATCTGGACAATCGGATACGGCCATACGGGCCCCGACGTGAAGCCGGGCCAGCGGATCTCCGAACGTGAGGCGGAAAACCTTCTACGACAGGATTTGCGCCCGCGCGAGCAGGCCGTCGGTCGGCTCACCAATGTGGATTTGAACCAGAACGAATTCGATGCGCTGGTCAGCTTCGTCTATAATGTAGGGATTGAAGCCTATCGCGGCTCCACCGCCCGGCGGCGGCTGAATAAAGGCGATCGCCTCGGCGCGGCGGATGCGCTGACCTGGTGGAACAAGGCGACCGTCGGCGGCGTTCTGCGGCCGGTCACAGGACTGACGCGCCGGCGCGCAGCGGAACGGGCCCTGTTCCTGACGCCGACCAATCCGCCGATCGTTCGCAACCCCGAAGAGATCGCCGAAAATTCGCGCATGACGCCGGTGGAAGATTCGCCGCGCCGCGGCGGGCTTGGCGAAAGCCGCACAATCCAGGGCGCGACGGTCGCCGGCGGCGCTGGCGTCGCAGCGTCCACCATGGGCCGCAACGACGCGCAGGAACTCGACGCCATGGAAACGCGGATCGAGCATGGCGACGATCTCATTCTCGATGACAGCAACCCGGACGACCGGCGCGAAGACAACATGGACGACAGTAACCTGCCGGGCGCACGCGACGACGCCCCGGCGGATACGACGGCGGATGATGCGCCAAGCGACGAGGCGCCTGCAGATCCCCCGCCAGCCGAAGATGACACGCCCGCGGTTGACGATACGCCTACGGACGAGACGCCGATAGACGACACACCACCTCCTGGCTCCGACGAGGAAGTGATCATCATCGACGGCGAAACAGACCTTGATCCGGGGATAGAAACAGAGCCGGAAACGGAGCCGGAGCCGGAGACAGAGCCGGAAACGCAACCTGAAACTGAAACCGCCGCGCCATCTAACGATGATCTCTCCGAAACCATCCTTGTGGATGACGACCGGCCGTCAAAGCATGAAAAGCACGCTGCGGATGCGCAAATTCAGATGGCGCTGCTGATCATGATCGTGTTGTCGATCGCCTTCGTGATCTTCTCGCGGATCGACGACTGGATGAATTATCGCCGCTAGGCGAGCGCTAAATGGCGACGATCCCTAAGCCGAAACGCCCGTCCCTCACGACGGATGCTGCGCGTGATGGGTTCCTATCCCATCACCCTAAGGATTGGGGCGTTGCGTTGGAAGGCTGGTAGTGGCGCATTTTTTATACGGAGTACAAAGACCCCTCATCAGACCACCTACAAAAAAATTCGCCTAGCAATAAATCACCCCTCATCCTGAGGAGCGCGAAGCGGGTCATGAAGGATTGGCGGCGCGCGCTGAGGTCGGACGTAGATTCTTCACGGCCACGGGTTGCCCAGCGCTTTAAAGAGTCGTGGGACATCAATTAGATAAATACTAACGCAAACCGCGCTAGGCCCCATACTCAATCAAAACGTCTGAAATTCGCCAAAAGCGGAAGTAGCACGCAAAACTGCTAATGACTGCAAAGTGCCTCAAACTTGCCGTTCAGGATCAATCACCGCTCTCTTCGAGTGCAGTCTTAATTCGCTGAATTACATTAATCGTCGATTTTTGCAGCTTTAACTGTTCCT